>NZ_AYKF01000093.1 GCF_003732545.1 Salinisphaera orenii subsp. halophila YIM 95161 | reverse complement strand
GGCGGGGGGCGGCCGCCGGCTCAGCGGCCCTGTCGGGCCTCCAGCGTCTCCCAGCGCGCCAGCGCCGTCTCCAGTTCCCGTTCGGCTGCGGCCACGCGCTCGCTGGCTGCCCGGATCTCGGTCTGGGGACGGTCGTAGAAGCCCGGCGCGTTGAACTCCGCCTCCAGCTCGGCGATCCGTGTCTCCAGCGTCTCGATCGTATCCGGCAGGGCGCGCAGTTCCTTGCGCTCGGCGCTGGACAGCGGGTTGGCGGTGGGTGCCGGCGCCGTCGCCGGTTTCGAGGCGCCGCGGCCGCCCGTCTTCTTTCGGGGCTCGGCGGCTCGTGTCGGCGTCGGCCGCTGCCGCAGCCAGTCGGAATAGCCGCCGACGTACTCGCGCACGTCGCCCTCGTCCTCGAAGACCAGCGTGCTGGTGACCACGTTGTCCAGAAACGCACGATCGTGGGAGACCAGCAGCAACGTGCCGTCGTAGTTCATCAGCCGCTCTTCCAGCAGTTCCAGCGTCTCAACGTCGAGGTCGTTGGTCGGCTCGTCCATGACCAGCAGATTGGCGGGCCGGGTGAACAGCTTGGCCAGCAGCAGCCGATTGCGCTCGCCGCCGGAGAGTACCTTGGTCGGCGACCGTGCGCGCTTGGGCGAGAACAGGAAATCGCCCAGATAACTCATCACGTGCCGATCCTGGCCGTTGATGGTGATCGAGGAGCGCCCCTGGGCCACGTTGTCGAGCACGCTGATGGAATCGTCGAGGGCCGCGCGGTGCTGGTCGAAGTGGGCGACCTCGATGTTGGTGCCGAGCTTGACCTCGCCGGCATCCGGCGCGAGGCGACCGAGCAGCAGGTTGATCAGCGTGGTCTTGCCGGCGCCGTTCGGGCCGACGAGGCCGACCTTGTCGCCGCGCTGGATGATCGTGGACAGATCGTTGACGATGGGTTTGTCCGCCCAGCCGTAGGACAGGTTCTCGGCCACGATCACGTGCTTGCCGGAGCGGGCCGCGTCCTGGGTCACGATGTTGGCGCTACCGCCGCGCTCGCGGCGCTCGGCGCGTTCGGCGCGCATGGCCTTGAGCTCGCGCACGCGGCCCTCGTTGCGGGTCCGCCGGGCCTTGATGCCCTGGCGGATCCATACCTCTTCCTGAGCCAGGCGCTTGTCGAAGGCGGCGTTGGCCTTCTCCTCGTCGGCCAGCATCTTTTCCTTGCCTTCGAGAAAACGGTCGTAGTCGCCGGGCCAGGAGGTGAGCTTGCCGCGATCGAGATCGACGATGCGGGTGGCCAGATTGCGCAGGAAGGCGCGGTCATGGGTTATGAACAGCAGCGCGCCGTTCCAGTTCAGCAGCATCTCCTCGAGCTGGTCGATGGCGCTGATATCGAGATGGTTGGTGGGCTCGTCCAACAGCAGCAGATCGGGCGCCTGAACCATGGCACGGGCGAGTAGCACGCGCCGTTTCTGGCCGCCCGACAGCGACTCGAACTGCCAGTCGGCGCCGAGCTTGAGCCGCGACAGCGTGCTCTCGACCTGCTGGGCCAGCGTCCAGCCGTCGGCGGCATCGACCGCGGCCTGGGCCTTCGAGAAGGCATCCATCACGTCCTCGCCGGCGGACAGCCGCGCGGTCAGGTCGTGAAAACGGGCCAGCGCTTCGCCGACATCGCCGAGCCCGGCCGCGACCACATCGAACACCGGGCCGTGGGTGCCGGCGGGCACTTCCTGCTCCAGCCGGGCCACGCGCAGATCGGCCCGGGATTCGCGCAGGACCTCGTCCGGTTCGATCTCGCCGGAGACGATGCGCATTAGCGTGGACTTGCCGGTGCCGTTGCGGCCGACGAGCGCGACCCGCTCGCCGCGGTCGATGGCCAGTTCGGCGTCGTCGAGCAGCGGCTGGGTCCCGTAGGCCAGCCGCAGGTTGCGCAGTTGCAGCATCATGGGCGCGAGAGCATCGCGATCTGGAAAAGAGAGCGCGTATTGTACGCGCTGCCCGGACGCCGGACTCCATCGTCGGCGCGGGTGCGGCCGCACGCGCCAGCGGGGCGGCGTTAGACTGAGTGCCATCGCATTCCGCTGCCGGCCGAACGCTCCATCGATGACCACGCAAGCCATTGTTCTGATTGTTTCCGCGCTGCTGCTGGGCGTCCTTGTCGGCGCGGCGCTGGCCGTGCTCTGGGCGCGTTCGGCCCAGGCCCGTCTGGAAAGCGCCCGCGACAGTGCCCGACAGACGGCCGAGAATGAGGCGGGCGCGCATGCGAAGACGCGCGAGGCGCTCGAGTCCGTGCGCCAGGCGTTGACCGAGGCGCGCAGCGAGAACGCCCGGCTGGAGACGCGGCTCGACAGCGAACGCCGTAACAGCGAGGACAAGCTCAAGACGCTGACCGAAGCGCGCGAAGCCCTCACCCACCAGTTCAAGACGCTGTCCCAGGAAATCCTGGAAGAGAAAAGCCGGGCCTTCACCGAACAGAACAAGGCCAGCCTCGAGCCGTTGCTCAACCCGCTGCGCGAGCATATCGGCCGCTTCGAAAAGCAGGTCCGCGAAGCCTACGATCAGGAAAACCGCCAGCGCAGCGCGCTCGCCGAGCAGGTGCGCCTGCTGGAGCAGTCCAACAAGGCGATCGCCGAGGACGCGACCAATCTGGCCAACGCCCTGCGCGGCGAATCCAAGACCCAGGGCAACTGGGGCGAGATGATTCTGGAGACGGTGCTGGAGCGCTCGGGCCTGGAGAAAGGCGTCCAGTACGAGACGCAGTTCTCGGTCACCACCGAGGACGGCAGCCGCCAGCTGCCGGATGCGGTCGTGCATCTGCCGGAGCAGCGCAGCATCGTCGTCGACGCCAAGGTGTCGCTGACGGCCTATCTGCGGGTCCAGGAGGCCGGGGACGAGGACGCCCGAAAAACCGCACTCGCCGACCACGTCGCCTCGGTGCGGCGTCATCTCAAGCAGTTGTCGGCCAAGAACTACCAGCATATCGACGCCATACAGACGCTCGACTACGTGTTCATGTTCATTCCCTCCGAGGCGGCCTATGTCGAGGCGCTGCGCGGCGATTTCGACCTGCAGCGCGAAGCGCTCGACGCCAATATCGCGCTGGTCTCGCCGACCACGCTCATGCCCATGCTGCGCGCCATCGCCAATCTCTGGCGGCTGCAGCAGCAGGAGGAGAACGCCGCCGAGATCGCCGAGAAGGCCGGTGCGCTGCACGACAAGTTCGTGGGTTTTCTCGACGATCTCGACAAGCTCGGCCGGGCCATGGACACGGCCAACAAGGCCTACGAGGGCGCGCGCAACAAGCTCGTCGAGGGCCGCGGCAACATCGTGCGCCGCAGCGAGCAGTTGAAGAAGATGGGTGCGAACACCAGCAAGTCGATCGGACAGTCCTGGCAGCGCAGCGCCGCGCTGGGTGCTGCCCGCGGGGACGCCGACGACGGCATCCCCGACGACGAGGACGACGACAGTCTCACCGACCACGACGAGGCCCGCGACGCGCCATGAGCCTGACAGACCAACTCGCCGAACTGCGCGAACGCATTCCACCGGTGAACGCCGAGCGCGCCGCCGAACTGGCGCGCGAAGGTGCGCTGCTGGTCGATATCCGCGAGGCCGACGAGATCGCCCAGGGCACGCCCGTGGGCGCGAGGCCGCTCGGCCGCGGCTTTCTGGAGATGCGTCTGGAGCAGGAGGTCAGCGGACCCGATCAAACGGTGCTGCTGTTGTGCGCGTCGGGCTCGCGTTCGCTGCTGGCCGCCGACCAGCTCGCGCGTCTGGGCTATAGCGACGTGCGCTCGGTCGAGGGCGGCTTCGATGCCTGGAAGGATGCCGGCCTGGCGTTCGAGACGCCCACCATGCTCGACAACGCCGATCGCGCCCGCTATGCCCGCCAGCTCACCCTGCCCGAGGTCGGCGAGGCGGGGCAGACGAAACTGCGCGACGCGCGCGTGCTGGTCATCGGTGCCGGCGGGCTCGGCTCGCCGGCGGCCTATTATCTGGCCGCGGCCGGCGTGGGGCATATCGGCATCGTCGATCACGACGTGGTCGATCGCTCCAACCTGCATCGCCAGATCCTGCATCGCGATGCCAGCGTCGGTCAGTCCAAGGTGCGCTCGGCCATGGCCGCGCTCACGGCCCTCAATCCGAGTATCGCCATCGAGCCGATCGAGGCGCGGGTGAGCGCGGACAACGCCGCCGAGCTGGTCGACGGCCACGATCTGGTGGTCGACGGCTCGGACAACTTCAGCGCCCGCTATGCGGTCAACGATGCCTGCGTGGCGGCGCGGATACCGCTGGTCTACGGCGCGGTCGAGCGTTTCGCCGGCCAGGTCGGCGTGTTTCCGGCCGGCGGCCGGCCCTGCTACCGCTGCCTGTTCGCCAGCGCGCCGCCGGTGGGCGCGGCGCCGACCTGTGCCGAGGCCGGCGTGCTCGGGGTCGTGCCCGGCATCGTCGGTACGCTGCAGGCGCTGGAGGCGATCAAGCTGATCGTGGGCATGGCCGATACGCTCGCCGCGCGGGTGCTCACGCTCGATGTCGCCGCCCATCGCTGGCGGAGTCTGCGGATTCCGGCCGATCCGGCCTGCCCGGCCTGCGGCACGCCGTAGACGCGCCGCACAGCGCCGGCAGCGCAGACGCCTGATACGTTTGTAGACTGGCGCCCGGCGTATCCGCGTTGCTATCGTTCGCCACGCACAGCGTCCGCCTGAGGCGCGAAACCGCGGGGAGATCCAATGCCGGCCTTTTTTCTGATCGTCATGGCGCTGGTCGCCTTCTATCTGGGCTATCGTTTCTATTCGCGGTACCTGGCCGAGAAGGTCTACGCGCTCGATCCCAATTTCCGCACCCCGGCGCATGAAATGCGCGACGGTGTCGACTTCGTGCCGACGCACAAGCACGTGCTGCTCGGGCACCACTTCACCTCGGTGGCGGGCGCCGCCCCGATCGTCGGCCCGGCGATCGCGGTCTACTGGGGTTGGCTGCCGGCCCTGGCCTGGGTGATCCTGGGCACCATCTTCGCGGCCGGCGTGCACGATCTCGGATCGATCGTCGTGTCCGCGCGCAATCGCGGTCAGAACATCGGCACGCTCTCCGGCAAGGTCATCAGCGCGCGGGCCAGCACGCTGTTCCTGTTGATCATATTCTTTTTGTTGACGCTGGTGAACGCCGTGTTCGGCGTGGTGATGGCGATCCTGTTCGAGTCCAACCCGGGCGCGGTGATCCCTGCGCTGATCGTGATTCCGATCGCGGTCTTCATCGGGCAGTGGGCCTATCGGCTGGGGCGTTCCATCATCATCCCGTCGATCGTCGGCCTGCTGCTGCTCTATATCGCGATCCCGATCGGCCAGGCGTATCCGATCGAGGTCGACGGGTTGGCTTCGGCGATCGGCCTCGAGGTGCGCACCACCTGGATCCTGTTGATCTTCGCCTACACCTGGATCGCTTCGCGCCTGCCGGTGTGGATCCTGTTGCAGCCGCGCGACTACATCAACGGCCAGCAGTTGATCGTGGCGCTGTTCGTGATCTTCCTCGGCGTGCTCGTCGGCTGGGATACGGTTAGCGCGCCCGCGGTCAACGAGGTCTCGGCGGATTCGCCGCACTGGTTCCCGTATCTGTTCATCACCGTCGCCTGTGGCGCGATCTCGGGCTTTCACAGCCTGGTCGCGTCGGGCACGACGTCCAAGCAGCTCGACAAGGAGCCCGAAGCCCGCTTCGTCGGCTACGGCGGCGCCCTCGGCGAGGGCGCGCTGGCGCTAGCCGCGATCCTGGCCTGCACCGCGGGTCTGGGCGCAGCCGGCGAATGGAATACCGCCTACGCCGACTTCGGCGCCGCGTCGGGCGGGGCGCTCGGCCATTTCGTGACCGGTACCGGCCACTTCCTTAGCAACCTCGGCATTCCGGCTACGCTCGGCGCGACCTTCGCCGCGGTGGTGGTCATCACCTTCGCCGGGACGACGATGGACACCGGCATCCGGCTGCAGCGCTACATTCTCGCCGAGATCAGCGAACTGGCCGGCTTCAAGGCGCTGTCGGGGCGTGTGAATCTGCTTACTACGCTGGCCGTGCTGATCCCGCTGGGTCTGGCGCTGGTGCCCGGCGGCGACGACGCCGGCGGCAAGGGCTTCGCCTTCGGTCGCCTGTGGACGCTGTTCGGTACCACGAACCAGCTCACCGCCGGCCTGGCGCTGTCGGTGATTGCGGTCTGGGTGCTGGCACGCAACCGCAATCCGCTCGCGGCGATCGTGCCGCTGGTGTTCCTGCTGTTCATGACCACCTGGGCGCTGCTGCTCAATCTGGTCGACTTCTTCCAGAAGGGTGACTGGCTGCTGCTGGCCATGGACGCGGCGATCTTCGTCCTCGCGGCCTGGCTGATCGTGGAAGCGGTGACCGCGCTCAACCGCCAGCGCGGCGCGCGCGACCCGGCGGCCGCGGATCGATGATCACGGCGTGCCGAACCGATCGCCCCGAGGCGAGCGCCGGCGCGGTGACGACGCACCAGGTGATCCTGGTGCGCGAGCAGGATGCGCAGCACAGTGGCTCCGGCTGTTGCGGCCGTCTGGGTGCGCGCGATTCGGCGCTCGGCGGGGCGGCGGACTTCAGCCACAGCCGGGCGCGCATGGAACGGATCGGGGCCGTCTATCGCGACCTGGCCGCGGCCGCGCCCGAGCTCGATCTGATCGTGGCCGACCCGCGTAACCTGCTCTGGCTGTATCCGACCGTCTGGCGGGCCGCGCGTCGCCGCGGCCTCGGTTGGGCAGCGACGATTCGCTCCATGGCCCGGGCCGGCGCGCCGATGGCGGTGGTCTGCGACGGTGACACGCTGTATTCGGGGCGTCTGCCCGCGACCGACACAGTGGTCGCGCGGGTGCTCGAGCGCATCGCGCAGGATTGAACGCGCGGCAACACGGTGACCGCATTCATCACGACAGGCATGTCGACATGGCCGACGAGAAAAGCCTGTGGCGTCGGTTCTCCGACTACCACGACGAACTGTTCATGGCGCCCTGGCGCGCCGGCATCGCCCGCGAGGCGCGCTCCGAAGAAGACGTGCTCGTCGCCCTGCTGTTTCTGGAGGCGCTGGGGATTCCCGGCCCGGCCGACTACTACGCGCTCGAACTCTATCCGGATCTGATCGAGTCGTTCCACCGCTGGCACCAGCGCATGGGCATGGACACCTTTCCCGAAGCCGGCGTGTGCTGCTAGCGCCCGTTGGTTGTTCGTCCGTGCGCCGCGTTGGAGACCGCCAAGCGTGTCCGGCAGGGCGCGAGCCGCCGGGGCCGGGTCTGCCACAACCGGGGTTTGCCACGCCGCCGGGTGCCCCTGGTTATGGCGGGGCGTCCGATTCTTCAGCCCCAGCGCCGATGACATGGACAAGATGTGGCCATCCAGCGTTGCAGCGCGCCTGTACAGCGTGACGGCGCGAGCCCGCGCGACGCCTCCTCTGGCCGCAGCACGACGCTTGGCGCGCAGGCCTGCGACCCGTCAACCGGCCATAGCGCCCGGTCGCGCCCACGATCGCGATACGCGGCGATCGGAACCTCGGCTGCGCTTCGCCTGGCCCGCGAGCGTCAAAAGCTCGCGCGACGCGTATGGCCGACAAGCGCGCCGCGCATGAACCCGCTGGAGACGCCCGATGGCGCATGAGCACCACCACGACGGCCCGACCCGCTTCTACCTGTTCGGCGGCAAGGGCGGGGTCGGCAAGACCACGCTGGCCGCGGCCCACGCGCTGCGCCTGGCCGGCGAGGGCCATCGCACCCTGCTGGTCTCGACCGACCCGGCGCATTCGGTCTCCGACCTGCTCGAGACGCGGCTGGGCGATCAGCCGACCGCGGCCGGCGAGCGCCTCTGGGCGATGGAGATCGATCCGGAGGCCGATGCACGCGCCTATGTCGAAGGCATCCGCGAGGACGCCGAGGCGGCCGTGTCCAAGGCGGTGCTGCCGGCGCTCGACCGGCATCTCAAGCTCGCGGTGCAGGCGCCGGGCACGGCCGAGTCGGCGCTGTTCGATCGCTTCACCCGCATCATGACCTGGTGTCCGGACGACTATGACCGCATCGTCTTCGATACCGCGCCCAGCGGTCATACGCTGCGCCTGCTCACGCTGCCGTCGATGCTGGGTGCCTGGGTCGAGGGCCTGCAGGCTCAGCGCGCGAAGGTGAACAAACTCCAGGGCATGTGGCGCACGATGGCCGGCGTGAGCGAACCCGAGCGCGAGGATCGCGTACTCGTACGGCTTCGCCAGCGCGCGGAGCGCTTCGCCGAGGCGCGCCGGCGCCTGCACGCCGAGGCCGTGTTTCATCCGGTGCTGCTGGCCGAGCGTCTGCCGATCGAGGAGACCGCGCGCGTGATCGAGCAGCTGCGCGATACCCAGATTCCCATCGGCGCGCTCTACGTGAACCGACTCTGGCCGGAGGACCCGGCCAGCGCCTTCGTCACCGAGCGCGTCGCCCAGCAGAACGAATATCTGGCCGAGATCCGCGATCGCTTCGCGGCCTTCGAACGCGTCGAGGTCGCCCAGAGCGCGCGCGATATCGTCGGCCGCCACCAGCTCGTGGATCTGGCCGCACGCCTGGGCGACGCCGCGCCCGATTGAGGCGACGCAATCAGACCGCTAGTGCCCGGTCGCCGTCCGGCGTCTGCGGGCGCACCCACTGCGAGGTCGACAGGATGCGCGTTTCGTCGCAGCGATCGGCATAGCGCTGGGCCACGTCGATGATCTCGCCGAGCAGCTGTCCGCGCAGGGTGGTCGGTTCCAGGCCGAGATCGAGCAGGCAGCGGTTGTCCACGCACAGATCGTTCTCGGCGGCCTCACGGCGCGGGTTGTCCATATGGCGGATGCGCGCGCCGGTCAGGCCCGCGACCAGCTTCGCGAGTTCGCCCACGCGCCAGGTCTCGGTCATCTGGTTGTAGATGCGTACGCGTTCGCCGGCGTTTGGCGCGTTGCCGATCGCCATTTCGATACAGCGCACCGTGTCCTGGATATGGATGAAGGCCCGGGTCTGGCCGCCGCTGCCGTGCACGGTCAGATCGTGGCCGACCGCGGCCTGCATGAGAAAACGATTGAGTACGGTGCCGTAGTCGCCGTCGTAGTCGAAACGGTTGATCAGACGCTCGTCGAGGCGCGTCTCGCGCGTCTGCGTGCCCCAGACCACGCCCTGGTGCAGGTCGGTGATCCGCAGGCCGTCGTTCTTGTTGTAGAAATAGAACAGCAGTTGATCCTGCGTCTTGGTCATGTGGTAGATGCTGCCGGGGTCCGGCGGGAACAGGATCTCGCGCTGGGTGCGCGCGCCGTCGCTGTCGTCGACCTCGACGGTGAGATAGCCCTCGGGAATGCGCAGGCCGCCGCCGTAGCCGTAGACGCCCATCGTGCCCAGATGCACCAGATGCGCGTCGACGCCGGTCTCGACCAGCGCGCAGAGCACGTTCTGGGTGGCGGCGAGATTGTTCTCCAGCGTGTAGCGCTTGGCGCGGGCATGCTTCATGGAATAGGGCGCCGAGCGCTGTTCGGCGAAATGCACGATGGCGTCGGGGGCGAGCCGTTCGATGGTCGCCTCCAGGCGGTCGTATTCGCGGGCCACGTCCATGTGCAGGGCGGCGATGGTGCGTCCGGTCGTGCGCTTCCAGCTATCGAGACGCACGTCGATGGGCGCGATCGGCGTGAGCGAAGTCACGCCCAGTTCGTTGTCGATATGCCGGCGCGAGAGGTTGTCGATGATCGTCACATCGTGGCCGCGACCGGATAGGTGAAGCGCGGTCGGCCAGCCGCAGAAACCGTCGCCGCCGAGTATCAGGATCTTCATCGCGAGATCTCCAGTGCCGGGGTGTTCGAGCCGCGGGAGCGCGGGCGCGCGAGTGCGAGCTGTGCGGCGAACTCGGCCGCCGAGGCCGCCCAGCCGTTGGCGCGCGCGTAGGCGATGCCGGCCTGGCCGTCGAGTTCGACCGCGGCGAGCGCGGTGGCGCGCAGATCCTCGTCGAGCACGCCGGTGACGTGCGGCTGCACGACCTGCATCGGTCCGGTGACCGGATAGGCCGCCACTGGCACACCGCAGGCCATGGCTTCCATGAGCACCAGACCCAGGGTGTCGGTACGGCTGGGAAAGACCATGCAGTCGGCCGCGCAGATATGGCGCACGAGATCCTCGCCCAGGCGCATGCCCGCGAAGTGCACGTCGGGATGACGGCGTTCCAGGGCCGCCCGCGCCGGGCCGTCGCCGACGACCAGCTTGCTGCCCGGCAGCTCGAGATCCAGAAACGCCTCGACGTTCTTTTCGGGCGCGACACGGCCGAAGTACATGAACACCGGCCGCGGCAGGTCGAGCGCAGCTGGTTCGACCGGGCGGAACAGCCGGATATCGACCCCGCGCCGCCAGAGTGCGAGCCGCGCAAAGCCCTGGTCCGACAGGAAATCGACCATCGGCGGCGTGCTGACCAGCGTCCGCACGCCGCGCCGATGAAACCGGTTGAGCACGCGATAGCCCAGGCCCACGGGGATCAGCGGCCAGCGGGCGTTGATGTATTCGGGGAAGCGGGTATGAAACGACGTCGTGAAGCGCCAGCGCCGCAGCCGGCAGTACAGCCAGCCGGCCAGGCCGACGCTGCCTTCGGTGGCGATATGCACCGCATCGGGCGCGAAGCGCTGCAGGCGCCGGGCCACGCCCGGCAGCGGCGCGGCGGCCAGGCGAATCTCGCGATAGGTCGGGCAGGGCACGGTCACGAACAGACCGGGATGGATCACCAGGACTTCGTGGCCGGCCCGCTCGAGCTCGGCCACCAGGGCGGTCAGTGCGGTCACCACGCCGTTGACCTGCGGCCGCCAGGCGTCGGTGAGCAGTGCGATGCGCATGCGCCTTCCCCGTTTCGTTGCCGGCCCGAGAGGTTCGGGCCGGTGTCACGCTGGGCGCAGTGTGGCGTGCGCGGATAACGCCGCGATGACGGCCGGATTGCGGTTTGTTGACAGCTCGGGGCGCCGGCCGCGACAGCGGCCGGCGCGATCGCCTCAGTCCTGGGGCTTGATGACCACCTTGCCGGAGGCGCGACGCGAGGCCAGAAGCGTGATGGCTTCGCCGCCGCGCGCCAGGGGATACGTCGCCGAGACGTGGGGCCGCAGCCGGCCCTCGCCGAGCCAGGTGAACAGCTGTGTCAGCTGTTTCCGGCTCGCCTCGGGTTCGCGCTTGACGAAGCTGCCCCAGAACACGCCCACGATCGAGCAGCCCTTGAGCAGGGCGAGGTTGAGTGGCGGTTTCGGGATCTCGCCGCTGGCGAAGCCGATGACCAGCAGCCGCCCGCGCCAGGCGGTGCCGCGCAGCGCGGCTTCGGTGGCCGGGCCGCCGACCGGATCGTAGACGACATCAACGCCGCGGCCGCCGGTGCGGTCCTTGATCGCGGTCTTGAGATCCTCCTCGCCGTAATTGATCGTCTCGTCCGCGCCGTGCTCGCGGCAGACCGCGAGCTTGTCCTCGCTCGAGGCCGCGGCGATCACGTGCGCGCCCAGGGCTTTGCCGATCTCGATCGCCGCCAGGCCCACGCCGCCGGAGGCCCCCAGCACCAGCAGGCTTTCGCCGGACTGCAGCGCCGCGCGGTCGGCGAGCGCGTGATAGGTCGTGCCGTAGGTCATCACGAACGCCGAGGCCGTGACGTGATCGACGCCCGCCGGCATGGGGATGACGCGATCGGCCGGGGCGGCCACCTGTTCGGCGAAGGCGCCGTACGTGGTGAAGGCGATGACGTCGTCGCCGACGGCGACGTGATTCACGTTGTCGCCCACCGCCGAGACCACGCCGGCGAGCTCGCCGCCCGGCGAGAAGGGCAGCTCGGGCTTGGTCTGATACTTGTTCTCGATGATGAGGCTGTCGGGGAAGTTGACCGCGGCCGCCTGAACGTCGATACGGACATCGTCGGGGCCGATCTCGGGCGCGGCGATGTCCTCCACGACCAGCGTCTCCGGCGGACCGAACTGCTTGCAGAGCAGTGCTCTCATTCTCGTCTCCTCGATTGGGGCGCGCGGTCCGCGCCTCGATTTCCGGTTATAACGAACGTTCGTTCAGCATATTCTGCCTGATCGTGGCCATGACGTGACCGCGGCGACGCGCAGAACCGACGGAGCCCGGCCGGTGCCACGGTCGCGACGGCCTATGGCCGGCGGGGCGTAGCCGGCCCTCAGCCCGGCCTGTGGCGGGCCAGCACGGCGGCGACCGCGGCCTCGCAGGTGCGCTCCACCTTGGCCGCCGAGGGGCGGCGCTGGTCGTTGAGCATCCGCGGCCAGAAGACCACGCTCGATATCATGCCCAGAAACTGCTCCGCAGCCAGGCCCGGATCGGCCACGACCAGCGTGCCCAGCGCGTGCTCGCGCTCGAAGTAGCGCTTGACCGCGGCCAGAAACGGGCCGTGACCGCGCTGCTCCAGCGCGTGGCCGAGCTGGGGCAGGCGCACGGCTTCCGCGATGAGCACCCGAACCAGCGGCTGGAAATGCGGCGTGAGGATCAGTCGCGCATAGCGTTCGGCGATCTGCGGCAGCACCGCGGCCGGCTGGCCGGTGGGCAGCGTGTCCAGCGATTCGGCGGCGCCATCGAGAAAGGTGCGTTCGATGATCTGGGCGAAGAGCTCGTCCTTGCTCGGGAAATGCCGGTAGACGGTGGCCGTCGATACCGCCGCGGCGGCGGCGATGCGGTTGAGGCTGGTGCCGGCGAAACCGCGTTCGAGAAAACAGTCGAGCGCGGCGTCGAGGATCGCCGCGCGCTTGGCCCGGAAGATCCGGCGCTGGTAGGCCGCTGCAGGACTCGCGCTCGTCATGACCGTCCGGGTGAAATCGATGATGCGAGTCTAGCGGCTGCGCCGCTCGGTCTAAAGTGAGCCACTCGACTTGACGGCGTGGCGAGCGAGTAGCACGCTTTCGGCCACTACATGCGAAGACTGTCGCGGCGCGTCGGGCCGACCGGCTCGCAGCCGCAGACAGCGGCCTTTCGAGAGGAGAGGATCGTGTCATCGATCCGGCACCACGGCGCGCCGAGCGCCGGTCATTCCAGCCACGCGGGTGCGCCTGTGGCCCGCCGTCTTCAGCCGTATCGCGCGCGTGCCGGCGGGTGTCGGGGCGCAGGACGGCCGCGTGCCGCGGCGGTTCGCGTCGCGAGTGTCCAGCGTCGGAGGGATACGGTTCGGGCTCGATCTGAGGCTTTCCCGGCGTCGCGCCTGCTGGCGCCGAGGTCGAACGGCGTGAAGCCCGCCCCGGGCCGCGTCGGCGACCTGTTTCTGCAGGCCCGGTACGGCGGCTTCGCGCTCGGGCCGACGACGCGGAGGCCGCTTCAAGACGACGGCGGAGCGTTCTGACGTGACGGTCCTGTCCTCCACGGTGGACGTCCAGTCCGAAGACCATCGCCGCAATCGCGAGGGCATGCTCGCCGCGGTCGAGGCGCTGCGCGACGTGGAGGCGCGCGTGCGGGCCACCGAGCAGAGCAAGGCCGCGCGCTATCGCGAGCGCGAACAGCTGCTGCCGCGCGATCGGGTCAACCTGCTGCTCGATCGCGGCTCGCCGTTTCTGGAGCTGTCGACGTTGTGCGGCTACGGCTGCCACGACGACACCGACGGATCGCTGGCCGGCGGCAACAGCATCTGCGGGATCGGCTACGTGGCCGGCGTGCGCTGCATGATCAATGCCTCCAACAGCGCGATCAAGGGCGGCACGATGACGCCCTGGGGCGTGCAGAAGACCCTGCGCATCCAGCAGATCGCGCTCGAGCAGAAGCTGCCGATCGTCTCGCTCATCGAGTCCGGCGGCGCCAACCTGCTCTATCAGGACGAGATGTTCATCGAGGCCGGGCGCACCTTCGCCAACCAGGCGCGTCTGTCGGCGGCCGGCATTCCGCAGATCACGGTCGTGCACGGCTCGTCCACGGCCGGGGGCGCCTATATGCCCGGCCTGTCGGACTACGTGATCATGGTGCGCGGCCAGGCCAGGGTCTTTCTCGCCGGCCCGCCGCTGCTCAAGGCCGCCACCGGCGAGATCGCCGAGGACGAGGCGCTGGGCGGCGCCGACATGCACGCCGGCGTTGCCGGCACCTGCGAATACCTGGCCGAGGGTGACGCCGACGGCGTGCGCCAGGCGCGCGAGATCATGGCCCGCCTGGACTGGTCCGCCCGCGCGCCGCGCCCCGAACCGGCCCCATTCGCGCCGCCGCGCTACGACATCGACGAGCTCTGCGGCCTCGTCGCCGCCGATCACAAGACACCCTACGATTGCCGCGAGGTGATCGCGCGCCTGGTCGACGATTCGGATTTCGACGAATTCAAGGCCGACTTCGACGCACAGCTCGTCTGCGGCCACGCCGCCGTGGAAGGGCGCAGCGTGGGCGTGATCGGCAACAACGGCCCGATCACCACCCAGGGCGCCAACAAGGCCGCCCAGTTCATCCAGCTGTGCTGTCAGTCCGAGATTCCGCTGGTGTTCCTGCAGAACATCACCGGTTATATGGTCGGCAAGGACGCCGAGCAGGCCGGCATGGTCAAGCACGGCTCGAAGATGATCCAGGCGGTCGCCAACGCCCACGTGCCCAAGATCACGTTCGTGATCGGCGGCTCCTTCGGCGCCGGCAACTACGGCATGTGTGGGCGCGGCTTTTCGCCGGATTTCATCTTCGCCTGGCCGAACTCGCGCACCGCGGTGATGGGCGGCGAACAGGCCGCGGGCGTGATGCAGATCGTCACCGAAGGCAAGTACGCGGCGCGCGGCGAAGCCGTGCCCGAGGGCATGCTCGAGAAGATGCACGCCCATATCACCGGCGCCTTCGACAAGCAGGGCCATGCCTTCTACGGTAGCGCGCGCCTGTTCGACGACGGTCTGATCGACCCGCGCGACACCCGCCGCGTGCTGGCGCTCACGCTCTCGGTCTGTCGCGAGGCGCGCCGGCGCACGCTGCGGCCCACCGACTTCGGCGTCGCGCGTTTCTAGGAGCCTGAGATGACACAAGTGAACGAGGTCCCGCGCGCACCAGGTCCGAGTGTTGCCGGCGCGCCGGCAACGCCGTGCCCGCGCGGATACTCGCGCATGCCGCGTGCGGCGAGTGCGCGCGACGGCGAGCGCCGCCGTCGCGCCGGGGGCGCCTGATGTTCACCCACGAGCACGACGAGATCCGGCGCACCACCGAGCGCTTCATCGAAGAACAGGTCAACCCGCAGGTGCGCGCCTGGGAAAACGCCGGCATCTTCCCGGCCCATGAGCTATTCAAGGGTCTCGGCGATCTCGGCCTGCTCGGCATCACCAAGCCGGAGGAATACGGCGGCCTCGGGCTCGATTACTCCTACCAGCTCGCCTTCGCCGAGAGCCTCGGACGCATGACCTGCGGCGGTATTCCCATGGCCGTGGGCGTGCAGACCGACATGGCCACGCCCGCGCTGGCGCGCTACGGCAGCGACGAGCTCAAGCGCGACTTCCTCGCGCCGGCCATCGCCGGCGATCAGGTCGCCTGTATCGGCGTGTCGGAACCGGGTGCGGGCTCCGACGTCGCCGGCATCACGACCACGGCCCGGCGCGAGGGCGACGACTACGTCATCAACGGCCAGAAGATGTGGATCACCAACGGCACCCAGGGCGACTGGATCTGCCTGCTGTGCGTGACCGGCGGTGAGTCGAAGCACAGCGACAAGTCGCTGATCGTGGTGCCGCTGGACGCGCCCGGCGTCAATCGCGAAACGCGGCTCGACAAGCTCGGCCAGCGCAGCTCCGATACGGCGATCATCTTCTTCGACGACGTGCGTGTGCCGGCGCGCTACCTCATCGGCGAGGCCGGCCAGGGCTTCGTCTATCAGATGCAGCAGTTCCAGGAGGAGCGGCTGTTCCTCGCCGCCAGCATTCTCGAGGCCATGCAGCGGGTGTTCGACGATACCGTCACCTACACCCGAGAGCGCCGGGCCTTCGGCCAGAGCGTGATCGACAACCAGTACGTGCAGTTCACGCTGGCCGAACTGGCCACCGAACTGGAGGCGGCGCGCGCGCTCACCTACCAGGCCACCGCCGATCTCGTGGCCGGGCGCGATGTCACCCGCAACGCCTCGATGGCCAAGCTCAAGACCAGCCGGCTCGCGCGCCAGCTCACCGATACCTGCCTGCAGTTCTGGGGCGGGCACGGCTATATGGCCGAATCCACCACCGCCCAGTTCTATCGCGATCTGCGCCTGCATTCGATCGGCGGCGGCGCCGACGAGATCATGCTGCAGATCATCGCCAAGCGCCTCGACCTGCACTCGACCGCATAGGAAACCGACATGGCACTACCCGAGACCACTGCGCTCGCCCTCGACCGGCAGGACGGCGTGCTGCATGCCACCCTCGATCGCCCCGACGCCGGCAACGCGCTCGACGCCGGGCTCATCGACGATCTGGTGAACACCTTCAACGCGGTCCGTGACGACCGCAGCGTGCGCGTCGTCGTGCTGCGCGGGGCCGGCGACCATTTCTGTGTCGGCGCCGATCTGAACGCGCTCGCGGACTTCGACGGTGACGACGCGAGCGCTCGCGACGAAGCCACCGCGCACAGCCGGCGCTTCGGGGAGCTGCTCGAAACCGTCGACGCCGCCCCGCAGGCCGTGATCGCACTGGCCGACGGCGCGGCCCTGGGCGGCAGTTTCGGGCTGCTGTGCGTGGCCGACATCACCATCGTCACCACCGATACGCGCATGGGCATGCCCGAGGCGCGGCTCGGTGTGCCGGCCGCCCAGATCCTGCCGTTCGTGGTCGCGCGCATCGGCGCCGCCGAGACCCGACGGCTCGGCATCTGCGGTCATCAACTCAAGGGCGGCGAAGCCGCGCGACTGGGCATCGCCCACGATGTGGTCGACGACGCCGAGGCCGGCGAGGACCGGATCACCGCCGTGCTCGAGGATGTGCTGGCCTGCGCGCCCGGGGCGATCGCGGAGACCAAGCGCATCGTCCGCGCGGCACGGACCGCCGAGCCCGCCGCGCTGCTCGACGCCGGCGCCGAGACGTTCACCGACTGTCTGACCGGCGACGAGGGGCGCGACGGGGTACGCGCGTTTTTCGACAAGCGGGCGCCGTACTGGGCGCAGGGTGATGGCGATGCCTGAAGCGACCGGCGGCAGCCCGGAGGCCCGCGGATGCGCGCCCTGAACAAGCTGCTGGTGGCCAACCGCGGCGAGATCGCGGTACGGCTGATCCGCGGCGCCCGGGCGCTCGGCTGGTCGAGCGTCGCGGTGTATTCCGAGGCCGACGCCGACGCGCCGCACGTGGCGCTCGCCGATGAGGCCGTGTGCATCGGCCCGGCGCCGGCGGCCGAGTCCTATCTGTCGATAGCGCGGCTGATCGAGGCGGCCCGGGCCACCGGCGCGGATGTCGTGCACCCGGGCTACGGCTTTCTGGCCGAGAACGCCGCCTTCGCGCGCGCGGTCGAGGACGCCGGTCTCGTCTTCGTCGGCCCGGCCCCGGACGCCATCGCGCTCATGGGCGCCAAGCGGGCGGCCAAGCAGCGCATGATCGAGGCCGGCGTGCCCTGCGTGCCGGGCTACGAAGGCGTGGCCCAGGACGATGACGTGCTGTGCGCCGAGGGCGAGCGCATCGGCGTGCCGATCATGGTCAAGGCCTCGGCCGGCGGCGGCGGGCGCGGCATGCGTCGCGTCGAACGCATCGCCGATCTCGCCTCGGCGATCGCCTCGGCACGCTCCGAGGCGGCCTCGGCCTTCGGTTCCGACGAGCTGATTCTGGAGAAGGCGGTCACCGGCGCGCGCCACGTCGAGATCCAGGTTCTGGCGGATCGCCACGGCCACGTCATCCATCTCGGCGAGCGCGACTGTTCGGTACAGCGGCGGCATCAGAAAGTCGTCGAGGAAGCCCCCTCGCCGGCGGTGGACGCCGCGCTGCGAACGCGGATGGGGGCTGCGGCCGTGGCGGCGGCCCGGGCCATCGACTACCGCGGCGCCGGCACGGTGGAATTCCTGCTCGAGCCCGACGGCGCCTTCTACTTCATGGAAATGAACACGCGCCTGCAGGTCGAGCATCCGGTGACCGAGATGATCACCGGGGTCGATCTGGTCGCCTGGCAGCTGCGCATCGCCGCCGGCGAGCCGCTCGCGCTGGCGCAGGATGCGATCCGCTTCGAAGGCCATGCCATCGAAGTGCGGCTGTGTCTCGAGGACGTCACGCAGGACTTCATGCCGGCGACCGGCACGATACACCGCTGGCGCCCGCCGGCCGGGCCGGGTGTGCGCGTGGATCACGGCCTGGCCGATGGGCTGGTCGTCTCGCCGCATTACGATTCCATGGCCGCCAAGCTCATCGCCACCGGCGCCACGCGTGACATCGCCCGTCGACGCCTGATCGGAGCGCTGGACGACACGCTGCTGTTCGGGCCGACCAGCAATCGCGATTTTTTGCGCCGTATCCTGGCGCATCCCGTCTTCGCCGGCGGCGACTTCGATATCGGCTTCGTCGAACGGCACATGGCCGACGCGCTGGAGCGCGAGCGCCCGCCGGCGCTGCACCGCGCGCTCGCGGCGGCCGCGATGCATCATCTGGAGGCCGTGGCTCTGGCCGAGCGCGCCGGGCTCGACGCTTCGCTACTCGGCTGGCGCAGTGCCTATGCCGACGAAGCGCCGATGATCCTGGACGACGGCGACACCCGCCATGCATGCCGGCTCGCCTGCGACGGTGCGGGCCGCTACCGCGTTTGCGTCGATCAAGCGTGGATCGAACTGGGGCTGACCGCATCCGCGGACACGCGGCTGGACTGGCACCACGCCGGCGTGCATCGACGCGCCCATGCGCTTCGGCACGGGGCATGCCTCTGGCTGGCCGCCGAAGGCGTGACCCTGGCCTATGAGGACGTGTTGCGTCGTCCGCCGGCCTCGGCCGATGCGGCCGGCGACGGTCGCACGGTCGCGCGCATGGACGGCCGCATCCAGCGTGTGGACGCGGTCGCGGGCCAGTCGGTGCGCGCCGGTGACACGCTGCTCGTGCTCGAGGCAATGAAGATGGAGTTCGTCGTGGCCGCCGACGTGGATGGCACGGTCGAAGCCGTCCACTGCCGGGCCGGCGACCAGGTCGCTGCGCGCCAGTTGTTGCTCGTGATCGCGCCCGATACGTGACTGAGTGATTCTTTTCAAGGGCAGTCCATTGCAATCTCTGCTTTATGGCCACCGGTGGGTTTGCCTTCTATTGCTCCCGAGTCTCGTGCGCTGTGCGAAGCGTCCCTGGGCAATGCAGTCGTCGCTCCAGCGTTTGAGGGTAAGAGCTACGATAACTTTCTGGTCTATGCCGCATTCGAGGACATGGGCGCCTGGGGCCGTTTCGAGCAAGCTGTGAACGCCTCATTCAGGTTGGTCATGCCTGCGCTACGCTGTTCGAGACGGCGCCGCTCACCCAGCCTCAGGATGCCCCGCTCCCGGCACCGAGCGAGTCGGCGCAGCGGAGCACAGGTCGTCATCGTAATTGAACTGGCGGACCCCCGGACGACTTCCCGTCGCCTGCTGGCGGGCAGTGTCCCCGGCGACGAAATACGCGTAGTCGACAACAGCTCGCAACAGATTGTTCGGGTGGGGGCCGTACCTGCAGATCGACGGGACGCCCATCTGGCGCAGCGCGCGCGGTCGCTAGCCATTACCGTCGTGAGACTTCTGAAACGGCACGCGCTGCTGCGCCGGCAATACTGAAAAATCTTAGCCGCCGCCATGTTGCAGCGTTAACGTGAACTGTTTAATGTAAAAGATAAATTCCGGTGCACCGCGACCCGCCAAGCCAGCAAAGGGCGGCTCGTGCGGTGCCGATCCGACCGCGATTTCGATCAGTGCGACGGTTTACAGATTGGTCGCGTGATTGAAGATCATTCGAGGGGTTATGAACGCCAAACGCACGACGATTCACGCCTTGGGGGGTGTCTCCCTAGCAGTCACGGCTATGTTGCTGACAGGTTGCCCATGGTCCGATTGGTCTGATACCGAAATCGATCAATCGAAACTGTGTATTGCGGATACCGATCAGCAGGCTGCGCAGTGCTCGGAAGGTGAGCTATTGCTGGCTCGATTCGATCGTGGCAACAGTCAGACCAGTGACGCACGTGTACTCAACACGGTTGCGCTCTACTGCAATACCAACCACGACATCGTTCGCAATTCTGCCGGCGTGCTGTGCGTGCTGACGCATGCTCGAACCGAAACCCTGGATTCCAGCGCTGCCGGCCCGCAACAGCCTGCGCCGCAGGGTGGTGGCGGCCCGAACGATCGCTAGCCTAGTTTCGAATAGGCGCGATGTAATGACGCCCACGCTCGGGACACCGCGAGTCACGTTGCCCTATGGCGAAGAGCGGAAGACCGATACGCACTGGACGTTCACGCAATCGGGTGATGAATGAACCGGGTTCGATCTAGCCTTTTGGTGTTTGGATTCGGACTGGTTTGCTGCGCGTCGGCGGTGCACGCCGACTACGAGGAGGGCGTGGCGCAGTATGAGCAGGGTCATTTCGCGTCGGCGGTTTATGCATGGCGGGAGTCGGCAGAGGCAGGCAATGCGCGTTCGCAGTATAGGCTGGCGCGCATGTACGAAGCCGGCCGCGGTGTGCCACGAAATCAGGATCGTGCTTCGAAGTGGTACAGCCTATCGGCTGATTCTGGCTATGCGCCAGCGCAAGCGAGGATGGCTGAACGCTATATGCGCGGCCGGGGGGTCGAGCGTGACGAGCAGGTCGCGGCACGCTGGTATCGACGCGCCGCCGAGCAGGGCGACGCCGATGCCCAGTTCCGGCTTGGCCTGCTGTATCTCGAAGGCCGTGAGGTCGACGTTGACGAGGCGCAGGCGGCGCGCTGGATAAAAGCCGCGGCCGAGCAGGGCGTGGTCTCGGCCCAGAACAACCTGGGCACGCTGTACGAGAACGGCCGCGGCGTGACGCGCGACCCGGCCCGGGCGCTCGACTGGTACGAAAAAGCGGCGAAGTCCGGCGACGCCTTGGCCCAGAACAATCTCGGCGCGATGTACGCACGCGGCCGCGGCGTTGAGCGCAACTATGCGTGGGCCGTGTTCTGGTTCGCGATGGCCGCACAGAACGGCAACGACGAGGCTGCCGGGAATATCGAGGCCAGCCTGTCGCATCTGCGCGAGGCGAGCGTGGATGTCGGCAAGGCCCGAGTACGCGCCGGCCGATCCACCGACTATGACGTGCTGACCACGCGAGAGCGGGGCGCCACCCTGTACGTCCTGGGCGAGACCGAGGGCTGGAGCCAGGTCTATCTGCCCGAGCAGCAGCGCCTGGGCTGGATCGCGTCCAAACTATTGGATTGAGGCAGCGATTCGGCCGCTACGGCCACGGCGACCATCCCCGATCTGTTCTACGTCCATGTGGGTACGCCGGCCCGCCGACGCGTTCGGGCTATCCGTGTCGGTAAGTCATCACGCGAGTGGCGCCGGGTGAAGCTGGGCTGGTAGCGGCTCGTGTGCGATCGTCGCGTATCGATCGGATGTCGCGTGAGGCCCGGGGGAAGAGGGCGAAGCTAACGGCTGCACGCGAGTCAAGGCGGCCGTCTCGGCCCCTTGACTCGCGCCTGTCGTCAGCCGCTGTGTTTTGTCTGCTCGGTCAGTGCGGATACGCTGACCTCAACCCGGCGGTCCGGCTGCAGACAGTGCTTGAGTGCCGCGCCCTGCAGATCGCTGCCGCAATCCGACACCGGATTGTTCTGGCCGAGGCCCTCGGTTCGAATCGCGCTGGCCGACAGGCCGGCATCCACCAGGGCGCCGGTCACTGCCGCGGCACGGCGCTGGGACAGCGCCAGATTGTAGCCCGGCCCGCCGATCCGATCGGTATAGCCGGTGACCGCGATCTCGGGCTCGGCATACTGCGACCGGATTTTTTCTGCCAAATCGGCGATGCGCCGCTCGCCCGTGTCGGACAACGTGGCACTGTCGAAGTCGAACAGGGCGTCCGTCGAGAGCGTGGTACGAGTCAGCTTGGCGCCGTGCACATAGTCGGCACATTCGGGATTACGCCAGTAGGTGCTCTCGACGTGCATGTCGCTGTCGTATTGCACCTGGTACTGGCAGGTCACGAACTGCTGGGCGCGATCCGACACCGGAATATGGAAGAGATAGTTCCACTGCCGGACCCGGAAGAAGCCTTCCTGGAAATGCGGCCGCCCGAGTGCGGCGTACACCTGATCTTTGTCCATGCCGGCATGCATGAGCGCCAGATTGTCCGGATCGATGGTGGTGCCGTCGTCCACCCAGGCCGAATCCGGATCCGGAAACTCGACGGCCCGGTCCGAGCCCTGGGTCTGCTGGGTCGCACAGCCAGCCAGCGCGAATAGGGCGGCCCCGCTCAAGCACAGGGCGAGATTGTGTTTTGTGTACATCGTTCTATGCCTTGTGTTGAGAGCTTACCAGTACACGCCCGCGCCGACGCCGGCGCCGAAGTTGTCCTGGGAGTCGCCGGTGACGTTGACGTTGACGCTGTAGCGGCCGTTGTCCGACAGCGACGACACGCCCATCGCGAGGGCGGATTCGCCGTTGTAGGTACCCGCGCCCGCTGTGAACATGCTCTTGCCGGGCAGATAGGCCTTGGGTAGCGAGCCGATGGCGATGGCGCTTGCTGCGCCGGCATTAGCGGTGTCCTCGACATCGTTGATTTCATTGCCGAGTTCGCGGAACCTCCGGTTGTAGTTGCGATCCAGCGACCGCAGCTGGCCGACGTTGGCCGCATCGGTATCGGCGACGCCGGCGGAGACGTTGCGCAGCCGGGTCGGTGAATCGCCGTTGCCGAGTGTGACCGAGCCGTAGTCGACCGTGCCGTCCTCGTTGCGGTCGTAGTTGACCGCGCCCATCTGTACCGCTTCGAGCTGGCGGATGTTCGCCGCGTCGGTGGCTTCGGTGCCGCCGGCGACGTGGGTGATCTGACGTTCGCCGCCTTCGCTGCCGACCGATACCGCTCCGCGGTTGGACGCCACGGCGGTATCGGAGAAGCGTTCGCGGTCGCCGTTCATGCCTTCGCGGCTGGCCACCGATCCCGAGCCCAGCGCCACGCCGTCGTCGACCTCGCTGCGCGAGCCGGCGCCGATCGCGGTGCTGCGATCGCCCTCGGCCACCGAGTCCGGGCCCATGGCGACGCTGTCCTGGCCGTCGGCCTGGGCAGCCGCGCCCTCGGAGTTGGCCTTGAAGTACTTGATCCCGCCTTCGTTGATGTCGGTGATCTCGTTCTGCACGGCCCACAGCTGCCCGCCGTTGACGGCATCCATGCTGTCCTGGCTGATATCACCCGCGGCGACATTGCCGATGGTGGTGCCGTCGTCGCCGGCCAGGGTGATGCTGTCGTAGTCGGGGTCGCCGTTGGCGTCGGTGTCGTACTGCACGGCGCGGTCGTCGAGATCGTCGACGCTATCGCCGAGATTGGCGACATCGCCTTCGACGTTGGTCACGCGGCCGTCCAGTTCGTTGACATCACCCTGAACCGCGTTGACTCGCCCGTCGATGTTATCCACCGCCTGATTGGTGGCATACAGCTGGCTGCCGTTGATGGCGTCGGTGCTGTCGGCGTTCACGCGCCCGGCCGCGACGTTGGTGATCGTACGCTCGCTGCCCGGGGCGCCTACGCTGACCGTGGCGACGGGGCTGGTGCCGGCATAGGCATATTCCTGGCCGGCGATCGTGCCGCTGTCGGTGCCCACGGCTGCGGCGGTCGTGGCGTTCTGGCCGAGTGCGACGCTGCCGGCCTCGGAGGCGACCGCATTACGCCCGAGCGCGACGGCATTTTCCGCGCTGGCCCGGGCCTGGTAGCCCACCGCCGTGCCGCCCGGCGCCTGCGCGAAAGCATCGGTTTCGTCCAGCCCGGTCTCGTTGGTCCGCACGTAGCGAATGCCGCGACCGTTGGTCTCGGCGTACTCGTCACTGGTATCGCCGGCGATGTCGTCGATATCGCCGCTCACGCCTTCCAGCACCTGGTTGGTGGTGTAGAGCTGCGAGCCGTTGATGGCGTCGGTGCTGTCGGCGTCCACGCGGCCGGCGGCGACGTTGGTCACCGTGCGGGTCTGCGTGATGGTGTTGCCGTCGCCGTCAGTCTTGGTGCCGCCGACGCTCACCGTGCCGGTCGGGTCGGTACCGGCGAAGCCGTAGGTCGTGCCGTTGATGGTGGTCTCCTCGGTGGCGACCACGTCGTCGGTCACGCTGTTGCTGCCCAGCGCCACGCTCTGTGGGTTGCCGGCCTCGGCGCCGGCCCCCAGTGCCAGCGACTGTTCGCCGTTCGCCGACGACTCGGTGCCGATGGCGACCGCGTCTTCCAGGCCCGCCTGCGAATTCATGCCGATGGCGGTGGCGCCGTCGGCCCCCTGGGCGACCTGGGCGCCGTTGCCGATGCCCAGGCCGTTGTCCGCGTTGACCACGGTGTTCGGCCCGACCGCGATCGAGTTCTCGCCCACGGCCAGCGAATCGTTGTCCGCCGGGTCGACCGGCGAGTTGGCGTGGAAATAGAAGGTCGAGGTCTGTTCGACCGAGCCGATCGCCCCGCGCAGCTGGCGGATGGTCACCGCGTCCTGGCTTTGGATACCGTCGGCCACGTTGGTGATCTGGCGGTAGGACCCGTCGTCGTTGCCGGTGCCCGGATCGCCCACCGATACCGCGCCCAGAAGGGTCTGGTCGTTGGTGTTGTAGCGGATGGTGGTGTCGCCGTTGGTATCGATCTCGCCCTGAGCACCGATCGGTTCACGACTGGCGATCGAGCCGGCGCCGAGGGCGACGCTGCCGACCGCGGTCGAGTTGGCGCCGTAGCCCACGGCCACGCCGTTCTCGGCCGTGGCCGAGGCGTCGACGCCGGCCGCGAGGCTGTTCACGCCGGTCGCGCCGTTGTTGTCGTAGTTGTCGTCCTGCGTACCGCCGTCGTTGATGCTGTAGTAGTGGCTGCTGTTGGCGTCGAAGTACTCGCGGTTGACGACATCGCCGTCGTTTTCCGGCGCGCCGACGTTGCTGATCGTCTGGCCGCCCATATCGATGCCGCCGCCGTCGATCGTCGGCCCGCCGTTGTTGATGGTCAGGCTGTCCGCGGCCAGATCCGGGGTGGTGGCCACGGTCACGTCGGGGCCGTTGCGTGTCAGCGCGATGTTCTGGCCGTCGATGAACTGGACGGTATCGCCCGGCTCGATCTGCGATGCGGTATCGCCGTTGGTCTGCAGGTTCCAGCCCTGGTTGGCGTTGTTGGCGATATCGGTCGCGCTGTCGACGGCCTCGTTGGTCGCGAACAGCTGGCTGCCGTTGACGGCATCGGTGCTGTCGTCGGTCACGCGGCCGGCGGCCACGTTGGTGATCGTGCGTTCGTTGCCGACACTGCCGATGCTGACGGTACCGATCGGCGTGGCGCCGGCGAAGTCGTAGTTCGTGCTGCCGATGGTGGCACTGTCGGTGGCGACGGCGTCGTTGGTGATCGCACCGCCGCCGAGTGCCACGCTGTCGGCAGTCCGTGCGTTGGCACCGTTGCCGAGTGCGACGCCGTTCTCTGCGGATGCCGAAGCGTTCACGCCGGCCGCCAGCGCGTTGTCGCCGGTGGCGCCGTCGTTATCGTAGTTGCCGGCCTGGGTGCCGCCGTCGTTGACGCTGTAGTAATGGCTACGATTGGCGTCGAAGTATTCACGATTGATCGCATCGCCATCGGCCTGGGGTGCGCCGACGTTGGAGATCGTATCGCCGCCCATGTCGATGCCGTCGCCGTCGATGGTCGGGCCGTCGGTCACGGTCAGGCTGTTGCCGACGGTCACGTCGTCGGCTAGGTCGAAGTTAACCTCTTCACGACCGTTGGCGGTGGTCTGCGAGACCGTGACGTTGCCATCGGTGTTGCGCAGGTTCACTTCGCCGTCGGGCGCGATGTTGGTAGCGGGGCCATCGTTCGTACTGAGGTTCCAACCGGCGTTGGCGACCTCGCTGACATCGCTGAGTTGGCTGACGTTGACTGCGTCGCCCGGATCGGCGCCGTCCGCCACGCCGCTGATGGTGCCGTCGCCGTCGGCGTTGACGGTCACGTCGCCGAACTGCGGTTGGTCGGTCATCTGGATCGAGATCGTGCCCGTGGCCGGATCGGTGACGGTTTGCAGATTGCTCCCGCTGTAGTCGCCGCCGGCCGTCGCTTCGCCGGTGATGGCCAGGGTCTGTCCGAGATCGCGATGGACGTCGTCGCCCTGATTGCCGCTGAAGTTCAGGCCTTCCATGGTCAGGCCGTCGGAAATGCCGTCGAGCTGGCCGCGGTTCACGGCATCGCCCGGTGCCGTGCCATCGCCCACGTTGGAGATCACGTCCCCGCCCATGTCGATGCCATCGCCATCGATGGTCGGGCCGTTGTTCACCGTCAGGCTATTGCCGATGGTCACATCGTCGGCCAGGTCGAAGTTGACCTCTTCACGGCCGTTGGCGGTGGTCTGCGTGACTTCGACGTTGTCGTCGGTGTTGCGCAAGTTGACTTCACTGCCCGGCGCCACGGTGCTGGCCCCACCGTCCTGGGCGCTCAGGTCGAAACCCTGATTGGCGTTGTTGGCGATATCGGTCGCGCTGTCGACGGCCTCGTTAGTGGCGAACAGCTGACTGCCGTTGACGGCATCGGTGCTGTCGTCGGCCACGCGCCCGGCGGCCACGTTGGTGATCGTGCGTTCGTTGCCCGCGCTGCCGATGCTCACGGTACCGACCGGGCTCGTGCCGGCGAACGCATAGCTCGTGCCGCCGATGGTGGCACTGTCGGTGGCGACCGCGTCGTTGGTGATCGCACCGCCGCCGAGTGCCACGCTGTCGGCGGTGCGCGCGGTGGCACCGTTGCCGAGCGCGACGCCGTTATCGGCGGATGCCGAAGCGTTAGCCCCGGCGGCCAGGGCGTTGTCGCCGGTGGCACCGTCGTTATCGTAGTTGCCGGCCTGTGTGCCGCCGTCGTTGACGCTGTAGTAGTGCGTCTCGATGCCCTTGAGCTGAGAGACGTTCACCGCATCGGTGTCGGCACTGCCCGCTGCGACCCCCGTGATCTGACGCTCGCCCGGCTCAGTCAGCTGGTTGCCGTCCTCGTCGAAGACCGCGACCTGGCCGATGGCCAGTTCCCCCTTGGAGGTCTGCGGTGCGTCCAGACCGTAGGCCGCATAGTTATCCTGTGCGCCCCGTACCGTCCGGGAGGCCCCACCCAGGGCGATACTCTGCTCATGCACCGCCGTGGAACGCGCCCCGACCGCCATGCTGCCGAACGCCTGGGCGTCGGCATTCGAGCCGAGAGCCGACGAGCCCTGACCGGCGGCGACACTGTTATTGCCGAGAGTCGTGCTGCGCAGCCCGCTGGCCTCGGCCTCGGTCCCCACTGCCAGGGCATCTTCCGCACTCGCTATGGCTTCAAGCCCAATCGCCGAGGAGCGCAGCCCCGTGGCCGTAGATATTTGACCGACCGCCATGGCCCCCCCGCCCGAGGCAACAGACGTATTACCGACAGCGAAGGCCCCGAAGCCCGAGGCATCCGAGCTATTGCCCAGCGCCATGGCATGCTGCGATGTCGCCGAGGCTTCGGTGCCCAGGGCCAGGCTGTCGATCGCACCGCTGGTAGCATCATTGCCCACCGCGAAGGCGCCGTCGCCGGTCACCACGTTGTCGTTGCCCATGGCCACAGCACCATTACCGGTAGCCAGGTTGTTGACGCCCATGGTGATGGAACCATTGCCATTGGCGATATTGGTGTCGCCGATCGCCAGGGCCCCATCCCCTTCGGAGGTGTTGTTGTTGCCCACGGTCACCGCACCGGTGCCTTCGGCGTAGTTGTCTTTGCCTAGCGCCAGGGCGCCGTCACCGATGGCGGTACTCGGGTCACCGATCGACACCGCACCATCGCCCGTGGCGGTATTGCCGTAGCCGATGGAGATCGCCTGGCCGCCATTGGCCGTGGCGTCACGCCCGATGGCGACGGATCCGCCCGCCTCCGCGCTGGCAAACTGGCCGATGGCCACGCTGTCCACGCCGGTGGCGCTGGTGTTATAGCCCAGTGCCAGGGCACGTTCGGCACCGGCCCCGGTGGCCGCCGCCACCCCGGCGGCAAGGGAGTCCACGCCCTCGGCGCCGTCGTTGGCGTAGTTGTCCTGCTGGGTGCCGCTGTCGTTGACGCTGTAGTAGTGAGAGCGGTTCTCGTTGAAGTAGTCGAGATTGATCGCATCGCCATCGGCCTGGGGCGCACCCAGGTTGGTGATGGTGTCACCAC
>NZ_AYKF01000092.1 GCF_003732545.1 Salinisphaera orenii subsp. halophila YIM 95161 | reverse complement strand
CGGGGCGCCCGCCACGGCCGAGAACGATCCGCTCGCCGAAGGCATGGCGCTGCACCGCGCGGGCCGACTCGAGGCCGCGGAGCGCTGCTACCGCCGTCTTCGGCGTCGCGATGCCGGTTATGGTGAGGCCCTGCGTCTGCGCGCCGTGCTCGCCCATCAGCAGCGACGACCGGAAGACGCCATCGCACTGCTGCGACGCGCGGCCGAACAGCAGCCCCGCAATCCGGTGGTGCATCACACGCTGGCGGAGCTGCTGCGCGCGGTCGGGCGCGATGCCGAGGCCGTTCCGGCCTATCGACGCGCCCGGGCGCTGGATCCGCAGCGTCATGCCACCGGCATCGATCTCGCGGACACCCTGGCCGCGGTGGGCGAATCCGACGAGGCGCTCGCGGTCTATCGCGCGGTGGCCGAGGCCGTGCCCGGTCATGACGACGCCCACGAACGCATCGCGATGCTCTGTCACGAGCGCGGCGAGCCCGGCGTGGCGCGCGCCGAGCTCGAGCGCTGGCGGGCGGCGGCCGGCCCGGCCGCGGCCACCCGACGGCGTCTGGCCGCGGCGTACGCCGCCATCGGCGCCTACGCGGAGGCCGCGGCGATCCATCGTGCGCAGATCGCCGCGGCGCCCGAGGACGCCGCCGCCTGTGCCGCGCTCGGCGGCGTGCTCCAGAGCCAGGGCGAGTTCGAGGAATCGCGCCGCTGGTTAGAGCGCGCCCTCGATATCGAGCCCGGGCTGGGCTGGGTCTATGCCGCGCTGGTCGCCGACCGCGGCTACCGGATGCCCGCCGAGCGCGAGGCCGCGCTCGCCGCGCGGGTCGAGGCCGAGGACACCGAGCCGACCGCGCGCATGCACATGCGCTTCGCCCTCGGTCAGCTGCACGACCGGCGACGCGAGCATGCGCAGGCGTTCGACCATTTCCGGGCCGGCAATCGCCTGCACGCCGCGGCCGCACCCTTCGACCCGGCCACGTTCAGCGACCGCGTCGACCGCATCATCGCCACGTGCAGCCCGACGTTCTTCGCCGAACGCGCCCACCTCGGCGATCCCAGCGAACGGCCGGTCTTCATCGTCGGCATGCCGCGCTCGGGCACCAGCCTGGTCGAGCAGATCATCGCCAGCCATCCACAGGCCCACGGCGCCGGTGAGCTGGACGATATCCGCCGCATGGTTCGGGAGCTGCCCGCTCGGCTGGGCACGCGCCGGCGCTATCCCGAATGTCTGGCCGGTCTCGACGCCGCCGGCGCGGGGGCGCTGGCCGAGCGCTATCTGGGCGCGCTCGACGCGCGCGCGCCGGCGGCGGCCCGGGTGACCGACAAGATGCCCTTCAACATGCTCTGGCTGGGGCTGATCGCGCTGCTGTTTCCGAACGCCCGCGTGATCTACTGCCGGCGCGACGCGCTGGACAACTGCCTGTCCTGCTATTTCCAGATCTTCAGCCGCGGCCTGCGGTTCGCCTACGATCTGACGCATCTCGGCCACGTGTATCGCGAGCACGAGCGGCTGATGGCGCACTGGCGGCAGGCCCTGCCGTTGACGCTGCACACCGTGGATTACGAGACCCTGGTCGCCGAGGGCGAGGCCGGTATCCGGCGGCTGATCGACTGCGCCGGCCTGCCCTGGGACGATCGCTGCCTGGATTTCCACCGCAGCGAACGCGAGGTGCGCACGGCCAGCGTCTGGCAGGTCCGCCAACCCGTATACGGCTCATCGGTGGCGCGCTGGCGCGCGTACGCGCCCTGGCTGGGGACGCTGCGCGAGGCGCTGGCGCGCTGAAGCCATCCACACCACAGGGGCAGGCACATGACCGCCGTCATCGAGGTCACCGACCGGGGGCTCTACTGTCGCGCCGGGGATTTCCACATCGATCCCTGGCGGCCGGTGCCGCGCGCGCTGATCACCCATGCGCACGCCGATCACGCCCGCAGCGGTCATGGCCGCTACTGGGCCACGGCCGCCTCGGCGCCGATTCTCTACAAGCGCCTGGGCCAGAACATCGATCTTGTGGGTGTCGATTACGGCGAAACCCTCGAGTTCGGCGCCGCGCGGGTGTCGTTTCATCCGGCCGGGCATGTGCTCGGCAGCGCCCAGATCCGGGTCGAGGCGGGCGGCGAAGTCTGGGTCGCCTCCGGCGACTACAAGCGCGACCGCGACCCGACCTGTGCGGCGTTCGAGGTCGTGCCCTGCGATACCTTCATCACCGAGGCGACCTTCGCGCTGCCCGTCTATCGCTGGGCGGATACCGCCGTGGTCGCGGCCGATATCCATGCCTGGTGGCAGGCCAATGCGGCGGCCGGCAAGACCAGCGTGCTGTTCGGCTATTCGCTCGGCAAGGCCCAGCGGCTGCTGGCCGAGCTCACCCGCTATACCGAGGCCACCGTCTATCTGCACGGCGCGCTGGTGCCGCTCACCGAAATCTATCGCGACGCCGGGGTACATATGCTGCCCACCGAGCCGGTCAGCGCCCAGGGCGCCAAGGCCGATTTCAGTGGCGCGCTGGTCATGGCGCCGCCCTCGGCCGCGGGCTCGCGCTGGATGCGCCGCTTCAAGCGCCACGAAACCGGCTTCGCCTCCGGCTGGATGCGTATCCGCGGCAACCGCCGCCGGCGCGGCTACGACCGCGGCTTCGTGCTTTCCGACCACGCCGACTGGCCGGGCCTGATCGAGACCATCGAACAGACCGGCGCGACGCGCGTGCTCGCCACCCACGGGCGTACCGACGTGCTGGTGGCCTACCTGCGCGAGCGCGGCATCGATGCCGCCCCGCTGGCCACCGAATACGCTGACAGCGCCGAGGACGAGGCCGCGGCCGACTGATCCCGCAGGCGCCTATCCGGTGCGTTATGCTGATATTTGGTAGTGCAGGAGGCATGAGGCAGCCACCATGGTTCGAGCGAGGTTCGCGACGGGATGGGTCCGGAACAACGCCGCGACGCGTTGCCGCGACGGCATCATCGATGCCCGCGTCGGCCATGTCGGCGATGCCGTGGTCGGCCGGGCCGAGACCGAGCCGGTGCGCCTGCGTCGGGCCGATCGGCTCGACGCGTTCCGGGTCCCGCACGATCCGCCCGGCCCCCATCGGCGGGGGCCGGACGTCGGTTCCCGATGTCGCTCGGCGACGTTCACCGACGACGCAGCGCCGGCCGAGGCCGTCCGCGCGGGCCTCCCGATCCGTGAGCCGCTGTCGACCGTCCATCAGGCCGAGTGCGTCGACCAGTGCTATCTCGGCCGTGTCGGCGGTGTCCGTTGCTAGTGCGTTGTTTTACCTTTGCTCGTGTCGTCAGCGAAACGAGAGGCGGTCGGATACAGGGCACGCCACGCCGCCCGGGGTGGAAACCTCGTTGCAACCACGAAACACCGCGGGTGGTCGGCACCGGTTTCGCTCACGGGGTGCCTGACTCAGGACGCCGGTGTGGCGTCGCAGCCTTGTCGATGGCTAGGCCACCGGCGGCGTGCTGTGCCTGGGTGACTCGGGCAGACTCTGCTGACACGGAATAAGCTACGCCGGGAGCGCCGATTTGGGGGGACGGGCCAGAACGCAAGTCAGCACGCCCGCGGGCACCGGTCATTCGGCCGATGCCGGCGACGGCCGCGCCCGGGACGAGCGCGAGCGGCTGCAGCTCCAGCGCATGGAGCGCTCGCTCGTTCGCGCCTGGCTGGCCGCGCCGTCGGTGCTGGCGCCGGCGGACTACGAATGTCTGCGCTACGCCTTCGGGCTCGCGCGGCTGCACGTCTTCCGACCGGCCGGTCAGCGTCGCGACGTGCGCGTCAACCCGGAGGCCGTCGCCCCGCTTCGCGGCTGGCTGCTCGGCCATCTGCACGACAGCCTGCGCGGCGGCGAGGCGGCCGAGGCCAAGCTTGCCGTCTGTCGCGAGGCTGCCGCCCAGGTCCGCGCCCGGGCGATCGAGCTGCGCCGGCGTCTGCTGGCCGATCACCGGGACGACTTCGACGCCGCCGCACTCGACCGCGAGGCCGGGCGCCGGGCGCTGGTGGTGGTCGCCGGCGGCGGCGGCGGCGCCGGCTACGTCTATGCCGGCGCCTATGCGCGGCTGATGGAGGCGGGACTGATTCCCGACTACATCGTCGGCAACTCGATCGGCGCCATACTCGGGATCTTCCGCGCCCAGCGCCGCCACGGCGACGTCAACGAGTACGTCGAGTTCGCGCGCCGGGTCAAGAACGCCGACATCTTCAGCGCCGTGCGCCGGCGCAGCGAATTCTGCATGCCGGGGCTGCTGCATCTGCATCTGCGGGCGCTGCATCAGCGCATGGCCATCGGCGATCTGCGCCGGCCGCTGCGGCTCGATGAAATGGAGATTCCGCTGGATCTGGTGGTCGCCGGCATCCGCCGCCGGCCCTACGAGCGCCTGCCCTCGGACATCCGCTCGCCGGAGACCGGCATGGCCCGCTGGTTGCCGATGTGGCTGCAGGTCGCCGCCCGCTTCACCCGGCTGCTGCAGTTCTTCAACGCCGACATGGTCGAGCCCATCGTGCTCGGCCGCGACAGCGATACCCGTCAGGTGCACGCCGTGGATGCGGCCGGCTTCTCGGCGGCCGTGCCCAGCATCCTGCAGTACGAGCCGGGCCCCGGCGCCGGCGTGACCCGCGAGATCTTCGCCGAGCTCATGGCGCGGCACGAACTGGCCGCCATCGTCGACGGCGGTGTCGCCGACAACGTGCCGGCGCGCACCGCCTGGCGCGGTGTGGCGGCCGGGCGAGCGGGCACCCGCAACGCCTATTATCTGGCGTTCGACTGTTTCTTCCCGCGAATGGATCCCAAGAACCTCTGGCTGTGGCCGATCATGCAGACCGTACAGATGCAGATGCGGGTCAACCGCGTCTATGCCGACACCATGGTGCGTTTCCAGGAGACGCTCTCGCCGCTCAATATCGTGCCCGGGGGCGACGCGCTCGATCTGTCCGTGGGCTGGGGCTATCAGGAGATGGATCGCCATCTACCGGAAGTGCGTGAAATGCTGCGCCCCGTCTCGCTCGACCGGGCGGCGCCGGCCGCGCGCGCCTCGTGACCATACGCGACGAGGCCCCGAGCCCGGGCGACATCGCAGACGGCCGGCGGACGCCGCGCGAGCGGCTCTACCTGCTGTGGGATTTCTCGATCATCGCGCTGGTCTCGGCCAATCTCGCGCTGATCCTGTTCGATGCCCTGTTCGCCGTGGGCCCGTTCGCCGGGCTGTTCGAGGCGGTCTGGCCGGCCGGCCACCAGTGGTACAAGAGCGCGGTCCGCGAGAACTTCGTCACCATCGACCTGGTCTTCGTCGCCATCTTCGTGACCGATGTGCTTGCCGGCTGGGCGCTGGCGATCGCTGAGAAACGCCATTACCGTTGGTATTTCTATCCGTTCGTGCGCTGGTACGACGTGCTCGGCTGCATTCCGGTGGCCGGCTTCCGCATGCTGCGCGTGCTGCGCGTGATCTCGATCGTCGTGCGGCTGCAGCGCCTGGGCGTCATCGACGTCCGTAACTGGGCCGTCTACAAGCACGCGATGATCTACTACGACATCGTGGTCGAAGAGATCTCCGACCGCGTGGTGATCAAGGTGCTCTCCGGCGCGCAGGAGGAGCTTCAGCACGGCGGCAACGAACTCTCGCGCAAGGTCGTGCGCGATGTCGTCCAGCCGCGCCGGCAGCGGCTGGTGCAGTCCGCCAGCACGCATCTGGAGGAGGCGATCGTCAGCGCCTATCAGGCCAACCGAGAGCAGCTGCAGGCCTATGTCGCCGCGGTGGTCAATCGCGGTGTGGAGCAGAACCCGGCGCTGAAGAATCTCGAGCGGGTGCCGATGCTGGGCAGTTTCGTCAGCCAGGCGCTGGACCAGACGATCACCGACACGGTGAACAACGTGCTCGATGAGGCCGTGGCCGGGCTGTCCTCGGAGGATTTCGACGCGCTGGTGCAGAACGTCACCGACAGCGTGATCTCGCGGCTCGTCGACGAGGACATCGCCGAGACCTCCGAGCTGCGCGACGCGATCGTGGAAGTGCTGGATCTGGTCAAGGAACAGGTCGCCGTGCAGCGCTGGCGCGAGCACTTCGAGTAATCTCGGGGGACAACGTCACCGGATGAGAGCCGCCATGCACCACCCTCGCCATCGATCCCGCCGTGCGGTCGCGGCGACCTGCTGCATGCTTCTGGCCCTCGTGCTGGCCGGCTGCGATTGGAGCGAGGAGCTGGGGCTGAGCGGCGACGATGCGGACGAAGCCGACGGCACGCCGCCGGTGGCCGAGACCCGCGTGCCCGGCCTTCGTCTCGTGGCCTCGGAGCGGAGTTTCGACAACAGCTACGATGCGCTGGTCGACGCGATTTCAATCCGGACCACTGTCGGCATCATCGCCGTCGATCATCGCGCGAATGCGGCCGGCGTGACGGGCAGCCTGCGGCCCACCCGCGTGCTCATCTACGATCCGGTCAACCGTACGGCGCCGCTGATCGCGGCCGACCCCAGGGCCGCGCTGGATCTGCCCCCGGCCATGCTCGTCTACCGTGACGGCGCGGACGAGACCGGCATCGCCTACAACAGCGCGGCCTATCTGGCCGCCCGGCACGATCTGGACGATGCCGAGGACGGCGCGCTCGAGGGGTTGGCGGACGAACAGCAGGCGATCGCGGAAGAGGCGGCCGCCGCCGATGTCGAAGACCCCGATTCCGCGGCCGGCATCGGCGAGAGCGAAGGCATCGAACAGCGCGAGAGTGAAGCCGGTTTCGCGGCCACCGTGAATGCGCTCACCGCCGCGATCAACGACGACGCCGATCTCGGGCTGATCGATCGTGTCGATCTGCAGGCGCGGGCCAACAGCACCGGGCGTGCGCTGGACCCGGCCTTCCTGTTCTTCGTCTCCGCGCCCGAGGACGCGACCGCGCTGCTGCGCGGGGCCCAGACCGCCGGCATCGATCTGCCGCTGCGCCTGCTCGTCACCCAGGCCGAGGACGGCACCGTCGCCATCCACTGGAACGATCCCGCCTTCATCGCCGAGCGCCACGGCATCACCGATCGCGACGACAGCGTGGCCGATCTCGCCGAGCGCCTGGAGGCGTTGGCCGACACCGCCGCGGACGCCACGACCGCAGGCGCCGCCGGCAGCGAGCCGCTCTAGCGCCCGTCAATACGGCATGCGGGCCCGCCCCGTCGCTAGGCGCTTCCGGAAAATGGACCCTGGGCGGCAAGACAACGTCGTGCGCGCCGCACAGTCACTTTCCCGCCCGCGTGCAACGGCGCTGCCTGCCGAACCTTGCCAATTCATGGGGCGTTTGGACCCTCGGGTTGGGCTGCCCGTGAAATTATTAACCCGGCGCCAAAACAGCTGAATCATCAGCTGTTTTCAACGCGCTTAAAAATAGAGGCCGGCGCAATTTTGTTCTCTACTTTCAAGCGCTTCGCGGCCTATGGCCGCTGCGAGCACGCTAGCGCATGCTTGCTCTATCAACCCGGCATGAACTTATTTTCGTGCCGGGTTGATAACCATGGGTGCCCGGCAGCGTTGCACGTGTTGATCATGGTGCGCTGCGATCGGCAACTCGCGCCTTGTGGAACACGAGGTGCGGTCTCCAACGCGGCGTTCGCATGGCGTGTTGAAGGCCTCCGTCCGTATTCCCGTGAGCGGCGCTGCGGATCGCTCGGGGGCTCACCAGCGCGCGCGGTAGCCGCGGGCGTCGATGTGCACGAACGGCCCGTGGTGGGCATTGGCCGGGTAGGCGCTCAGGCCGCCGATCAGCTCGGGATGGGCCGCGTTCACGGTTTCCACGAGATCCGCCAGCCAGGCCGCATCGCGGGTATCGACGGTGCCGTCGCCGTTGAGGTCGTCCATGCGGTCGTCGCCGTCGGCGTCCACGTAGATGTCGGCGGCGCCGCCGAACAGATGTCGGCTGTAGCGGGTGGTGTTGCCGATGTCGGCGTTGTACCAGGGCGTGCGGTAGCCGCTCATCACGGTGATGGTGTCGAGGGGAAAGCCGGCCTCGGCGAGTGCGCCGTGCAGGCGTTCGAGCTTGTCCAGCAGTCGCGGCTGCACCAGCACGTACTTCGGCCAGTGCTCCGGCTGCTGATGGCAGAGAAACTGGTCAAGCCGGAAATGCGGCGACAGGCGGGTATCGCGGTTGGCGGGCGTCACCCGGATCAGCCCCGCCGGCGGCGCCGTGTCGGGCCGCCCGGCCTGGGGTTGCGGTTCGTAGCGGCCGATGCGAAAGCCGTCCAGCGTGCGTCGCGCGTGATCCACCGGCGTCTTGACGAAGACGTTGAGGCGTACCTCCGCGGTGCCGCCCTCCGCGTGCACCACCAGCGGGTAGAGGCCGGGCCGCTCGGGGGCGCGCCAGCGCCAGGCGCGGCTGCCGGGCACGCCGGTGATGCGACCGCGGCCGCCGGTCTGCAGCACGGCCGCCTGGCCGGCGGCCAGGCCCGTCGCCCGGATGGGCAGCGTCCGGCCGGGCATGACGAAGGCGGCGAGGACATCGCCGCCTTCGCGCTGGTCGCCGGCGTGCACGGTGAAGCGCGAGGGCGGCGCGTCCCGGGCCTCGGCCGCGGGCGCGATCGCCGCGCCCGCGACGAGCGCGAGCACCAGGCACAGTGTCCGCACCCGATGCATCGGCCGGCCTAGGCCGCCTCGGCGGCCTGGTCGGACGACGGCACAGTCGTCGCGGCCTGACGCAGGGCCTCGTCAACGCGGCGGTCGTGTTCGTAGAGATCGGGCCGGAACTGGACGCCCTCGTCGGTGACGAAGGCGGTCCAGTACATCAGATAGACCGGGATCGACTCGGCCAGATCCACGCGTTTGCGCGAGCCCTCGTGCAGGGCGTCGTCGATGCGCCCGGCGTCCCAGTCCGGCCGGCCGTCCAGCACAAAGGCGGCGAGATCGTCCGGCCGGGCGACGCGCACGCAGCCGTGGCTGAAGGCGCGCTCGGTACGGGAGAACAGACGTTCGGCCGGGCTGTCGTGGAGATAAACCGCGTATTCGTTCGGAAACATGAACTTGACGAGGCCGAGCGCGTTCCGCGCGCCGGCACGCTGGCGGATGAACAGTTCGCCGGCCTCGACCTGTGTGAGGCGTTCCTTACTGGGCTCCAATGGGGTCGCGTTCGGCCCGAAGGCGCGCACGATCTCGTAGCGGTTGGCCTCGAGATAGCCCGGCTCGGCCCGGGCCTCCGGCACGATCTCCTCGGCCGCGATGCCACGCGGCACGTTCCAGTAGGGCCGGAAGATCACGTACTGCATCCGGTCCGAGAACACGGGCGTCGCGCGGTCGTTGTAGGTCTCGCCGACCACCACCTTCATCGTGAGCGCGGGACGGCCGTCCTCGAAGGCGCGCAGCCGGTATTCGGGAATGTTGACCATGATGTAGCGTTCGCCGAGATCGCCCGGCAGCCAGCGCCAGCGCTCCAGGTTGATCTCGATGTCGCGGACCCGCCGCGTCGCCGGCACGTTGAGCGCGGCGAGCGTCTGTTCGCCTACGCGGCCGTCCACGGCCAGGCCGTGGCGGCGCTGGAAACGCTCGACCGCCGCGGCCAGGGCGTCGTCATAGCGCGGTGCGCGCGTTTCCGCTTCGGTGGCGGTGTCGGTCGATGCGGCCGTTGGCGAGTCGTCGTCGGGCGCCGGTGCTGTGTTGTCGCCGGACGGCAGATCCCCCGTCAGGCGCAGGCGTTCGCGCAGCGTGTTCACGCGGGCGTCGCGTACGCCGGGCTCCAGCAGCGGCCCCTCGGGCAGGGTGGGCCAGCCGCCGTCGTCGGCGATGGCGCGATAGTCGGCGAGCGCCTTGACCAGGCGCGTATAGCCGTCGTGCGGCGGGCGCAGTTCGGACAGCGCGGCATCCACATTGCCGTTCACGGCGGCGTGCTCGAGCGCGCCGACGTAGTCGGCCGGCGGCAGATCCTCGTACCAGCGGGGCCGCAGGTCGCCGGTTTCGACCCGGCCTTCGTGCAGGTCGGCGGCGTACTGCACGAACACGCGGCTGAGGGCGATGTCGAGTGCCGCGCGGTCGGCCGCGCTCAGGGTCTCGGGATCGGTGCGGGCCGCCTCCGCGCGCCGCGCCAGGGCATCGGCGCGGTAGTCGGCGGCGATCAGGCCCTGCCGATCCGCGCGCGCGACAGCCGCCAGCAGAGCCTCGACCGCCTCTCGCGGGCGACCCTCGGCGTCGAGCCAGGCGGGCGCGTGATCGTGCGCGGCGTAGTAGTCCGCCAGCGCCGCGTCAACGGTGGCCTCCGATAGCGCGCGCGTGCGCTCGCGGATCGCCCGCGCGGTGGCCGCGCCGGCCTGCGGCCCGGCGGCCTCGGAGGCCGTGTCGCGGGAATCCGTCCGGTCCCGGGCCGTGCGTTCGGCGTCGGTGCGTTCGGGTGCGCCGCCGCAGGCTGCGGTCATGAGAATGAGTCCGGCCATCAGGCCGTTGCGTGCCGGTTTCACGTGATGTGTCGTTGTTCTGAGGGTCCCCGGCCGCGGATGCTATCGCAGCCGGGTCCCCGGCGACAGCGTTTCAGCTCCGGGCGTTCTCGATCTCGACCATCGGTCGGATGCGCCGCAGCCGTTCCAGCGGATCGTCGGTGGCCAGCAGGTCGTGCTTGGTGGCGGCGTCGAAGGGCAGCAGTTCGGTGAGCCGGGCGGACAGCCAGCTGGCCGAGTCGTAGTCGCTGCCCTGCTTGTCGTAGGGCAGGCCGACTTCCTCGATGAGCGCCGCGGCGATCTGCTTGAGTGCCGTGAACTCGATCGGGCAGGCGGCATCGGCGGACTCGTCGATGAACGCGATCTCGCCCCACCACAGGCCGTCCTCCGCCTGGCGCGAGGCGGTCAGCTCGAAGCGGCGGCGGCCTTCGACCGTGATGCCCAGCTGGCCGTCGTCCAGGCGGTCGAAATCGACGATGTCGACCCGCGTGCCCACGGCGTGCGGCGCGCTGAATGCGCCCTCGGCGGCCGGCTGCGCGGCGCACACGCCGAACCCCGTGCCCGTCTTCATGCACCGGGCGACCATGTCCAGATAACGCGGTTCGAAGATGCGCAGCGACATGATGCCGCCGGGAAAGACCACGGTGGACAGGGGAAACAGGGGATATTCGGAATGATCCATAACGGTGCCGATCGGCTCGGTGACCTCATTGCATCTTGTGTCGTATCGCCAGAGCGGGCCTCGGGGCGAAAAGCGGCCACCTGCAGCGTTCTGCCGCTCGACCCCGGGCCGGCGAACGGCGCGCCGCGCATCCGACCGCTGCTTGCTTCGCCGAGGGCACGAGAACCACGTGAAACAGGATGATGGCGATGCGTGGCCCCGGCGACGGCGTCTGCCGTCGCCGGGGACTCTCCGGCCATTCTACGTGCTGGGGCGTTGTCGCGTTGCGGACCGTGACAGGGGCGCGGGCAGCGGCTAGGCTCACCGGCCATGGGCGAGGACATCGACAAGCGCGACCCGGCGGTCCGCGAGACCATCGCCGGGCGTTTCAACCGCATGATTCCGCACAACCAGGCGATCGGCCTGCAGGTGGCGGATGTCGCCGGCGAGCGCATTCGCACCACGCTGGCCTACCGGGCGGAGTTTCTCGGCGATCCGGAGGCCGGGCTATGGCACACCGCGATCGGCACCACCGCGGCCGATTCGACCTGCGGGCTGGCCGTGTTCCTGGCCATCCCGGGGCTGGAGTCGGTGGCCACCATCGATCTGCGCATGGACTATCTGCGGCCCGCGGTCGCCGGCCGGGCGCTGGAGATCGAGGCCCGCTGCTATCACGTCACCCAGTGCGTGGCCTTTGCCGAGGCCACGCTGCACCAGGGCGATCGCGAGCGCCCGACCGCCCGCTGCACCGCCGCGTTCATGCGCACCGGCCGCTCGGTGCTGGCATGAGTGCCCGCGGCGAGCGCGTCCGGGCGGCGGTCGCCGCCGCCGACTACGCGCGCCTGATCGCGGCCATTCCCTATGCCGGCTACCTCGGCATCGGCGTGGAGCACGACGGCGAGTCCCGCCGCTATCGCATGCCCTATCGCGATGAACTCATCGGCAACGCCCGCAAGCCGGCGCTGCACGGCGGCACCGTCGCCGGCTTCCTGGAACTGGCGATGCAGCTGGACGTGCTCATCGCCGAGGCCCAGCCGCGGCTGCCCTACGCGATCGATTTCGCGATCGACTACTGGCGCTCGGCCGGCCCGCACGACTGCATCGCCGACTGCCGGCTGATCCGCTCCGGGCGTCGTCTGGCGCAGGTGCAGGCCGAATGCTGGCAGCAGTCGCGGGATACGCCGGTGGCCTTCGCCCGGGCCGATTTCCTGCTGCGGGCGTTCGACGATGACGATACGACGCCCGTACCCGGCGACTGAACGCGGTGCCCGCGCTCGCGATCGCCGCGATCGATTAGAATCGTGGTTTTTGCCGGTTTCGGCGGGGGTACGCCATGCCCAGCGAGGGTCATCATCTGGTCCAGGATCTGCTCGATCAGCTCGACCTGGAAGCGCTCGAACAACGCCTGTTCCGCGGCAGCTCGCGGGATCTCGGCGGCAAGAGCGTGTTCGGCGGCCAGGTCGCCGGCCAGGCCATGGTCGCGGCCACGCGCACCGTCGACCCGGCCTTTCTCGCGCACTCCATGCACGGCTATTTCCTGCGTCCGGGCGACATGGGCGCGGCCATCGTCTACGAGGTGGACAACATCCGCGACGGCCGCAGCTTCGCCACCCGGCGGGTGCAGGCGATCCAGCACGGCCGGCCGATCTTTTCCATGCTCGCCTCATTTCATGTCGAGGAGTCCGGCTACACCCACCAGATGAGCATGCCCGACGTGGCCGACCCCGAGGATCTGGCCAGCCACGACGAACTGCGCCACGCCTGGGTGGATGCGCTCGACCGGGTGCCGGAGTCGCTGCGGGAGGCGGTCGGGCGCGAGGTCGCCATCGATATGCGCCCGGTGCGGCCCTGGAACATGCTGGACCCGGACAAGCGCGAGGCCGAGCAGCACGTCTGGCTGCGCGCCAAGGCGCCCCTGCCCGACGATCAGGCCCTGCACCGTGCGGTGCTGACCTACGCCAGCGACTTCAACCTGCTGGCCACGTCGCTGTTCCCGCACGGCGTCTCCTTCTTCAGCCCGGGCATGCAGATGGCCAGCATCGACCACGCGCTGTGGTTCCATCGCGAATTCGCGGTCGACGACTGGCTGCTCTATTCCATGGACAGCCCCGGCGCCCAGGACGCGCGTGGCCTGGCCCGCGGCCTGATCTTCAACCGCGCCGGCGAGCTCGTGGCCTCGGTCGTGCAGGAAGGGCTGATCCGCCAGCGCGAGCAGCCGCGCTGAGCCCGCGAGCGATGGTCGTCATGTCACCGTCATCCGGGCCCGCCAGACTCGAGAGTCAGGGTTGCGCCTCGATCGAGGGCCGAGATGGCCGCATTCCGCCGCGACCGCCGGCGCATCGACCGGTTCGTGCGGGTCGTCTGTGCCGCGCTGATCGGCCCGGCCGCGGCGCCCGCGGCCATGGGCGGCCCGCCGGACGAGCGCGTCGATGAACGGGCTTCGGATCACGCCGACCGCGCCCTCCGGCCGCGTGGCCGTGATCACGCCCGGCGCCAGGCACGAGGCCACGACATGAGCCGGGAGCGGATCGTGATCGCCCACCGCGGCGCCTCGGGCTATCTGCCCGAGCACACGCTGCCCGCCTACGCCATGGCCTACGCGCTCGGCGCCGACTATATCGAGCCGGACGTGGTGATGACCGCCGACGCGCAGCTCATCTGCCTGCACGACATCCATCTGGAATCCACCACCGACGTCGAACGGGTCTTCCCGGATCGCGCCCGCGACGACGGCCGCTGGTACGCCGCCGACTTCACCCTCGCCGAGATCCGCCAGCTCAGCGCGACCGAGCGCACCGGCGCCGACGGCTCGCGCGTGTTTCCCGGGCGCTTTTCCGCCGACGCCCGCGGTTTCCAGGTGCCCACCCTCGCGGCTCTCATCGAGATGGTGGCCGCGCTCAATCGCCAGACCGGGCGTGCGGTCGGCATCTATCCCGAGACCAAGGCCCCGGTCTTTCACGACGACGAGCAGCTGCCGCTGGAGGCCGCGCTGCTCGAGATGCTGGCCGACCACGGCTACACCGGCCGCGACGCCCGCGTCTATATCCAGAGCTTCGGGTTCGACAACCTGCGCGAGATGCGCCACGCGTTGGGCTCGGATCTGCCCATGATCCAGCTCATCGGCGACGGCGAGGCCTACGACGCCATGGTCACGCCCGACGGCCTTGACGCGATCGCGACCTACGCCGACGGCATCGGCCCGGACAAGACCCGCATCGCCGCCACCGACGGCGCGCTCGTCACGCTCGCCCACGAGCGCGGGCTGAAGGTGCACCCTTACACGTTCCGCGCCGACCAGCTGCCGGCCGGCGACGCGCGGCTCGAGGACGAGTTGCGCCGTTATTACTTCGAGTACGGCGTCGACGGCCTGTTCACCGACTTCGCCGATATCGCGGTCGAGGTCCTGCGTCCCGACGATCGCCCGCGGCTGTATCCGCGCGACTAGCGTTCATTGGGTTCCGTACGAGCGCCATCTTGAAGACTGCAGATCGTCTCCGGCGAGGCGCACACCGCCGACTCTGGGTGCGCCACGCCCGGGCTCGCAACGCCGCGGGGTGCCCACGGAAATTAAGGGGCGGCCCAGCCGGAAGGGACAAGCGTCCGTGACATTGACCGGGTGCGGCGATCCACCGTCGTAGCCCGCTTGTGAAGAGTGATCGCACGGCGCGCATCACGCCTCTTCTTGCCGCAAGACAGCGCTCGGCTCGGACGCGGACGAACCATCAACAGGTGCGAGGTCTCTCGATCGCGTCTGCCCGGCGCTCGCCCGGCCACGACGCCGGGCACGCCGAAATGTACTGATCCGGCGCCGGTCGTGTGTCCCGCGGCACACCGAGCGGCCTTCGCCATTTGCGCCTTTGGTCCGCGGCCCGTCGGTACCCGCCCACCGCTTCCGGCGGGGAGTGGAGAGGCGCAGCGGGGCGCCGCTTGTTGGGTACTCGAGTCGGGCTGTACCACGCCGTGGGACGCGATTTCCGCTGGAAGCCCAAGCGCCAGCGCCGTTGTCCGGCCATCCCGCATTGCCGCTGGCGTCTGTCGCGATGTCCCGCGGCGTTCGGCCACCGATCACGCGTAGAAACGGCTTCCGGTACGGACGGTGCGAGTCGGATCAATGGGTACGGGTCGTGCTGAATACGGTCTGGCCCGCGCGGACGGCGACGGCGCCGGCCGAGCGGCACGGGTTTGTTCGGCAGCGAGTCTGTTCCCGCCCGGGCGATCACGGCCCCCATGTTCGAGCCGCCGGTGCGCGGCGGCGGTCGGGCCCGGGAACCGTGCGGCCGGTGGGCCCGGGTCGAGACGGGGCCGCCGTCAGCCGCGATCGCGCTCGGCGGCCTGGCGGGCGCGGTTGGCCAGGCGCTTGCGCCATTCCGGGGCGAGGCTGGGCTGCTCGGCGAGTGTGAGCAGACGGCGTCGCTGTTCGGTGTCCGGGTGGCGGGTGCCCTGCAGCGCCCAGAGTTCGGCCAGGGTGATGCCGTGGGCGGCGCGCTCGATGCGCGTCAGGCGGTCGCCGGCGCGGATGTGACCCGGTTCGAGCACCCGATAGAGCCAGCCGGCGCGGCCCTCGGCGGCGATTGCGCGCGCCAGTCCGGCGATGCCGATGCGGGTGCCGGGTTTCCAGCAGGGCTGGCGCGGCTGGGCGATCTGCATCGTGGCCTCCCCGAGCGTGAACACGTCGCCCACGCAGACGTCGGCCTCGGTGAACCCGCGGGTGCTGATGTTCTCGCCCAGCGCGCCGGGCACGAAGGCGTCGTCGTAGCCGGGATAGCGCGCCCGCCAGGCGTCGTAGTGCTCGGCCGGATAGTGGTTGAGGGCCCGCTCCGGGCCGCCGTGGTGGACGCGATTGGCCTGGGCGTCGCCGGCCACGCCGTCGGCGTCGAGCCAGCGCGCGTCGTCGACCGCGCGCTTGTCGATCGCGCTCGGGCCGCCGTCGTTGGCGAGTCGGCCTAGGGCGCCGACGAACACGGCGTCCACGGTCGTGGCGAGGTCGCGGGCGGGATCGGGCGTGTCCATGGCGCGATCGTAGCAGGCATCGGGCGTCGCGGCGCGGGCCGTGGCACACTCGCGGCTGTTTTTTGCTGTAAGGGGCAACCATGAGCGACGGGTCCGCCACGCGACTGGGTCTGGCGGGCGGCGTGGCCACGCTGCTCGGCATCGGCATGGCCCGTTTCGCCTACACGCCGCTGATCCCGGCGCTGGTCGAGGCCGGCTGGTTCTCGGCCCATGCCGCGGCCTATCTCGGCGCGATCAATCTGCTGGGCTATCTCGTCGGCGCGGCCATCGCCCATCGGGCCACGCTGGTGTTCGGCGTGCGCGCGGTGCTGGCCGCAGCACTGGCGGTGACCGTGGCGAGCCTGCTCGCCTGCGCGCTCGACTGGGGCGTGTACTGGTACGGCTTCTGGCGGCTGGCCTGCGGCGTCAGCGGGGCCGTGCTCGTGGTGGTGGGCGCGCCGGCCGCCCTGTCGCGGGTGGCCCCGGGCGAACGCGCCCGTACCGGTGCGTTGGTATTCACGGGCATCGGCTTGGGGGTGGCCGCCAGCGGCACGCTCGTGCCCTGGCTGGCGGACTTCGGCGTGGCCGCGGCCTGGCTGGCGCTGGCCGTGGTTTCTGCGGTGCTGGCGCTGTGGAGCTGGACCGCGGCCTGGCGCGATCTGGCCGCGCTGCCGGAGCCCGCGGCCGACGAGCGCGCCGCCGCGGCCCTGCCGTTGACCGCGATCCTGCTGGTGATCGCGGCCTACGGGCTGGATGCGGTCGGCTTCGTGCCGCACACGCTGTTCTGGGTGGACTACATCGCCCGCGAGCTCGGCCAGGGCCTGGCCGCCGGCAGCGGCTACTGGGTCGTGCTCGGCCTGGGTGCGATGTGCGGCCCGGTGGCCGCGGGCTGGCTCGCGGCGCGCCTGGGTTTCCGGCCGGCGCTCACCCTGGCGCTGGCGATCAAGGCGTTCGCGGTCGCGCTGCCCCTGATCTCGACGAGCATGGCGGCGCTGGGCCTGTCGTCGTTTCTGGTCGGGCTGCTGATTCCCGGCACGGTGACGCTGACCTCCGGCTCGATCGCCGCGCTCACGCCGGCCGCGCGCCAGCAGCAGTTCTGGGGCTGGGCGACGCTGGGCTTCGCGCTGGCCCAGGCGGTCGGGGCCTACGGCATGTCCTGGGGCTATGAACGCCTCGGCGGCTATCTGCCGTTGTTCGGCCTGGCCTGCGTCGCGCTCGTGCTCGCCACGCTGAGCGCGGCCGCGGCGGCGATCCGGTCCACGCCGTGAGCGCGGCGGCCGGACCGGCCGAGCAGCGCCGGCTGGCGCTCGCCGGGGCGGTCGCGCTGCTGCTGGGCATCGGTCTCGGCCGCTATGCGTTCACGCCGCTGATCCCGTCGCTGGTCTCCGCCGGCTGGTTCAGCGCCGAACAGACGGCCGAACTCGGCGCGATCAATCTGCTGGGCTATCTGTTCGGGGCGGCCAGCGCGGACCGCCTGGCCCGCGCCCTCGGCCCGCGGCGGGTGATCGGCGGCGCGCTGGCGCTGCTGACAGTGAGTCTGTTCGCCTGCGCGCTTCCCGCCGGCATGCTCTGGTACGGCCTCTGGCGGCTCGTGGCCGGCTGGGCCGCGGCCACGCTGACGATCGTGGTCACGCCCGCGGTGATGGCGCGGATGCCGGTTGCGCGCCGCCCGGCGGCCTCGGCGGCGGTGTTCACGGGCATGGGCGTGGGCACGATCACGGCCAGTCTGCTGGTGCCGCTGCTGGCGGACGCCGGCATCGGCGCGACCTGGGCCGCGGTCGGGCTGGTGGCCGCGGTGCTGGGGGCCTGGAGCTGGCACCGCGTCTGGCGCCATCTGCCGCGCGGGCGGGCCGCGCCGGCGACCGTGGAAGAAGACGCCGCGGGCCCGGTGCCGTGGCTGGCGATCGGTCTGATCGTGACCGCCTACGGGCTGACTTCGGCCGGCTATGTGCCGCATTCGCTGTACTGGGTGGACTATATCGCCCGCGAACTGGGTCGCGGGCTGGCGGTCGGCAACGGCTACTGGCTGGTGCTGGGCGTGGGCGGGGTGATCGGCCCGGGGCTGGCGGGGCTGGCCGCGGCGCGGCTGGGCTTTCGCCGCGCGCTGGTAATCGCCTTCGCGGCCATGACCGCGGCCACTGCGCTGCCGCTGGTCTCCTCGGCCGCGCCGGCGCTGGGGGTGTCCTCGCTCCTGGTCGGGGCGATGGTGCCCGCCATCATCACCCTGACCGCCGGGGTCGTGGTCGAGCTCTCGCCCGCGGCGCGCCGCCAGCAGATCTGGGGCTGGGCCACGCTGTCGTTCGCGCTGACTCAGACGATCGGCGGCTTCGGCATGTCGCGCTTGTACGCTGCTGCCGGCAGCTATCTCGACACCATCGCCGCCGGCGCGCTGCTGCTGGTCGCCGGCAGCGCCTGTGTGATCGCGGCGCTGGCGCTGCAGCGCGGCGACTGAGGCCGCGCTGGGTCTGTTGACGTTTCCTACAGCGCTCTGTGTCCGACCGCGGATCGTGTCCGGCACGGCGCGAGCCGCCGGCTCTGGGCGTGCCACGACCCAGGCTCGCAACGCCGCCGGGTGCCTCTAGTGGTTTTTATGGGCGGCCCAACCCTTCGGGACGAGCGCCCGGAAAATCAACGACACGACGGCAATCCAGCGTTGCAGCACGCTGGAGCAGAATGGCTGCACGGTACGCACTACGCCTCGTCTTGCCGCCCATAGTCAATTTTTCAGGAAGCGCTTGGCGCGGACGCGTACGAAACGCCAACAGACCCTAGCGCTTCGGCCGCCGGATGCGCGGCCGGAAGCCGGCCGGCTTGTCGCCGATCCAGGCCACGAAGTCGGCGATCTCCGGATGCGAAAGCAGGGCCTCGCGGGTGTTGTAGACCTCGGCGAGCTCTTTTTCCCCGAGCACGGCGTGGATGTGGCTGTGGCAGGGCCGGCAGATGTGCAGGATGCGCCCCAGCCGATCCGCGCGCTCGAAACGCCGGCGGATGCGCTTGAGCCGGTGCGTGCGGCGCGGAATCAGATGATGGCGCGTGGTGCGCACGCCACGTCGGCCGCACAGGGCGCAGCCGTCCGTCATCAGCCGCCGTCGGCCGCCACGCCCTCGCGGCCGCTGGCGGCGCGGTGCCCGGTATCCTTGTCGGGTTCCAGCTCGTCCAGCGCGGCGGCGAGATGGGCCAGCAGGTGCTGCATGCTCGGCAGCGAGCGGCGGCAGGCGATCAGGCCGAACTCCAGCGCCTCGCGATAGCTGGTGATGGTGATGTTGAGCGCCTGACCGTCGAGCACGATGGAGACCGGATACATGCCGGTCATCTCGGCGTCGCCGCAGTACAGCGTCTCGTCCGGCCCCGGGACGTTGGAGATCACCACGTTGAACGACTGCCGGCGCGGTGCGATGCCGGTGAGCAGGTTCAGCCCGGCCGGCGCCGACAGGGCGGCGACGAACGCCATGATCTGTTCCGGCGACATGCCGCGGTAGCGGCGCTTCCAGTGGTCCACCGAGGCCCGGATCGCGGCCAGCCGCGCGACCGGATCGGCGACGTCCGTGGCCAGGCTGGCGAAGATCATGGCCACGCGGTTGCCGGCCTCGTCCGCGCCGTCGTGCAGGGCCACCGGCACCATCGCCACCAGCGGCGCCTCCGGCAGGGCGTCGTTGTCCTGCAGGTAGCGGCGCAGCGCGCTGGCGCACATCGCCATGACGATGTCGTTGACCGTGGCCCGGTGGCAGCGCGCCAGCCGCTTGATGCGCGCGAGGTCGTAGGACTGGGCCGCAAAGCGCCGCGAGCCGGACACCCGGCGGTTGAGGATGGTCGCCGGCGCCTGATTGATGCGGGTGAAGGCCGGATCGTCGCGGGCGTCGTGCCAGGCGCGCACGACCTCGCGCGCAGCGCCGGGCAGCGCCAGCGTCTGACGCGTGGTCGCGCGCAGCGTCTTCCAGGTGTCGGTCAGCGGCGTGCGACCGGTGGCGCTGGCGGGTCGTGGGAGCTGCCAGGGCACGCGCAGCGCATCCGGGTCTGGGTGGTCGGTCAGTGAGCGCCGCATCACGCGCATGGCGCTCACGCCGTCCATGAGGGCGTGGTGGAACTTGCTGTAGATGGCGAAGCGGTTGCCGCTGATGCCCTCGATCACATAGACCTCCCACATCGGCCGCGAGCGATCCAGCAGCGCGCCGTGCAGCATCGACACCAGCGCCAGCAGTTCGCGGATCTCGCCCGGTGCCGGCAGCGCCAGGTGACGCACGTGGTACTCCAGATCGAAGCCTTCGTCGTCCACCCAGAACGGCTGGCCGAAGCGGTACTTCAGGCGCCGGTCGAACGGCGGCTGGACGTCGCAGTGCGCGCGCATCGCCGCCACGCGGTCGCGCACGTAGTGCGGGCCGGCGTCGGCCGGCCGCTCGAACAGCTGCAGCCCGCCGACGTGCATGGGCTGGTTGCGGCGCTCCAGCCGCAGAAAGATCTGGTCGATCGGATTGAGCAGCCGCATGCGGGCTCCCGTGGCGCCCCCGGTCAGGACAGGTCGATGGCGTGGGCCTTGAGATCGGCCAGGTCGAGTATCTCCAGCGCGGCGGCGTCGGTGGCGGTGAGCGCGACCCGGGGTGCGACGCCCTCGGCCAGCGCCTCGCCCCAACGGGCGGCGCACAGACACCAGCGATCGCCCGCCTCGAGGCCGGGGAAGTCGAACTCCGGCCGCGGCGTGGAGAGATCGTTGCCACGTGCGGCGGTGTAGTCGAGAAACTCTCGGGTCATCACCGCGCAGACGACGTGGCGGCCGGCGTCGGCCGGCCCGGTGCGACAGAAGCCGTCGCGGAAGAAGCCGGTGACGGGCGCATCGCAGCAGCCGGCCAGCGGTTCGCCGAGGACGTTGCGGGCGGGGTTTTCGGTCTGGGTCATTGGCGTTCACGCATTTCGTTGCGGCGCATGGGCATCTGGTCGATCCGCTCGAACAAGGCGCTGACATCGAGGCTCTCGCTCTGGCGCGCCTTGACCGAGCCGTCCTTGCCGATCAGCACGGCCTCGAAACCCATGGCCTCGTGCAGGTCCAGCAGGGGCTGGCGTTCCCGAATGTCGAGATTGGAGTGGGTGCGTTCGGGTGTGACCACGAACCAGGCGATATCGCGGATGCGCATGCCCTCCTCGGCGGCCAGATTGTCGCGTATCTCCTGGCCGCGGGTATCGGTCGGGGTGAACACCACGATCACGCGGAAATCCCAGCGCAGGTGGTCGAGCGTGGCCGCGGTGGCGGGGGTGCCCACGCCGAGTGCGGCGAACAGAGCAAGGAACAGGGCGTTACGCATGGTCGGGCTCGCGTGCGATCATGGGCGGACGCTGCGCCGAGCGGGTGCCGGGCACCGGGGCGTTGTCCGCGCCGTAGTAGGTGGTCACCACCGAGAGCTTGAGTTCGTCGGTGGCGTTGGCGCCGGCGGCGTGCAGGGTGCCGGCATCGAACAACAGCACGTCGCCGGGATCGAGGGTGGCCTCCACCGCGCTCGCGATGAGTTCGCGGTTGCGGGGCACGTCCTCGCGCAGGAACTGGTCCGCGTCCATGGCGTCGGCGTCGAAGCGCATCCGATGGGTGCCCGGCAGCAGGCGCATGCCGCCGTTGTCGGGCCGCTCGTCGCCGAGCGCCAGCCAGGCGTTGACCAGCCGCGGCGTTTCGAAGGCCCAGTAGCGCAGATCCCGGTGCCAGGCGGTCGCGGTGGAAAAGCGCGGATGCTTGGTCATCACGCAGTTGTGGTGGTTGCGTGACAGCCAGACGCGCTCGGAATCCAGCAGCTGGGCGACGATCGCGGTCAGCCGGGCATCGGTGGTCCAGTCCGCGAGCAGCGGATCGCGGTCGTGGGCCTGCAGCAGGCGCCGCGGGGTGTCGCCGCCCTCGGCCTCGCGGCTGGCCGGTGCCCCCGGATAGGCCACGTCGGCCTCGTATTCGATGGGCACGACACGGCGATCGGCGTGTGCCAGCGCCAGCGAGCGCAGGGCCGCGATGCGTTCGACGCTGGCCAGCTGGCGCATGATCAGGAAGCCGTCCTCGGCGAAGACCTGACGCTGGGCGGGCGTCAGCTGGGGCTGGGGCAGACTGTCGGCGGGCACGCTCATGGGCTCGATTGTAGACTCGGCATCCGGGTCCCGCTACGCGTGGCGCGGGTCCGTGGTTGCGCGGCGGCCGCCGGCGCAGCGCTCCGGTGCGTTCAGGCATCTCGACGCCGATACGCTTCGTATAGTCCCCAGCATTCCATCCAAGCGGTGAGCGACATGAAACGACGCACGCTCCTCGGCGCCTTTCTCGGTGTGGTGGCGGCCTATCCGCTGTCGCGGCTGGCCCTGGCCGACAGCGAATCCGGGGCGTCCGATCAAGGTGCGAATCCGGAGGTGGGCACGGTGGAGAAGAGCGAGGCCGAATGGCGTGAACAACTCTCCCCGGAAGCCTATGACGTGCTCCGCAACGAGGGCACGGAGGCGCCCGGTTCCAGCGAACTCAACGAGGTCACGGCCGAGGGCCGGTTCGTCTGCGCCGGCTGTGGCCTGGCGCTGTTCGACAGCGAGTGGAAATTCGACTCCGGCACCGGCTGGCCGAGCTTCTATCGCTACATCGACGGCCATCTCGGCTTCAAGACCGACTACAAGCTGCTGATGCCGCGCAAGGAATACCACTGCGCCCGCTGCGGTGGCCACCAGGGGCACGTCTTCAACGACGGCCCGCAGCCGACCGGCAAGCGCTACTGCAACAACGGCGTCGCGCTGCGCTTCGAGCCGGCCGAGGACACGGCCGGCTGACTCGCGGCCCGGCTGTCGGCCGGTGGCGGATGCGTTGTGCTATTCGCCGCCGGTGATGGATTCGTGCAGCAGATCCTGGTGGACGTTCTCGGTATCCGGCGGCACGCGGTGCCAGGTCTGGGTCTTGCCGACCAGGCTGATGCCGATGTAGCCGCGGGCGTCCAGCGTGTCCGGCCCGGTCTGGGTCGCCTTGGCCTTGTAGGTCTTGCCGTTGTTCGGGTCGTAGATCTCGCCGTTCTCGAATTCGCCTTCGCCGACGTACTCCAGGCCTTCGAGGATGGTGATGCCGAGCAGGCGCCGGTCGCGCTTGGACTCGTCCGGATTGTTCTCGTCGGTGCGCGCCTCGCCGGACTTGGAGCCGACGATCGTGCCCTTCCACTCGCCGTTGTCCTCATAGAGCTGGACATAGCCGCCGCTGGCCGTCTCCCAGACGCCGGCGACATCCGACGCCTGCTGCTGGGCGAAGGCCGGTGCGGTCAGAAGCAGCGACAGGGCGGCGATCGACAGTCTTGTTTTCATGACGAAACTCCTCGCGAAAGCGTCAACCTAGCATGTGAAGCGGCGGCCTAACCGCGCCTGAACGCCCTGAACAGCCCCTGGGGGCGGTATCGCCGACGTCCGCCCCGCCGCGGCGCCGCCAAAGCCCGGGCCGGTCAGCGTCCCGCCGCCGGCACGTACCGGCCGTCTCGCCATTGCGGCGGCGTCGCCGCACGGCCGGACCGCCACCCCCGGCACGTCAGCCATGGGCAGGGCGGATCGCCCATCGGAGGCGCATTGGCCGGGTGCCGGTCGCACGAAACCGCGACAGGGCCTAGACTGTGCCGCGTCAACTCCAGCGCGCGGCTCTGTGCCCGCGCCCCGCAGGAACAGCATGGCTGGCGAAGCGCTGATCGCGGTATTCATCGATTTCGAGAATCTGGCCCTGGGCGTCAAGGACGTGCCCGGCGGCGATTTCGACATGGGCCTCATCCACAAGCGCGTGCTCGAGAAGGGGCGGCTGGTGTTCAAGCGCGCCTACTGCGACTGGAGCCAGTACCGCGGCCAGATGAAGTCCTTCCACGCGATGGGCATCGAGATGATCGACATCCCGCAGACGCGCATCTCGGGCAAGAACAGCGCCGACATACGCATGGTCGTGGACGCGCTGGACCTGTGCTACGCCAAGGACCATATCGACACCTTCGTGCTGGTCTCCGGCGACTCGGATTTCTCGCCGCTGGTCTCCAAGCTCAAGGAGAACAACAAGCGCGTGATCGGCTGCGGGGTGAAGTCCTCGACCTCGGACCTGCTGGTGGCCAACTGCGACGAGTTCATCTACTACGACGATCTGGTGCAGAAGTCCGGCCGGGCGCGCAAGCGCAAGGCCGAGGCCGGCCAGAAGCAGGACAAGGGCGCCGAGGCGCGCGAGAAACTCCTCGAGATCGTGTCCTCGCTGGAGTCGGACTACGACCCGGTCTGGGGCTCGCTGGTCAAGCAGACCATCAAGCGGGTCTACCCGAGCTTCAACGAGAGCTACTACGGCTTCAAGAGCTTCACCGATCTGCTCCGGGCCGCCGAAGAGCACGAGCAGATCACGCTCGAGTACGACGAGTCGCGCGGCAACTACAAGGTCGCCGTGGTCTGAACCGCCAGGCGCCGGGCACGAAAAAGCCCGGCGCGGTCGCCCGGCCGGGCTGTCGCTGACGCGCAGCGGCGACGGGCGGTATTACATGGAGCCGCTGTCGTCCTCCTGATCGTCGTCGGAGGCGTCGTCCATGTCCGAGCCCGAATCACCGCCGTTGCCGCCGGCATTCGAGTCGCCGCCCGAGCTCGAGCCCGAATCCGAATCGTCGCTCATCGACGAGTCGGAGCCCGAGCCCGAACCCGATCCCGAGCCGCTCATCGACGAGTCGGAGTCCGAGTCACCGTTCATCGACGACCCCGAATCGGAGCCGCTGCCGGACTGATTCTCGCTGTCGTCAGCCGAGCTCGAGCCGCTGTCGTCCGAACCGCTGTCGGCTTCCGGATCGGCGATGCCGATCACGCCGCAGGCCTGACGGCTGCCGGCCGCGCCGATCGGCGGCTGGTCCGGATCGTTGGCCTTCTCGTGGATGATGATGCCGCGACCGATGATGGCCTTGGCGCCGGTCAGCGAGGCGCCCTCGATCATGCCGTCGTGCTCGGCGGTGCCGTCGTCGCCCACGTCGAGGTTGCCCAGATCGCCGGTGATCCGGTCGATGTCCTCGGGCGGGTTCTTGGAACTGCCGTCGAGGTTGAAGTGCGTGCCCGCGGAGGTGCCGTCCGCCGCCGAGCAGTCGCCGTAGAGATGGATGTGGTAGCCGTGCTCACCGGGTTCCAGACCCTCGGCCTCGGTGGTGTAGGCCAGGCCGCCGTCCTCGGGCGTGAAGCGGATGGTGGCCGAGGCGTCGTCGTTGCCCTCGGTGCCGTGGAGTACGGCGACCGCGGCCCGCGGCATGTCCTCCTCGGCGGTGCCGTTGTCCTGGCTCATGGCGCTGTCGGACGTGCCGGTGTCACCGTTCGAGCCGCCGTCGTCGTCGGACATGGCGTCGTCGGTCGAGCCGCCGTCGTCCTGATTGCTGCCCTCGGCCGCGTTGTCGGACTGCGTGGCCTCGGTCGAGCCGGTGTCGCCGGCGGCCGCGTCTTCATCGTCGTTCTGGCCGCAGGCGGTCAGGCTCATGGCCAGCAGCATCGCGGCGGAAATCGTCAGTACGGGTTTCATAGGTGTTGTCCTTCGGTGTTCGGGTACGGGGTCGAAAAAACGCGTCGGAGACTAGCCCCGACGCGCGGCAAGGCGGGCGACGACGGCCTCGGCGTCGCCGCTGCCCGTGAAGATGTGGTCGTAGTGGGCCTGGAGCCAACGCCCGAAGGCGGCGTGGTCCGACTCGCCCAGCAGGCCGGCCAGCGCGTCGACATGCTCGCCGCCGCCCCGGGCGGCTTCACGCGCGAGCTGCGGGCGCTGGGTGTCGACGAAGGCCACGGTCTGGCGATGACGCGGCGTGTCGGGCTCCGTCACCGAGGCGTCGGTGGACTGGCGGCTGGAGGCCGACAGGCCGTGGACGGCACTCTCGGTGACATCCGCCGCGGTGTTGGTGGTGCTGGTGACCGCCGAGCAGCCGGACAGGGCCAGAGCCCCGGCAAGGCCGAAAAGCGGGATCAGGGAACGTGTGCGCACGATTGAGTCGTGGTTGTTTGGATGACTGCATCCTACGCTAGCGCCGCGGGCGGCGGAGTACAAACGTATTCCGCGCTTGGGTTTTGGCGTGCGCGGCGCTAGTCTCGACGCGGGGACGGCTTCCGGCGCACGCCGGATCCGCGCGCACGACCGCGGACCGACGATCGCCGGCACAGGTTGGGGGACGACCATGAGTGCTGCAGTGGGGCCCGAGGGGATCGGGCGTGCGTTTCGAGGCGCCGGCCGCCGGGGGCGATCGTGAGCACGGCGGTGCTGCGTACGCCCGAGGAGCGCTTCGCGCGCCTGCCGGGGTATGCGTACGCGCCGCACTACGTCGAGGTCGACGGCCTGCGGATGCACTATGTGGACGTCGGCCCGCGCCGGGCCGCACCGGTGGTGCTGCTGCACGGCGAGCCGACCTGGTCGTATCTCTATCGACACATGATCGAGCCGCTGGTGGCCGCCGGGCATCGCGTGCTCGCGCCGGATTTCATCGGCTGCGGCCGTTCCGACAAGCCGGCCGCGATCGCGGACTACAGCTATCAGCGCCACGTCGACTGGGCCTGGTCCTGGTTCGAGCAGCTCGCGCTGACCGACGTGCGCCTGTTCTGCCAGGACTGGGGTTCGCTCATCGGCCTGCGCCTGGTCGCCGAGCATCCGTCGGCGTTCGCACGCGTGTTCGTGGGCAACGGCTTTCTGCCCACCGGCGACGCGCGCCTGCCGCTCCTGTTCCGGCTGTGGCGCGCGTTCGCCCGCTACAGCCCGGTGTTTCCGGTGGGCGCCCTGGTCCAGGCCGGCAGCCGCCGCTGGCTGAGCGCCGACGAACGCGCCGCCTACGCGGCGCCGTTTCCGGATGCCCGCTACATGGCCGGCATCCGCGCCTTTCCGCGGCTGGTGCCGGTCACGCCGGACGACCCGGCGAGCGCGCCCAACCGCGCCGCCTGGGAGGCGCTGGCCGGCTTCGACAAGCCCGTGCATACCTGCTTCGCTGACGGCGATCCGATCACCCGCGGGGCCGAGCGCGCGCTACGCCGGCGGATACCCGGTGCGGCCGAGGCGGCGCACACCACGATCCGCGGTGCGCGGCATTTCCTGCAGGAGGATCAGGGCGCGGCGATCGCCCGCTTCATGATCGAGCAGATGCGCGGCGACGCCCGCCGGCCGCCGCCGGCCGGCGATCAGCGCAGTTCGCGATAGAGCGCGCGGTACTGCGCGGCCGCCCGGCTGCGCGGTGAGAAGCGGCGTACCGGCGCCCGGTGCACGCCCATCTGTTCCACGTGCGTGCTGTAGTCGATGAACGTCTCGGGCGCCTTCTTCAGCGTGTCCGGCGGCGCCTCGATCATCTCCCGGTGCATGCGCCGGCGGCGGTCGGCCATCGAGAAGAACGGCAGCACACGCGTCTTGCCGACCTTCTTGTCCTCCACGTGCTCCAGCACCTCGTCCAGAGCGCGCAGCGACAGCGGTGTGGGCACCACCGGCACCAGCACGCGATCGGCGGCGCGCAGCACCGCGGTGGCCAGCGAGCCGATCCCCGGCGGGCAGTCGAGGATCATCAGCGAATAGCTTTCCGAGAACGGCTCGATCAGCGCCTCGATGACCTTGCGCGGCTGCTTGGCGGCGTGGATCTGCGCATCCCAGTGGCGGTAGCCGCGATCGCCCGGCAGCACGTCCAGCCGCTCCTGATCGGTGTGCTGCACATAGCGGCCCAGCGGCGCCTTGCCGGAGACGATGCGCTTGGCCGACATCTCCGGCGGGTCGTCCACGCCCAGATACCAGCTCGCCGCGCCCTGTGGGTCCAGATCCCACAACAGCACATGCCGGCCGTCGAGCGCGGCCTCGCAGGCCAGGTTGACCGCGGCCGCGGTCTTGCCCACGCCGCCCTTCAGACTGTAGATCGCCCAGGTTTTCATGCGCTCGATGATACGGCCGGTTTATGACAGAAATATAGCAACCGCGTGACGCATGTGCGTTGACCGCGGCCGGGCATCGGTTAGGCTCGCGCGATGCGCATCATGCTACTGGCCGATACTCACGGCGTCCTCGACCCGCGCGTGGCGGATCTCGCCCGCGGCGCGGACGTGCTCGTGCACGCCGGCGACGTGGGCGCCGGCATCGCCGACGAACTGGCCGGCCTGTGCGACGACGTGCTCATCGTCACCGGCAACAACGATCCGGACGACGCGCCCTGGCCGGAATCCGCGCGGCGGGCGCTGCCCGGCGGCGAGCTGGTCGTCATCCACGGCCACCAGTGGCCGGCCCGCAGCCGCCACGACCGGCTGAGACGCGCTTTCCCCGAGGCCCGTGCGATCGTATGCGGCCACAGCCACCGCCGCGTGCTCGACACCGACACCGCGCCGTGGCTCCTCAATCCCGGTGCGGCCGGACGCAGCCGCGCCTACGGCGGACCCGGCGGCATCGAACTGTTCGTCGACGGCGACGACTGGCAGCCGGTGCCGCGGGTCTTCGAGCCGCAGCCGCGGCGGCGCTAGCGGCGCAGGATAAATTGTAAGATTGCTGATCAAAGGTCGGCCGCCTGAACCTCTGTCAAGTAAAACGCAATCTGGAGTGATTAAGTCAACCTAAAGGCCGATTTGCTAGCGGCCTGGCATGTAGGTGCAAATCACCAGTTATCGTCGCCCGTGCACTGGTACTTAGCGGTTACGAGTGTGCGAGAACAACCCATATCAGTCGGTGCCTGGCATCGGCTGAGTGTGCCGCCGAATTGCTCGGCGTTACGATAGCCCCAAGCTTGGCAGCGGTCGGCCGCAGTTCGCGCAGCTTCGTCCCATTCTGGCTGAGGTTGTTCGAACATGCCGTGCGTGTATGACATCTCCACCACGCCATCAGAGCGGCTTCCGCCTGTCGCCTGAAGTGTTTTGGTTGAAGCGCAACCTGCTGAAATCGCGCAGACTGCGATTAGAACGCAAAGCGTATAAAGCCTCATTTGATCCCCCAATTCTTTAGCTAGACGAATCTTGCGTGATGTCTGTGGCATCACGTCTCAACCCGTATCGGCTGATGCCCGCTGTGCTAAAGCCTCGCGAGAGTATCTGTATTAAGTACTGGATCGCAGCATTATGAATTGGGGCTCTCGCCGCCAACCGTTCTTCGGCCGAACTGTTAACAAAGCGAGTGTCATCGTGGCCGTCTGGCTTGTGCAGCTTAAAGTCCGGCAAAGGACATGGAGCCCATGCCGATGTGCGGCAGACGGACCAGTCGGACGGCTTGCAAACCATGCCGATTAAGCCCGGCGCCGGTTATGGTTCGGTATCGCTGCCATTGTTCGGGCGGTCTTCGGCGTGTCGCTCCGACAGGAAAGTGCTGACATTGCCCAGTCCGTCGACGTGGTCGCAGATGGTCTTGATCGCCACCAGCAGCGGCAGGGCGACGACCATGCCCACGATCGACCACAGCCAGGCCCAGAACGACACGGCCAGAAAGACCACCACGGTGTTCAGTCGCAGGCTCCGGCCCACGAAATACGGCGTGACGAGCTGGCCCTCGATCGAGTTGATCAGCACATAGGTGCCGCCGGCGATCATGGCCCAGCCGTACCAGTCGAACGTGAGCAGCGTGATGGCCGCCGTGGCCATCGCGCCCACGAGCGCGCCGACATAGGGCACGAAGTTCAGCAGGAAGGCGCCGACGCCGATCAACACCGGGTTCGGCAGGCCG
>NZ_AYKF01000091.1 GCF_003732545.1 Salinisphaera orenii subsp. halophila YIM 95161 | reverse complement strand
AGGACGCGTCGACCGACGCGTCCTGATCCCATCACGTTCTGGGCGCGGGCCCGCCGGGCCCGCGCCCAGACGCTCGCTGCAAAGGCGCTATACCGTGGTCCGCACTAACGCTTGCCGGCGGCCACGGGAACAACCCCCTGTTGCCCGGGCCATCGAATGACGGCCGCCGATAGCGGGTTTCAGCGCGTGTGGCGCGAGCGCTCGCCCGCCGAATATCCCAGAGGGCCTGTCTCCCGCCTGCCCGGCCCGATAGCCGCGCGGCGTGAGCGAACGAAACACAGCGTCTGGTTCGAGCCGAGCGGCCCTCGGGCGCAAGTTTTCAGCCCGCCTGGGCCGAACGTCAACGAAGCCTATGGCCACGTGCCGGCCCACGCCTGGCAGCCCGGCCGACGAGACACCTACCCCTTGCGCCGCACCAACCCGCGCTGCGGATCGTAGCCCCAGACAGCGATCGCGAAGAAAGCGGCGAGCGCGCCGGCGACCACGGCGAAGGCGACGGCGTTGAACTGGCCGTACATGGCGAAGCGCACGAGCTCCACGCCGTGGGTGAACGGGTTGATGCGCGACAGCTGGTAGATGATCGTCGCGCCCGACTCCTCCAGCTTCCACAGCGGATACAGCGCCGGCGACAGAAAGAACATCGGGAAGATGACGAAGTTCATGGTGCCGGCGAAGTTCTCCAGCTGCTTGATGTAGACCGACAGCAGCAGCCCGAGCGCGCCGAGCATGAGCCCGGTCAGGATTAGCGCGGGCAGCACCGTGAGCAGACCCGGCCACCACGGCAGGTCGACGCCGAACAGGGCACAGACCACGAGAAACGCGTAGGCCTGCAGCACCGACAGCACGGTGCCCGCGGTCAGCTTGCAGGCAAGCAGCACGCTGCGCGGCAGCGGCGCGGTCAGCAGCAGCCGCATCAGGCCCATCTCGCGGTCGTAGACCATCGCCAGCGACGACTGCATGCCGTTGAACAGCAACACCATGCCCAGCAGTCCCGGCACCACGTAGACCTGATACTCGATATAGCTGTCATAGGGCGGTAGCACGGAGACGCCGAAGACGTTCTTGAAGCCGGCGGCGAAGATCAGCAGCCACAGGCTCGGACGCACCACGGCCGAGGCGAGACGACCGCGCTGGTGGAAGAACTTGACCGTCTCGCGCGAGGACAGCGCCAGCAGCGCCTGCAGGACATGGCCGATACGCGGCAGCCTCATGACGCGTCCTCCACGGGCCGCTCGCAGGCGCTCTCACGCGGGTCGAAGCCGAGGGTGTCCAGATAGTTGTCCGGATGCAGGAAACCTTCCAGCGGCGCGCGCGCGATCACCCAGTTGCCGCTCGCCAGCAGAATCGGCTGGCGCAGCTGGCCGTTCCAGTGCCGATAGCCCATGCGGTAGCCCTTGAAGCCGTCGAGATTGAATTCGTCGCCAAGCATGTAGTCGACGAGCGAGCCATGACCCGTCTCATCCGTGCGCTGAACCGCCTCGACGACCGACTTGACCGCCACCCAGGCAGCCCAGTCGTAGGCGGTCATGTGTCGGTCGGCCTCGTCCTCCAGCCGATTGTTGAGCTGGCGGGCGCCGTGACGCATCCAGGCCCAGTGCCAGGCCTGCGCTACCAGGCCGCTGCTGCCGACGACCGGCCGTGGTTTCTGGACAGCGAAATTGGCGCGGCGGGAGAACTCGCCCTGAGTATCGGCGATATAGACCACATCGTAGTCCAGCCCCGAGGTCAGCAGCTTGGGGTTGTTCTTCTCGCGCTCGCGCGGGTTGTTGCCGAGCACGAACCGGCGCTCGGCCACCACGTTCAGGCCGAAGCGCTCGGCCGAACGCCGGAAGGAGTCCGCCAGCACGGCGTCGGCGCGCTCCGGCCCGGCCAGTAGCAGCACATCGTTCCACTGGCGCGAGACCAGATACTGCGCCAGCGCGTCGTTGCGCATGGCGTCGGACGGAATCGTGTGCAGCAGGTTGGTCTGGCAGTGCGCGCCCCTGAGGCGATCGTCGCGAGCGGCCACGTTGAACAGTGTGATGTCCTCGCCGGCGAATTCGTCGGCCACCCGCGAGACCGTCCCCGGCGGCAGATCGAGCAGGAAGAAGCGCGTGCCCTGGTCGCGCATCTCGCGTATCGCGGCCAGCACCTCGCGCGTGTTGCCGACCTGCCGCTCGTCGAGCGAGAACTCGACGCCAGCGGCGATGCCCGGGAAGCGCGCCTCGTCGATCGCCACACGGGCGCCGGCGACCGGCCGGCCCCAGGGCTCGCCCTGGAACTCCTGATCGAGCCGGGCCTGCGAGTAGCGCGGATCGTCGTCCCAGCCGATGTAGCCGAAGGCGAACGGAGTGAGATCGTCTTTCTGCGCCAGCGCCGACGACGGCAGCGCCGCCGTCAGCACCGCCAGCAGCATCAGCGCGGCGGTCAGGCACCGCCCGTCACGCCCTCGCCTGCGGTTCGCGCGCATCGCCACCTCTACTCCGACGCCGTATCGACGACCACGCTGTGCGGCACCCGGCCGACCGGAATCGAGCGCAGCTGCTTGCGCTCGTCGATGTCGACCACCGACATGTCGTCGGACAGGCCGTTGGTCACGTACAGCCGGCCGCCGTCATTGGACAGCGCAACGCCCCAGGCGCGGTCGCCCACGAGCACGTAGTCCTGGACCTCGCGCGAGGCCACGTCCACGAACGCCACGTGGTTGGCGCGACCGAGCGTCACGAAGGCCTGGCTGCCGTCGTCGGAGAACTTGATCCCGACCGGGGTGACGTCCTCGGGCCGAAAGCCGTCCGGATCGAACTCGATGGTGTCGGTGACTTCGTTGCTCTCGGTGTCGATGATGCTCACCGAACCCGACAGCTCGTTGGTCACCCACAGATGCGCGCCGTCCTCGGTCAGCGCGAAGCGCCGCGGCCGATTGCCGACCACGATGTTGGCCTCGATCTCGTGGCTGTCGAGATTCACCCGATGGACCATGTTGGCCACCTCCGAGGTGACGTAGGCGGTCTTGCCGTCCGGCGTGACCAGCACGCCCTCCGGCTCCTGGCCGACGTCGACCTGGGTGACCGCCTTCTTGGCCCCGATGTCATAGACCGTGAACCGGGCGTCGTCCTCGTTGGAGATGTACAGATGCTTGCCGTCCGGGCCGATGGCGAAGATCTCGGGGTCGTCGATGCCGGTCAGGCGGTCGACGACCTCGCCCTTGTCGACGTCGATGATGTCGATCGAGTCGTCGTCGCCGCAGGCCACGTACAGACGTTCGTGATCGGGCGAGAACGCCAGCCAGCGCGGCCGTTCCGAGACCTCGATAGTGTCCGTCTTTTCGAGGTTCTCGCCGTCGAGCACGGTGACGACGTCGTCGTCCTCGCTGGAGACGTAGACGTTGCCGGTACCGGCCGCCCACAGCGCCGGGCTGGCGACGAGCAGCGCGGTCGCGGCGATGCCCGGCAGCAATCGATTGGATGGGATGGACATCAGACAGTCTCCTCTTTCTTCTGTGGCGTCTCCCCGGTCAGGGCCATGAAGGCCGCACCGAGCGAGTTCGTTCCGGCCCGTTCGCGCAATGCCGCCGGCGTGTCCACGGCGATGCGCTGACCCTGGTGCAACACGATCACGCGGTGCGCGCGCTCGGCCTCGTCGACGAGATGGGTCGCCCAGAGCACGCCCATGCCGCGATCACGGCAGAGCTGGTGGACATAGTCGACGAGCAGCTCGCGGGAACCGGGATCGAGGCCCACCGTGGGCTCATCCATGAGCAGCAGCGCCGGATCGTGCAGCAGCGCCCGCGCGAGCTCGACCTTGCGCCGATTGCCACCCGACAGGTTGCGCGCCGCCTCGCGGCTGCGCTCGGCCAGGCCGATGCGCGCCAGTTCGTCGTCGATGCGCCGCTTCGCCGCCCGGCCCATGCCGTGGAGGCGGGTATGGAAACGCAGGTTCGCGGCCACCGACAGATCGAGGTCGAGCGTGGGCTGCTGGAACACCACGCCGAGCTTGGCCAGCGCGGCCCGGGACTCGTGGCGCATGTCGTGGCCGGCGACCTCGATACGGCCTTCGTCGGGCACGAACAGACCGGTCAGCAGCTGAAACAGCGTGCTCTTGCCGGCGCCGTTGGGGCCCAGCAGCGCCACGAATTCGCCGCGGGCGACCGCGATCGAGAGGGTATCCAGCGCCTTGAGGCTGCCGTAGGACTTGCTGACCTCCTCGACGGCCAGCGCTGCGCGATCCGGCGTGTCGGCTGCGCCGCTCATGCCTGCTCCTCGTTGTTCTCGTCCTGATTCGCGTCGGCCCCGAGTATGCCTGACAGCAGCTGCGGGTGGCGGGCCAGCAGCGACTGCTGTGCGGCGGCCACGTCAGCGGATTCCAGATCGCGGCCGCGGGCCGTGTCCACCGGATGATCGAGCAGCACGCGGGCCGGCGCCCCGCCCATGAACAGCACCCGGTCCGCCATGGCCAGCGCTTCTCGCAGATCGTGAGTGACGAACAGCACCAGCGGCCGCTGGCGTTCGCACAGAGCCAGCAGCGAACGCCGCAGCCGGTTGCCCGTGGGCATGTCCAGGGAGACGAACGGCTCGTCCATGAGCAGCAGGCGCGGCTCGTTGACGAACGCCCGGGCCAGGGCCACGCGCCGCTGCATGCCGCCCGAGAGCTGGTTCGGCCAGACCTGATGCGCGGCCTCGAGACCGACCTCGTCGAGCAGCGCGGCCGCGCGCGACTCGAACCCGGACTCGCGCGCCGCGCGCTCGGCCTCTACCAGACGGACGTTGTCCAGCGCGGTCAGCCAGGGCATCAGCCGCGGCTCCTGGAACATCAGGCCCATGTGCTCGGGCGACTGGCCGGGCGGCGACAGCGGCGCGCCGTCCCAGGTGATCGTGCCGTCGTAGTGGGCATCGAGCCCGGCGACCAGCGACAGCAGCGTGCTCTTGCCGGCCCCGGACGGCCCAACGAGGGCGATGAATTCGCCCGGCGCCGCGGTGATGTCGATCTCGCCGAGCACCGCCTCGCCGTCGAAGCGCTTCTCCCGAATCGCGATCCGCAGTCCGCTCATGAGCGCCACCGATTCAGCCGGTTGTCCATGGGCCGCATGATGAAGGCCTCCACCAGCAGCACGATGCCGGCGAACGCCAGCGTGTAGGCCAGAATGCTGGTGATGTCGAAGAACTGGTAGTACAGATGCAGCTGGAAGCCGACGCCGTTGCTGCGACCGAGCAGTTCGACCACCAGCACGATCTTCCAGATCAGCGCCAGCCCGTTCCGCGCCGACGCCATCAGATAGGGATACAGCTGCGGCAGAAATACCCGCCGCAGCGTGGTCAGGCGGGGCAGACGATAGGCCTGGGCCACCGCCAGCAGTTTCGGATCCACCGCCCGGGCGCCCTCGCGGACCATGACCACCACGGTCGGGATCTTGTTCAGCGCGACCGCGAGCACGGCGGCGACATCGGTCAGCCCGAACCACAGATAGCACAGGATGATGGTCACCAGCGCCGGGATGTTGAGGCCCAGCACCAGGGCGCCGTCGAACACCAGATCCAGCTGCTTGTAGCGGCCCATGATGATGCCGATGGCGGTACCGATGGCCATCGCCATAAAGAACGCCACCGCAACCCGCGCCAGCGTCACCGACAGATGAAAGGGCAGCTCGCCGGAGGCGGTGTGCGTGGCGAGGCTGGCCAGCACCGCCAACGGGGTCGGCAGCAGGTCGCTGGCGGCGATCAGCGCCACCAGCTGCCAGATCAGAACGAGGCCCGCCAGCGAGGCGGTACGGATCAGCCAGCGCCATTTCATTGCAGGCGGAAGCCGTCCCAGAACACGTCGGGCGAGAGTTCGCTGACGCCGCCGGTGATCTCGCCGTCGCTCTCCTGGGCGAGTATGTTGAACACCTGCCCCGCCGCAGCGATCTCGGCCGCGCCGTAGTGCTCGATGATCCCGGCCCGGTAGCCCTCGCGGATGGCCGCGAACACGGCCTCGCTCTCGGGTTTGACCAGCGGTTCGAGCGGCTGCCAGGCCTCGTCGGACTCGGCCAGGATCTCCTTGGCCTCGTAGGTCGCCTCCATGAAGGACTGGAGCGCTTCGCGGTTGTCATCCGCCCAGTCGCTGGAGAACACCCAGCCGAGCAGCGGCGGCACCGTCTCGATGCCCAGCCCGTCGAGCATGTCCTCGACCGAGAGCAGCGGCTCCATGCCGAGCGCGGACAGCCGTGCGTTGTAGTGCCAGAAATTGATCGCCGCCGGCAGCGTGCCGTCCATCACGAGCTTGTTGATCATCGGCGGCGCGGCGAAGGTGGGCTCGACCGCGGATTCCAGATCCACACCCTCGGTCTGGTGCGCGTACGCGCGCGCCAGCAGCCAGGTCTTGTCGATCGGGCCGCCGGCGATGCCGAGCTTGCGACCGTCCAGGTCCGCGAGGCTGTCGACCTCGGCGGCCGGATTGACCATGATCGCGCCCACCGCCAGCGAATACGGGGCGAACTGGTAGTCCTTGTCCTTGGCCCGCTGGCGGGCGACCCAGAGCCAGTCGGAGACGATCAGATCGACGCGATCGCCCTGCAGCGCCACCGCGAGCGCGTTCTCCGACGCCAGCGGCACAACCTCGATGTCGATGCCGTGCGCTTCGTCGAGACCGCGACGATCGACCACGTCGAGTTCCCAGTTGACACTGCCGAACTTGAGCACGCCCACGCGCAGCGTGTCCGGTTCGCTGTCCTCACCGGTACAGCCCGTCAGCAGTGCCAGCAGCATCGCAGCCGCCAGACACGCCGCCGTGCCCCGACGCATGCGTCCATATATCGTCATTGTCTCTCCTGCCTCGCACCGGCCCGCCTCGCGGGACGGCTGGCGCCGTCGCCCGGAGCCGTCGGTTCTGAGAGCCGCGGCCCGTATCGTATTGTTCGTTCTGATGACCCGGCCGTGCGTGATCCGGCATCGCCCGCCGCCAGCCGTTGCCGCACGTTATTCCGCGCGAAGCAATCAAATTGCCCGTAAAGCGCTTCCGAAGCAACCAAGCCGGGGCGTGTTTCTTCCCCGATTCGACCATAGCCCCGCGCCGACGTTCCCGAGTTTCTACCGCGACGACACGCAATCGGCTGCAATCGGCCTGTCACGAAAACGAGACGGTTGCTCGAGCGGCGCGGGCGGCGTAGCGTCAGTGCATTATGCAATCCCGATTCCGGCTGCCGATTGTCCTGATCGCACTCGCCGTCGGCCCGGCCCAGGCCCAAGCCCTGGCCGGCACGACCGACGGCGCCGATCTGGCCGCCGCCTGCACCGGCTGTCACGGGCCGGGCGGCCACAGCGCCGGCGCGGTGCCCGACATCGCCGGCATGCCGGTGGCCGAGTTCGAGCGGCGCATGGCCGCGTTCCGCGACGGCGAAGGCACGATCATGAATCGTCTCGCGCCGGCCTACGATGCCGCCGCGACGGCCGCCCTCGCGCGGTATTTCGCCGACCGACCCGAGCCCGCCTCGCCATGAGCGACGGTCACGATGCGCGTCGCCGCGCGCTCATGCGCGCCCTGGCGGGCACCGGCCTGCTCGCGGCAGCGGCGCCGATGCCGATCCTCGGCGCGCAGCGCGGGCCCCGGATCGTGATCGCCGGCGGCGGCTTCGCCGGTGCCAGCTGCGCGCTGGCGTTGCGGCGGCTGGCCCCGGCGGCGCGGGTCACCCTGATCGACCGGCAGCGGGAATTCGTCACCGGCCCGTTCTGCAACACGGTCGTCGGCGGTTTGAACCCGGCCGCCGCGATCACGCAGGACCATCGCGGCCTGGCCGCGGCCGGCGTGGATGTCGTCCACGCCGAGATCGAGGGCGTGGATCCCTCGGCACGCGCCGCGCATCTGGCCGACGGCCGCCGGATCGCGGGCGACCGGCTGGTGGTCGCCCCCGGCATCGACTTCGACTACGACGCGCTCGACGGCTACGGCCCGGAAGCGCTGGACCGCGTACCCGCGGCCTGGCCGGGCGGCGCCGCGGCGCTGCGCCGCCTGCACGGCCAGCTGCAGGCCATGCCCGAGGACGGCCGCGTGGTTCTCACCGTGCCGGACAATCCCTACCGCTGTCCGCCGGGACCCTACGAACGCGCCAGCCTGATCGCGCATTTTCTGGCCGAACACAAGCCGCGCGCCCGCGTGCTGCTGCTCGATGCCAAGAACCACTTCTCCAAGGAGCCGCTGTTCCGGATCGGCTGGGACAGCCGCTATCCGGGCCGCGTCGAATGGCGCGGACGTGACGACGGCGCCCGGGCGATGGCCATCGACGTCGCCGGCCGCCGGGTGCACACGGTCGGGGGTGACGAGATCGCCGCCGACGTGCTCAACGTGATTCCCCCGCAGCGGGCCGGCCGTCTCGCACGCGACGCGGGGCTGGCCGACGACGCCGGCTGGGTGCCTGTGAACGTGCACGACTTCGCGGCGCCCGGCCACGAGGGGGTGCACGTGCTGGGCGACGCGATCCGCGCGGAGCCGATGCCGAAGTCGGCCTATTCGGCACACATGCAAGCCCAGGTCTGTGCCCGGGCGATCGCGCAGGCGCTGGCGGGCGAGCCGCCGGGCGAAGCGCCTCTGATCAATGCCTGCTACAGCCTCATCGCGCCGGACTACGGCATCAGCGTCACCGAGGTCTACCGGATCAACGGCGACCGCATCGCCGCGGTCCAGCAGGCCGGCGGCACATCCGCGCTGGCGGCCGGCCCCGACACGCGCCGGGCCGAATCCGAATACGCCCGTTCGCTGTATCGGAATCTGGTGCGGGACAGTTTCGGCAGCGGCGCTGCGCCGGGGTGAACGGGATCGGCGCCGGGTGGCGAAAACCCGGCCGGCGGCAGCGAACGGGAGAACAAGATGGGGCTATCGACGACAGCGCAACCACACCGCGAAGGCGCTGCATGGCGCGTCCTGCAGCAGTGGCTGATCATCACCGGCGTCCTCGTGTTCGCATTGTTCGTGGCGCATCAGTACCGGGCCCTCGAGGCGCTGGTCGCGGGCGATCGCACGCGCATGACGCTCGTGATCGCGGCGATCTTCGTCGTGACCTGGTGCTACGCAGGGCTGCGCAGCGCTTGGCTGTCACGCGAGGCGGCCCGCTTCGACGCCATCATGATCGGCGCCCGAAACGGCGACACGCTCGCCGTGGCCACGGACGGCGGCCTGAGCGTCGGCGCGCGGCGCGTGCCCGACAGCGCCGGCGCGCACTATCTGGCCGCACTCCTGCATATTCGCAACACCCGTTCCGCGGAGGCGCCGGAGGCGCTCGTCGACGTGCTCGGCGAACGCCTGTCCGGCCCGCATGAATTCGGCTGGTTCATCGTCAACGGCCTGATCAAGCTCGGGCTGCTGGGCACGGTGATCGGCTTCATCGTGATGCTGGCGACCGTGGACAGCGCCACCTCCTTCGACGTCGCCGCGGTCCAGCAGCTGCTGGTCGGCATGAGCCAGGGCATGCGGGTGGCGCTGTACACGACGCTCGCGGGTCTGGCGACGAGCATGGTGCTGAGCCTGCACTATCTGCTGCTCGATCGGGCCGCCGACCGGCTGCAGGCGCGGATCGTGACCTTCGCCCAGCAGCGGCACCTCGGCTAACACGACGCGCATGGCGTTCCGACGCAAGCGCCGCGGCACCGAGACGGATCCCTTCACGGATCTGCTGTTCAACGCCCTGCTGGGCTTCACCTTCATGTTCCTGATTTCGGTGTTCTTCCTGAATCCGCCGACCAAGGAAGGCGACATCCCGGCGAAGGCCGAGTACATCATCACCGCCACCTGGGAACCGGGCCGACCCGACGACGTCGACCTGTGGGTGCGCGGGCCGGGCGGCACCAAGGTGTGGTACCTCAATCCGGAGTCGGGGCTGATGAACCTCGACCGCGACGACCGCGGCCTGCAGAACGACGAGATGATCGTCGACGGCCGGCGCGTAACCAATGACCTCAATCAGGAAGTGGTCACGATCCGCGGTCAGGCGCCGGGCGAGTACGTCGTCAACCTGCACTATTACGCCACCGAGAGCGATCGCGAAGAGGGCCGGCCGGTGGACGTCGAGGTGACGGTGACCCGGATCAATCCGCAGGTCTCGATCGTCTACCGGAACAACACCACACTCGAATACGTCGGCCAGGAGAAGACCGCGGTGCGCTTCACCGTCAACGATGACGGCTCGGTCGACGACGTGAACACCCTGCCGGCATCGATCGTGGAATGATCGGGATCGGCTTCAACGAGGTATGCCATGACTGAGACCCTTTGGCTGCTCGCCGGCGCCTACGTGGCCCTGGGCGTGCTCGTGCTCGCGCTCAACATCCGCAGCGGCTGGCCGCTGTGGGTGCGACTGGCCTGCATCGTGGCCGTGAGCGCGCTCTACTTCGTGACCTGGCAATCGCTGCAGGGGCTGCGCGGCTGGCCGACCGGTCAGGCTCTGCCCCACCATTTCATTCTCAACGCGTCGACAGTGACCGAACCCGACGAGGGCGACGGCGACCCCGGCCGCATCTACCTGTGGGTGACGCCGGTGATCGACGACGACCCGATCGGCACGCCGCGCGCCTTCGCGCTGCCCTACGAGCGCCGGCTGCACACACAGGTCCAGCGCGCCCGCGACGAGATGCGCAACGGCCAGCTGCAGCTCGGCACGGCCACTCCGGACGTCGAGGGCCGGCGTGCCGCCGACACCAACTACTTCGCGCCGGAAACGCAGCAGATCCAGCTCGAGGACCTGCCCGAGCCGAGCCTGCCGGAGAAATGAGCATGCGCCGATCGTTTCGCACCGGCCTGGTCCTGGCCGCCGTCGGCACGCTGCTGGCCGGCTGTGACAGCGCGCCGGAACCCGATGCGCTGTTCCCGCTCGCAGCGGGGCTCGAATGGCAGTATCGCGTGACCACCCGTCCCCACGGCGAAGACCCGCGCGACAGCCGCCTGACCATGAGCAACGTCGAACGCGGCTACTTCGCCGGCGAGGAGGACATCCTCATCCGGCGCAACCAGCACGGCACGCGCTACTACATCGCCGAACGGGAGGACGGACTCTATCGGGTGGCCGTGAAATCGGTCGCACAGACGGTACCGATCATGGATCAGCCGCCGGTGCGCATCCTGCCGCGACCGGTCGAGACCGGCCAGCGCTGGCGCGCCCCCGCCCACACCTATCTGCTCGGCCGCGCGCGCACCTTCATCTCCGATCATGCGCCCGGCAACACCATTGATCTCGATTACCACATCGAAGCCACCGACGCCGAGATCGAGGTGCCCGCAGGCCGTTACAGCGACTGCGTGCTCGCAGTCGGCCGGGCCAGCTTCCATCTGGACGCGGAGACGGGCTTCGCCGCCTCGGACGTGCCCATCGAGCAGCGGGAGTGGTACTGCCCCGGCGTCGGCCTCACGCGGCTGTCGCGGGACGAACGCCTGACCAGCGGCGACCGCACGATCACCGGTGGACGCATCGAGATCGTGCTGACGGGGGCGCCGGGCTGAAACGGCTCGCCGGTTCGTCGACGCCCGCCGCGGGCCGCGTCGCCGCCGGTCGTGATACACCCGCGCCATCAACGCCGTACGCCGGGACCATCGGGTCGACCGGTGCCGCGGGACGCGCCGGCTTGATGGCCTTCGAATCTCCGGGCCACGGGATCGGATTCGGATCATCGGCGCCGTTGCGATCGCAGGCCGGGCTGCATCGCCCCACGGCCGGCGGTCTCACGCCCGGCGAAGCGCTCGAACGATACTCGCAGCAAGGCCGACGCGGGCGATTTCGGCTGATCCTACTCGGTGCGCTCGGGCAGCGCCGACTGCTCGATGGCCGGATACAGATGCGAGACCGACCGGCGGTACTCGCCGGGCTGCACCGCGAGCCGCGCCCAGCGCTCGGGCAGCGGCTGGAACATCACCTCGGCCGCGCTCATGCCGTCGTTCGCATCCTGCGTGAAGCGATCCACCAGCCAGGCGAGATAGTCGCCGGTCTGGCTCAGGGGCGCGTCGTCCGGCGTGCTCGGCCCGTGCCCCGGGACCAGCACGGCGAATTCGCGCGCCCGGGTCTGCGCCAGTACCGCCCGCCAGGCGTCGATATCGGCATTGGGTGTGGTCGGCGCGCGATCGTGGAAGGCGATGTCGCCGGCGAAGAGCACGCCGGTGGTGGTATCCAGAATCATCAGATCGGCGGCGGTGTGGCCGGCGGCGGCCAACAGCCGCAGCCGATGGTCGCCGAAGGTGGCGGTCGTGCCGGACTCGACGGCCTGATCCGGGACGACGGCGCTGGTGCCGCGCATGGCCGCGCCCACGAGGTTGTACAGATTCCCGGCCAGATCGGAGCCAACGGCGCGCACGGCGTCGATGGTGCCCGGCAGCGCCGCGATCGACACGTCGTCGAAGGCGTTGTTGCCCAGAAAATGGTCCGGATGGGCGTGGCTGATATAGACCTGGACCACCGGCTGCTCGGTGATCCTGCCGATGGCCTCGCGCAGCGCCTGGCCGTAGAGGCGCGAGGGTCCGGTGTCGATGACCACGACGCCCTCGTCGGTCACGATGAAACCGGTATTGGCGATCGCGCCATGATTGGCGTCGTTGAAGTTCTCCTGGGCACCGAACACGACGTAGGTATCGGCGGCGACCTCCACCGGCTCGATATCGTAGTAGCGCGATGCCGCCATCGCCCCCGGCATTACGAGTAGCCCCGCCAGCAGCAGGCACCCGGACAACGCACCCCGGATCATGAGGCGGGCGCCGGAATGCGGGCGCTAAAGACATTGCCGTTGTTGTCACGGCCTTCCACGGTGACCGCACCGGCATGCTTCAGATCGAGCGCGAACACCGGGTTCTCGGCGACCGGCTCGTCCGGTTCGAGCCGGGCCAGCGTCCGGCCGTCGGCATCGCTGACGGTCACGCTGCGGATGAAAAACGCCGGGATGCCGGCGGCCAGGCCGGTGTCCATCGGATGCACGACCCGAAACTTCAGGCGCTGGCTGCGATCGCCCCGGGCCCAGAGCCGGCCCTCGACCTCGCCCAGACGGGACTCCCACAGCGGGCTGGCGCTGCCGACGCTCGGCGCGGTGCAGCCGCCACCCTCGGCGTCCACCCAGACGCCGCCGACGTGCCAGGTGCCGTCGGCGGTGCGCATCGCCGCGCGTATCGGCGTGGCTTGCTGCACCTTGAAATGGAAGCCGATCGCGGGTGCGGCGCGAACCGGGTAATAGTCCAGTACGGGGTTGATCGGGCTGTGGTCGGCGAGCACCAGCACCCGCTCGACGTCCTCCAGGCCCTCGGCTCGCACCTGCACCGGCGTGGCCAGCGAATCCTCGGCGTAGTCGGGGGCGACGACCTGAACCCGGTCGTCGAAAACCACCTTCGCATCGGGGAAGTACTGCCGCAGCATATAGCGCCACTGAGACGAATCCAGCGGATCATCCGACGCCGCAGCCGCCGCCGGCATCGCCAGCACCAGAAGCATCAGGGCCAGGGTTTTAGAGATCGTGTTCATTCGTTGGCCTCCTCACGCGCTGTGCCCCGCCGTGCCCGACATCCCGACCGACGACTCGTACCGCGACGATCCGAGCCTCGCATCTCACCCGGCCGAATGCGGCGATCACGATGCAGCGCCCGCCGGAACGACGACGCCTTCCCTCCGGCTCGATCGCCGTCGCCGAGGCGCCTGCAGCGCATACCGCCGTCACCCCGGTCGGGCTACGGCGACACTCAGCTCGTGGTCGCGCTCTCCTCCGCTCCGGCTGCGCCGCCGTCATCATGCGGCGCACGGTAAGGCACATCGTACTGCTTGAAGATCGCCTCGATGGTGCCGTCGCTGCGCATTTCGGCCATTTCGGTCCGGATCGCCTGTGCCAGATCGGGATTGCCGGCCTTGATGGCCACGCCCACGTCCCAGTCCGTCTGATACATACCGGTGAGCTTGACCGTGCGCGTCGTCACGTTCTGTTCGTCGAGCATGGCCGCGGCCCCGGCCAGTTCGCCGACCGGGGCCATCACGGCACTCACCTCGCCCTCGTTGAGCGCGGTCATGGCCTCGGGCACCGAATCGAAGTGCACGACGTCCTCGCGCAGCTGGCCCTGAAACGCGGAGGTCAGAAAATAATCGCCGAGGGAATCGATCTCGACACCGATGCGCTGGCCCTTGAGCGCCAGCGCGCCGTCGATGTCGCCGCCCAGGCGGCTGGCATCATAGGCGAAACCCATGGTCTCGTTGTAGTAGGGCGCGATGAAGGTCGCCTGATCGTTGGCGTTCTGGAAGGCATCCGCCATGCCCACATGCAGCATCGCATCCGCCGTACCACCGCCGAGGTAGTGCCCCTTCCAGACCTGGTTTCGGATGTCGTCGCCCATGGTTTCGTCGGCGGTGAAGCTGCGCAGCGAGAAGCCGACCCCCAGCCGCTCGGCCAGCGCCCGGCCGATGTCGACATCGATGCCGCTCACACCGGCGTTCTCCGGACTGTAGGACCACGGCGGGAAGTCGCGATAGACCGCCACTTCGATGGTGCCGTTGTCGCGGATCCGCTGCAGTCCGTCGGGACGGTCGGTGTCGGCCGCCGGCGTGGCGCGGGCCGTGTCCGCGTCGCGGCCATCAGCATCCGTGGATGGCTCGCCGGTCGAGTCGGCCGCCGCCGAATCCTCCGTTTCGGCTTCGTCTTCGTCGCTTGAGCCGTTCTCGTCGGACTGCTCGTACAGGGACTCGAGATCCTTGTCGTTGTACTCGTAGTGGCGCTTGTCGACATAGGCGCGGATCGCCCACATCGTCTTCTGGTCGAGCACGCCCTCGAAGGCGGGCATCTTGGTCATGCCCGCACGCTTGACGCCGTTACGGACGTGGTTGATGAAGTACTCGTCGTACTGCGGCCCGAGCTCGCGCAAATCCGGCGCGATGCCGCCCGAGATCATGTCGATGCCGTGACAGCGGGCGCAGTTGGCGTCGTAAGCACTTTCGCCGACGTCCATGGCCTTCTTCGAACCCCGGTAGGGATTCTCGCTCAGCCACTGGCCATCGGGCAGGTCGGCTAGCGCGCTGGTATCGACCGCCTCGCCGCCGCCCCCGTGCTGGGCGAAGGCCGGCACGCCGAACACGATCGCGCCCGTGGCGGCCAGCGCCATCGCCGCATGCTTGAATCTCGTCATAGGGTGTTTCTCCTCCGATCCGGCGCTGCCGACGCGGCGCGTCAGCCGCGGCCCTCGGCCTGCTCGTAGAGCGCGGCCGGATCCTTGTCGTTGTATTCGTAGTGGCGTTTGTCCAGATAGGCGCGGATCGCCCACATCGCTTCCTGATCCAGCACACCCTCGAAGGCCGGCATGTAGGTCATGCCGTTGCGCTGCACGCCGCTGCGGACCTTGCCGATGAAATAATCGTCATACTCGGGGCCGAGTTCACGCAGGTCCGGTGCGATGCCACCGGAGACGGCATCGAGCCCGTGGCACCGGGCACAGTTCTGCCCGTATGCGGAGGCACCGATCTCGATGGCCTGCCGATTGCCGCGGTAGGGATTCTCATCCAGCCACGCGTCCGCCGCGAGCGGTTCGAGACCGTCGGTAGCCACTGCCTGCGGCACGACGTCGCCGTGCGCCCACGCCGGGCCGACGGCCAGCCAGAGCGCGCTGGCGCCGATAGCGACGGTCAGCGCACGCCTGTTCGTTCTGTTCATGTGTCAGTGGATCCGTGCAATGAGGCGCAGGCCGGCGCGAACGCCGGCCCTGCCTCCCGATGAGACGTTACTGCTTGAGGCCGTCGGGGATCTTGAAGACCCAGACGCTGCCCCCCTGGTTGAGGAACTTGACGCGCTTGGCGACTTCGCCGCCCCACAGCGGAACGGCGCCGCCCCAGCCGGAAGTCACGGAGACGTACTGATCGCCGTCCATCTCCCAGGTGATCGGCTGACCGACCACGCCGGAGCCGGTCTGGAACTTCCACAGCTCCTCGCCGGTCTCGGCGTCGAGCGCCTTCAGATAGCCTTCGGGCGTGCCGTAGAAGACCAGGCCGCCGGCCGTGGTCATCGTGCCGCTCCACAGCGGCGCGTTGTTCTTGGCCTCCCACTTGATCTCCCCGGTCTTCGGGTCGATCGCACGCACTGCGCCGATATAATCTTCGTTGAGCGGCTGGATGTTGAAGCCCGCACCCAGATAGGCCGCGCCGGCCTTGTAGGTGATCGGCTCGTTCCAGATGTCCATGCCCCACTCGTTGGTCGGCACGTAGAACAGCCCCGTGTTGGGGTTGTAGGACATCGGCATCCAGTTCTTCGCCCCCAGGAAGGACGGCGTCACGAACACCGACTCGCCCTTGCTGCCCTCGGTCTCCGACGGATCGCCCGGGCGCTTGCCGGTCTCGACCGGACGGCCGGTCTCCATGTCGACCTTCTCGGCCCAGTTGACCTCGTTGACGAACTTGGTCGCGCTCTCGAGATCGCCGTTCGTGCGGTCCAGCACGTAGAAGAACCCGTTGCGGTCGGCCGACGCGCAGTATTTCTCGCCGTCGCTGTCGAACGGGATGCACATGTTGGTGCCGTCGTAGTCCCAGGCGTCATGCGGCGTCTTCTGATAATGCCAGGCGATCTTGCCGGTCTCGGGCTCGATGGCCAGCATCGACGACGAGAACAGGTTGTCGCCCGGACGCATGTGCGAGTTCCAGGGCGAGGGGTTGCCGGCACCGAAATAGATCAGGTCGGTTTCCGGATCGTAGGTCCCGCCCAGCCATGTGGCCGCGCCGCCGCGCTTGTACATGTCTCCGGGCCAGGTCTCGCCGCGGGTGCCGCTGATGCCGTTCTCGGTCTTTTCGCCGTCCTTCCAGACATAGCCCATGTTGCCTTCGACGGTGGGCCGGCTCCAGATCATCTCGCCCGTCTTGGCGTCACGCGCCTCCACCCGGCCGAGCACGCCGAACTCGCCGCCGGAGACGCCGGTGACGACCATGTCGTTCACGATCAGCGGCGCCGCGGTGTAGGAGTAACCCTCCTTGTAGTCGGCCATGGTCTCGCTCCAGACCACGTCGCCGGTCTCCTGGTCCAGCGCGACGAGCTTGGCGTCGAGCGTGCCGAAGATGAACAGATCGCCGTAGAGCGCGCCGCCGCGGTTGACGACGTCACAGCAGGGCATGATGCCATCGGGCAGACGCTGCTCGTACTGCCAGATCTCCTCGCCGGTCTTCACGTCGATCGCCCAGGCGCGCGAATACGACCCGGTGACGAACATCTTGCCGTCGTGAACCAGCGGCTGGGATTCCTGGCCGCGCTGCTTCTCGCCGCCGAACGAGAACGCCCACGCCGGGTAGAGATGTTCGACGTTGTCGGTGTTGATCTTGTCCAGCGGGCTGAAACGCTGCATCTGGGTGCCCATGCCCACGTGCAGCACGTTGTCGGTCGATTGCTGGTCGTTCTTGATCTGTTCCCAGCTGACCCCGGCGGCCATTGCCGTCGAAGACGCCAGAAACAGCGTGCCGAGCGCCAACAACCCCCCTCGCCTTCCGAGGACGGAATCGGTTTTCATGGTCTCCTCCTGAATACGGTTTTTCTTGTGTGTCACCGGCGAATCCGGCGACGCCGTGACCACGGGTCGCAAGAAGGGTGCCAGCGATTGATTGCGGCATGACCGATTCAAAAAGACACCGCGATTGCACCTCAAAGTATTGATTTAAAAATAGTAAAACGCGCCTATCCCCGCGCGCCGGCCGGCCGTGGCCACGACCGCGAACCGGTCTCCTGGGGGACGTCATAAAAAGCGGCCGGGAAAATGTCCCGGCCGCGTGACAGATTGTCCCGATCGGGCGTATCGCGGGTTACGGCAGTCGTTCGAGCAGCGCGTCCTTTTTCTGCTCGTAGTCGTCGGCGCTGATCAGATTCTGCTCGCGCAGGCGCTTGAGACGGGTCAGTCGCTCTTCGATACGCGACCATTCGGCGTCCCGCGGGGCAGGGGCTGCGGGCGCCGGCTCAGCCGTCATCGACGCCGACGACTCGGCCGCCGCGGGAGCCTCGGATGCGGGTTCAGCCGTGCCGGTCTCGGACTTGCCGGCGGCGGCCGGGCCGTATTCCAGCGGCTGCGCCGCGGTGCTCGCACTCGATTCGATCACCCGCGGCGCCGCGGCCCGGGCTGCCTCGATCGCCTCGGGCGTGGCCTCGAGCTCGATCCAGTCGCGCCGTTCGCCGTGCCAATGCCAGCTCTCGCCGGCCACGAGGCGCTGCACACCCACCTGTCGCGGTTCCGCGCGGCTGCCATACTCGAATTCGTTGATCGACATGTCGCGGAATTCGCTGAACCTGTCGTCGAACTCGCCGAAGATGATGTGCAGCGTATCCCCCCGATAGAACGCCCGGCCCGTGGTCACGTGGCGGGCGCTGCCGGCGAACTGGCCCTGGGCGACGCGTCGGAACACCACGAAGGCCACGTCCTGACGCGGACCGGCGCGCACGAACGCCTTGGACAACGAGGCCGATAGCTGCCGGATGCGCGACGGCGACGTCACCGTCGACGCCCGGCCGTCCTCGTTCTCGATCCGCAGAGAGCTCAGCAGGGCCTCGAGCTGAGACGGCTCGAAGGCGGCCGGATGCTCGTTGGTCTGCTGCGCGCCCGCATCCTGCGGGATGAGCCGAATCCGGATCTCCTCGGTGTTCACGACGTTGACGTAGGCCGGCGAATTGTCCCGGTCGCCGACGTTCGGCAGCGCGCTGCAGCCCGCCGTCATCGACGCGATCATCAAACCCGTCAGTATTCGCTTGTTATGCATTGCTCCTCCCTGTTCGCCCTGCATCGTTCGACTGCTGGCTTCGATCATAGAGCATGACCGGTTCGAACAACGCCGGGCCATGACGAAAAAAGCCGGGCAGAGGAAACCGCTGCCCGGCTGGAGAATGCGGATCGCGCTGCTCTCAGAAGGAGAAGAACGCACCCACGTTGACGTTGTTGGCGTCGTACTCGTCGCCCGCATGGTTCTGCGACTCGGCGTAGGAGTACTCGGCCGTCAGGGTCAGGTTCGGCGTGAAGCTGTAGTAGTAGCCGGCCGTGACCTTCTGGTTGGATTCGAACAGGCAGACCGCACCCGCATCGCAGACACCGTCGGCGGTCGGGTTGGCCTCGTCGAATTCGGTGGTATCCAGATAGGAGATACCGTAGTTCAGGCCGAACTTGTTCTTGCCCGCGGTGTAGGTTACCTGCGCCAGACCACCGTAGGAATCGCGCTTGTTGCCCTCGGCGTCGAAGGCGTCGAACAGATAGGCCACCGAACCCAGGCCTTCGGTGTAGTAACCCGACAGCAGGAAGTCCAGCGCGCCCAGCGACTGCTTGTAGTTCAGATCGACGCCGTAGACGCGCTCGTCGTCAATCACTTGAGTACCCGGCTCGAGCGCGCCATCATTGTCAATATCAATATCGTTGCCATTAACTTCCAACGTAACGGCGTTCATCGATACAAAGGCACCATCCCACTCATAGCGTAGCTGGCCGTGAAACCCTGGCAGGCTCTCGCCTACGCCAACAGTCGACGGCGAACTCAGCGAATCGATCGTCTGAAACACACCGGCGGTCGCGGTGAAGCCACCCATGTCCGGGGTGGTGTAGTTGATCTGACTGAGCGTATCCGTATAGATGTAGCCGAAGCCGATCGAACCCAGCGTGGTGTTCGCCGGCGAACCGACCGCGTTCGTCGCCACGCCGACGGCCGGGATCGTCATGTCGTTGATGATGGCGTCATAGCCGAACAGGCCGAAGTCGCGACCGGCCTTGACCGTGCCGAACTCCGAATTGCCGAACTCCAGAAAGACCTGACGGATGTCCAGACTGGTCGAGCCGAGCGCCACGTTGTTGCCCGGTGCCAGATTCGGCGAACCGCCGGTGCCGTTCGCGTTGTCGTTGGTCACGATGCCCGGATAGAGGCCGAACGTACCCGAGATGTCCCAGCCGTTCTGCTGCGTCGAGGCGCCGAAGACCAGCGCCGCCGGCAGCAGGCCGGTGCGAACCGACGATACGTTGTCGTCGATGGGACCGTTGATGTTGCAGGCCCCCACGACACCGCCCGCCAGGGAACCGCCGAAGCTGATCGGCGAACCGCTGTCGCAGGAGGTGTAGACATAGTTGGCATTAACGTTGCCGTTGACCGAGAACGTCCAGTCGCCGGCCTCCATGTCGATGGCATGGGCCGCGGGCACCGTTCCGATCAGGGCCAGCGAACCCGCCGCTGACAGCGCCAGTTTCCTCAATCGCATGTTGAATCCCCTCTCCACTTTGTTCGTTGTTATGCGGCTGCGGCGATCGCGTTGTGCGAGCGGCACGGCGTGCCTTATTTGTTGTCGAAGCCGCGACTTACCGGTCCATCCCTAATCGACCGGATGAAGTTTTGGCAGCAATCCGCGTGCCATGCTGGAACGAGACCCGCCGGCTGCGGGTTTTCAGGGAATAATCGGAAGATGGGGTGCGCGGCAGCGATTCATTCGCGTGACAGCCTGTCGCCGAGGCGATGCACCACTGTCTTGTTTTTGCAACACACCCAGACGGCCACCGGCTGCAGGGCGCAGCAAACTCACATGTAGCACCGCAGGCGCGAGAGGCGCTCGTCGCCCGGCGGATGGGTCGCATGGAACGCGGCGTACCAGCGATCCATGGTGGGCGCGTTGAGGTTGTGGGCCAGCAGCCGCCGCAGGGCCGAAACCAGCGCCGCGGGCTCTGCGTGGCGGGCCGCGAACGCGTCGGCTTCATACTCGTAGCGACGCTTGAGCGCCGACAGCAAAGGCCGCAACGGCCAGGCCAGTGCCGGCAGCAGCACGAACAGAGCGACCGCCATCACTGCCGGCGCGGCCTGCATGCCGGCTGCCGACAGCAACAGCGGCAGCAGCGACACTGCAGCAAGAATCAGGCCGAACAGCAATCCGTAGTAACGCTTCAGATGGCCGCACCGGAAATGACCCAGTTCATGCGCCAGCACGGCCTCGATCTCGGCCGGTGGCAGCTGTTCCATGAGGGTATCGAGCAGCACGATCCGCTTGCTGCGGCCGACACCGGCAAAATAGGCGTTGGCCAGCGTCGAGCGGCGCGATCCGTCCATGATGCGGACATCACTCAGGTGCGCGCCGCTGCGGTCCATCATCGCGGCCAGGCGCTGGCGCAGCGCACCGGCCGGCAGCGATGTGAAACGATTGAACAGGGGCGCGATCAGGTTGGGCCGGGCCCAGAAATACGCGAGTGCGGCAGCGATCGCGAGCAGTCCGCACAGCGGCCAGGCCACGGCGACCGGCAGCAGGCCAAACGGCCAGAGTGTCCAGGCGGCGGCCAGAGTCGCCAGCAGCACGGCCAGGCCACCGGATGCGAGCCCGTCGCGGGCCATGCCCGCCGCATCGAGACGCGATGTGCCGAAGGCGCGCTCGACCGCCCACCAGCGTCCCCAGCGCAGGGGCTGCCCGAGCAGCTGATCGACGGCAGCGAACAGCGCCACGAAAACCACGCCCGAGAGCCAGCCGTCCGGCGTCACCGCGCGCGCCAGCAGGCTCAGTCCGCCGCCCAGCCAGACGGCCACGCGCAGCACGGTCTCGGCCGACGCCAGCCACTGGAACAGCGCGCGCCGCTGACCGTAGCGGATGCGTCGACAATGCGTGGCCGCCGGCTCACGGCCCGGCTCGACCCGTGCCAGATGACACCACTGGCGCCAGGCGAGCACGGCCTCGAGCACGAGTCCGGCCAGCAACCACACCGCCAGCACGATGGTCATGGGCCACGGCAGACCGCTCATGGCGCCGGCATCATTCGGGAACCGGCCCGCGCGGCCCGTCGGCCCCACGCCCTGCGCCGCGCGCCTCGGCCCATCGCCCGTGCAGACAGCGTCTCCAAGTTGACCTGCTGCGCAAGCCGCGTAATGTGACGGATAGCGCGGACGCAATCGAACACCCGCGGCCCGCATCCACAACGAACAATCACATTTTCCGAAGACGAGGAGTACTCCATGAGCATCGCGATCCATCCTTCCGTGGACAAGGGCATGACGCCGGCGGCCGACAACTTCTCCGGCGGCACCCTGCGCTGCAAGTGCAGCGACCCGGTCGAGGTCAGCGTATCCTCTCAGTGCGCACACAACCACGTCTGCGGCTGCACCATGTGCTGGAAGCCGGAGGGCGCCCTGTTCGCGCAGATCGCCGTCGTGCCCAGCGACAGCGTCAAGGTCACCAAGAACCAGGACAAGCTGAAGGTGGTCAACCCGGACGCCGCGATCAAGCGTCACGCCTGTCAGGACTGCGGCGTGCACATGTATGGCCACATCGAGGACACCAACCACCCGTTCCACGGGCTGGACTTCATCCATACCGAGCTCTCGGACGATGATGGCTGGGCACCGCCCCAGTTCGCGGCCTTCGTGTCGTCGATCATCGAATCGGGCCAGGACCCGGAGAAGATGGGCGATATCCGCCGTCACCTCCACGACACCGGCCTTGAGCCCTACGACTGCCTGTCGCCGACGCTGATGGACGTGATCGCCACGCACACGGCCAAGCAGAAGGGCGTGCTCTAGCAGCCGCGACCGCCCGGCCCGACGTCGATCGCCCCGGTCATGCCGGGGCGATCGCGTTGGGGCACCGGTACGACGAGCCGCGCCCGTCGACCTGCCGCTGTCCCCGCGCGGCGCGCGGACATCTTCGCGCCGGCGTGCGACAGCGCTGGATCGCCGCATCTCTTGTGTTTCACGGGACGCTTGCTTTCGGGGTCGGCCGCGCTGAACCGTCGGCCCTGGGCACTCTGGGGCTCTGCACGCCAGGATCGTGACGTACCACGCGCGACGGCCGGACACGAGGTGCAGCGGCCGACGCGGCGTTCGTGTGAGGCGTTGACGGCCCTAGTCGAATGTCGGCGCCGGCCCGCGCAACAGCTCGGTGTCGAAATCGGCCGGCAGCGCGATCTCGATCGGCAGCACCGCGGAGGCCAGCGTCTTGCCGTAGTTGTCCAGCCGCAGACTGCGCGACACGCCCCCGCCCAGCGCGCCTTCGCAGACGAAGTTGAGCACGCCCAGCCCGTCGACCGCGTAACGCCGCACCTCCCCTTCGACGACGCCGGCGAGCCGGTCGGCGACCCGGGCCGCGGTGAGCTGCTCGTGCAGCAGCACGTAGGCGGGGCGATTGTAGGCGATCACGGCGATGTTGGAGGTATCGCCCTTGTCGCCGGAGCGCGAATGGGCCAGCGCCCGAACGGTGGTGTGGTGAGCCATGCGACCTACTCCGAGTCGACGAAGACGATGTCCGGCGCGACCGCCTCGCGGTCGATCAGCGTCGACCAGATGCCGATCACCTCGCGCACGCGGTCGGCGTAAGGCACCCGCTTGCCGGTGGACCCCAGCCCGGACACGGCCATGCCGTCGACCTCCCGGCCGATCTTGGCGGCTTCGGCGCGCGTCGCGCAGCGCGCGGCCACCCGCACCCCGACCTCGTAGGGTTCGGCGGCCGGTTCCGGCGACGCCGCCCCATGGATGGCGTTCACGCCCAGGAAATCGAAGCGCAGATCGGCCGCCTTCAGGTCGACCACCGCGAAGCGTTCGCGCAGGATCCGCTCGGCCAGCCGCGCCTTGTCGAGGGCCCCCGGCCCGGCGTAGAAGAACATGTCCTCGCCGATGAAGCCCTCCTGCGCGCCGATCGAGACCTTGAGCGTATCCGTGCGGGGGCTGCCGGTGATGCCCGAGACGCGCACCCGATCCAGCCCGATCGGCTCGATCGACGCGCCGGTGAAGTCCACCACCACGTCCGGCGTGATGTAGCGCGCCGGATCGTGCACCTCGTAGCACATCTGCTCGAGCACCGTGCGCCGGTCGATCACGCCGCCGGTGCCCGCAACCTTGGTCAGCACCGCCGCGCCGTCGGCCTCCACTTCGGCGATCGGAAAGCCGAGATTCCACGGCTCGGGCACGTCCTTGTAGCCGGGATCGACGAAATAGCCGCCGGTCACCTGGGCGCCGCATTCCAGCAGATGGCCGATGCCCGCGCCCTGACCCAGCCGCGCCGTGTCCGCCCGCGTCCAGCCGAAGGTGTGCATCATGGGCGCGAGAAACAGTGCCGGATCGGCCACGCGACCGGTCACCACCACGTCCGCCCCCGCGGCCAGGGCGGCGACGATCGGCTCCGCGCCGAGATAGGCCTCGGCGGAGACGATATCGCCCTCGATCGTGTCGATCGAGGCGCCGGTTTCCAGAATCGGCCCCGCCAGCCGGCCGATGCGGTCGGTGACCTCGGCGCCGGTCACGGCCGCCACCTTCCAGTCATGGGCGCCGTGGGCGTCGAGCCGGGCCCGGATCGCCCGCGCCGCGCCCAGCGGGTTCACCCAGCCCTGATTGGTCACGATCTTCGTGCCGCGGCGGATGCAGTGCGGCAGGACCGCGTCGAAGCGATCCTCCAGATAGGTGTCGTAGCCGCCGAAGTCCGGATCGCGGCGACGACGCACCTGGGCCGTCGAAACGGTGGCCTCGGCCATGGTCTCGAAGCACAGATAGTCGAGATCGCCCTTCTCGGCCACCTGCGCGGCCGGCGAGATGCGATCGCCCCACCAGCCGGAGCCGGTTCCGATTCTCAGCATGGTCCGTCCGTGATTTGAAGCCAGAAGACGATGTCGCTCACTGCATCAGGCTGGGTATGTACAGCGAGATCGACGGAAAGGAGAACAGCAGCACCATGACCACGGCCTCGGCACACAGGAACCACAGGGTTCCGCGCACGACGCGATCGAAGGGCACGGCGTCGCCGACCGCGGCCGAGGTCACGAACAGATTGAGCCCGATCGGTGGCGTGAGCAGGCCGATCTCGATGAACTTGACCACGATCACGCCGAACCAGATCTCGTCGACACCCAGACTGGTCATGATCGGCGCCAGGATCGGCAGCGTCACCAGCATCAGCCCGATGGGATCGAGAAACATCCCGAGCACGAGATAGAACGCCGAGGTGAGCAGGAAGAACACCAGCAGGTTCACCGAATACTCGTTGACCAGCAGACCGACCTGCATGGGGATCTGGCTCAGGGTCAGGAAACGGCTGAACAGCACCGCACCGACCGCGATCAGAAAGATCGCCGCGGTGGTGCGTACGGTCTCGACGACCGAAATCCGCAGCATGCCCCAGGAGAACGAACGATCGAGCACCGAGGCCACGATCGCCACCACCGCGCCGAAGGCCCCAGCCTCGGTCGCGGTGACGGTGCCGGAGTACAGGCCGCCGACGATGCCGGACACGATCAACGGCAGCGGCCAGGCCCGCACCAGCAGCCGCCATTTCTCGCCGCGCGTGAACACATCTTTGCTGCGTGGCGCCAACTCGGGGTTGATCGTCGCCCGCACCATGATCAGCCCGGTGTAGGCCACCATCGTGAGCAGCCCCGGCAGCAGCCCCGCCAGCAGCAGCGCGCCGACCGAGGCCTCCATGAACACCGCATAGAGGATGAACGGGATCGACGGCGGGATGAGCGCGCCGAGCGTGCCGGAGGCGGCCACCACGCCCGTGGCCAGGCCCTTGTCGTAACCGGCGCGCAGCATCTCGGGCACGGCCAGTCGCGACATCGCCCCGGCCATGGCCACGCTCGATCCCGACGCCGCGGCGAAGCCGGCACTGGCCAGGTTCGTTGCAATTGCCAGCCCGCCGGGCAGGAACGACAGCCACGCCCGCGCGGCGCGGAACAGATGCGCGGTCAGCCCCGAATGAAAGGCCACCGCCCCCATCAGGATGAACATGGGGATCGCGGTGAGCGACCAGTGCGCCACGAAATCGAACGTGGCCGCGCCCAGGGAGGACAGCATCGCCGTGAGCCCGCGCAGCCAGTAGATGCCCACGGCCGCGGTGGCGCCCAGGGCCACGCCGATCGGCACGCGGATGGCGATGAGCACCAGCAGCAGGCCGACGCAGTAGAGGCCGATTGTCACGGGGCTCATCGCGCGGCCTCCTCGTCGTCGATGACCAGGCCTTCGGCGGCCTCGCGCGTATCGGCGCCGACGAGCATGCGGCCCAGCCGCCAGGCGACCGCCGCCGCCGCCAGCACCAGACCGGTCACTGCCAGCCAGCGCGCCGGCCATACCGTCAGATGGGCGAAGATGGCGTCCACTTCCTCGCCCTGGCGGGTCTTGCTCAGGGCGGTTCGCCACAGCCCCCAGCTAAAGCACAGGAAGAACGCCAGCGTGATCATCTCGGCCAGCAGGTCCGTGATCCGCCGCACGCCGGCCGGCAGGAGATTGGCCAGCACGTCCACGCGGATATGGGCGTTCTGCCAGGCGGCGGTGAAGACGCCGAGAAATACCGCGGCGACCATGTAGAAATAGCTCACGACCTCGATCGTGCCGAGCAGCGGCTCGTTGAAGCCCACGCGCATGAACACGGCGACGGTCACATGCACCATCATCAGCACGGTCGCGATGGCGGCGATGAACGCCGCCACGCGGGCCAGTGGCGACAGCACGTATCTCATGCGTCCACCTCGGCGTCGATCACCAGCACCACCTTGCCGATCGCGCGCCGCTCGACCAGATGATCGAGCGCGGCCACCACTTCCTCCAGCGGGCGCCGATGACCGATCACCGGTGCGATGCGCCCGCTCGCCGCGGCCTCCAGCAACGTGGCCATGCTCGCCTTGAGCCGCGGCGCGAACTCGACGCTGCGATCGCGCACGCCCCAGCCGAAGTATTCGCTGAAATTGAGCCCCAGCAGGCTGATGTTCTTGACCAGCAGGATGTTGGCCGGCACCTGCGGGATGCTGCCGCTGGCAAAGCCGGCAGTGACCACCCGGCCCTCGACCGCGGTCGCGCGCAGCGACTCGCCGAGCACGTCGCCGCCGACCGGGTCGAACACGACGTCCGCACCGGCGCCGTCGGTCAGCTCCTTGACCGCGTCGCGAAACCCGCTCCGGGCGTAATTGATCGTATGGGCGGCGCCGGCGGCTTGCGCGGCCTCGCACTTGGCATCGCTGCTCGCGGTGGCGATGACCCGCGCACCGGTCATGGCCCCGATCTGAACCGCGGCCAGACCGACCGCGCCGGCCGCGCCGTGCACCAGCAACGTCTCTTCGGCGGCCAGGCCCGCACGCCAGATCAGCCCGGCATAGGCGGTGCCGTAGGAAATGGGCACGTTGACGGCCCGGTCGAGTCCGAGCCCGTCGGGCACCGGATAGACCGTGGTGGCCTCGGCGACCACGTGCTCGGCGTACCCGCCCTCGCGCACAATCGCCACCACGCGGTCGCCCACGGCAAACGCATCGACGCCCTCGCCGATCGCATCGACCACCCCCGAGACCTCGCTGCCGGGCACGAACGGCGGCTCCGAGCGACGCTGGTAGCGGCCGGCGATCACCAGCGTGATCGCGAAGGACACGCTCGCATAGGCCGCCCGCAGGCGCACCTGGCCCGGCCCCGGCGACGGCACGTCGCATTCGGCCACGGCCAGATCGCGATAACTGCCGAGTTGCTCACAGACGATCGCCTGCATGGCGCGTTTCTCCTTCAGTACGTCGGTCGCTCAAGACAGGTGCCGGCGCGGATCAGGGTCGATACCTCCGCGGCCGTGTAGCCGGCCTCCGACAGGATCTCGCGGGTGTGGCCGCCCAGATCCGGGTCCGGGCGCAGCCGGTCGGGGGTCAGCCCCGCCCCGGGCAGCCCGACCAGCGGCAGCGGCCCGAGCCCCGGGGCCTCGACCTCGGTGAACAGGCCGAGATGCCGGGCCTGCGGATCGTCCACCAGATCCGCGTACTCGTTGACCGGACCGCAGAGCACGCCGGCGGCGTTGAAGCGCTCGATCCAGTCGGCGCGATCGCCCTCGGCCAGCACCGCGGCCAGTTCGGCGTGCAGGGTCTCGGCGTGTGCGATGCGATCGCGGTTGTCGGCAAAACGCGGATCGGCGGCCCATTCGGGGCGTCCGACGGCGTCGCAGAGTTTCTCGAACATGGTGTTGCGCAGGCAGGTGAGCGCCATCATGCCGGTGCGCGTCGGAAAGAAGCCCGACGGCGCGGTGGTCGGCGTCCCGGCCTGGCCGTCGCGCATCAGGTTCTGCAGCAGCGCGGTCATCTGAAAGGCGGCCGCGGCTTCCAGCAGGGAGATCTCCAGATGCCGCCCGGCGCCGCTGGCGCGCTGCTCGAACAGGGCCGCGCCCATGGCATAGCCCGCATACAACCCCGTGACCATGTCGACCGCGAGCATGCCCACCCGCCGCGGCGCGCCGTCGGCGCCCCGATTCATCGCCGCCATGCCGCTCGCGCCCTGGAGGATGGTGTCCGACCCGGGACGCTTCGCATAAGGCCCGTCCTGACCGTAGCCGGATATCGAGGCCAGAATGACCCCCGGCCGCAGTGCCGCCAGACGGGGATAATCGAGCCCGAGCCGGGCCATGACGCCGGGCCGAAAGCTCTCCACGACCAGATCCGCGCTCCCGGCGAGCCGGTGCAGCACACCCCGGCCCTCGTCGGAGCGGGCGTCGAGACAGATCGCCCGCTTGCCCCAGTTGGCCGGTGCGGCCATGGTGCTGTGGCCGCCGCGGGCCTCGCCCATGAGCCGGCCCCAGTCGCCTTCCGGCGGCTCGACCTTGATCACGTCGGCGCCCATCGCCGCGAGCATGCCGGCGGCGTAGGGTCCGGCCAGCCCCTGGGCCAGATCGAGGACGCGGATGCCGCGGTAGGGCTGCAGTGCCGCGTCGCTCATGCCGTCATCGTCGCCGTGCTCCGCCAACCCGCGTGGTTCTCGGGACTCACTGGCCGTCTTCGCTCAGGATGTGCTTCTTGAGCAGGGCGTAGTACTCCTGCTCGGACAGATCCTGACCCTCGATGCGATCGCGCCATTCATCCAGATTGTCCAGAAAGGCCTGAACGATGGCGTCCGGGTTATCGACTCCGCGCTCGCGGGCGGTCTTTGCGGACTGCTCGACCTGGGATTCCATGAAGGCGTCGCGGCGCTCGGCCGTGTCGTCGGATACATCCACGAAACGGATGTCCTCGCTCTTGGCCTTGTCGCGCGCCGTCTTCTCTTCGGCGGTGTAGGCGTAGACGGTGGAGGCCAGCGCCTGCAGCGCGGCGTCCTGCATGATGCCCCGGGTGTCGTCGTCCAGGCTCTCCCAGACCTGCTGCGAGATGTTGAACAGCGATCCGCCCTGGAAACCGCCCATCGGCAGGGTCACGACGCTGTCGACAACCTCGGCCAGCGACAGCGAATCGAGCCAGCTCACCGCGCCGATAACGCAGTCGAGCTGGCCGCGCTCCATGGCCTCGTAGGCCTCGCTGTTGGGGATGTTCACCGGAACGCCGCCGATCTCGCTCACCCAGCGCCCGACCTCGGAGCCGGGCGCGCGCATGCGCAGACCCGAGGGGTCGAAGCCGTCCGACATGTCACCCTTGCACATCGCCTGGTAGGGCGGGGTCGAATAGGTGGCCAGGAAACGCACGTTCTTGTCCTTGAACTCGTCCATGCACTGCGGACAGTCGTTGAGCACCGTGTCGGTGATCGCGGCGGCCGTGATCGCGTTGTCCGCGTTGTAAAAGGACAGATCCGACAGCACCATGTTCACCGGCAGCGAGGTCGGGAAATAGACCGAGACGATGAAGCCGGCATCGATGAGCTGATCCTCGATCGCGGAGAGCATGGTCTTGGCCGAAGCCGCCGCCTCCGAGGGATAGAAGGCGAATTCGATCTCGCCGTCGGTCTCGTCCTCGACGATGTCGACGAAGCGGGCGATACCGTCCTCGCTGGTCGGATGCGCCGGCGGCAGATAGGACCCGTAGGTCAGCTGCCGGGCCTCGGCGGCCCCGACGATGAAAACGGATGCGGCAAGCGCGTAGACGATGCCGCGCAGCGACGGCCCGATGCTGATGGCCATGAAGGCTCTCCTCCGGTTGTTGTTTACAGGCGGTTTCTGGCGAACCGCTCCGGACACGATCAGAGCATAGCGGCCATCATCCGTCAACCGTGTTCCGTATACGGATAACGCCACACGAAGCCGCACCCGCGGCCACGACGCTCCGCTGCATCGGAGTGCCGCACTGCCGACGCGCTGACGACGTGCATGGATCGACTCGTCGCGGACACCATCGGCCATCGACGGGGCGCGGATCGCCGCGGCTCGGCAGCCCGGGCCGATGTCCCGTCTGGCGTCATCGTCGACCGCGCCGTGGCAGCGGCAGCGGTGGCCAAGCCCTATCGCGAAACGGAGAGGCCACGAACCATGTCAGCGCCTTGGCGCGGGCACTGCCGGCCACGCGCCGGCGCGATCGTTCGCGGGCCACCGTGCGAGCTCGTGGTGAGGCGAGTCTGATCGTACCGCGCACGGGCGCGCCGCCGGCATCCGCCGGCCGCGTCACCTCGTCGCGACCACGCGCCGGCCGATTTTCCGGACGGATCGACACCGAGACCACTTCTCGAAGCCGCGGCCGAGACTGAAGGCGTCGACGCCGTCGGGCGAACGCGACCGTTGACCCCCGCCCGGTGATACGCGCCTGCTGAATACGGCCGGGCGACACGCCGAACGATCGTCGATCCCACGCGCGGCCACTTGCCGGTCGGGCGCCCGAGCGATCGCGCCCAGCGGCAGCTCGGCACACGCCGGGCACGACGCCGGTATCGCGAGGGCCCGATCACCACAGCTCCTCGCAGGCCGCAGGGTTGGCTTTGAACGAGCCGCCCGGGTTGCCGGAGCCGTCACGCGGGGGCGGCGAACGTCATGCAAGTCGCGGCCGGCCACGGGCGCCGCAGATTCGAAGCTCTGCCTCCGAGGCCCAAAGCCTTGGTCTGGCGGACAACCACACCCCCGCCGGCGCGGCCGTCAGGCGCCGACGACCAGCCGTTCGACGACGATGAACGCCGCGGTGGCCAGCATCGCGACCGCGAATACGAACTGGAGCGTCGCACCGGCCAGATAGCGGGCCAGGACGCGACCGGAGAACATCCCGAGCACCCCGCCGATGACGAACAGCCCGGTCAGCGCCCAGTCGATCTCGCGCCCCGAGACGGCCGCCGAACCAAGTCCCGACAGCCCGATGAGCGTGATTACCAGCAGGGAGGTCGCGACCGCGCGGTGGATGCCCATTTCGGTGATCAGGATCAGCGCCGGCACGATCAGGAAACCGCCGCCCACACCGAAGAATCCGGACAGCACGCCCACGACCAGCCCCACTCCGGCCAGCGCAGCGCTGCAGGGCGCATTCAGACGCAGACGGCCGTCGTTGCTGTAGTGGCAGACGGTGCCCGCATCGCCTTCGGCCTCGGCCGACAGCCGCGCGCGCACCACCCGCGACTCGTCCGGCCGCCGCCGGGCCTTGAGGCCCATGCGC
>NZ_AYKF01000090.1 GCF_003732545.1 Salinisphaera orenii subsp. halophila YIM 95161 | reverse complement strand
CTGGGTCGTGGCACGCCACGACGCGGCGGCTCGCGCCTTGCCGGACACGATTTGCGGTCTCCAACGCGGCGTTCGCATGAAGTATTAACAGGCCCTAGGCGCGGACGGGCGGGCCGGCGCGTTCGTTGCGCCGGCCGCGCGTCGAACGCTCAGGCCGGGCGGAAGACGGGGAGTGCGATGTCCTCGGCCATGTCCTCGAAATCCACGCGCACGGCCTGACCGATGGCGACACTGTCGACATCGTCGGTACGGACGTTCGAGAGCATGCGCGCGCCCTCGTTGAGGTCGATCAGCGCGACCACGTAGGGTACGTACGGCTTGAAGCCGGCGCCCGCCGGACGGCGCGACACGGTCCAGGAATAGATGGTGCCGCGGCCGCTGAGTGTCTCCCAGGACAGCGATTCGCTGCCGCAGTGCGGGCAGACGGCGCGCGGATAATAGTGCACGCGCCGGCAGTCCGCACAGCGCGGCAGCGACAGTTCGCCCTGGCTGGCGGCCTTCCAGAACGGCGCGGTCGCCGGATCGGTGATCGGGACCGGGCGGCTCGGGGTGGATGCGTCCTGACTCATCTCGATGCTCCTTATCGGTTGCTCAGCACGCAGGTCGCGGTGCTCGACAGGCCGCCGCCAGTGCCGTTGACCAGCGCGGTGGTGGCTTTGTCCAGCTGGCGCTCGCCGGCATCGCCGCGCAGCTGGCGGACCGCCTCGAACAGCAGGAACATGCCGTACATGCCGGGGTGCGAGCACGACAGGCCGCCGCCGCTGGTGTTCATGGGAAAGGCGCCGCCGGGGGCGATGCGGCCGCCGGAGACGAACTCGCCGCCTTCGCCCGGCTTGCAGAAGCCCAGGGCCTCGAGCGTGAGCAGCACGGTGATCGTGAACGAATCGTAGATCTGGACGACGTCGAAATCGTCCTGGGTCACCCCGGCCATCCGCATCGCCGCGGGGCCGCTGTGGGCCGCGGGCGTGGTGGTCAGATCCGGCATGCTGTTGATGGTCCAGTGCGAGACCGATTCGCCGTAGCCACGCACATAGACTGATTTCTTGCGGGCTTCGGCGCCGAGTTTGTCGGGCGTGGTCACGACAACGGCGCCGCCGCCGTCGGTGACCAGGCAGGCGTCGAGCTTGTGCAGCGGGTCGCTGATCATCGCGCTTTCCAGCACGTCGTCGAGGCTCAGCTCGTCGCGTTTCGTGGCGGTCGGGTTGAGCTGGGCCCAGCGCCGGGCGGCCACCGCGATTTCGGCGAGCTGCTCGGAGGTTGTGCCGTATTCGTGCATGTGGCGATGGGCGGCGAGCGCGTAGCTGCCGATGGGGGTGAGCAGGCCGAAGGGCGAGTCGAACTGCATGTTCAGATGCGGCGGCTTGCCGGCCAGATTGCGACCGGAGGCGCTGCGCTGGTCGCTGGCATAAGTGATGACGGCCACGTCGCAGTAGCCGCGTTCGATCGCCATGGCGGCATGGGCCACATGGGCGTCGAAGGCCGAGCCGCCGATGTTGGTGCCGTCGATGAACCGCGGCTTGATGCCCAGGTGCTCGACCACCGACAGCGGCATCAGGGTGCCCGCGCCGGGCATCCCCCAGAGGCCGGCGGTCAGTACGCCGTCCACGTCGGCCATGGTCAGGCCGGCGTCGGCGACCGCGCGGGTGGCGCATCGGGCCTGGACGTCGAGTACGGAGACCGGCTCGGCGAACACGCCCTTGTCGAGGCCGGCTTCGGAAATGCCGGCGATCACTACCTCTCGTGTCATGCGATGTCTGCCTTGCTCTCGGTGGGCGCGAGCGCGCGACGGGATCGCGCGGCTCGGCGTGTGCGAGTTGACTGTATACCGTATTCATCCCCAAGCCGTAAAGTCGCGACCATGCCCCAGCCGTGTCGAGCCGGGCTTTGTGCGGCCTTACGTGGCGACCGCGCGCGCCTGCGTCGATGGTCGACTTGCCGCGCAGCGGCCGACCGCACAGTATGGGTCGGAGTCACACGCCTGTTCGAGACGGAGTTACGCATCCATGGTCAACCTGAGTCCTGTCGCACTGGTTCTGATCGTCGTCGCCTGCGCGGTCGTCGCCCTGCTGGTCGGTTATTTTCTGGGCAGCCGTTTCGGCGGCAAGAAATCGGTCGCCATGCGCGAGGCCCAGGAAAAGCACGACAGCTACAAGAACGACGTGCGCGAGCACTTCGAACAGACCTCGGCGATCATGTCGCGGATGGTCGAGGACTATCGCGACATGTATCAGCACATGGCCGAGGGTGCGGAGAAGCTGGCCGACATCCACCCCGAGCGTCAGGTCACGCCGCCGCCGCGGCCCGAGGCGATCACCCGGGACGAGGACAGCGAGGCATCCGGGGAATCGGCCGCCGGACCCGAGGACAAGCCGGCGGCGGCCGCGGGCGACAGCCGCGCGGCGACCGACGCGCCGCAGTCGGACGCCGGGCCCAAGACCGAGGCCAGGGCGCCCAATCGGGACGCGGTCATGAAGAGCGACTCCTCCAACGATCGTCCCTGGAACAAGGAGGGCGGTCGCAAGCGCTACGGTCTGGAATGATCGCCGCCGCGCGGCCCCGCCCGGGTTGCGCCGGGGCCGCGATGCTGTTCTGATTCCGGCCGACCCCGTGTCGGCCGGCCTCGTCCGTCGGCCGGCGGCGGGCACTTGGCATCGTGCGAGGAGACCGGTCTTGAGCACCCCATATGGCAACCATCAGCTGAGCATCTACGCCGGCGGCCTGAAGGGCCGTCGCCCCGATCTGCCGCTGCGCTACGTCGATCTCGAGGCGCGCGCTCGCCAGATGCTGTCCGACGAGGCCTACTGGTACGTCGCTGGGGGCTCCGGCGAATCTTCGATGACTGCCAATCGGGACGCCTTCGACGGCTATCGGCTGGTCCCGCGCATGCTCACCGACATCAGCGTGCGCGATCTCGGCCGCACCGTGCTGGGCAAGCGCCAGCCGACGCCACTGATGATCGCGCCGCTCGGCGTGCAGGAGATCATCCACGAGCGGGCCGAGCTGGCGGTGGCCGAGGCCGCTGCGGCCGTCGACGTGCCGATGATCCTGTCCACCGTGTCCTCGTTTGCGCTGGAGGAGGTCCGTTCGGCGCTCGGCGCGACCAGCGGCTGGTATCAGCTCTACTGGCCCAACGACGACGCCCTGGCCACGAGCCTGGTCCAGCGCGCCGAAGCGGCGGGCTACGAGGCGATCGTGATCACGCTCGACACCAAGATGCTGGCCTGGCGCGAGCGCGATCTCGAGGGCGCGTATCTGCCGTTCCTGCAGGGGCAGGGCCTGGCCAACTACTTCAGCGATCCGGTATTCCGGGCGGGGCTGGAACAGCCGCCGGAAGCCGATATGCGGGCGGCGGTCAAGCACTGGTCGAACGTGTTCGCCGCGCCCGCACGCACCTGGGAGGATCTCGCCCGCCTGCGCGCGGCCACCGATCTGCCGCTGGTGCTCAAGGGCGTGCTCCATCCGGAGGACGCGCTCGCCGCGCGTGCGGCCGGCATGGACGGCGTGATCGTGTCCAATCACGGCGGCCGCCAGGTCGACGGCAGCATCGCCGCGATCGACGCGCTGGCGGGCGTGGTCGATGCGGTCGGTGACCAGATCGACGTGCTCTTCGACAGCGGTATCCGCCGCGGCGCCGACGTCCTCAAGGCGATCGCGCTGGGCGCTGATGCGGTGCTGGTCGGGCGCCCCTACGCCTGGGGGCTGGCCTGTGACGGCGCGGCCGGTGTCGAGGAAGTGCTGCGGCGTCTGCTGGCCGACACTGACCTCTCCATGGCGCTGTCCGGGGTGGCGCGTCTCGACGACATGAGCCGTCGGTCACTGCAGCAGCCGTTGCCCGCGGGGATGTAGACGCCCCGCGAACGGCTGCCGACGGCGCGTCAGATCCGGCTGATGGCGGCCTGAACGTTCTGCACCAGATACTTCAGCCGCGGGCCGACCTCGCTTTCCAGCCGATCGGGGGCGAGCAGGAAGGAGGGCGCACCGCAGTTGAAGGCGAAGACGTCGCCGTTGGTTGTTTCAATCAACGGAACCCCGACCGCGTTCACTTCCTTTTCCCAGTCGCCGACCGTGGTCACGAAACCGTGGGTGGCGTACTGCTCGCAGGCGGTCTCGATACCGCGCCGAACTGCCGGCCATTTCTCCGGCCCCGTGCGTTTTTCCAGATGGGTCATGAGATAGCCGCGCTCGACTTCCGGAAGCGCGGCGAGAAAGGCGCGTCCCATGGCCGTGGTGGCCAGCGGAATGCGAGAGCCGATATCGAGACGCAGCGTGACTTCGCCGCTGGCGCGGCGATGGTCGAGATACATCATCGACAGCCGTTCGCGCGCCCCCAGCGCGACCGAGGCGTTCACCTCCTCGGCCAGATCCTGCATGTAGGGGCGGGCGATCTGGCGGATGCCGAAGTTGGCCAGGGTCGCGTAGCCCAGCGCCAGCACGCCCATGCCGAGCTGGTAGCGCTCCAGTTCCTTGTTGTAGGACAGATAACCGAGCTTGGTCAGGGTATAGGTCAACCGCGTGACCGTCGGCTTCGGCAGGCCCGTTCGGCGCGCGATCTCCTGATTGCCCAGCAGGTTGTCGCGTGGCTCGAACGCGCGCAGCACGTCCAGCCCGCGGGCCAGGGCGGTGACGAATTTCCGGTCTTTCTCGGCACCGGCCGGCTGGTCGGGATGTTCTTTCATTTTATTCTGCTATGCGAAACTTTAGCGGCTAATCCGACAATTTGGCTTTTCCATGCCGGACTGTCAACCGAAAATGCATTGCAATGGCCGTGCCGGGCCGTGCTCTAGGGGTGTAATGCTAGGCGTCGAGGCGTTGACTGGCATGCCGCTGGATGGTCTCGACCATGGAATAGAGGCCGTTTCGGCGGTTCATGGTGATGTGCTGCTCGAGATTGAGATCGGCGAACAGCGCATTGATGTCGGTATCCACGATCTGCCGCGGCGTCTTGTCGGAATAGATCATCAGCAGCACGCCGATCAGGCCGCGCACGATGTGGGCATCCGAGTCGCCGCGGAACCGCAGCGCGCCGCTGTCATCGGCCTCGTCGGCGACCAGCCAGACCTGGCTCATGCAGCCACGCACGCGGGTGGCCTCGGTGCGCTCCTCGTCGGCGAGCGGCTCGAGCTTGCGGCCAAGATCGATGATGAAGCGATAGCGCTCCTCCCAGTCCGGCAGCATCTCGAAGGTGGTCTTGAGTTGCTCGATCTGTGGGTCCATGACACCCGGGCCTGCGATGGGAAACCAGTGTGTGGTGAAGCATTGGGGCAGCGGCGGGGTCAGTCAAGCGGTCGGGGCGTCGATTCCGGCCCGTCGACCAGCGGGCCGACATTCTGCTTGGTCAGTCCCTGATTGATCGCCAGCCGGACGAGATCCGCCACGCTGTCGGCGGCCAGCTTGTGCTTGATGCGCACGACATAGTTCGATACCGACTTGTGCGACAGTGAGAGGGTGGCCGCAATCCGCGGATTGCTGTGACCCTCCACCAGCAGCTGGAACACTTCGAATTCCCGCGCCGACAGCGTTTCCACCGGCCCGGCGTCGATGGAGAGCTCGCTCAACGCGATGGCCTGCGCGATATCTTGGCTGAGATACACGGAACCTCCTAGAACGCGCTCGATGCCCTCTATCAGACTTTCCGGCGGGCTCGTCTTGGTGATGTAGCCGAGCGCACCGGCTTTCAGAGCACGTGTGGCGTAGGTTGGCTCGTCGTGCATCGTAAACACCAGTACGGCGGTGTGGCCGCGGTGTGCGCGCACGCGGCGGATGATCTCCAGGCCGCCCATGTGCTCCATGGAGAGGTCGAGTATCACCAGTCGCGGTGCATGGGCTCGAAACAATCGCCAGGCCTCCTCGCCCGTGGCGGCTTCGTGGCCCACGTGGTACCCGGCGTGTGTGAGCAGTTCGCGGCATCCGCGACGCACGATCTCGTGATCATCGACCAGCAGTAGTGATGGGTTCATGTCGGCCCCGTGGCCCGGCGACGTGAATCGGCGGGGCTGTGTTCGATCGACAGCGACGATAACCGAAGAACCCCCGGGATATCTTCCCGATCCGAGCCCCGATCCGGGTATGCGGAAACGCCGTGCCGCTTTCGATGTCTGCCGGCGTCATGTCCGGTTTCGCAGATGGGAAAAAACCTCAATTCGGATGGGAAATAATGTATTCGTTCTGAGTGCTTTGCGAGGACAGAAGCAGGGTGCCGCGCCATATCGCTGAGCGCCGGACTGTCTTATACCTATATAGGCGTCAACGCGCCGATTCCGGTGCAGGCCAGACAACATCACAGAACAAAGCGAACGAGAGGAGAGAAGCGATGCCACGAACGAGGCGCATACCGGTGCGTCGGGGCGCACTAGCCCTGGCGGCCACCGCCATTTACGCGCTCGCCGCTCCGGCGGGGGCCAACGACAAGCTTCAGGAACTCGCGGCCAGCCAGGAGAACTGGCCGATGCAGTGCAAGAACTACGACTGCAATCATTTCAGCGAGTCCACCCAGATCAATGCCGACAATGTTGAGAATCTGGCGCCCGCCTGGTCGTTCTCGACCGGCGTGCTCAACGGCCACGAAGGATCGCCGATCGTCGTGGACGGCATGATGTATATCAACGGGCCGTTTCCAAACAATGTCTTCGCACTCGATCTCGACGATCCCAACGAGATCGTGTGGCAGTACAAGCCCAAGCAGGACCCCGCGGCACGCTCGGTCGCCTGCTGCGACGTCGTCAATCGTGGGTTGGCTTACTATCCGGGCGACGGCGAGACCCCGCCGCTCGTGATCGAGACGCTGCTCGACGGCCATCTGTTGGCACTCAATGCCGAGACCGGCGAGATGTACTGGAAGCTCGAGGTCATGGACCCCGCCGTGGGGCAGACGCTCACGCAGTCGCCGTACGTGGTCAAGGACAAGGTCATCGTCGGTTCGTCGGGGGCCGAGCTCGGCGTGCGCGGCGTGGTCACCGCCTTCGACGTCAAGACCGGCGAGCAGGAATGGCGGGCCTATGCCACCGGGCCGGACGAGGATCTGCTGCTCGCCGACGACTTCAACGCCGCGAATCCGCATTACGGCCAGGAGGATCTGGGCGTGAAGACCTGGGAAGGCGATGCCTGGAAGATCGGCGGGGGCACCAACTGGGGTTGGTATGCCTACGATCCGGAAGAGGATCTCGTATACTACGGTTCCGGCAATCCGGCGCCTTGGAACGAAACCATGCGTCCGGGCGACAACAAGTGGACCATGTCTATCATGGGGCGCGACCTGGAGACGGGCGAGGCCAAGTTCGCTTACCAGAAGACCCCGCACGACGAGTGGGACTACGCCGGCGTCAACGTAATGATGCTCTCCGAACAGGAGATCGACGGTGAGAAACGCAAGCTGCTCACCCATCCCGACCGCAACGGCATCCTCTACAGCCTGGATCGCACCAACGGTGATCTCGTGCGGGCCGACAAGATGGACGACACCGTCAACTGGGTGAAGCACGTCGACATGGAGACCGGCATTCCGGTGCGCGACCCCGAATACGGAACGCGCATGGATCATCGCTCGAAGGGCATCTGTCCGTCGGCAATGGGTTATCACAACCAGGGCGTGGACTCTTACGATCCCAACCAGCAGTTGTTCTTCATCGGCATGAACCACCTGTGCATGGACTGGGAGCCCTACATGCTGCCCTACCGTGCGGGCCAGTTCTTCGTGGGCGCCAACGTCTGGACCTATCCGGGGCCGAAGGGCAACCGCGAGGAAGGCACGGGTTCCGGCCAGGTCAAGGCGTACGACGCCAAGACCGGCGATTTCAAGTGGTCGGTCATGGAGCGCTTCGCGGTCTGGGGTGGCACCACCGCCACCGCCGGAAATCTGGTGTTCTACGGAACGCTGGATGGATTCATCAAGGCCCGCGATTCGCGTACCGGCGAGCTGCTGTGGAAGTTCAAGCTGCCTTCGGGCGTGATCGGCCATCCGATGACCTATATGCATGACGGCACCCAGTACGTCGGCATCAACTACGGCGTCGGCGGCTGGCCGGGCGTGGGTCTGGTCTTCGACCTGAACGACCCGTCCGCGGGCCTCGGTGCGGTGGGGGCGTTCAAGGAGCTCGCCAACCACACGCAGATGGGCGGCGGCTTCGTCGCCTTCTCGCTCGACGGTGAGAGTCCGTATACCAAGGACATCAACACCGGCGAATACCAGGCGAACCCAGGCTCTGGGGACAGCGATAGCGGATCGGCTGCGGCCGATGGCGGAAACGACGACCGTCAGGCCAGCCGCTAGCGCGAGTCAGCGGAGAACGGACGGCGGGCGTGGCGCGCGTCCGCCGTCTTCCCCAACCATCCGGAGTTTGCAATGAAAGCGTTAACCAAGCCGTTGGGCGCCGGCCTCGTGGCTGTGACCTGTCTGATCGGGCCATCCTGGGCGCATGCCGCCAATAGCGAGCCGCTGCGCATCTGTGCGGCGGCCGATGAGCTGCCCTTCTCGAAGCAGGGCGGCGACGGTTTCGAGAACGAGATCGCGAAGATAGTCGCCGACGGCATGGATCGGGACGCCCGGTTCGTCTATGTCGATGAGCCGGGTATCTATCTGGTGCCCAACTATCTCAAGAAGGACAAGTGCGACGTCATCACCGGCGTCGATGCCGACGATCCGCGCGTGGCCACAACCGACCCCTATTATCGGTCGAGCTACGTCTTCGTGTACCCGAGCAACGAAGACATCGAGATCGACTCCTGGGACAGCCCCGATCTCAAGCAGATGACGCGTTTCGCCATTTCGCCGTACAGCCCGGTCGAGCCGAAGCTGCGGGACATGAACAAATGGGACGACAACCTGAACTACATGTATTCATTGATCGGCTTCAAGTCGCGACGCAACGAGTACGTCCGCTATGACCCGCAGACGCTGCTCGGCGAGGTGGTCGACGGCAACGCCGATGTCGCTATTCTCTGGGCACCGGAGGTGGCGCGCTACGTTCAGGCCTCCGATCAGCCGCTGGCGATGGAGCCCGTGCCCGATACCACGACACGTCGTGGTGAAGCGCTGCGGTTCAGCTACGCGCAGGCCATGGCGGTCCGGGAGGACGAGACCGAACTGAGGGATGCGCTCAACCAGGCACTCAAGAAAAAGCACGACCAGATTCGTGCGGTGCTGGAAGACGAAGGCATTCCTCTGAATGATCTCGATGCCGCCAGTCGTGCCGCGGCCGGCGCGGCGCAAGCGACAGGAGCCTCATCTTGATGATTCATCGACAGTATCGTCTATCGGCCCGAGTGATCCTCGTTCTGGCCACGTTTCTCGTCGGCGTCGCGACCATCGCTGCCGCGGCGGAAACGTTCCGCAATACGGTCGATGGCTCCGAACTCGACCTGTCCAAGGCCCAGGCCGGAGAAAAGCCGGATGCGGTCGAGACGTTCGAACAGACGGGCAAGAACCCGTTGAACGGCGATGAGGGGTCGATCGAGAAAGGCAAGGAAGAATTTCTAGTGGCCTGTGCGGGCTGCCATGGCCATCACGCCAAGGGCAAGCTCGGTCCGTCGCTCATCGACGATTACTGGACCTATCCAGCGAATGCCGAGGACAAGGGTCTGTTCTCCACCATATTCGGCGGCGCCCGGGCGCAGATGGGACCGCACTACATGTCCATGACCAAGACCGAGATGCTGGAGACGATGGCGTTCCTCCGCGACATCTATGAAGGCAAGGCCTCCAAGGCTGAATGGCTGGACCTGGAGGGCAAGAAGGCCCTGATCAAGGAACGGAAACGCGATCAATCGGAGGGCGAGGGCGACGCCTAACGCGTTTCAGATCGCTCGAATGCGTTGATAAACGACAAAAACCAAGGCGAACGAAGGAGAGTCAATCATGCGAAACCGTCGAATCATCATCGGTGCGACGCTGGTCGCGGCTGGCGGTCTGCTCGGTACGGGGACGGCGCTGGGCTACGACGGCACCAATTGCGAAGAGCCCGGAATGTGCTGGGAGCCGAAACCGGGTTACCCGGAAAAGATCGAGGGCAGCAAGTACGACCCGAAACACAGCGAAAGCGAGCTCAACAAGCAGCAGGAATCCATACGCGGCATGGAGAAGCGTAACGCCATGCGCGTGAAGCACTTCAAGGAGACCGGCGACTGGGTGTACGACACCGATGAGCTGGAGCTGCAACAGGCCATGGACGAAGAACAGAGCAGCAGCTGACGCAGCGCGCGCTCTGTGCGGCGCGGCCCCGATCCCGTATCGGGGCCGTTTTCTTCCGGGCTACGGTGCTGTCCCGTCAATCTCGTATGGAAACGCGCGCGAAACGGCGTGGCTGGCAAGGCCCTAAAGCGAGTCGTAGCGAAGACTATGGCGAGCTGTCGCCACGCCGCCAGCGGCGTCGTGTGACGCGCAAACGTCGGGGTTGCTTGCGGGACGGGGCACAAGGTCCGCGACATCGGATTACGCTTATGCAAGGGGATAGTCGCCTCGCGGACTGGCGCGCCCGTGCGCTGCGCCTCGAGGAACAGGTCAACAGTGTGATGGTGAGCCAGGCGTATGCCGTCCGCCGCATGCTGATCGCGGTCTTCGCGCGTGGCCACGTACTGCTCGAAGGTGACGTTGGCGTTGGCAAGACCACGCTGCTGCGGGCCATGGCGCGCGGTCTCGGCGGCGGCTACGAGCGCCTCGAAGGCACCGTCGATCTCATGCCGTCCGATCTGGCGTATCACACCTATATCGACGAAGACGGCAAGCCGCGCGTCGAGCCCGGGCCGGTATTACGCCACGGCGAATCGCTGGCCACGTTTTTCTTCAACGAGATCAACCGTGCCCGGCCGCAGGTGCACTCGCTGCTGCTGCGGTTGATGGCCGAGCGTTCCATGAATGCGTTCAACCGGGAGCACCACTTTCCGCACCTGCTGGTATTCGCGGATCGCAATCGTGTCGAGCGCGAGGAAACGTTCGAGCTGCCGGCCGCGGCCCGCGACCGGTTCTTCATGGAGATCGGTATCGCCGCGCCGGAAACGCGCGAGGCCCGGCGCGCGCTGATGTTCGATCCGAAGTTCCACGACGCGGACGCCTTGATCGAAAGTGTCGACAAGGGGCTGGTCGATTACACCGCGCTCAACGCCTTCGCGAGCGAACTGCAGAACGCGATCAGCGTCAGCGAAACCCTCCAGAACTATGCCCTGGACCTCTGGCAGGCCATGCGCGATCCGGCCGCCGCGGGCATCCAACTCGAGGATGTCGACGTCAACACGCTGATTGCCGGTGGCGGCAGTCCGCGCGGCATGAGCATGATGATCCGTGCGGCCCGCGTGAACGCCTGGCTCGCCGAGCGCGACATGGTGGTGCCCGAGGACATACGCGCCGTGTTCGCCGAGACCGCCGGCCACCGCCTCTTCTTCAATCCGATCTACGAGCTGCGGCGCGATGAGATCATCGGACGGTTGCTCGACGCGGCGCTCGCCCGTATCGCCGCGCCGTGAGTATGATCGCCGAAACCCAGCGCGAATTCGTCTACCGTATTCGCTGGCGCCCACAGAGCATGCGCCCGGGTGCGCACACGAGCCAGCGCTCGGGTATGGGGCAGCTGTTCTCCGGCTATGCGTCGCTGCTGGATCATCCCGACCCGCGGCGCCTCGATCTGAATGCGAGCGTACGAGACCCGTACGGCATGCTGTATACGCGGGTCTTCCGACAGCGCGCGGCCATCCCGGTCATGCTGCTGGTGGATCGCTCCGCCTCCATGCGCTTCGGCGACAAAGCGGCCTTCACGGCGGCGTTCGCGGATGCGACTGCGCGCTCGGCGATCGCTACCGGCGATGCCTTTGGTCTGCTGACGCTCGACGATGGGGCTCGCGCATTGCACCTGCCGCCGACTTTCAAGCGCGGCGCTGCGCAAGGCGTGATCGAATGCCTGCAAGAGGGACCGTCGCTCGGGCGGCGCCTGGGCGAGCCGCGCGCGCTTGCCACGCGCCTGCCGCGCGAGCGCGCGCTTGTCTTTCTGGTATCGGATTTCCACTGGACGACGCGTGAGCTCGACGGCGTGCTCGACGGCTTGGCGCGCCACGACGTGGTGCCGGTTGTCGTCTGGCACGAGCGCGAGTATTCGGCGCTGCCGCGGCGCGGCCTGATGAGCCTGCAGGATCCGGAGACCGGACGGCGGCGCACGCTGTATATGCGTCCGCGGCTCGCCGAACGCCTGCGGCGAGCCTACGCCGAGCGCCGTGCGTATCTGGCGCGCCAGTTCATGCGCCAGGGCCGGCGGCCGTTGTTCGCTGGCGCACGCTTCGATGCCAGCGTCCTGACCGATCATTTTCTACGTACGGCATGACCCGCTCTAGCGCCATTGTCGCTTCCTCGTGGCTGTTGGGGCTCATGCTTGCGCTCGCCATCGGTGTCACGCCGGCTCGAGCCGCGGATATCGACGTGGCCGTCAAGAACCCGCGTGCCTACGGCCATGTCGTCGGCGACCGGCTCACGCGCGGCGTACGCTTCACGCTACCGGATGGCTACCGGCTCGAACGGACGTCGCTGCCCGGGCAAGGCAAGCTGAATTATTGGCTGGATCTGGTCGCGCTTTCGTTCGACGCCCCGGACGAACGCGGTGGTCGGGTCGAGGCCACCTTCGTCTATCAATTGTTCTATGCGCCGCTGCAGGCGGGCCGTCGGGAACTGCCGTCGTTTACGGTACGCGCGGTCGGGCCCGACGATGACGTCATCGAGGCCCGTGTGCCGGGCTTTGCGTTCACGATGTCGCCGTTGATCGAGCTGCAGTCCGAGGCCGAATTCGGCAGTCAGAACAACGACATCATGCTGCCGGACGAACGGCCGGGCCTGCGCGATGTCGCCGCGCCCCGCCGGACTGCCCTGATCAGTGTCGTCATCGCATGGGTGGCGGTGCTCGCCTGGGCATGGATCAGCGATCGTTTGCCCGGGTACAAGCGCGGTCCATTCGCGCTCGCCGCCGCGCGACTCAAGCGACTGCGCCGCGGCACCGAGCCCGCGACGGCCAGTGCATTGCGGGTGCTCCACCGCGCCTTCGATGCGACCGCCGGTCGCGCGGTGTTCGCCGAGGATCTGGATGGGTTCGTGGCGGCACATCCCGCCTTCGCCGATCTGCGCGACGAAATCGACACCTTCTTCGCTTTCTCGCGACGCTTCTTCTTCGCCGGAGTCGAGTCGAACGGCGACCGTAGACACACCCTGACGGAGTTGCAGCGGCTGGCCGAGCAATGCCGGCGCCGGGAGGCCCGCGCATGAATATCGCGTTCGATCGGCCGGTATTGCTTGTGGCGCTGGTGCTCGCGCTGCTGCCCTGGTGGCGGCTGCCGCTGCGCGTTGGCGAGCACGCCTGGCTAGAGATGTGGCCGCCGGACGGTCTGTCGACCGGTATCGATATCGGGTTGCGAATTGCGGCTTCGCTGGCGATTGCCGCACTCATCGCCGGCCTCGCCCGACCGTACATCGGCGCCCAGACCGTCGAGAAGATCGCGCGCGGGGCGCATGTCGTGCTCACGCTCGATCGCAGCCTGAGCATGGACCAGACCTTTGCCGGCCGGAATCCGCAGGGCGGGGAGGAATCCAAGAGCGAGACCGCGCGCCGCCTGCTCACCGAGTTCATCGGCGAGCGCGATCACGACCTCTTCGGTGTGGTGTCGTTCAGCACCCGGCCGATGGCGGTGGTGCCGCTGTCCGACGACCGCCGAGCGGCGCAGGCCGCAGTAGCCGCTGCGGCCACGCGCGGTCTGGCGTTCACCAACGTCGCGGCGGGGCTGTTCATATCGCTGTCATATTTCAAGGACACGCGGGCCAGCGCGGCGCGCGCCATCGTGCTCATTTCCGACGGCGCCGCCGAGATCGATTTCCGCAGCGCCGAACACCTGCGTGCGCGCTTCGCCGAGTACGACGTATCGCTGTACTGGATCTTCCTGCGTACCGCGGGCAGTCCCGGCATCTTCGACGCGCCGGACGAACCGCGCAACGACAACGCCAAGGCCATGCCCGAGCGCTACCTGCATCGATTCTTCCAGAGCCTGTCCACGCCGTACAAGGCCTACGAGGCGGAAAATCCGGCCGCTTTGGCCGAGGCCATCTCGGACATCGGCCGGCTGGAGCGTCGTCCGTTGGTCTACGAGCAGCGTCTGCCGAGACGGGATCTGAGCGGTTGGGTGTACGCGTTCGCCGCGGTGATGCTGGTGCTCGGCGTGGCGTCGAAGGCGGCCGAGCGGGAGCTCGTGGTATGAGTCGGCGCCGGATTCTCGGCTGGCTCGTTCTCGCCGCAGCGGCGGTGGCGACGAGCGTGAGTGTCTGGCAGGCCGCGCTCTGGTATGGCCACAGCCGCGATAACGATGCCATCCGTAACGCGCTCGCCCACGAAAGCGGGGACGTCACGCCGCAATCGCCGCTGCCGGTGCTGTTCGCGCAGGGTTACGCCGAATCGAAGCTGGATCGCTATCGCGAGGCCGGCGCCGCCTATCAGACGATCTGGATTCGTACCGACGGCGGGACGCGCGGCGATCCGGAGGGGCTGGCGGCCAAGACGCGCTACAACCTCGGCAATCTCTACGTGCAGCGCGCCGTGGCCGCCGCCGACGAATACGACATCGACGGTGCGCGAACCATGGCGGAACTGGCCAAACAGGCCTATCGCGATGCGCTACGGGCCGATCCGGGGTACTGGGCGGCGAAGCACAACTTCGAGGCCGCCCAGCGCCTCGTGCGGGATCTGCCCGTCCACGAAGGCGAGCCCCAGGAGGGCGAAAAACCGGCCGAGGAGGTCTGGTCGCAGATGCCGGGTTTTCCGCGGGGTGCCCCGTGAGCGCGGTTTCGGCCTCAGACGCTGACGTTGAGCGTGACGTCGATATTGCCGCGCGTCGCGTTGGAGTAGGGGCAGACCTGATGGGCCTGGTCGACCAGCGTTTCGGCCGTCTCGCGGTCCAGGCCGGGCAGGGAGACATCGAGGGTGACCGCGATGCCGAACGCCTCGCCGGACGGGCCGATGCCGACCGTGCCGGTCACGCTGTGGTCGGCGGGCATGTCGATCTTCTGCTTGCCGGCCACCACCTTCATGGCCCCGATGAAGCAGGCCGAGTAGCCGGCCGCGAACAGCTGCTCCGGATTGGTGCCGTCGCCGCCCGCGCCGCCGAGCGCCTTGGGCGTGGCCAGACGCATGTCGAGCGTGCCGTCGGAGCTGACGGCGCGTCCGTCGCGCCCGCCGGTCGCGGTGGCCTCAGCTTCATAGAGAATTTTGTCGACGGTCATGAGTTGCTCCCGATGGATAAGCGTTGGATGCAGCGTTACACGTCGATCGATTGTGCGCAATACATCTCTGCGGGCGAGTGCACGAGCGCTGTCGGGCGCCGGTCGCCGGATGGGTTGACGTGACGGCCGGATATGCCCGCCTGTGGCGAAGGGTCAAGCGCTCGGATCCGAAGCTCTGGGGGCTGGTGTTGGCGTTGATCCTGACGCTGGCGACCTTCGTGGTGCCGCGTTGGCCACTCGCTCGGCCGGTCTACGCCACGCTGTTCGTCGTCGACATCACGCGCAGCATGAATGTCGCCGATTACCGCGCGGGCGGCGAGCCGGTGACCCGTGTGGCGCGGGCGAAGCAGGCCGTTGCATCGGCAATCGCGCGTCTGCCTTGTGGTTCGCGAGTGGGCCTCGCGCTGTTCTCCGAGCGCACGGTCAACATCACGCTGATGCCCATCGAGGTCTGCGCAAGCTTCAATGCGCTGCAGGCCAGCGTGGACATGATCGATTGGCGTGCCGCCTGGGCCGCGGACAGCAACGTCAACCGCGGCCTGGTCGATGCGATGGAAAAGATCGAGCTCGCCCGCGCCGGCGGCGCGCTGGACGAACACACGAGCCTGGTATTTCTCACCGACGGCCACGAGGCGCCGCCGGTCAATCCTCGCTACGAGCCCGACCCGGCGATTCTCGTGCCCGGCAAAAAACCGGGCGCGCCCGGAGCGGCCGCCGCCGATGCGCCGCCGCTGCACGGGCTGCTCGTGGGTGTGGGTGGTTACACGCCGGTCGAGATTCCGAAATACAACGCCGAGGGCGAGCGCATCGGCGTCTACGAAGCCGACGACGTGCCGCAGGCGGCCAACTTCGGGCAACCGGCGAACCCGGAGGAGATCGACGGCTACGTGCCGCGCAATGCGCCGTGGGGGCGCAGCGAAAAGCTTGGCAACGAGCATCTGTCCGCAGTGCGTGAAGCGCATCTGCAGTCGATGGCGGACGCCGCCGATTTCGATTACCTCCATCTCGATGACGACGCCGCGTTCTATCGCGCCGTCACGCCTCGCGCCTGGGCCGAAATCCGCGAGCGACCTACCGATATCCGATGGCTGTTCGCCGCGCTCGCGCTCGTCTTTGTCGTGCTTGTGCACGCCGGCACCGTCATTTCGGATCTGCGCCGTCGCGCGCGTTTCGTTTTTCCCGATCACCCAAGCCGAAGGAGTGTTTCATGAATCGACGTTCGTCGTTGGTCCACCGCCTCACCGTTGGCGCCTTGCTGGTCTGTTCCACCGCTGCACTGGCGCACGGACCCACGCCCCAGAAAGCACAGGAGAGTATTCATATCGATGCGCCGCCGGCCGAGGTCTGGCAGATCGTCGGCGACGTCTCGGCGCTGGCCGACTGGCAGCCGGCCTTGTCAGCGGTTCATCCCAGCAAAAACCATGATGGAATCGCCGACGAGACCGGCGCCGAACGTGTGCTCGTGTTCGCCGATGGCGGCGGCGAGATCACCGAAAGCGTCGACGAATACGATCCGGAACGCCGTTACATGGGCTATCGACTTCTTCGGGAAGACCCTTCGGTTTTCCCCGTGAGTTTCTACACCGCCACGATCGAGGTGAAGGTCGCCGATGGTGGCAGCGAGGTGGTGTGGAAGGCGCGTTTCTATCGCGGCGATACCGGTAATTTTCCGGAAGAAGGGCAGACCGACGAGGCCGCGCAGGCGGCCATCCACGGTTTCTTTAGAAATGGCCTCGAGGCACTGAAGACTCGGGTCGAGGGCGGTTGATGCGAGGTGCTGCGCGTCGGATTCTTTGGATATTGCTGGGCGTGCTCGCTGGTACGTTGGTCGCGCGGGCTGACACCGCCTGGATGACGGTGCAGGGCGCTGCGCAGCTCGCCGCGATCGATACCGGCCGAGGTGAGATCGTCGAGCGCATCGACGTCGCCGAAGGTCCGGTCGGCGTGGCGGTCGGCCAAAGACGGGTCTATATCACCCATCCCGAAATCGGCCGGATCAGTGTGGTCGATGTCGAGCGCCGCGCCGTGACCGACACCTGGGACGTCGGCGGCGAGCCGTTCGGCATCGCGCTGGCCGACGCGTCGCAGCAGGTCTATGTGACCGACTGGGCGGGCAATCGCCTGGACGTCTACGACGTCGACAGCGGCCGGCGGCTGGCGCGTGTCGGTGTGGGCGGCGCGCCGGCCGGCGTGGCGATCACGCCGGACGAATCGGCCGTGCTGGTCGCCAACCGGGAGAGTGACAGCGTGTCGGTCGTCGCCGCGACCGACAACACGGTGGCTGCCGAGATCGATGTGGGAGAGGCACCTTTCGCGGTGCTGGCTGGGCCGAACGGCCGGTATGCGTTCGCGGCGAGCGTGCGCAGCGACGACGTGCACGTGATCGACCTGAGTGCCAGCGCCAGTGCGCGAACGATCCAGACCGGGATCTTTCCTTATGGTCTGGCGACGGCCGATAATGGCCGCACGCTGCTCGTCACCGAACAGCGCCACGGGCTGCTCGCCCGGTTCGAGGTCGCCACCGGACGTCGGCTCGGCGAGATCACGGTGGGCGGTCAGCCGGACGGCGTCGCCGTGGACCGCGACGGTCGACATGCGATCGTGGCGAACTGGTTCGACGACACCGTCTCGCTCGTGGACCTCGATTGCGCCTGCGAGACGGCGGTGATCGCGGTGGGCGCCGGCCCAAGGGGCTTCGGACGATTCATTCGCCATTGAATCGTTTTCGCCGTTCTGGCCACAGGGGGTATCGATGCGTCTAGGGCGCCTGTCGCTCAAGCTTCGTCTGCTGTTCATCGTCGTCGGCATCCTCGGCCTCGGGTTGGCCGGTGCGGCCGCGATCATCCTGCACAATGCGCGGGCGGCGACGATCGAGGAGATCGAGGCCAATCTCGATTTCAGTCAGGAGCTGGTGCGTTTCCTCGTCGCCGACGTTGACCGGCCGCTTGCGCCGGATGCGCTCGCGGCACTGTCCGCGGCGTTCGAGGATCTGCGGCACGTCCAGGTCGAGATCGAGAGCGATACGGGCGAATGGCTGCGCTTGACCTCGGGCGCGCACGCCGAACCGGCACCTGTCTGGTTTCAGCATCTGATCGTTCCGCCGTCGCAGGTATTCGATACCATCCGCATCACGCGCGGCGGCTCGTTGGGGCGCATCCGCATCACCGCTCTGACGGACGATGAGGTCGCCGAAGTCTGGCGTGATGTCTACGACCTGTTCTGGCTCGCGGTCTGGCTCATGGTGTCGGTTTCCGCGCTGACATGGTTGGGGCTGTGGTTCGGACTGAAACCGCTACGCGATCTCCATGCCGGCTTCGCCCGTCTGGCCGCCGGCGACTTCAGTCGTCCCGTGGGCGTACCGGCCGTGCCTGAACTCGCCGATACGCAGAGCAAGTTCAACCACGTCGTGGATGCCCTGCGCGAGAGTACGCGCCAGCGGCGGTTGCTCACCCAGAAGCTGGTGACCATGCAGGAAGAAGAGCGGCGCGCGATCGCGCGTGAACTGCACGACGAGATGGCGCCTTATCTGTTCGGTATCCGCACCGACATGCAGGCGCTGTCGTGGTCGCTTGCGCGCGACGATAGAGACGGCGTCGAAGCGCGTATCGATTCCGTGCAGGCGCATGTGGACCTGATCCAGCAACGTGTTCGCCGCATGCTGGGTCGCCTGCGGCCGGCGGTGCTGGACGATTTTGGTCTCCGCGAGTCGTTGATGTATCTGGTCGAGGACTGGCGAGAGCGCTGCCCACAGATGGCATGGCGGGCCCGGTTGCGGTCGGTCGACGACGATCTGGATGATGCCGTCCAGGTCACGGTCTATCGGGCGGTCCAGGAGTGCCTGACCAACGCTGCCCGGCATTCGGGGGCCACAGCCGTGACCGTGGCGGTGTCGTCGACCGTCCGGGATGACGTGCTCTGGCTCGAGATCGAAGTGGCCGACGACGGCGTCGGCATGACTGAAGGGGCGTCGCTGGGGCTCGGCCTGACCGGTCTACATGAGCGGGTCGCCGCCCTCGGCGGCGACTTCGACCTCGCTCGAGGCGGAAGCGGCGGACTCGCCGTACGCCTGGCGATTCCGGCCTGCGGCAGCGTAGGCGTCTAGTCCTCTGCCGGTGAGCCGGCGTTAGACTGCCCACATGGAGATTCCCGGTTCGTTTCGGCGTGTATTCGATGGCGCTCGGTGGATGCTGGTGCGGCTGCTTCAGCTCCCGGTACTGATCTATCGCTATACGCTCTCGCCGCTGCTGGGCCCGCGCTGTCGCTATGTGCCCAGCTGTTCGGCCTATGCGCTGGAAGCACTCGAGCGCCACGGGCCGATCCGCGGCGGCTGGCTGGCGCTGCGCCGGATCGTGCGCTGTCATCCGCTGCGCGAGGGTGGCTTTGATCCGGTTCCGCCCGAACGCGAACGCTAGGCCGTCGACCCCCGCGCCGCGGGCGATGCAGCCGCGCGCGCCAGGGTTTATAGTGTCGCGCTCGACGCTCTCGTCCCGCGCACCGACCCCGCCGCCGCCATGACCGGTTTTGCTGAACACAAGTCCCTGAATCTGCCCGCCCTCGACGCTGAGATCCGCCGCCGGTGGCAGGCGGACGGCGTGTTCGAGGCCAGCACGGCCCGACGCGCCGATGCGCCGGTCTTTACGTTCTACGAAGGCCCGCCCACGGCCAACGGTCGGCCGGGCATCCATCACGTGCTCGGGCGCACGGTCAAGGATGCATTCTGCCGCTACAAGACGATGCGCGGCTATCGCGTGGATCGCAAGGCCGGCTGGGATACCCATGGCCTGCCGGTGGAGATCGAGGTCGAGAAGGAGCTCGGCCTGCAGTCGCGCGAGGATATCGAGGCCTACGGCATCGACAAGTACAACGCGGCCTGTCGCGAGTCGGTGCTGCGCTACAAGAGCCAGTGGGACGAACTCACCCGCCGGATCGGCTACTGGGTCGATCTCGATGCGCCCTACGTCACCTTCTCCAACGAATACATCGAGTCGGTCTGGTGGCTGCTCAAGCAGCTCCACGAACAGGGCCTGCTCTACAAGGGTCACAAGATCCACTGGTATTCGCCCGGCTCGGGCACGGTGCTGTCGTCGCACGAGGTCAGCCTCGGCTACAAGGAAGTCCAGGATCCGTCGATCACGGTGAAGTTCTTCCTCGAGGACGAGCCGGACGTGGCGATCCTGGCCTGGACGACCACGCCCTGGACCATGCCGTCGAACGTGGCGCTCGCGGTCGGGCCGGACATCGCGTATGCCCGGGTCCGCGCGGCCGACGGCTCGCTCTATATCGTCGCCAGGGATTGCGTGGCCGCCACGCTGGGCGACGACGCCGAGATTCTGGAGACCTTCGGCGCCGACGCGCTGATCGGCAGGCGCTACAAGCCGCCCTACGATGTATTCGCCGATCATCCCGAGGCGGACAATGCCTGGTACGTGATCGCGGCGGATTTCATCACCACCGACGACGGCACCGGTATCGCCCACGAGGCCCCGGCCTTCGGCGCGGACGATTTCAACGTCACCAGCGCGGCCGGCATGCCGGTGTTCAACCCGATCGAGCGCGACGGTCATTTCCGCGCCGATTTCCCGCTGGTCGGCGGGCAGTGGTTCAAGGACGCCGACAAGCCGATTGCGCGCGATCTCAAGGATCGCGGCCTGCTGTTCGACCAGAGCGTCACGGTGCACAACTATCCGCACGACTGGCGCAAGGGCACGCCCTTGATGAACTATCCGGTCGAGTCCTGGTTCGTGGCGACCCAGCAGCACAAGGACAAGCTGGTCGAATACAACAAGGCGATCAATTGGTTCCCGCCCCATGTCGGCACCGGCCGTTTCGGCGACTGGCTGGCCAACAATGTCGACTGGGCGCTGTCGCGGCATCGCTACTGGGGCACGCCGCTGCCGATCTGGGTCAACGACAACGACCCGGCCGACATCGTGGTTATCGGCTCGATCGCCGAGCTGCGCGCCATAACTGAAAAAGCAGGGGCGGGCGATCAGGTGGCCGACGACGAGTCGCTGGATCTGCACAAGCCGCAGGTGGACGAGATCACGTGGACCGCGGCCGACGGCGGCACCATGCGGCGCGTGCCCGAGATCATCGACGTCTGGTTCGATTCGGGCGCGATGCCGTTCGCCCAGTGGCACTACCCGTTCGAGAACAAGGACACGTTCGAGGCCAATTTCCCGGCGGACTTCATCTGCGAAGGCGTGGACCAGACCCGCGGCTGGTTCTACTCGCTGCATGCCATCGGCACGCTGATCCAGGATTCGCCGGCCTACCGAAACGTCATCGTCAACGGCCTGCTGCTGGATGCCAACGGCGAGAAGATGTCCAAGTCCAAGGGCAACACCGTCGATCCGTTCGAGGCCCTGGATACCCACGGCGCGGACGTCATCCGCTGGTACATGCTGTCCAACAGCCCGCCGTGGGATAACACCAAGTACGCCGATCGCGGTCTGCGCGAGACGCGCACCAAGGTGTTCGGCACCCTCGAGAACGTCTATGCGTTCTTCGCCACCTACGCCAACATCGACGGCTTCGACACCGCGATGCCGGCGCCGGCCGTGGCCGACCGGCCCGAGCTGGACCGCTGGATCCTGTCGCGTCTGCAGTCGACCGCGGGCGAGGCGGTCGCCGCGCTCGACGCCTACAATCCCACGCGCGCGGCGCGCGCGGTCGAACGCTTCGTGGACGCGCTGTCCAACTGGTACATCCGGCGTTCGCGGGCGCGGTTCTGGGCCGGTGCCCGGGCCGACGATGACGCCGGCGAAGACGATGCGGCGGTCGCCGACAAGCGGGCGGCCTATCACACCACGCGCACCTGCCTGCGCGACGTGGCGGCCCTGATGGCGCCGATCGCGCCGTTCTTCTCGGACTGGCTCTACGCCCGCGTCGCCGGCGCTTCCGAACCGGCTTCGGTGCATCTGACCGACTATCCGACCGCGGACGAGACGCTGGTCGACGAGGCGCTGGAGCGGCGCATGCGGCTGGCGCGCGCGGTGGTGGCCAACGTGCTCGCGCTGCGCAACGAGGCCGGTGTGAACGTGCGCCAGCCGCTGGCGCGCATCCTGGTGGTCGAGGAGCCGGGCGTGGCGCGGGCGGATATCGACGCGGTGGCGTCCATCGTTCGCGAGGAGGTCAACGTCGACGCCATCGAGTTCGTCGCCGGCACGGGCGATCTGGTCCGGCGCAGCGCCAAGCCGGACTTCCGGGGGCTGGGCAAGCGGCTGGGCAAGCGCATGAAGCCGGTGGCGGCTGCGGTCGCCGCGCTGGACGACGATGCGATCGCCGCCTACATGCGCGACGGCGCGATCACGATCGAGGCCGACGGCGAGCCGATCGAGCTCGGTCCGGACGACCTGGTGGTGTCCGCCGAGGGCGTCGAGGGCTGGCTGGTGGGCCGCGAGGATGGCGTTACCGTGGCACTTGATAGTACACTTGACGATTCGCTGCGCGAGCGTGGTCTTGCGCGGGAAGTGATCAACCGGGTACAGCGGCTGCGCAAGCAGGCGGATTTCCACGTTGCCGACCGCATCCGCGTGCAGTACAGCGCGGACGCCGGGCTGGCCCGTGCCATCGACGCGCACGACGCGACGCTAACGCGGGAGACGCTGGCCACCGCCTATGTGGCCGAGAACGAACCGGCGGGCGAAGTGGTCGAGCATTTCGAGATCGACGGCGCCGCCATCACGCTGGCCCTGACGCGTCTGTCCTGAGCACGCGTCGGGCGCGGGCAGACGGATCCGGGCTCCAGAGTTTCAACGAACGACACGACAGTCGAGATAGCAGGCCATGCAGAAAAACATTCACCCCAACTACCGCCCCGTGGTGTTCAAGGACATGGGGGGCGACTTCGCCTTCCTGACGCGCTCCACCATCGCCTCCGACGAGACCATCGAGTGGGAGGACGGCAACACCTATCCGTTGGTCAAGCTGGAGGTCACGAGCGCGACCCACCCGTTCTACACGGGCAAGCAGAACATCATGGACACCACCGGCAAGGTGGAGCGCTTCCGTCGCCGTTACGGCATGGGCGGCGGCAAGAAGTAGCCCGCCTTCCGGCGTTGGGGCGCGGCGCCGTGTCCGGTGGCCGCGCCTTTTTGATGGCGTAGCGTAAATCTGCCGTGGCGCCGTGCGAGCATCCTCGCCGGCGAGGTGAGCCGCCCAGCGGTCGGCACCGTCACGGCGGGCGGCGAGCCTTCGCGCTGTCTGCAACGCCTGAACCCGGTACGGTTTCCGCTGCGTCGTGGCCTTGTGCCGGGGTTCGAGTCGTCTCGCGACTGTTGACGCTGTAGCGCGTCGCATGATTTGCGATTCAACGGCGGATGGTTTGAGAGTGCCGCTAGGCGCAGGATCGGCACTTACCAGTTGTCGATTTCCGACTGTGCGCTAGCGTCTTGCTCGACGCAGGTCTCGACCATCGTGAAGCCGTAATCACGCATCTCGCGCATGCAGCGTTGCGTGACGCTGGGATGCTCCTCGCGATAATTAAACAGCGTTTGCGCCGCCTTCCAGTCCTCTTTCATACACGTGAGAACCATCGAGTCGCCGTAGTCGCCCATCTCGTCCTGGCAGCGTTCCTTGATCTCGGCCCGGATCGCGTCGGTATTGCTTTCCGTAACCGCCGGTGTGGCATTGGCCGCCGTGCCGACCATTAGTAGCAGCGTAATCGTTAGCAATCGCATAGTTCCCCCTCGTTGCAGCCCGGTCGAACATCGCATGGCCGCGCGCCTATCGCAATGTGCCGAACACCTCGATGACCTCGGCATACGCCCGCGGCCCGAAGCGCGCGACGAAGCCGGGCCGGATGGTGCCGTCAGCCAGGCCGGCGCGGATGGCGTCGGGCGTGGCGTAGCCGGCGCGGGCGAGGCGAGTGACGGTCTCGGTGCGCAGGCCGTCGTGCCAGCGCGGGTTGCGTTCGCGCTGTCGCAGCAGCCAGGCGAGGCGTTCGCGGCGTCGGAGTCGAGTCATGCCGCCGAATGTAACGACCGCAGCGGCGCCGCGCCAGCGCCCGTCAGTAGTGCAGAACCCGCACGCGCACGAACCAGTCGCCGGGAGCCGCGTCGTAATGCTCGCGGCTGTTGCGGTCCAGCAGACGCAGGCCCGTCGCGCCGAACAGGACGCTGACTGACCGGCCGCGGATGATCGCCTGGGCGCCGTACTCGCGGCCGTCGTAGAGCGTGGAATCCAGCTGGACCAGGTCGCCCTCGCTGTAGCCGTGGCCAGCTGAACTGCGCGCCTGCAGCAGAATCGACACGGACACGGGCGTGCGGCCGCTCGGGATGTCGCCGAACTGGACCTCGTCGCCCAGCGATACGCTGTTGTAGCCCGGGCTCCAAACCTGCGGCACGTCGCCCCAGCCGTGGCCCTCGAGCTGATCGGCGTTGTCGGCGTTGTCGGCGTTGTCGGCGCTGTCGGCGCTGCCCGCGTGGTCGGCATTGTTGGCGCGCCCGCTGATATCTATATCGTATGTGCCGCTGGCACGATCACGGGGCAGTGTACCGGTCGCATTGTCCAGATTTTGGTAGTACGACCCGGTTTGGCTGTTGAGCCGATCCGCGTTGTCGGCTTGGTCGGCGCGGCCGGTGATGTCGATGTCGTACGTGCCGCTCGCGCGGTCGCGCGGCAGTGTGCCGGTGGCGTTGCCGAGCGCCCGGTAGTAGCTGCCATGCTGGCCGTCCAGCCGATCCGCATCGTCGGCAGTGTCGGCGTGCGCGCTGTCCTCCGCGACGAGTCCGCTGCTTTTGCCGGTGTTGCCGGCGTGCCAGAACTCGATCCAGTCCGCCTCGACCGGCGTGTCGTCGTCGACGCCGCCGGCGATGCGCCAGTACACGGTTTGATTCTCGTAGTGATATAGCTGCTGCGCGACGACGTCACGGCCGGGGCCCCGAAGCACCTCGAGCACTGAATAGCGACCGTCGCCCGGCGCGCCGCTGATCTGCGATCCGAAGCCATAGACACCGGCATCATCGACGTAGTCCAGTCCGTACAATTGATCCTCGCCCAGCGTGCGCGCCTCGAGCAGCCCGCCGCCGCGCCGGACGAGGGGGAGCACGGCGATCGGCACGTCCTCGCCGTCGAGGTTGCCCGCGTTGTGATAATGCGACGGCGGCTGGCCGCCGAGCCGCGCCGCGCTGCCGGTGATGTCGATGCCGTAGCTGCCGGATAGCCGCGCGGCCGGGACGGTGTCCGTCAGCCGACGGGCGTCGTGCAGCTGCGCCGCGTGCTCGCCGTCGACCGTGTCGGCGTTGAGGCCGCCGCCGGCGCCGGGCGCGGTCGCGTTGAGCCACGCGGCGATCGCTTCGAACGTGCGCTCGGGCGACATGATGCGATCATCGCGGTCGCCGTCGCGGGCTTCGTCGCCATCAGCGTAAATGAGGTTTCCGGCGTGCCAGACGGTGTGGCCCTGGACCGATAACGCCTCACGAAAATTCGTGTTGACGCTAACAGTGCGCCACCCTCTGTTCGAGACAGATTCTTCTTTTTTGACTGTTTTTTCTAAGCGCACAGCGTGTAGTTGTTCGACATCGCTGGCATAACCGTCAAAAAACCACACATTCGGGTATTCGTATCTACCTCCCAGGTCGATCTCAATACCTAGCCAGTTGTCTCCGTCATATTCGTAGACGCCAGCTTGTACGCTATCGCGATTCGCTCTGTTGCTTATGACCCCTTCTAAGCAAACTGTGTTTTTTGACGACCACACATAAAGCGTAAGATTTTTCGCTGCACTGGATTCCTTCGTTCGCGCGCCACTGATACAGCCCCGCACGTTTTCTGGTGAGCTGTAGCGCGAGAGTAGAACGACAGTAGGATTAACCGTGTTAGAAGAATTGTGTATTTCGTGGCAGACATACCCCTCCCCTTCGTTCGGCTTGCTGTTTGAGTACCGCTGCCCTGCAGTCCACGTATTGACCCGATCGATTTCAGGAATCGTCCCGCCCTTGCGAGCCAGCCAGGCCCGGATGGCGTCGAAAACGCGGCGCGGCGGCATGCCGCGGAGATTGTCTTCGCCGGCCTCGGCCATCTCCTGCGTTGCGCGCGCGAGTACGCCCGCCGTGTCCTCGCCCCAGGGCGGATTGACGAACTCCGCGCTCGGAAACGTGACCTGGGTCGCATCGACGTCGGTGAGCGTGGCGTCGATGGGCAGCAGCGCCGTGCTGCCGGCGGCTTTTTCGATGATCGTCTCGCTCTGGGCGTAGCGCGCGAGCAGCGTGCCCTCGTCTGAGATCAGCCCGATCTCGTAAACGCCGTAGGCATCGGCCGTTTCGTCGCGGAGGACGACGTGGATGATGTTGTCGTCGACGGCCTGGCCGCTGATGGCCGAGACGCGCTTGATCTCGTCCTCGAGGGCGGTGTCGCCGGCCTCGGCCGGCGTAGTGCCGCGGCCGATGGCGATCTGCGCGCAGCGCACGGCGTTGGTGCCGGTGTTGTCGGGGTTGACGAGCGCGGCGTGGCCGGCGTCGGTCCAGATCAGGCGCATAGCGTTACTCGGTGAGGTTCAAACGGCGGTAGGTGATGGCCTGGGCGGCGGCGAGGACGCCGACGGCGACCGTAGAAGTGGTTCCGGCGACTAACTGGTACTGCGAGCGCGCGGGCTTGGTATCGTCGACAGCCGACAGGATTTCGTTCTGGAACTGCTCCGTTTGCGGCAAGGAGCCGCCAACATTCAGCGTTACTTCAAAGGTGTACGGCGTGCCCGGCGGCTCCATCTCATGCGCCTCGCGCAGCGCCAGATCACCGCCGAAGCTCTCGACGACGCGCCGCACTGACGCGACCGTGCCCTTGCGCCGGTGCACCTCGATCGATGACCGGATCCGCGCACGCTTGACCGACTCCGGCCAGCCCGCATCCCACACCCGCAGCCCGTACGACCAGGCCAGATAGGGCAGCAGCCGCACCGGGCAGTCGTCGACCGACCAGACCCGGCGGATCATCGGCACGTCAAGCACCTGGGCCGCAGCGCAGACGCGCGCCAGCCGCTTTTCCAGCGGCGTCGCGTTGACCGGCAGCAGGTCGCGATCGGCCGTGCGCTCACTCATCGATGCCGCCGTAATCGATGTTGATGGCCGTGCAATAGGGCGCCTGCTGGCGGTTGATCGTCCACGTCTCCACCGGGTTGTGCAGATCCACCCGCTGCACGCCCGGCCGATGCAGGGCCGCATACACGCCCGACAGCGTCACGTCATAGCCCAGCCGGTGCTGCGTGTCCGCATACTCGCGCGCCTTGGCGCGCGCCTCTTCCACGATCAGCTCGCTATCCGGCCCGGCGAAAACATACAGCGTCGCGTTGATCTCGTATGGCTGGATCGCCGCCGACCGCACCCGTGGGTTGTCGTTCAGCGGTCGCACATCCTCGGCCGACAGGGCCGTCTGCACGGCCTCGATCAGCGCCGCATCGGCCGTGCCGTCGCCGTCGCGCGACAGCACCGATATCGCGATGTCGCCCGGCTGCGGATCGTCCAGGCCGGCATCGTCCAGCACCGCCAGCGTCATCGTCCCGGCATCGGCGTCGCGGTCGACCACCTCAAACCGCGGCGCCTCCGCGGCCGCGTCCAGCACCTGCCCGCTGGCCGAGCGCGCATGAAAGATATACGCCGCCTCCGGGCCGGCCGTGCTCAGCCCGTCCAGGCTCAGCAGGATCCGCTCGCGGAACGCGCTGTTCGTCTCGTATTCACGCGTGATCGGCGGGTCCGCCTCCAGATCCTGCTCGCGCGTGATCAGCCGGGCCACGTCGTAGCGCGCCGCGATGTTGTCCAGGTCGTCCCCGGTCGCGTACGGCAGCATCACGGCCAGCGCGGCCTCGTTGATGCGCTGGCGCAGGATCAGCTCGCGCTCGGCGTTCTCCTCGAGCTGCTTGACCAGCGGCTCGGACTCCAGCTCAAGTGTCGCCGCGATCTCGTCTTGCGCGTCGGCCGGATAGAGCGCGATCAACGCCGCTTTGCGCTCGGCCAGGATGTCCGCGTAGGACAAGTCCTCGACCGCGTCGGGCGCCGGCAGCTGGGAAATGTCGATCGTGGCCATCGGGCTCCCGGCCCGACGGCGTTACACGCGTATGCGCGCGCGCAGGCCGTCGGCGTTTCGAACGATATCGAGTTCGAATACTGGGCCGTCGGCGTTCACCGCGATAAGCTGAACACGTTCAGCAGTCACCCGCGGCTCCCAGCGCCGGATCGCCCCGGCCACCGCCGCGTACGCCTCCACGCGAAAGCGCTGATCGACCGGGTCGTCGATCAGCCGCGGCAGGTCCGAGCCGTAGGCCCGCCGCTCCACGCGCGTGCCGATGCGCGTCGTCAGAATATCGCCGATCGACTGCTGGATATGGTCAATCCCGTCGATCGCGCGGCCCGTATGTTTATCCATTCCCGTCGCCATTGGCAACCTCCTACGCCACCGGATCGTCCGCCACGCCCTCGGCGTCCACCTCGCAGCGATAGCCGCGTTCGTCGATCACATGCGTCACATCCGTGATCAACCAGTCCCGGTCCAGCTCCCGCCGGAATCCGTCCAAACGCACCCGCGTCAGCGTCTGCAGATCCGGCCGGCCCGGCAGCTGCAGCTGCAACCGGCGCGACGCCCGAATGCCCCGGTGCAGCCGCGCCCGCGCGTGCGCCTCGGCGATCGCCGCCGTCTCGAACGTCTTGTCCAGCCGCGTCACCGGCGCCCCGTCGCCCACCGTCACCGGCACGCGCTGCGCGCGGCCGAAGTCGTGGTAATGCGCCACCACCGAGCCCGCCCGCCGGCGCGCCGCGAAATGCGCCCGCCACTGCGTCACCTCGTCCCGGCGAATCGTCAGCTGCGACGCCGGCATGGCGTCGTAGCCCAGAATCACCCACTGTCCGTTCGCCGGCTTGAAGATGCCGCCATACGTCCGTGCGAGCTCCACTGCCAGGCCCAGATCCGACTGGCCGGCCTGGTCCACCAGCGGCAGCTGCAGACGCGCCAAAGAGTCGGGCTTCACCACGGTCGTCACGTCGTACGGCTCGGCAAGAATCGCCAGCAGATTGCCCAGCGTCGTCGGCTCGTGCGTGCGCTCTTTCTTGGCCCGCATCTCGCTGGTGAAATCGGCGCCCGTCGCGGATAGCTTGATCGTTGCCGGCGGGCCGCTGCTGGCGTACTGGTCGACGGTCATCTCAGTCAGGGCACACGACTCGACGCCGTCGTAGCCTAATTCCAATGCAAGCCGCTGACCGTGCGGCGGAAGGGGGATCGTACCGTCGTCGGCGAACTCGAGCGTGACGGCATCCGACCGGCCACCGCCGCGATCGTGCAGTTGCACGCGGCTCATATACGGTGCAAATATCTCGGTTAGACGCGGGGCGTCGCGCAGTGATTGCCCTGGCTTCGGCTTCAGGATTCGGTAGTAGGGTTTGCGGGCCACGGGGGTCTCCAGTGCGGGTTTTCAAATACGCTTTAGGCGCTGTTCTAATGGCTGTTTCAGCCGGTTCGATGGCGGCCAACCCGTGGGCCGATGACTACGGCGACAATCAGCGGTACGTCGTCCGGTATGTGCTCGCGGACGGATCGGTAGAGGGGAGCACCACGACGGACAGAGTTCGCCCCGGTATCTCGTGTCAGGATCCTGTAGCGCTGCCCTGGGAGGACGAGTCGACGGGCAAGTCGACCGTGGCGCTGCGCATCCGGGACCGCCAGACGGGCACGACCCGCGTCTACGACTGCAGCTAGTCCCAAGGTTTTGCGACCGGCGCCGGCTGCGCCTCCTGATCCGCAATCGTCGGCAACGTAATCAACAGCCCGGCCGGCAGAATCGGCCCCGCATCCGCCAGCCCCTTGTTGGCCGCCAGCACCCGCTCGACCGTCCCCGCCGTGCGGCCGTAATACAGCCAACAGATCTCGTCGACCATGTCTCCGTCCTGCGTGCGGTAGGTGTCGCTCATGCGGCCACCGATGGATAGAAGGCGCCCCGCGTCTCGGCTAGGGTGGGTTTGCGACCAAGCAAACCACCCAATCGAAACGAGGGCACCATGACTGACGAAGATCTACGCATCGCCGAAATCGCCAAGGATCTGACGATCGCCATCTGGCAAGACACCAACGGCCGGGCGCGCGGCAACCTCCAGAACGCACTGGCTAAGCAATACCCGAACGACACAACCATCAAGACCTACCCGCTGCCGACGCAGGAATATGAGTTCGTGCTTGAGCAGGTCCGCGACACGCTACAGCGCATGAACGATCCCGAGTAAACGCCGTTCCTGGGGGCCGCAATGAGCCCACAGCGCCAGGAATAAGACCTCCGAAAGCTCGGAGTCGAAATCGAATCCGTGGGCGGCATATCGCGTTTCCGCGTACGCCAAGACCTCTTGGGCGATCTCGAGCTTCTTCGGGCCGGACGGCGCCTTGGCTGGCTCACTCGTTTTCATATCAGTCCTCATTGGGTGTGGCAGATATCAGTCACCTGTGGCGCTCCGCCGCTACAGGCGAAGCACATTGGCGCCGCCCCGCGCCTCGGCTACGGTGAGCTTGCGACCAAGCAAACCACCCAACCGAAACGAGGGCACCATGAGTGAAGAAGATGATCTCGAGAACGGGCGCGGCGTACCGAAGGATCCGCCGCCCGACGATCGTGGCCGCAACGAGCGCAATCGCCACCAGGGCCCTAGAGGGCGACTAGAAGACACAGGGGAGTCAAAGCCGCCGAAATAAGGCCGGCACGGATGTAGTTGAGGGCGACGCGGTTGCAGCGGCTTGAGTCGCTGTTGCCGCGCTCGTAACTCTCGGCGAGGCAGGCGTCGAGATACGCGACGTCTGTCTCGTCGCCGTCGATGACGCCATGTCGGAGGTACCAATGCGCGCTGCTGCCTAACGTGCCGTAGTTGCGGTCCCAGATCGCGGCGCCCATACAGGCCGCTGCCACAAACAGAGGACTCGCGCCGACGACATACCGAACGACCGTAGCGGGATCGCCGCCCGCCAATCGCTCGATACCGACCCCGAAACCCACGATCGCGATCGCAAGACCGAGAAAGGCCCGCAATAGCGCCGCGGCCCGAACCTCGATCTTGTGCCGAAGCTCGATCAAGTACTCCGCGCGTTGCCGCGTCTGCTCCACCGCGCGACCGGCCACAGCGGGACTGATATCGAGTCCAGCCATCTCGGTCTTACCGAGCATCTGCGGGTTTTCTTCGGTCATGGTCTTACTCCGTAGTGTCGTTGCGGTCCGCACGGGCCAGCTTGACGCGAAAATCCACCCGCCGCGGTGCGTTGCCGGCATCGAACACGGTCTGTGTCTCGTCGACTTCGGTGATGGC
>NZ_AYKF01000089.1 GCF_003732545.1 Salinisphaera orenii subsp. halophila YIM 95161 | reverse complement strand
GGTCTTACTAATTTCAGCAGGTGGGTGCCGCCTCCTTCAATCGCTCATACACCAGAAATGAGCGTAGCTCCACAGCTCAGAGCAAAGCCGATGAAGAAGGGCTTACAGTTACGGCCGTGTGCAGCTCATGTCAGCCCGCGGATACGGATATAGCGTGCGATATGTGGCTGCATAATAAAGTCTTATGCATGCCAATGGTGAGTTGGCTGGGGTTGAACAGCAGGCGCGGCCACAGGACCGCCATTCCCTTCTAGGAGATAGCGGTCCGCGTGTGACCGCTTAGCCGATTCTGTTGAGCATCTTCCCTAAATAGCTGCTCCTGCCGTCTTGCATGAACAGCACATGCCGGTCTTCCAGGTCCGTTTTCTGAGCGGAGTCGCCGACATTGAGTAGATCAGCAAACTTTGTCGGCGACAGCACGAAAGCGTTCAATATCAACGCCGAGTCTCCCGGCTTGGCCTGGCTGGCTAGTGCTGCCTCGAGCGTTTTCACTTCTTTATAAAGCCCGAGCTTGGGATGCGAAAGATCCAGGTTGCGAAGCCCCTTGGGATCCACAAACGTCAGCCACTGCTGACCCGTATCGTCGTCCACCAGCCACAGCAGGAAGTCTGGATAAAAGTTGCCAGCCAAAGCGAAGCCAAGGCCTTTTTTCTCGTTATCGGCATTGCGCAGTAGGTAAAGGCTTCGACCGCCAATGGCCGCTTTGCCTTCGGGAGACTTGTAGAAAGCTTCCAGGTCGCGCACAAATTCCCACTCGCTGGGTGCGTCGAAAGCCAACGGCCGCATTCTCAGAGGAACAGCATCTTTATCTTCTAGAGCCAGTAGTGGGTAGTAAAGATGGCTGTCGAAGCTAATTGTCACCATGTGCGGCGCATTCCATTGGCTTGCCTCGCCTATCTTGCGGTCCGCTACCAGCTGCTTGAGTAGTTCCAGATTTTTCAGGTACTCCAGCCCGTCGTCGGTGTTGTCGACCTCAAACTGGTACAGCTTGAGCATCGATCCGTGATCTTCATCGATATGAGCAATATCGTAAAATTGGCCTTCATAGCCTTTCTTCAGGGCGTTGTAAAACCGATCGGTATAGTCGATCAGCAGTCGAATCAGGATATCTTCTTGCTTTCGAATGTCGCCGAAGCTACGGACATCCAACTCAGCCGCCGGGATGAAGAGGGTGTACCAGTCGGTGGAGCCGGAGCAAAAACCGATCAGCTTCTGCCGGTCGAGGCGTAGATTGCTCCAGCTACGTTGGATCTTGTACTCCTGCAGCGCCAAATAAATGCGGTCCCAATCGAATAGCGAAAAGAGCTGCGTATCCAGCTTGCCTTTGTTTCGGGCTTCTGGCGTTGCGTGGCCGCTTTTGCCCTTGGTTTTGCTGCGTTCGGTGCTAAGCGCCTCTACCCGAGGATAGAGGTCCAGCGCCACGTGAGGCGGTTTGATCTTGTCCTCGAACTCGGCGGGGATCTCGTACAGCCAGGGAAAGTGCGTGCGCTTGAACCCCTGTTTCTGATTGTCCTTATAACCATCTTTCAGCGTCAGCGTCTTGAGTTTGCTGGCAGGGAGGTTGGCCCGCGTTTTAAAGTCCAGCTCCCACACTTCGTCGCTAGGTGTGATCCCTTCTTCGCGCAGGTAATCCTTGAAAGCGGCCATATAGCTAGCGCGCACCCCAAAGACATTGAGCGTTTCCAACTTTTCCAGGTGGACGCCCTTGGGCCGCTCTTGTGGCGTTGTGCGCTTGAGCGAAAAGCTCTGGCCTTTCAGGCGCACGCCGCGGCCAAACAGCTGAATAATCTGCGAGCCTTCGCCTTGGCCCATGTTCAACAAGCCCATGGTAGAGACGCGCCAGCTGCTCCATCCTTCGGTAAATTTGCGAGAACCAATCAGCACGTTGAGCTGGCTGTCTTTATTGTTCAGCGTTCCAAAAAGGGCGCCGCCAAAATCGTCGCGTTCGCTGTCGAACGCTTCTATGTTCTCCGCCAGGCTGAAAAACTTGCTGTCATCGCCGATGTTGATGAGCCCGAAGGGTTCGGCATCGCCAACGCGTAGCGCCAACTCGCCTTTGCTTGTCCTGATATTGACCAGCTTTAGCCGCTGTCGGGCAGGCGCATTGAACACGCGCTGCAGGATGTCGGTATAGAGGGCATCGACTTTGCCGACAAAGCTCATTAAAGGCGTAAAGCGGCCTTTGAAAATGTTATTGTCGTTGACATCCAGGATCAGAGCTCGATCAGCGATTAGATCGGCGAGCCAAGTCTTGATTCTGGCGTCGTCGTTGAGAAAGTTTGCTAAGAAGCGGAGCACTACCAAGACATCCGAGTCTTCGCCGGCCACCGTGTTGCCCACGAACACCCACAGCGGCTTTTCTAGATTGAATTCGCTTAGCTTTTCTCGGTGGGTGCTCCACAACCAAAGCTGCTGATAGAAGGCCAGCAGGCAGCCGGTGAAATATTTGGCTGCATTATCAGCCTGCTCGTAGGCCTCTTCTTTCATGTTGAGAATCAGCGACTCTTTGCCATAGCCGTCTTCGTAGAAGAACTTGTACGAGTAATCGAAAAGAATGCACTTGGCGTAGATCTCGCGGGTGGCCGTGACACGGGCGAGGCGCTTTTCCTCGCCGGTCAGTGTCAGCTGTGCCAATTCGTCTTCGTCCAGCTTCTTGAAGCTCGTAGTGCCGAATAGCATCTTGGCGCGTTTTTTCTGGATCTCCTGCTCAGCCGTTTCTACGGTATAGCCTTTGGCTACGGCCTGCCCGAAAGTGGCTGAATACTCAAAGGCGAAGCCACCCTGAACCAGCGCGCTCCGGCGACGCATCCAAGCCATGGCATCTTTGCCCGTGCCACGGTGACCTTCGTCCACCAGGACCAGGTTATTGCCTTCGAACGCTTCGACGGCAACTGTTTTGTCGCCCGTGGCATCGCCCAGCTTGTTGATGTCGATCACATCGACCGTGCCAGGGAAGCGCATTGTTTGGTTTTTGTTAAAGGCCTGGGCCGTAATTCTCGACCGCTTCAACTCGTCCAGATGCTGCCGCGACAACCCTTCGTTCGGGGTCAGCAGAATGATCTTGTCCGGATAGCTGTTCGAGTGCTCGGTCTGAAAATAGTGCAAATACTGTTTGATATTCACGTGCAGCAGCAGCGTCTTGCCGCTGCCGGTGGCGTTCCAGAACGCGACCTTGTTCAGATCCTCGGATAAAAAAGCCCGGAAAGGTTCAGCGCCTTGTTCTTCCCGGTAGCGAGCCATCTCCTCATTCAAGCCGTCGAGCAAGGCCTGGCGCTTGTTGAAATACCAGTCCAGATAAATCTCGGTGAACAGCAACGACAAGTACTGGAAGTACTTCATCTGCAACTCGTGGCCTTCCAGCTTATTGCGCTCGGCGGTGATAGCTTGCCAGTGACGAACAATGCTCAGGTCATAGCGGCGCAGGTCTGCTTCGGCTACCAGGTTGGGGTTAAACAGCCCGTGCATCAGCTCGTAGAAAAACTTGCTCTGCCCGTCGTCGTCGATGCCCTCGTGCCGGTCTTCACCCAAGCGTTGTTTCAAGCTCGCCAGCTTGTCGGTGTTGAAAAACCTCAGCATCCAGCGGTTGAGGACGAGTTCCTGGTGGAAGCTGCGTTTGGGCGTCTTCTTACTCACTCCGAATCCCCATTCGTCCTGTTCTTCTTGCTGGCCTTGGTCGATCGGACATTGCGCTTTCCGGGCTTTGTTTCGAGCTGTCGAGCAGCAGACTCTAGTTCTCGAATATTCTCGATGGCCCCCAGCGTTTCTTTCTCTTCGCGACGAAGGGCAGCGAACTTCTCGAACTCGGCGTGGGCGATAGCGTCGGCTTGTTTGCGGGAGCGTTTACCTGCGTCAGGCAGAACCTGGCGGTCGTTGAAGCGCAGAAAATCGTCCAGCTTCTGCTTCCAGTCCGCCATGAAGACCTGCGTGCGACGCTCGGCCTGATCTTCGGCAAAGTCCAGCCACATGGTGATGATGCGGTTCAGCTCGCGAACTTCATCTTCATTCAGGTAGTTCTTGGCCACCGTGACATCCTGTTTGCGCACGTCCTCGTGCGTCCAACTCGTGAGCCCGGCGTGGGGCAACAGGTGATTGATGCGGCTGGTGATGATCTCCGGTGCCGTCATGCCGGTAACGGCAAAGTGCAGCTTGTTCTGAATGGTTTGGAAGAAGCGCGTGGTTTCCCTCAGCGATGGCTGATAATCCGCCGCCAGCGCGAATATCTCGCGCACCCGTAGGTACATCCGCCGTTCGCTGGCACGAATGTCGCGAATTCGATCGAGCATCTCGTCGAAGTAATCTGGCACGGCGGAGCCCGCCACAGGCGGGTTCTTCAGGCGCTCATCGTCCATGGCAAAGCCCTTGACGATGTATTCACGCAGCACTTGCGTGGCCCATTGACGAAACTGGGTGGCGCGTACCGAATTCACCCGATAGCCCACGGATATGATGGCGTCCAGATGGTAAAAGCCGGTCAGGTAGCGCTTGCCGTCGGTGGCAGTTATCCGGAATTTCCGGATAACTGATGCCTCGTCTAGTTCATTGTCCTGGAACGTGTTTTTCAGGTGTTCGCTGATAGTGCGCACATCGACGCCAAACAGCTCAGCCATCTGCTTCTGGGTTAGCCAGAGGCTTTCGTCATGAAGGCGGGCCTCAACGCGTAGGCGGCCATCCTTATCCGAATAAATCACCAGCTCGCCGGCCATGTCAGGTTCCGGCGGCGATGCTTCCCCACGGTCTGCCATTACAGATCCTCCACAGAGAACATGCGTTCCAGGAACTCGGGCTCGATCTGGCGCAGCTTGAGCTCACGGGTTGCGCCGCCATTCTCGGCCGTCTGAGTCAGCTTGGTGGGGATATTGTGGTCGCCGTTGATATAGACCACGTCGAACTCGTTATCAGAGGGGTTAATAGCAAGCTTTTCGCACAGGCCGCTAACGCCTTCGTAATCCAATAGTTCGCAGTCGCGCCAAAGCACCAAGCAGCTTTCGTCACTGGGCAATGTGCCCGTCACGGTCACAAAGCCTCGGTCTGGCTGGGCCTCAATTTGTTTGACTCGCAGGCCGACCAGATAATTGAACGTCTCCACCAAGTCGACCTGGGTAGGTTCACAGGCTCCGGCGGAATCTGTAGCGATATTCATGCCGTAATCGAAGGGTTTTTTGAAATCTTCGACCGACAGCAGCGAACCCTGGCTTTCAACATTCAGCATGTAATGCAGCCGGTAGTCATCTTTTGCTTGTTGGTCCAGCAGTCCGAGAGTCTGATGCTGCTTGGCGTCACGCCGCAGCTGCAGGTTGTTCAGGGTGTCTTCGTAGCTTTCCAGTTCTAGGATCTTGAAGCAGTGAGAGATTCCAGTTTCTGGGGTGGTTGGCTCGCCGCTAGCCCATTCAGCGGAGAAAACAATCTTCTGTAGTCTTGGTTTGAGCGCAGTGTCGAAGTATTCTCCTTGCTCGACGAGCACATACTTCCGATCCATTCCATCTTTTCGGTTCAAAGAAAGTGTAGCGTGACCAGTCGTCCCTGAGCCGGCAAAGTAATCGAGCACTGTGAAGTTGCTTTTTCCAAAAGACTGCATCCAAAAAGCTTGTTCAAGTGTTTTCACAGACTTTGGATAGTCGAACACATCACCGAGCCCTAGGTTGTCCAAGATCGCAGTTCCGTTAGTGCCGGCGTTGTAGTCCGCTCCAATCCAGTTGCTGAAAAGTGTTTCACGCTTGTCTCGATGATCGATTATCTGCTTGATAGCTCCTCGATCAGTTAGAAATATTTCGCCGTTCTCTACACGTTCTTTGCCCGTCTCGCGGGATGAGCGCCAGACACGTTCTTCACCACTCGAGTTGATCGGATAAATCCGCTCCAATCCTTCTGGTGTTCTCCCCGTTGGATACTCCGTATCAAGAGGAGGAGGTGGCTCTGTTCCTACGACCTTTCGCGTACCAGGGTCAACTAACAGCGCATAAAAGCTGCGCCAACGACCAACCCCTCCACCACGGGGCGCGCGATAATTGTTGTCCGCAGTCCCGCTGCGCATAAAACTGCGTTCTTCAATCTCGTCTTTTTTGGGAAACCCCAAGTGCGAGGGGCCATTAGCTGGCGATGCGACGATGTAGTATTCATGAGTTCGGGAGAGCCGCCCCCCGGAGCCTTGCGGGTGATGATTGACGACGATAGTTGACACATCAGAATCAGAAAAATGATCGCGTAAGCACGCAAGTGCATTGCCGAACTCGTAATCATCTATCGCGAATCCGAATGAGTACAAGTCTCCGAATAATTGCCGCGCGAGCGGAATTGTGTTCGAGATCAGAGCTAGCCAGCTGGAGTGCTCAAACTGATTTTTGTAGGCGATCTTTGAGTGGACAGTGTTATACGGAGGATCTATGTACGTGAAGTCGATGCGTGCCTTATAACGTTCTTTGAATAAATTCAGCGCTTGAAAATTATCGCTGTGTACTACTACTCCGTCCAAAGTGGTATCGATATCGTCGATGCTCGCGAGAAGCTTATATTTGAAATCGCTTCCGAATAGACTGGTATCTACCATCTTAGAAAGCCCGGACTTCATCGCCTCGACCGTTGTAGGAGTTTCGGCGCCACAAACTTTGAGCCGCTTCCACTGCTCCCACTGCAGCTCGTTCGCAACGATCTCGGGGTAAAGCTCCTCCGGCACTCGGTCTAACGTGATGCAGTAATGGCTGGACACTACAAATTTCTTTTTCAACCAAAGCCTTTTCTGGAAATTTTCCAGTTGCGCGAGAAAGTCGATTAGCTCTAACGCAATCGATCTTAAGCATTGGATCATGCGAAGGTTCTTTTCGATGTCGGAAAAGGCGCCGGCGTTCTGGACATCGTCCAAGTGCATGACTTCGTTTTTGATATAAAAGTCCAGCTCTCGGCCTAGGAAGCCTCCAAGATCCTTGTGGATAAAGTAGTCAGCTGTATTCTTAGTCGTGTAGTCCGTCAGATATTTTTCCAGCAAGGTGCGATGCGGTTTATCCTCTGTGGGTGCGCGTTTGGCTAGGTCCGGCCAGTGGGATTTAACTTGTTGGTCGGCTAATACTGCATCCACGCCCTGGCTGACCAACGCTTCCTGCTTCGTGCCCTTGGGCTGGGGCGCATACTCGAAGCGGATGATTAGGTCTTTTCCATTAGCTCCGTTTACTTCTTCAACCGGGATCAAATCCTCTTCGTATTCGTCGCCATGTTCGTCAGTGCGAGCCAGCGTCTTTGGTTCAACCAGGGCGAAACGGCGTTCCTTGTCGTTGTCTTTGCGGTTGTCCTTAGCGGTGTCCGCCGCGACTAAGCGAAAGTGCACGGTGCGGCCATCGTCCAGATTGAAACTGTAGTTCGCGAAATTTTCGCCGCTTTTCGTGTAGTACTGGTCCTTGTTGGCCCAGTGGAGCATGACTTCTTCCCCAGCGTAGGGGATAGCGTAGGTGTCGCCCTTGTAGCGACGCTGACTGATGAAGTCACCCTTATCGTAATAGCGCGAGAAAAAAGTCAGCAAGTGTGAGTACACGGCGTTTTCGTGCTTTGAAGCGCCTGTGCCGTAATCGGCTAGCTTCTCACGCAGCTCCAGCACTTTGGGCACGTTGTTCGGGTCCAGTCCATCGGCGGCGTATTGTTCTTCCTTTTCTTTCAGCTCGCGGGCCACCTGTTCACGCTGGGCTTCGCTGCCGCTGTTCAGTGCTGCTTCTACTTTTTCAGGCAGGCGCTGTTCCAGGTACTCATTGATCTCGTCGGCTCGTGCATTGAGGATGCGGTAGATGCCGAAGTCCAGCTCGGGACGGTCGATCTGGAAAATCTCACGCAGCTTGGCGACGAGTTCCTGAAATTTAGCGTTTTGTGCTGCGCTCATGATTCAAACCTTGTAGATCGTTCGGCTGCGTTATTTGCGTGGGTGTCATACAACCTGCCAGCGCAGGGTGAATAGGGTGTCGGTCTCGGTTTTTTCGTGCAGGCGTCGCTGAAGGGAATCGATCAGTTGGTCGCGCTGCTCGATGATTTCGTCTTCCACGGCAAAGATGTCTTGCCGCTGACGGCGTTTCTGCTTTTCGAGTGCGGCCGTTTCCCGCTGTATATCTGACTGCTCCTGCAGCGTGGCGGCTTTACGCGCATCACGCTTGAGCTGAGTAATCCGTGCCTTGGTGTTCTTCAGTGCTTCTTCGGCGGCCAGTAGTTTGTCGTCTGCCCATTTCTCGAGCTTGTCGCGTTCTTCGTTGAACAAGCGATGGTTGGCTTCGAGAATCTGGGCGATGGCCGCGGCGACGTGTCGTTCGCTGTCCGCGATCAGCTGAGCTGGGGGTGTGCCTTTCGATGGTTTGGGTCGACCTTGGGCCCCTATGGCCATCAGTTTTTCACAAACATCCTGATCTAGTGTCCGGCCAGCATCAGTAAGTCCAGAAAATAGCAGGGTATCAGTGGTCTCAAATGCGGTGACCTGGAGGCGATCCAGGCGTAACCAGCCGGATTGACCCCCGAGGCTCTCAACTACGCTGATTTTGCTGGCGTGGGCACTGTAATCGAAGGTAATGAATGCGGTGGGTGTCGAGACCCCCAAGCCAGTTTCCACCGCCCATTCGCCCAGTGGGTGGCTTAGCCGGTACGCGTGGGCGAGCATGTCGGGCTGGGCCGCGCCACGAATGAGTTGATAGCGGCCCGGAGCGACGGGTGGGCTAATACCTGGCGGTGATTGCTGGAGGCCAAAGGCGTATGAGGCGTCGTCGAAGCGTGCTTGTTCGTCCAATGCGTAGCGTGTGACGCCCCAGAACCAGCGGCCCAGTTTATCGAGGCGTGCTTCGGCTTCATCCAGCCGCAACTTGAGCCGGTCGTGGACTTCTTCGTCGAAGTTTTCCAGCAACTGGCTTTGCGTGTCCTTTATTCGATCATTGATCGCGTCTTCCAGGTCGGCCTGAAGGGCGTTGAATGCCTGTTCTATGTCGTCGGGGTGTCGGCAGGTTTCGTAAATAGAGAGGATGCGCTTTTCAAAGTCGATGCCACTCTCAATGCGCCCCAGGACTTCATCCGAGGCCCCGAAAACGCCAGAGAATAGATGCAGCTTTTCCGACAGTAGCTCCAGTACGCGCTGATCGGCTTGGTTGCGTGTGTTGAGGAAGTTGATCACCACCACGTCGAAGCGTTGCCCGTAGCGGTGGCAGCGGCCGATACGTTGTTCAACGCGCTGGGGGTTCCAGGGCAGGTCGTAGTTGATCAACAGCGCACAAAATTGCAGGTTGATGCCTTCCGCGGCGGCTTCGGTGGCGATCATGATGTCGGCGCCCGTGCCGTCGTCTTTGCGAAAGTGGTCGATCAGGGCCGTGCGCCGATCAACCTGGGGGGATCCGGTTGCCCGGTCTGTACCGTGGTGTTCGGTCCGCCATTGCTGATAAATGGCGGTGGTGTCTGGGTGATTGTTGGTGCCGCTGAACATTGCCAGCTGGCCGTCATAACCGTTGGCAGCCAGAAATTCGTACAGATAGTGTTGAGTACGCTTGGATTCGGTAAAGATGATCGTCTTACGAGGCGCGCCTAGATTGGCCATGTTGGCAAAGCCGAGCTGCAATGCCGTGAGCAAGGATTGCGCCTTGGTGTCGGTCTGGAGGCTCTGGGCCAGTGCGATGATGCTATTCAGCTCATCGACTTCCTCGCAGATCGCTCGCTTTTTTTGTTGGGGGCTGAGCGGTGCCTTATGACTTGCGGTTAGCGCATTTTGGCTGGGTTCTTTGGCGTCACCGTTTTCGGCCAGTTCCAGCTCTTCGAGATAGTCAGTTTCAAGGTCGTCTTCTGCTATCCATTGCTCAAGCAGGTTCACGTCCTCGGCAACCGTGTCATCCGCCAGTAGCTGCTCTAAGCGTGCTTGGATGGTTAATAGAGTGCCGACAATAGCCGGGGCGCTCGAGGCAAGCAGCTTGCGAAGAATCAGGCCCGTCAGATGACGTTGGCGCTTGGGCAATGCGAAAGATTCTTCGCGCAGCAAAAAAGCGGACACCCGCTCGTAGATCGCTTGCTCGGCGTCGGTGGGGTTGAACGGCTGAGTGAGTGCTCTGCGCTCGGTGTACTGGATATACTCCAGTACGTCCTTGCGCAGCGTGCGCTGGGTAAAGCCTGCCAGTCTCCCGCGTAGCTCTTGGAGCCCGTCAGGATTGTTGATGTATTGCTTGCGAAAAGCTTTTTCGTCGCCGAACAGGTGTTCGTCGATCAGAGTCGAAAGCCCGTACAACTCCATGAGTGAGTTCTGGAGCGGTGTTGCGGTCAGCAATAGTTTTTTACGGCCTTCCAATGCTCTGCGGAGCGCCTGTCCGGTGCGGTTGCTCTTGCGATGAGCGTTGCGCAGCTTGTGCGCTTCATCAATGACGACAAGATCCCAAGGGATGCTGCGAAGCTCGGCCTCCAGTCGCGCTGCAAACTGGTAGGAGACGATGATCACTGATTTGCCTGCCAGGCGCTGCAAGGTCTCTTGTTCGCTACCGGCCGATTGCTTGCGCAGGGCGATTGTGTCCAGGACCGTGCCGGGCACAGCAAATTTTTCCAGAAGCTCCTGCGCCCATTGCTTTCGTAGGCTGGCTGGTGCGATCACGAGCAGCTTACGGCGGCGCTCGGCCCATAGCTGGCATATGACCAACGCTGCTTCGATGGTCTTGCCTAGTCCGACTTCATCAGCAAGCAATACCCCTTGCTGTAATGGGTTTCGCAATGAGAAGAGGGCGGCTTCGATTTGATGGGGGTTTAGATCTACGCTCGCATCAAATAGAGACTGTGATAGGCGATCGACGCCTTCCAGGGAGTTTCTGGCTGTGAGTTCGTGGGCGTAATACTTGGCGTGGTATGCGGTAATCGTATTTTTCATGGCAGCTCAGCTGTCTTGTTATTCCGCGTCAGGCATTGGCTGTGATGTCTTCTTGCACGAATAGGTATTACTGAGTGCCCTGATCGGGTAATTGTCATCCAAGAGCATCCAGCCGCCGCACTAAATCCTCGGCCCTTAGATGCGTATACCGCCGTAGCATCTGCATGCTTTTGTGGCCGCTTATTGCTGCGACTTCCTGATCTCCTAGACCCAACTCGACGAGGCGGCTGACTGCTTCGTGTCGTAGATCGTGGAAGCGTAGATCGGTAATGCCGGCGTCTCGTGTCGCTCGCTTCCAGCCTGGCCCGTATTGGAATCCTCTGCGAATACCGTCACGCCCAGGTTCGCCGAAGAAGGCCAGATCACAATCGATCGGCCGAACGGGGCTATCTAGCGCGACGCGAAGCACTTGCGCGGCTTCGGTGGACAGCGGCACGGTGCGGGACTGGTTGTTCTTTGTGTCGCGGAGCAGGGCGGTGCGACGTTTCAGGTCGACGTCGCGCCGGCGTAGACGTTGAATCTCGCCAACTCGCATGGCTGTGGCCAATGCCAGACGGATCATCAGGCCTAGCATCGGGTTGGACTGGCCCTCGGCCGCCCTGAGGAGCTTTTCAGCTTCATCGTGTGACAATCTGCGATCCCTGGCTTTGCCGGGCTTAGGCGTGCGTACAGCGCGACAGGGATTGGCCCAGATACCGACGCGCCATTCTTTGATGGCGATCTCGAAGATATGAGAGAGCAGGGCGAGCTGCAGCCGGACGGTATCGCGGGATTTACCGTCGGCTAGCTGTTCATCCCGGTAGCCGGCGACTACATCGGGCGCTATTGCGACGAGGCTGTATTGGCCGAGAGCGGCACGCAGCTTCCGTGCCTTGGCTTGCTCGGCTTTCTGGGTGCTTTCTTTTTTGGTGGGCGTGACGTCGCTCAGGTAGCGATCGATAGCTCCGCTCAGGGTCATCCGTTCGGCGGGGGCGCGGTTCTGATAGATGCCGCGTGCCATCTCGTCTTCGGTGCGCCGTGCCCAATCCTCGGCGTCGCGTTTAGTCCGCCAGGTCTTTGAGCTGGTCGGCCAGCCTTGGCGTCGGATGACGGCCTTCCAGCGGCCAGCTTCGGTCTTAGTGAGGGTCGCCATTGCACGCCTGCTGCACCGAAAGTGTACCTATAATGTACCTCTGGGCATGTCGAGACGCAAAGCGTGTTCGTAACTTGCTGATTTGATGGTGGGCCCGGCAGGACTCGAACCTGCGACCAAGGGATTATGAGTCCCCTGCTCTAACCGCTGAGCTACAGGCCCCCTGACATGAAAACGCCGGGCGTGTGATCCGCCCGGCGCGGCACTATAGCTTGGCGGCCGCGGGGCCGCCAAGCGTTCGGCGTGTTGCGCTTACTCGTCGAGGAAGCTCTTGAGGAAGGTCGCACGCGAGGGATGGCGCAGCTTGCGCAGGGCCTTGGCCTCGATCTGACGGATGCGCTCGCGGGTGACGTCGAACTGCTTGCCGACCTCCTCGAGCGTGTGGTCGGTGTTCATGTCGATGCCGAACCGCATGCGCAGCACCTTGGCCTCTCGCGGTGTCAGGCTGGCCAGCGTGTTGTGGGTGGCCTCGCGCAGCGATTCGCCGGAGGCGGAATCGTCCGGGGCGATGGCGTTGATGTCCTCGATGAAGTCGCCCAGATGCGAGTCCTCGTCGTCGCCGATCGGGGTCTCCATGGAGATCGGTTCCTTGGCGATCTTCAGGACCTTGCGCACCTTCTCTTCGGGCATCTCCATGCGCTCGGCCAGTTCCTCGGGCGAGGGCTCGCGGCCCATTTCCTGGAGCATCTGGCGGCTGATGCGATTGAGCTTGTTGATCGTCTCGATCATGTGCACCGGGATGCGGATGGTGCGCGCCTGGTCGGCGATCGAGCGGGTGATGGCCTGGCGGATCCACCACGTGGCGTAGGTCGAGAACTTGTAGCCGCGGCGGTATTCGAACTTGTCGACCGCCTTCATCAGGCCGATGTTGCCCTCCTGGATCAGGTCCAGGAACTGCAGTCCGCGGTTGGTGTATTTCTTCGCGATCGAGATCACCAGGCGCAGGTTGGCCTCAACCATCTCCTTCTTGGCGCGGCGGGCCTTGGCCTCGCCAATCGACATCTTGCGGTTGATCTCCTTGATGTGATTGACGTTCAGGCCGTTCTCGGCTTCGATCTCGCGGATCCGCGTCTGGGCGCGCACCAGATCCTCGCGGCGCGAGGCGATGGTGGACGAGTACCGGCGCTTGGCGCGGATGAGCTTGTCGAGCCACTCCTCGCTGGTGAGGTTGTCCGGCAACTGGCGCACGAATTCGCGCCGCGGCATGCCGGCCTCGCGCACGCAGATGTTGAGCATGTCGCGCTCGGCCGAGCGGATATCGATCATGGTGGTGCGCAGCTGGAGCGTCAGGTCGTCCGCGGTCTTGGGCACCAGCTTGAAGCGCATGAAATGGTTGGCCAGTCCGGTGAGGGCCTTCTCGGTGGCCTCGTGCTCGCGGCCGTGGGCCTCGAGTGCCGCGACCGCGGCGTCGTGCCACCCGCGCAGCGTCTCGAACTGGTTCCTGGCTTCTTCCGGATCCGGGCCGTCGTTGGCCGGGGCCGCGCCTTCCTCGTCGTCGGCCTCGTTGCCGGTGTCCTCGTCCGCGACCACGGGATCGCCCGTATCGGGATCGACGAAGCCCACGATCACATCCGTCAGCCGCTTGTCGTTCGCCTGCACCTGATCCCACAATTCGAGCAGGCGGCCGGTGGTGGCGGGGAAGTAGGCCAGGGCGAACATCATCTCCGCCAGCCCTTCCTCGATGCGCTTGGCGATCCGGATCTCGCCCTGGCGATCGAGCAGTTCGACCGTGCCCATCTCGCGCATGTACATGCGCACCGGATCGGTGGTCCGCCCGAACTGGGGATCGAGCGCGGCCAGCGTCGCCGCCGCTTCCTCGGCGTCGTCGTCGTCCTCGCTGACGGTGTTCTCGGACAGCAGCAGGCTATCGTCATCCGGTGCCTGTTCGTGCACCGTGATGCCCATATCGCTGATCATGTTGACGATGTCTTCGATCTGCTCGGGATCGACGATATCGTCGGGCAGGGTATCGTTGACCTCGGCGTAGGTCAGATAGCCTTTCTGCTTGCCGTGGGCGATCAGAAGCCGTAGCTGGGATTTCTTGTCTTTGCTCATGTGATCTGCTGCGTGTGGGTCCGTAGGGGCTGAGCGTGTCCGGCGATAACCGACCAGTATATCAATCAGGGCGTTTCGCTGCGACCGCGGTGTTGTCGCTGCGTGGCCGCTGTGGACTCAGGCCGTGTCGTCGCGTGCTCTCTGCAATAGCCGAAGCACCTCCTTGAGTTCGCGCGCGGCCTCGGCGTCGAGCGGGCCGCGTGCCTGTTGTGCCACCAGCCGGTCGTAACGCTCGCGAAGCGATTGTCGACCGGCGCTGTATTCGCCGAGCCGGCGTACGGTCTGCACGAATTCGCGCGCCCGTTCGTCCTCGCTGCCCGGCGGCGTGACGCTCGCGACCTGCTGCAGTCTCTCGAAGTAGCGTTGGTCGCGATGGCGTTCCAGCCAGTGCGATACCGGGATTGTTGGGTTGTTTGCGAAAAACTCAATCGCCTCCACAAGAATCGCCGCACCGCGGGCCGTGCTCTGGCGTACGGCCTCCAGGTCCTCGACCTGGCCGGCCAGGCTCGGGTCGCTGAGCAGCAGCGACAAGGCGCGGCTGACCGGCGTCAGACGTATTTCGTGCCCACGCGAATCTGTATCGGCCGTCGGCGTCGCGCGTGAAGGCGCCTTGGCATACATCTGACGCAGATCCTCGGCCGGCAGCCCGGCGAGGCGCGCGATCTCGGCGATCAGCTCGGCCCGGAATGCCTCCGGCGGCAGGGCGTTGACGTAGCCGCGCGCGGCCTCCACCAGCTGGGCCCGGCCGTCCGGCGTGTTCAGGTCGATGTCGTCGGTCAGGGCGTCGAGCAGGACGGCCGAGGCGGGTCGCGCCTCGTCGATCGCCTGCTGGAACCGTGCCGGCCCGTCCTCGCCGCGTACCAGTGTGTCCGGGTCCGCCTCCTCGGGCATGAACAGAAACCGCACCCGCCGGGCGCCGCGCATCACCGGCAGGCTCTGTTCCAGGGCCTTGCGCGCGGCGCGGACGCCGGCGGCGTCGCCGTCGAAACAGAACAGCACTTCGGATGTATGCCGGAACAGCGTGGTCAGATGCGATTGGGTGGTGGCCGTGCCCAACGTGGCGACGGCGTTCGGAAAGCCGTGCTGGGCGAGCGCGATCACGTCCATATAGCCCTCGACCACGAGCAGCCGCGGGATGTCGCGCAGCGCCTGGCGGGCCTCGAACAGCCCGTACATGTGATCGGATTTGTGGAACAGCGGCGTCTCCGGCGAGTTCAGGTACTTGGCCTTGTCGTCGCCGAGCGTGCGCCCGCCGAAGGCGACCGTTCGCCCGCGCGTATCCCGGATGGGAAACATCAGCCGGTTGCGGAACCGGTCGAAGTAGCCGCCCGAGTCGCGTTCGATCAGCAGCCCCGCCCGATGCGCCGAGGCCCGGTCCCGCAGGGCGCCGGCCAGCGTGTCCCAGGCGTCGGGCGCGAAGCCCAGGCCATAGGTCTTGGCCATCGCGCCGGAGACGCCGCGGCGCTTGAGATAGTCGATCGCGGCCGGCGTCTCGCGCAGGGCGCTGCGATAGCGGCGGTCGGCGAGCGCCATCACCTCGAACAGCGGTTCGCGCCTGGGCCCGGACTCGTTCGCGGTGGCGGCCTCCTCCGGGATCTCGAGCCCCGACTGCTGGGCGAGCACCTCGACCGCGTCCCGAAACTCCAGCCGGTCGTATTCCATCAGGAAGCTGATCGCGGTGCCGTGGGCGCCGCAGCCGAAGCAGTGATAGAACTGCTTGGTGGGCGAGACCGTGAACGACGGCGTCTTTTCGTCGTGGAACGGGCAGCAGGCGGCGTATTCGTGCCCGGATTTCTTGAGCGACACGCGCGCGTCGATCAGCGACACGATGTCCGTGCGCTCGAGCAGCTGATCGATGAAATGCTGTGGAATGCGCGCCATTGGTCCGAGCCTATCCCGGTGGGCGGGCGCGGCGGTGCCGCGGCTCGGGCGCGCCGTTCAGCCCTGCAGCCGCGCCTTGAGCCGCTGGCTGACCACGGCCAAATCGGCACGGCCCTGCAGCCGGTTCTTCAGCACGCCCATCACCGGGCCCATGTCCTGCATCGACGTGGCGCCCTGTTCGCTGACCGCCGACTCGATGGCGGCATCGATCTCGGCCTCGGAGAGCTGGGCGGGGAGATAGTGTTCGAGCACCGCGATCTCGGCGGCCTCGGCGTCGGCCAGCTCGTGCCGGTCGGCTTCGCGATACTGGGTTTCGGCATCGCGCCGCTGCTTGATCATCTTCTCGAGTACGCCCAGGACCTCGGCATCGTCGAGTTCGCTGCGCTCGTCGACCTCGCGCTGCTTGAGCGCGGCCATCAGCATGCGCAAGACGGCAAGGCGTTCCTTGTCGCGCGTGCGCATGGCGGATTTCAGATCGTCCTGAAGCTGTTCCTTGAGACTCACGCGCTACCCCGGTTGCAAAGAAAAACAGCGGCCGGTGGGGCCGCTGTCACAGTATCGCCCGCGGCGCCTAGTACTGGCGCGTGAAGCGCTGCTGCTCGCGCTGCAGTTTCTTCGCGTGGCGCTTGACCGCGGCGGCGCGCTTGCGCTTGCGGGTCTGGCAGGGCTTTTCGAAGAACTCGCGACGGCGTACTTCGGTGACGACGCCGGCTTTCTCGCAGCTGCGCTTGAACCGACGCAGTGCGACTTCAAACGGCTCGTTTTCCTTGACACGTACGCTAGGCATTGAGCAATCACTCTCCGGAGGAATCGTGTGTATCTGGATTCGAACGGCCGCAAGCGAGCGCTCCGACCGCTAGAATAGGGCGAGTAAGTTTAATCCCGACCCCGGCGTTTTGCAAAGACAAGCGATCATCCTCGGTATCGAGAGCTCCTGCGACGAAAGTGCGGCCGCCGTCTATGACGGCGAGCGCGGGCTGATCGCGCATGCCCTGCACAGCCAGGTCGCGCTGCATGCCGACTACGGCGGCGTGGTGCCGGAGCTGGCCTCGCGCGATCATATCCGCAAACTGACGCCGTTGATCGAGCGCGTACTCGCGGAGGCCGGGCAGCCGACGCTGACCGGCATCGCCTACACCCGCGGGCCCGGACTGGTCGGCGCGCTGCTGGTCGGTGCCTCGATCGCCGCAGGCCTGGGCATGAGCCGCGGCCTGCCGGTGCTCGGCGTGCATCACATGGAAGGGCATCTGCTCTCGCCGCTGCTGGAGCCGGCGCCGCCGGCTTTTCCGTTCGTGGCGCTGCTGATCTCGGGCGGCCATACGCTGCTGGTGCGCGTGGACGGGGTCGGGCGCTACACGCCGCTCGGCCAGAGTCTGGACGACGCCGTCGGCGAGGCCTTCGACAAGAGCGCGAAGATGCTGGGGCTGGGTTACCCGGGCGGCCCGGCCCTGGCACGGCTGGCCGAATCCGGGCGTGCGGACGCGCACGATTTTCCGCGGCCCATGGTGCGTCGTCCGGGGCTGGATTTCTCCTTCTCGGGGCTCAAGACCGCCGTCATGCTCGCGATCAAGGCCGCGCCGGACACCCCGGCGGCGCGCGCGGACATCGCCGCGAGCTTCGAGCAGGCGGTCGCGGACACGCTGGTGGCGAAGTGCGCGCGCGCGCTCGATCAGACCGGCATCGGGCGGTTGGTGGTGGCCGGCGGCGTCGGCGCCAATCGGCGGCTGCGAGCCGCGCTCGAGTCGCGCGCGGCGCGCGACGGCTTCGATCTGTATTTCCCGCGGGCCGAGTTCTGCACCGACAACGCCGCGATGATTGCGCTGGTCGGGTGGCTGCGGCGTACGGACATGGCCCCCGGCATCGCCCCGGCCGAAGCCGTGGCGCGCTGGCCGCTGGCCGAGCTGACGCCGCCGGCCGCGGTCAGCTGAACAGGCCCAGCCAGAACGGCAGCGTCAGCATGGCCAGCAGGGTCTGGCCCGTGACCAGCGCGGCCATCAGCTCGCTGTCGCCGCCGAGCTGACGCGCGAGGATATAGGCGGCGGTGGCGGTGGGTGCGGCGGTGAACAGCAGCACCACGTCGCGGGAGACCGGATCCAGGCCGATCGGCACGGCGACGGCCAGCGCCAGGGCCGGCAGCAGTACCAGCTTGACCGCGGTCGAGCTCCAGAACGCGCGCCCGCTGCGCACCAGGGCGGCCGGGCGCAGCGCCACGCCCACTGCGATCAGCCCCAGCGGCAGGGCGGCCCGGGCGACCAGCTCCAGCGCCGGCCCGCTCCAGCCGGGCAGCCCGATCCCCGACAGGTTGAGCCCGACGCCGAGCGCGCAGCCGAGGATCAGTGGATTGCGCAGCAGCTCGCGCAGGCTGCGCCAGAGTCCCGCGCGACCGAGTGTGCCCGCGGCGATGAAGCAGAGCACGCAGAGCACGTTCACGGTCGGCACCATCAGCGCGATGGCCACCGCAGCCGCCGTGGTGCCGGCCTCGCCGTGCAGCGATGCCGCACCGGCGATGGCCACGAAGGTGTTGAAGCGCAGCCCGCCCTGAAAGACCGAGGTGAAGCTGGCGTCATCCAGCTGCAGCCGGCCGCGGGCCAGCCAGAGCAGTGCGGCGAAGGCCAGCAGCGGGCCGATGGTCGCCACCGCCAGCCGCAGCACCGGCACCTCGCCCACGTTCGCGGTGGCCAGGGTGGAGACCAGCAGGGCCGGGAACAGCAGGTAGTAGATCAGGCGTTCCGCGCGCGGCCAGAAATCGCCGCCGGGATAATCGCGCCAGCCCAGCAGGGCGCCCAGCAGAATGAGCACGAAAAGCGGCCCCAGGGCCTGTTGCACAGCCAGCATGAGCGGTTCTGCAGTCCTCGATCCGGGCCGGTCGGCCGACAGGCGCGGCATTCTGGCACGGTGGCGTGTACATTGCAGGTTTTACGCGCCGGTCCCGCCCGCTGCGGCGGGGCGGCGCCCGGCCGACGTGCGGCGGACAGCGTCCGGCCCCGCCCGCCAGAGCGCGACCGGTGACGGTCAGTCGACGGTGCGGTTTCGGGTTTTGCCCGAGCCCCGCGGCTCGGCGCGGCTTCGCAAGGGCCGGTCACAGGCCGTAGGCTTGCGCCGCGGCCGCGAACGACGACCGTTCCGGCAGCGGATATTGTGAACGGACAGGGAGTGCGCGTGGACACGATCTTCATCGAGCAACTGGTCGTGGAGACCGTCATCGGGATCTACGACTGGGAGCGCCACATCCGCCAGCGGGTGGTCATCGATCTCGACATGGATTTCGACATCCGTGCCGCTGCGGCCGGCGACGACGTCGAGCAGACCCTGAACTACAAGGCGGTCGGCAAGCGTGTCATCGCCTTCGTCGAGGCGGCCGAATTCCAGCTCGTCGAGACGCTGGCCGAGCGCGTCGCCGCACTGGTGCTCGACGAATTCCCCGTTCAGCGGCTGAGCCTGCGCGTGAACAAGCCGCACGCGCTGCGCGGCGCGGCGGGCGTGGGCGTGCGCATCACCCGGGAGCGTGGCTCGTGAGGCCGGTGTTCGTCGGCGTCGGCAGCAACATCGATCCGCGAACCCATGTCCCGCGGGCGCTCGCGCTGCTCGAGACCCGTTTCGGGGCGCTGCGCGTCTCCCGGGCCTATCGCTGTCCGTCGGTCGGCTTCGACGGTGACGACTTCATCAATCTGGTGATCGGATTCGACAGCGACGAACCGGTCGCCGATCTTCAGGCCGCGCTGCGTCGGATCGAGACCGAGTGCGGGCGCGATCGCAGCGTCAAGCGGGCCTCGCGCCGCATGGATCTCGACCTGCTGCTGGTCGGCGATACCGTGCTCGATCGCGACGGTCTGACCCTGCCGCGGGCCGATATCCTCGAATACGCCTTCGTGCTGCGTCCGCTGGCGGAACTGGTCCCCGACGCCCGCCACCCGGTGCTCGGCTCGACCTATGCGGCACTCTGGGCGGCGTTCGACGACCGTGATCAGCCGCTCACGCCGGTCACGATCACGCCGTAGGGGCTGTCAGCACCTCATCTGGGTCCGCACCGAGCGCTTCCTGAATGATCGACTGTGGGCGGCAGGACGAGGGGGCGTGCGCGCCGCGGTCACTCTGCGTCAGCGTGCGACGAGGGCTAGCCGCGCCCCAGGCGGCGGCCGCCGTCGACGGGTATCACCGCCCCGGTCTGGTAGTCGTTGGCCATGATCGCGCGCACCGCGGCGTAGATCGCCTCGGGGCTGCCCATGCGGCCTAGCGGCGTGGCCGCCAGCACCGCGGAGCGATGCGCGTCGTCGTGCCAGGCCTCGAAGCTGATGGGTCCGGGCTGGATGGCGTTGACCTTGATGCGTGGCGCGTAGCGCTTGGCGAAGGCCAGCGACAGGTTCTGGAGCCCGGCCTTGGTCGCACAGTAGAGATCCTGCGGTGGCGCGGGATTGTCGGCGTAGATGTCGGTGATGTGAATGATGTCCGCGGGCGCCTGCGGCGTGCCGTCGAGATGCGCGGCCAGGTGCGTGTTGAGAATGTACGGGGCGAGCATGTGAACCGCGAAGAACTCCTGGAACTGTGCGGCGGCGGCTGCGATGTCGGCCGCGGTCGGCGCGAAGCTCGAGGCGTTGTGGATGATCGCGCGCAGCGACGGCGCGGCCGCGGCCATGCGCTCGGCGATGCCCGTGCAGGCCGCGGCGTCGTCGAAACTGCCGTGCACGAGACGCGCGCCGCGCGCCGCCAGGCGTTCGATGGCCGCCGTTTCGCTGCGATAATGCGCCACGACGCCAAAGCCCTCGTCCAGAAAGCGGGCCGCCAGATGGGCGCCGATATTGCGGCTGGCGCCGGTGATTGCGACGCAGGGCTGCAACGTTTCTGTGGCATGTGTGTCGGACACGGGGGCGACCTCGCGCTATAGTGCGCCGCCACGAAACGGTCGATATCGCTCGGTTCGGCGGCCGTATTGAAATCTCAGGGCACGGAATACGTCTATGGAGTGGTATCAGCTGGTGGTGCTTGCGGTGGTGCAGGGCATCACGGAGTTCCTGCCGATCTCCAGTTCCGCGCATCTCATTCTGGTACCGCATTTCCTCGGCTGGGTGGATCAGGGGCTCGGCTTCGATCTGGCCATGCATCTGGGCACGCTCGTCGCCGTGCTGGCCTATTTTCGCACTGACGTGGCGCGCCTTGGGGTGGCCTGGATCCAGTCGCTCACGCGGGGGCGGCGCGACGAGGACGTGCGCATGGCCTGGGGCTTGGCGCTGGCGACCCTGCCGGCGATCGTGTTCGGCGGCGTGCTGGGGGCCCTCGGCGAGGACAGCCTGCGCCTGCCCGGGGTGATCGCGACCGCGAGCATCGTCTTCGGCATCCTGCTCGGCGTGGTCGACTGGCGGGCGAAACGTGTCCACGACACGCCCGCCGTGCTTGGCTGGCGCGGATATCTCGCCGTCGGTCTCGCCCAGGCGGTGGCGCTCATCCCCGGCTCGTCGCGCGCGGGCATGACCATCCTCGGCGCGCGCGCCTTCGGTCTGACGCGGCCGGCCGCGGCCCGGCTGTCGTTTTTCATGGCGATTCCGATCACGCTGGCCGCGATCGTGTTCGAGATCGTGGTGATGCTCGGCAGTCCGATCGAGGAGGCCTGGGGCCAGATGGGCGTCGCCGCGGTGCTGGCCTGCGCGAGCGCCTTCGTGACCATCCATTTCTTCCTGCGCATGCTGCAGTCGATGGGCATGACCGTGTTCGTGGTCTATCGCGTGCTCCTCGGCCTGCTGCTGTTCGCGCTTTTCGGCTGGTCCGGCTGACCGCGTCGACGCGCCGGCAGCGCCCGGCGTGGTCTGGGCAGGGGCGAACTCGTTCGGGCGTTCGCCCGCCACTCGGGACGCCGCCTGTGTCGATACGGGCGCGACAGCCTGATCGGCGGCCGTGCGAAGCTGCAGCTGGTCTCGACTTGATCGGCACGAGCGCCGCACGAATACGGCGCGCCCGTCTCGCGTTCTAGGCGTCTCGGTCGAGGCGGTCCGACAGCGTCTCGGCGATCGCGGCGATGCGTTGCCGGCGCAGCGCCTCGCCGATCTCGGGCCCGGCCAGGCCCTGGTCGGCCAGGGGCTTGGCGGTGATCGCGCGGGCGGCGGCAAAAGCCGCGCGGGCCCGATCGGCCTGGCCGTAGGCGCGGCGCTCGAAACCCAGCCGACCGCGAACGTCGGCCTCGCAGACGTGAAGCAGCGTCTCGAGGCGCTCGGGGCGCCGGAATGCATCGATGCCCTCGAACAGCGCGAGCACGGTGGCCGGGCGCAGTTCGTACAGGCGGTGCACATGGGTGTGCCAGCGTGCGGTCAGGCGGGCCGCGTCGCGCAGGGCCCGGGGCACGCCCAGCCGTTTGCTGCAGGCCTGTGCCAGGGGAACACCGGCCTCCTCGTGGCCGTGATGGCCCGGCAGCCGCGCGCGCGGCGTCGCGGCCTTGCCGTAGTCGTGACAGAGCGCGGCGTAGCGGGCATCGAGATCGGCCCCCGCGCACGCCGCCTGAGCGAGCACGAGCAGGGTGTGGACGCCGGAGTCGATCTCCGGGTGGTGGCGCACCGGCTGGGGCACGCCGAACAGGGCGTCCAGCTCGGGAAACAGCCGCGCCAGTGCGCCGCATTCGCGCAGGAGATAGAAGAACAGCTGCGGTTCGGCGTGCATCAGCGCGCGTTCGGTCTCGGCCCAGACGCGTTCCGGCACCAGATGATCGACCTCGCCGTTGGCGACCAGGGTGCGCAGCAGTGCCATGGTCTCGTCGGCGACCGTGAAGCCCAGCGGCGCGAAGCGCGCGTAATAGCGCGCCAGTCGCAGCAGCCGCACCGGATCCTCCACGAAGGCCGGGGAGACGTGCCGCAGCACCCGGGCCTCCAGGTCCGCGCGGCCGCCGTGCGGATCCACGATCCGGCCGTCCTCCGCCTGGGCGATCGCGTTGACGGTGAGATCGCGCCGCACCAGATCATCCTCGAGCGAGACCTCGGCGCCGGTGTGGAAGACAAAGCCGTGATAGCCCCGCCCGGACTTGCGTTCGGTGCGCGCCAGAGCGTGCTCTTCCCGTGTTTCGGGGTGCAGAAATACCGGGAAGTCGCGCCCCACCGGGGTATAGCCGCGCGCGGTGAGCGCCTCCGGCGTGGCGCCGACGATCACCCAGTCGCGGTCGGTCACCGGCTGGCCGAGCAGGGCGTCGCGCACCGCGCCGCCCACGAGATAGCGCTGCATGGTCAGCTCTCGCCCGCTGCGTCGTCGTCCGCGTAGCGCGGCCGGATCGGATCGAGGCGCTCGGCCAGCGGCACGATCGACTCCGACAGCCGCTGCTGGAACACACTCATGTGCGACATCGTGCGCTGCACGTACTTGCGGGTCTCGGTGTAGGGGATGTTGGCGATCCAGATCGCCGGATCCATCGGCTCTTCGGGCAGCCAGCGCGTGATGCGGTTGGGGCCGGCGTTGTAGCTGGCCGTGGCCAGGGCCAGATTGCCCTGCCAGCGATCGAGCATGTCGCGCAGATAGCGGGTGCCCAGCCGCGCGTTGGTGGCGGGCTCGGTCAGCGCCGTGGTCGAGGGCGTGGGTTCGTCGTTCTGGCGGGCCACCAGACGTGCCGTGCCGGGCATGAGCTGCATCAGCCCGATCGCCCCCGCCGGTGAGCGCACCGCCGGCTGGAACAGCGACTCGGTGCGGATGATGGCGTAGGCGTAGGCCGGATCGATGCTGGCGCGGTCGGCGGCGTCGGTCACCGTATCGCGGAACGGCGTCGGGTAGCGGATGTCCAGGTCATCCCAGTAGTCGGCCTTGGCCAGCGTCGTGATCGCGCGTATGTGCCAGCCCCAGTCGTGGGCGACGCGCGCGGCCTGGCCGAGGGCCGCGCCGTCGAGCTGGTCGACGAGCACATTCCACTCGCGGCCGGCCTGGTGATCCATGCCGAGCGCCCGCAGTTCCTCGGCCCGCGCCAGCGCCGGCTGTGCCCGCAGACGCGCCAGGGCGTCGGTGTCGGGCGCCAGCGGACGCTCGTTGAGGCTGTAATCGAGGCCGAGCGCGTCCGCGGCGAGATAGCCGTGATAGGAGCGTTCGCGGGCGAGCGCCTGGTAGCGCGCCCGCGCGGCTTCGTCATCGCCCGTCTCGGCCAGCGCGCGGGCCTGCCAGTAGCGCCACTCCTCCTCGTCGGCGAGCTCCGGTGGCAGATCGTGGATGGCCTCGATGACCAACGGCCAGCGCTGCTGGTAGATCGCCGCCCGGATCTCCCAGCCCAGTTCATGGGCGTCCATGCGCGCGTGGTCGAGCCGGGCGAACCAGGCCAGAGCCTCGGATTCGTGGTTCTGCGCATAGAGCAGAGCGAGATAGCGCTTCATCTCGTACTGCTGGGCCGCGTCCGGATTCAGGCGTTCGACGAGCGGAGGGTAGAGATCGGTGGCCGCGTTGAGGTCGCGCAGGGCGAGCCGCTTGAAGACGTAGACGGCGACATCGGTGTCGAGCGGGCCGGCGCTGGCGAGCCGCTCCGGGTTCTGGGCGACGTCGAGCCAGCGATCGGTGCGCGCGGCGCGGTCCTCAGGTAACTTGCGGCCCAGATAGCGGACCAGGCCGAAGTGACCTTCGAGCAGGGCCAGCCGCGCGCGCAACAGGATTTCGTCCGCGCTCAGCCGGCCGCTGTCCTCCAGCCAGGCGAAGACTGGATCGCAGGCGTCCGGCTGGCTGTGCCCCACGCGCCAGAGTTCCAGCGCCTCGGTGGCCGGTTCGCCGCCGCGTGCAATGCGCGCGTGCACTGCGCGGCAGCGGTTGGCGGTGCCGTCCGCGTCGGTGTCCACGGCGGCCAGCAGCGTGTCCCAGCGCTCGCGCCGCGTCAGGCTGGCCAGCCAGCGGCCGCGCAGCGCGCGTGCCGGTGGCAGGTCGGGATGCGCGGTGACGAAGGCGTCGATGCGCCGGTCGAGCGCGGCGCTGGCGTCGGTTCGCAGGCGATAGCTCAGATCCGCCGCGGTGAGATAGTCTTGAAGCGGATAGTTCTCCAACTGACGCCGTGCGGCCGGCTTTTCATCGAGCCGGCCCTGCTCGGCCGCGGCCAGCGTGTCCAGAAACAGCGACCGCTGGGCCGGGGTGGTCGCGGCCGCGGTGCCGGCGAGTCCGACGAGTGCGGCGATCAACAGCACGCGCATGGCTATCCAGGAGTTGCGGATCACGGCAGCCGAGTGTAACCCAGCGTGCGGGGCCGTCGGCCCTCGGCCCCGATTCAGCCCTCGAGCGCGATCTCGTCCTCAAGATTGCTCGCGGTGGCATCGGTCAGCAGCCGCACGCCGCCGGGCTCGCAGCGCATGACCGCCTCCCGGAGCGCCGTGATCGCGCGGGGCCGCGGAAAGCTCTTGCGCCAGGCCACCGCGATGCGCCGCGTGGGTGATTCGCCCGCAAAGGGGCGGGTCTCCAGCAGGCGCGATTCCTCGGACAGTCCCGGGATCGACGAGCGTGGCAGCACGGTGATGCCGAGCCCGCTGGCCACCATGTGGCGGATGGTCTCCAGACTCGAGCCGGCCTGGGTCTGGCGGTCGCGTTCGGCGTCCCGGCATTCGGCGCAGATATCCAGCACCTGATCGCGGAAGCAGTGGCCGGGACCCAGCAGGAGCAGATCCTCGCCGGCCAGATCGTTGGCGTCGATCTCGTGGCGCGCGGTCCAGGGATGGTTCTGCGGCATGACCACGACGAAGCTCTCGTCGTAGAGCGCCCACGTCGACAGCCCCGGCACGTCGTAGGGCATGGCCACGATGACGGCGTCGAGTTCGTTGTTGCGCAGCTGCTGGGTGAGGGTGCCGGTGAAGTTCTCCTCGATCACCAGCGGCATGTCCGGGGTCGCCTCCCGCAGTCTGGGGATCAGATGCGGCAGCAGATAGGGCCCCACGGTGTAGATCACGCCCAGACGCAGGGGGCCCTTGAGTTCGTCGCGGCCCTGTTCGGCGACCGCTTCGAGCGAACTGACCTCGCCGAGCACCCGGTAGGCCTGCTCGATGATGCGGCCGCCGATGGGGGTGACCCGGGCCTCGCCGCGGCTACGCTCGAACACGGTCACGCCGAGTTCGCTCTCCAGCTTCTTGACCGCCACCGACAGCGTGGGCTGGCTCACGAACGCCCGCCGCGCGGCGCGTCCGAAATGGCGCTCCTTGTCGAGCGCGATGAGATAGCGCAGTTCGGTCAGGGTGATGTGCATGAGGCTAGGATAGCCAGTCCTGCGGCTTCAGATAGGTGTCGTAGAGTGCCGCCTCCGGGCTGCCCGGCTCCGGCGTGAAGCCATACTGCCACGCCGCCAGCGGCGGCATCGACATGAGGATGGATTCGGTGCGCCCGCGCGACTGCAGGCCGAACAGCGTGCCGCGGTCGTAGACGAGGTTGAACTCGACGTAGCGCCCGCGCCGGTAGAGCTGGAAGTCGCGCTCGCGCTGGCCGTAGTCGGTCTCGCGCCGCCGCGCGACGATCGGGGTGTAGGCGTCGATGAAGGCCTGGCCGACCGAGCGCACGAAGGCGAAGCTTTCGTCGAAGCCCAGCTCGTCGAAGTCGTCGAAAAACAGGCCGCCGATGCCGCGGTTCTCGTCGCGGTGCGGCAGATGGAAATATTCGTCGCACCAGGCCTTGAAGCGCGGATACAGGTCGTCGCCGAAGGGCGCGCAGGCGTCTCGGGCCGCCCGGTGCCAGGCCACGGCGTCCTCGCGCACCGGATAGTAGGGCGTCAGGTCGAAGCCGCCGCCGAACCACCAGACCGGCGGCTCGCCGGCCTTTTCGGCGATGAAGAAGCGCACGTTGGCGTGGGCGGTCGGTACATGCGGATTGCGCGGATGGGCGACCACGGACACGCCGCTGGCGATGAACGAGCGACCGGCCAGTTCCGGACGACGCGCCGAGGCCGAGGCCGGCAGGTCGTCACCGGTCACGCGCGAGAAGTTGACTCCGACGCGCTCGAAGGTATCGCCATCGGCGAGCACGCGGGTGTCGCCGCCGCCGCCCGCCGGCCGCTGCCAGGCGTCGACGTGGAAGTCCCGGTCGGGTTCGAAGACCTTCAGGCGCTCGCAGATGTGGTCCTGCAGGGTGTTGAACCAGGCGATGACGGCTTCGGTATCGGCGGTCTCGGTGCCCACGTCAGCCCCGGATCGTGGTGTCGTCGAGCGCATGCCGGATCGTGCTCGGCACGCCCGGCCGATCGCAGACGCCGCCGGCGACGCAATCGATGCCGTCTCCGAACAGCGCCCGCGCGCCCCGGGCGCTGCGGACCGGCGGCCGCCCGCTGACGTTGGCGCTGGTCGATACCAGGGCACTGCCGAGTGTGGCTGCAAGTGCCGCGGTCTCCGGATGGGCGGTCTGACGCAGCGCGATGGTGTCGTGGGCGCCGGTGAGCCACCACGGCGCGGTGTCGCGCGCCGGCAGCAGCCAGGTCGTCGGCCCCGGCCAGCTCGCGTGGGCGCGCTGCCAGGCCGTTTGCGCATCCGGGTCGACGAACGGTGCCAGGGCGTCGGCGCTGTGCGCGACCACGATCAGGCCTCGGACCGCGTCGCGTCGCTTCAGCGCGAGGATGCGCATTACGGCGTCGAGATCGAAGGCGTCGCAGGCCAGGCCCCAGACCCCTTCGGTGGCGTGAGCGACCACGCCGCCGGCGCGCAGAACGCGCGCAGCGTGGCGCAGGCGATGCGGGCTGATACGACAGGCGCGTTCGACAGGGCTCTGTGACATGGCGGATTGGTTCGCTGCGGACGAGACGGCGTCGACGCGGGCCGCGACCGGGCCCTACGACTTGCGGCGCGAGCCGCCGCCGGCCTTGCCGCTATCGCCGTCCTTGCCCGCCGCCTTCGATTTCGCGGGGGTCGTCTTAGCTGAGCCACCCTTGGTCGAACCGGTGGCCTTGGTCTTCGTGCCGCCGGACTTGCCGGTGCCCGACTTCGCGGCCTTGCTCGGAGCGCCGTCGGTCTTTGTGCCCTTGGCCTTCGAGCTCGTGGTCTTCGAAGCAGTGGTCTTTGAACCCGAGGCCCTGGCGGTACGGCCGTCGCCGGCGGCGCTCTTCTTGGCGCCGGCGGTCTTGGCCGAGCCCTTGCGGCCGCGCTTTTTCTTTTCGGGCGCCTTGGCGATGATCTCCTGGCACTGCTCGAGGGTGAGGTCCGCCGGCTCCTGGTCCTTGGGCACGCTGGCGTTCTTCTTGCCGTCGGTGATGTAGGGGCCGAACGGGCCGTGCTGCACCTTGATACCGGCGTCCTCGAAGTGCTTGATCAGCTTCTTGGCGTCGGCCTCCTTCTTCTCGGCGATGACTTCCAGCGCCCGCTCCTTGGAGATCGTGTAGGGATCGTCCTCCTTGAGCGAGGCGAAGGTCTTGCCGAAACGCACGTACGGGCCGAAGCGGCCGATGTTGACCTGGATCTCCTCGCCCTCGGGCGTTTCGCCCAGATCGCGCGGCAGGTTGAACAGATACAGCGCCTCGTCGAGGGTGATCTTGTCCATGTCCTGACCCTTTCGCAGGCCGGCGAACTTCGGCTTTTCCTCGTCGTCCTTGGAGCCGATCTGCACGAACGGTCCGAAGCGGCCGATGCGCACGATCACCGGCTTGCCCGATTCCGGATCGGTGCCCAGCTCGCGGGCCTGGGCGACTTCCTCGCGCGAGAGATCCTGCTTCGACTCGATCTGGTCGGAGAAGCGGTCCCAGAATTCGCGCAGCAGCGGCTGCCACTGCTCCTCGCCGCGCGAGACGGCGTCGAGCCGGTCCTCGAGATTCGCGGTGAAGGCGTAGTCGACGTAGCGCGTGAAGTGGTCGGTCAGGAACTTGTTGACGATCTTGCCCAGCGGCGTGGGCATGAACGCCTTGCCGTCCATCTCGACGTATTCGCGGTCCTGCAGCGTCGAGATGATCGAGGCATAGGTCGACGGCCGGCCGATGTCGTATTCCTCGAGCGTTTTCACCAGCGCGGCCTCGGTGAAGCGCGGCGGCGGCTCGGTGAAGTGCTGGGTCGGCACGATCTCGACCAGCGAGAGCCGCTCGTTTTCCTCGAGCGGCGGCAGGCGCTTGTCGCCGTCGTCGTCTTCCTTGTCGTCGTCCTTGCCTTCCTTGTAGACGGCCAGAAAGCCGGCTTCGCGCAGGGTCCGGCCGCTGGCGCGGAACAGGTGCCGGTCGTCGTCGCCGGCGGCGAGATCGGCGGAGACGGTGTCGAACAGCGCGTGCATCATCTGGCTGGCGACCGTGCGCTGCCAGATCAGCTCGTAGAGCCGGAACTGGTCCGAGGCCAGATACTGCTTGATCTCGGCCGGCACCCGGGCGCTCGCCGTCGGCCGGATGGCCTCGTGCGCCTCCTGGGCGTTCTTGGACTTGGTCCGGAACGTGCGCGGTGCGTCCGGCAGGTTCTTGTCGCCGTAGCGATCGGCGATCAGCTGACGCAGCTCGGCCACGGCGTCGTTGGCCAGGTTGACCGAGTCGGTCCGCATGTAGGTGATCAGGCCGGTCTCGTCGCCGTCGCCCAGCCGTACGCCCTCGTACAGGCTCTGGGCGGTGCGCATGGTGCGCTTGGCGGTGAAGCCGAGCTTGCGCGCGGCTTCCTGCTGCAGCGTGGAGGTGATGAACGGCGGCGCCGGATTGCGCTTGCGCTGCTTGCGCTCGACCTTGGCCACGCGCAGTTCGCCGCCGGCCGAGCGCAGGGCGGGCGCGTCGGCGCTTTCCTGGCTGTCCTCGGTCAGCTGACCGCCGGAGGCAGCCGTCAGCGTGGCGAGCGCGTCCCGGGCGCTGCCGTGATTGTTGACCGTGAACTGCTCGACCTTCTCGCCGTCGAGCTGCGACAGCCGCGCGCCGAACGGCGTGCCGTCCTTCTCGACGCTGGCCTCGATCTTCCAGTATTCCTCCGGAACGAAGGCCTCGATCTCGGCGTCGCGTTCGCAGATCAGGCGCAGGGCCGGCGACTGCACGCGGCCGGCGGACAGCCCGCGCTGGACCTTCTTCCACAACAGCGGCGAGAGGTTGAAGCCGACCAGATAATCCAGCGCCCGGCGCGCCTGCTGGGCGTTGACCAGATCGCTGGAGATGTCGCGCGGATTCTCGACGGCGTGCGCCACGGCCCGCTTGGTGATCTCGTGGAAGACCACCCGGGCGACGTGCTTGTCCTCGAGCAGGCCGCGTTCGCGCAGCAGCTCGAGCAGATGCCAGGCGATGGCCTCACCCTCGCGGTCCGGGTCGGTCGCGAGCAGCAGCGCGTCGGATTTCTTGAGGCTGCGCGCGATCTTGTCGACCTGCTTGGCGTTGCGGTCGATGACGTCGTAGCGCATCGCGAAGTCGTGCTCGGTGTCGACCGCGCCTTCCTTGGGGATCAGATCGCGGACATGGCCGTACGAGGCCAGGACTTCGTAGTCCTTGCCGAGATACTTCTCAATCGTCCGGGCCTTGGCCGGCGATTCCACGATGACGAGGTTGCGGCTCATCGAATCACGCTGATGTCGGAGTCGGGATGGCTGCGGGAGGCAGAGCGCGTCGCAGGCTAGCACAGCCTTTGAAGCATGCGCGAGCGCGCCGCGTCAAGGAACGACGCGGCACGCCGGGGCCGGCCCGCGGCCGCGGTTCAGTGGCTGGCGCCGGGCGATTCGGCGTGAATCAACGATTCCATATGGGCATAGGCCTGATCCTCGCCACCCGAGGACAGCACCATCATGACCACCCATTTGAGCTGCTCGATCTCGGCGCCCTCGGACTCGTCCTCCGCAAGCGCCATCAGCCGGTCGATCACGATCTCGCGCGCCGTGGCCGAGAGGACGCCGCACTGTTCCAGACGCGCGATGTAGCCGCGGCACTCGGCGTCGAGCACGCGGGTCTCGTGCTCGGCGTAGACCCGGATCGCGTCCGCGCTCGGGCTCAGCGCCAGCGCCTGGCCCTCCGGCTGGGTGGCGCGTATCCAGGCGAAGGCGTCGTCGATCTCGTCGGGGAAGAAGCCTGCATCGCCGAGATCGTCGCGGACGTTGGCCGCGTGCTCGGCTTCGGTGAGCGAGAAGTTCTCGAACAGATAGAGCAGGACATCGAGCAGGTTTTCGTTCATACGCGCGAATCCGTTGCCAGAATGTCGGTCGAGTCAGCCGGTCCGCATGTAGGCCCCGCCGGGGGCGGCGACCACGCGGCCTTCGAGTTCGAGTATGAGTAGCGTGGAGGATACCGCATCCGCCGGCCAGCCCGTACGCGCGACCAGATCGTCGATGCGCGCCGGGGCGTGGCCGAGTGCGGCCAGCAGGGCGCTCTGGGCGTCCGACATGCCGGCGTCATCTGCCTGATTCGAGAGCGTATCGGCGGCGTCGTCGGGAACGGGATCGGGGCGCCGGAAGCCGTCGAGCACGCCGGCGATGTCCTCGAGGATGTGGTCGGTCGTCTCGACCAGTTTCGCGCCGTCGCGAATGAGCTGATGACAGCCCCGCGCCAGCGGGTTGTGGATCGAGCCGGGCAGGGCGAAGACGTCGCGGCCCGCCTGGCTGGCCAGGCGGGCGGTGATCAGCGAGCCCGAGGCCCGGGCCGCCTCGACCACCAGAGTGGCCGCGCATAGCCCCGCGATCACGCGGTTGCGGCGCGGGAAATTCCCCCGCGCCGGCTGGGTGCCGAGGGCGAACTCGGACAGCAGCAGCCCGTGGTCGGCGATCCGCTGGGCGAGATCCCGGTGAGCGGCCGGATAGACGCGGTCGAGCCCGGTGCCGCAGACGGCGATGGTCATGCCGTTGGCGGCCAGCGCGCCCTCGTGGGCCGCGGCGTCGATGCCGCGGGCCAGTCCGGAGACCACGACCAGCCCGGCGCTCGCCAGGGCGTGGCCGAAGGCGTGGGCGTGTTCCAGGCCCGCGGGTGTGGGATTGCGGCTGCCCACGACGGCAACCGCGGGGTAGCGCAGCAGGTCGGTGTCGCCGATGGCGTAGAGCCAGGGTGGGGCCGGCGTCAGTTCCGCGAGCGGGCCGGGATAGTGCGGATGATCGGCAGTGATCAGCGCGCGGCCCTCCTCGGCGAGCCAGCGTTCGGTCTCGTCGATGCGCGCGGCGTCCGGTTCGGCCAGCGCGCGGCGTGCCGGGGCCGGCACGCCGACCTGCCGCCAGCCGGCGTCGCCGGCCGCGAGCACGGCGGCGGGGTCGCCGTAGTGCGCGATCAGACGGGCACCGAGCGTTGCCCCGATGCCGGGCGTGGTCGCCAGCCGCAGCCAGTCCCGGGTGCTCATCGAGCTGCCGATTCGGGGCGCAATCGCACGGCGCGACGGTTCACGCGGCCGGCGAGCGCACCACGTCCTCGACGTGAATGGCGCGGGTCGCGTTCATGATCAGGGCGAAGCTGACGCGGGCGTCGACCTTGAAGACCATCAGCCGGCCGGCGTGTCGCTCGGGCAGTTCCACCCGGCCGCCGGCGACCGGGTCGGCGACTTCGCGCCCCGCGGCGTAGACGTCGAGCACATGACCGCGTTCGATGCCGTCGCGCCGGCCCCGATTGAGCGTGACGACCTGGTACTGGCCGATCGCGGACAGGCCACCCTGGACCGACATGATGCGGCCGGTGACCGGATCGGCGGGCGCGTGCGGGTGGAAGTCGCGCACCATGCCCGCGCCCGCGACCGGCAGCAGCCGGTTGCCCGGCCGGGCCTCGCGATAGCTGCGCGTCATGACCGCGGTGGAGATGTCGCCGAAACGGCGTATCTGCAGCTCGCCGGTCGGGATCGCCCGCTGGCCCAGGATCTCGTCGGTTTCCGGATCCCGGTAGTCGCCGGCCGGATGCACGACGCTGTATTCCGCCGGCCCGTCCGCGGGCGCGCCGCGTACATAGACGAGGCTGCCTTCGCCGCCGATCAGATGCTCGTCGCCGAACGACACGATATAGGGTGCCTCGGCGAGCTCGGCTTCGGTGACCAGCCGGGGCGAGGTCAGAAACGCGCGGATCGCCTCCCGGGGGATCGTCGGGATCGCCCGTTCGACCGGCGCCT
>NZ_AYKF01000088.1 GCF_003732545.1 Salinisphaera orenii subsp. halophila YIM 95161 | reverse complement strand
ACGTCGCCCAGGCCCGCCAGCTCGCGCATCGCGTCGAGCTGGCGCAGCCCGCCCTTGTAGTGCGGATAGATCCGCCCTGGCAGCGTGAACGACTCCTCGCCGGGTCCGGTGTGCTGCAGCACCGGCCGGCGGCCGATGACGTGCTGCGCCGGCCAGCGATAACGCGCCCGGCGCCCCACCTGCTGCGGCGCGGCCGAGGCGACCGAGAACATGAACTGCCCCAGCATCATCATCACGCGCTCGCGCGTGGGCATCTGGGTCGCCAGCGGGCCCAGGCCCGTGTCCGTCACGCGGCGCGCCCCGCGGCGCAGATCCGTAATGATGTCCGCCACTGCTAGCCCTCCTTCCCAGGCATGTGCTGGTGCGAGGCGATTTGCCGGCACGACGCCGCCGAGCCCTCCCAGCGCCTCGGCGGCTGAAAAAGTCGCTCGTGACGCATCAGGCATCCTCCCCAGGCAAATCCTGCACGCCGCCCCACAGGTCGGCATCGCGCCAGCCGGCCATCCGGCGGTCGAACTCGTCGGCGATGTCCACGGCCGAGGCCTCCTCGCCCGCCTGGATCGTCACCTGCGGTGCGAACTCCACCCGTTCGACGTGAACACCCCGGCGGGTCCGCGCCCGGCCCTCGGCCGGCGCGGTACCGCCACCGGCCGCGCCCAGCAGCGCCGCCCGGGGCTGTTCGCGCGCCGCCTCGCGTTCGACTACCCGCTCGCGCTCGGTGGTGTGACTGGCCGCCGGCGCCGGTATGGCCCGCGTCAGGCGCTCGGCCAATCCGTCGATCGCCGCCTCGGCTGCCGGCATCTGCGCGGCCGCCGGCAGGCGCAACGGCACCACGCGCGCGCCTTCGACGGCGCGTTCGGCCGCGCGGGCCGGGCGGGGTGGCGCCGGGGCCCGGCCCGGTGCCACGGCCGCGTTGCCGGCCTCGATGGTCGGCCCGCGTAGCGGCGTGGCCAGCGAGTCGTTCGCGGCAGCCATCACCCGGTCCACGGCGCCCACAAGCGCCCGCCCGTTGTCGGCCACGCCGCCGGCGAAGGTCGCCGGCAGGGCGCGCCCGGAACGCGTCAGATTCGACAGAGGCCCGCGCTTGGCGTCGGATCCGGGGAAGTAGTCCATTACGCCCGAGAACACCCCCTTGACGGAGTCGACGACCGCGCCGCCCGCGCTCGTCAGCCCGTCAACGAACGTGCCCAGCAGCTTCTTGCCGGCCGCCGACCAGTCGATATTCGACAGCCAGTCGTAGGTCTTCGATAGCGAGTCTTGCACCGCATCCTTGGCCGCGCCGCCCGCGCGCTTAAGCCCGTCGACAACCGTGCCCAGCAATTTTCGTCCGGCTGCGGACCAGTCGATGCTCGACAGCCAGTCATAGGCTTGCTTGAACGCCGGTTTCAGGATGTTCAACGGACTCAGCGCCAGAAGCAGATCGCCGATGCCCGACATATCGCCGGATACGATCGTGCGGATCGCCGCCATGATGCCGCCGACGTATTGCGTCATGCCGTCCCACAGCGGCCGCATCCACGCCACCGGGTCGAAGCCGAGCCAGCCGGTGATCGCGGCATGCGCGTCCGACACAATGCCCGTGACCGCGTCCCAGACGCCCTGCACGTACGGTGCGATGGTGTCCCAGTTGCGGTAGATCAGATACGCCGCGCCGGCGATGAGCGCGATGGTGGCCACGATCGGGTTGGCCAGCACCGCCGCCCCGGCGGCCCGGATGCCCGCCGCGATCGCGGTGAATCCGGCCTTGACGACGGTGCCGGCCCCGGCCATCGATAGCAGCTTCGCGGTGATGCCAACGGTCGTGCTGCCCAGCATGACCAGCGACGCCGTCAGACTCACCAGCGGCGCCAGGATGGGCGCGGCCAGTATCGCCGCCACGCCGGCCACGGCCGTGTTCATCGCCCCGAACCGGTCCGCGATGGACCGCACCACGTCGATCAGCGGCTGCGCCCGGTCGATCAGGTTCGACGCGCTCTCGACCGCGCTCGCGAATCCGTCGCGCAGCATCTGCAGCCGGCCCGGCAGCTTGGCGGCGAAGCCCTCGGCCCAGTCGCGCACCGCATCGCGATTGCCCACCACGTACGCCGTGATCCGGTCCATCGTCGAGGTGATCACCGGCAGCAGGGCGCCGCCCACCAGGTTCTTCAGCCCGGTCACGCTGCCCTGCATGTTCGTCATCGAATCCTGAAAGGCCTCGGCATCCCGCGCGGCGTCCTCGGACAACACCACGCCGAGTTCCTGGGCGCGTTCGCGCAGCCGGTCCACCTCGCCCATGCCGTCACGCACGATCCGCGACATATCCTGCGCCCCGCGCGAAAAGCCCGCGCTGGCCAGCGCCGTCTTGTCGATCGCGTCCGGGGCCTGGTCGATGGCCTGCAGATACAGACGCAGCGCCTCGTCGACGCTCTTCGTGTTCTTCAGATTCTTCAGCAGCTCGGGGTTCTGGTCCTTGAGCTGACTCTGCAGCCGGCCCATGCCCTGGCGCGCCTCGCCCACGCGCTTGGCGAACGCGCTGATGCCCTGGTTGAACGTGGACTGCGACACGCCCATGCGCTCGGCCGCGAACTGATACTCCTGCAGCGACTCGATCCCGATGCCGTACTGGTCGGCCATCTTGGCCACGGAATCGCCGTGATCGGCCACCGACGTCGTCGCGCCCACCAGCGCCGCCGTCGCGCCGCCGGCCACGGCCGCCAGCCGGCCGGATACCCGGCCGACCGAACGCACCAGGCCGCCGGCCGCCGTGCGGGTGCGGTCGATGCGCCGCCGCAGCCGGTCGAAGCCCGCGTTGCGCCCGATGCGCGTCACCGTATCGCCCAGGCGCTGTGTCATGCGCCGGGCCCCAGCCACCGAGCCGGTCAGCCGGTCGCGGGCGTTGAGCAGCACCGACACGGCCATCTGGGCATCGCCTGCCATGTTCAGTCCTCCTCGGGCGCGGCGTGGGCCTCCTGGTGGATCGCCCGCGCGCGATCACGCCAGTCCATGAGCTCCGAAAACGGGCGGTCCATCAGCCAGTCGGGCGGCCAATGGAACACGTAGGCGATCACCGTGATCGCCGCCCGGACGTCCTCTACCGCCCGGCCGAGTCCGTCGGGGCCGATTCGGATCCCAAAAAATAGCCGAGCACATCCGACAGCCGCGCGATGTCGCGGCCGCCCAGAGCCTTCACCTCGTTCGGCCCCAGGCCGCAGCACTCGCCGATCACGCGCATCGCCACCTCGTGCTGGGCCCGCTCGTTGCCGGCCTTGTTGATCTTCTCGATGTGCTCGCCGGTGGCCTCCTCGAAGGTCAGCTCCGTGCGGCGTTCGCCGCCGAACTCCTTCGGGCTGATCAACCCGACGACGATCGTCGCCGGCAGGGCCACCTTGAGCTGCTCGCGGTCGATCTCCTCGTCGCGTTCGAACCGCACGGTCACATCGTTGACTTGTTCCATCGTCGCCTCGGTCTAGTGGGGTGGAGCGGGCCCGGCGTTAGCCGATGCCCAGGATCTGGCGCGCGCGCTCGAGCATGTCGACGCCGTCGATCACGCGGATGTAGTTCTCGATATCCACGTGATGGACTTCCTCGCCGTCCACGCTCAGCTTGTAGACGTCCACCGCGATGGTGATCGACTTGCTCGCCGGCGAGCCCGGCTGCCAGTCGCCCGGCGCATCCTCGGTGATGCGCCCGACCAGACGCGCGGTCGCGCCCTTGTCCTCGCCGTTGGACGTGATCAGCCGGCCCCGGGCCACGAACTCCACGCCGTCCTTGCCGAACAGCCGCATGATCCCGACCGGCACGTTGTTGAACTGCGCGCTCGCGGAGAGTGACTGCATGCCCATGTCCATCTGCTTGGGCGCATCCATGCCGCCGGCGCGCATCTCCTCGGTTTGCAGCTGCAGGCTCGGCAGCGTCACCTGGTTGCACTGGCCGGCGTAGCTCTCGCCGTCGGCGAAGAACGTCACGTCGCGCAGTACGTCTCGAATCTTGGGCATTGCGTTGCCTCCGGTGGGTTAGGCCGCGGCCGCGTCGGCGACCACGTCCTCGAGGTAGTCGTTGACCATCGCGCTCTTGAACGTGATGTTCTCGGCGATGCCGTAGGGGCTGAACTCGAAGGCGAATACCACGCGCCCGGCCATCTGGTCCGCCGGCTTGTTGAGCTCCGGCGGCGCATAGCAGCGCCCGCCGGCGATCCGGCGCTCGGCCTTCAGCCGCGCGATGAACGCGTTCACCGAGCCCGTCACGTCCTCCACGTAGGTGGTCGTGATGTTGCGATCGCGCGCCCAGCGGTGCGCCGCGGCCAGGCTGTCGTTCAGTATGTCCTGGATCCGCACATGCGCCAGGAAGGCGAAGCGCTGATCCTGGCTGGTCGTGCGGTTGCCCCACAGCCGGAAGCCGTCGTCCCGGATGGTCGTGGCCACGTTGGACGCGTTCAGGAAGTTGGCCCGGCAGTCCGGATCCTCGGCGGCGTAATCGATCTCGCGCGCCAGGCCGGAGATGCCCGGCACGACCACGTTCGAGGGCGACGTATGCCAGCCGCGGCGCTGGTCGTTGAGCGCGATCAGCCCGCAGATCCGCGCGCTCGCCGGCCGCTGGACATACGCGGCGGATTCGGCATCGAACACCGTATAGAACGGGTCGTGCAGGAACACCCGCTTGCTGCCGAAATCGCCGGCGGCGGCCACAGCCTCCGCGTCGTTCGTGTTCGGCCCGTCGATCACGGCCACCGCCCGCAGCCGGCCGCCCATGTTGTTCAGCGCCGTGGCTACGGGGTTGGCCAAAAAGCTGCCGCTGTTCTCCGGGTCTTCGGCCCGCTGATGGGTGAATCCGGGCGCGCACAGCAGCCGCGGCTTCGCGCCCACCTGGGACTCGGCGGCCCGGAATACGTCGATGCCCTGGCGTTTGCCGGTGTCCGGATCCGTGCCCGCCAGCAGGTTGGCCTGGGTCGTCTCGATGTCGGCGCCGTCCTCCACGCGCACCGCCACGATCGTGGCGTTGGTCACGCCCAGGATGTCGCTGTCGATCGCATCGTAGAGCGTGCCGCCGGTACCGAGCGCGGCCACCTTGTCCAGGTCGGACTCGCCCAGCACCAGCACCGGCGTATTGATCGGCCAGATCGCGTCATCGGCCTCCGGCGCGGTGCCGATGACGCCGATGATCGACGCGGCCGCCGTCTCGACGGATCGGATCCCGTCGGTGACCGTCTTGATCTGGATCCCGTGGAAGAAATCGCTCGCTGCCATTACTGGTCACCCTTCGTCGTGGACTTCGCCGCGGCCTTGTTCGGCGGCTTCTCGGCCGACAAATGCGACCCCAGCAGATACTTGGCCTGCTTCGGATGCAGCCGCACCGGCTGGCCGGCGGGAATCACGCAGCCGCCGTGCGCAAACGGCCGGAGCGCGTAATAGGTCTGTGTCGTCTGGGTCTGGGCCATCATTTCGGGCCTCCGGTCGTGCCACCCGAGTCGCCCGGGTGGGTGTGTTGCTGTAGCGAGGTGCCGCCGGCGGTCACGTCGCCATCGGCGTCCATGCGGCCGGTCGACTGCACGTCGCCGTCGATCTTCGCGGCTGCGCCGGATCCGCCCGAGCCGCTCAGGCCGCCCGAGTAGGTCAGCAGGCCGGTGACGGTCAGCGCGCCATTGACGCGCGTGAGCGGCGCCGTAATGGTGAGACCGCTCGGCGCGGTGACCGAGGCCGGGCCCTGCACGGTGAGGTCGGCCGATCCGGCCACCGTCTCGGTCACGTTGCCCGCAACCGCTGCGGTCACATTGCCGCCCACGGTCAGGTCGATATCGTCGGGCGTGTCGATCGACAGCCGGTTGGTTTCGCGGTCGTGCACGATCTCCGTGCCGTTGGCAAAGCGGATCAGCCGGATCGCCGGGCTGTTCGCCGGCGCCGGCACCTGGTCGGAATAGAACGCCGGGATCACGCGCGCGCCGTTCATCTCGCCGTTCGGGCACAGCAAATCGACCTGCTCGCCGACTTCCGGCGCCCACCAGTCCACGTCGGGCCCGGCGCGGCGGGTCGCCCAGGGCAGCCAGGGGCTGGTGCGCGCGTCGATGGCCACGCGCACGCGGGCCGCGTCGTAGTCCGCCGCGACGATCACGCCGGTCTGGATCATCCGGGCGATGCGCCGCTCGATGTCGGCCAGGCGCGTTTCGATATCAGGCATCGTCGCTGCCCTCCGTGTGGATCACGTGGACGTAGTCCTCGGGAAATTCTTCGGGCTGGAATCCGATCCACACGTCGCGCACGGCATCGCCGGGCGCGATGTCCTCGACGCCCAGTTCGATCGTCTGACGCCAGGTCACCGCGGCCAGCGCCACGCCGGCCTTGTCGGCGATCTCGGTCGAATAGAGGTTGCGGCCGCGCACGTCCATCGCCGGCTCGCATTCGATGCCCCAGGTGGCCATCGAAACGGCCGGCAGCAGGGCGGACAGAATCAGCAGGGCGCGCTCGTCGCCGGCCATGTGGCGATCGCCGGCCATGATCACGAACGCCGCCATGTCGACCGTGGCGCTCACGCCCAGGCCCGAGCCCACGTGCTCGATATCCATATCCATGCACGCGACCCGCACCGCCGGCGCCCGCACGGAGCGGCGCTGGAACTCGCGCAGATCGAACCGGCCGGGCGTCGCGTCGCAATGCACGTCGTCGGGCACGGCGGCTTGAAGATGCGTTACGACCGCTTCACGGAGCGTTTTAAGATCCATGAATCAGCGCCTCCGCCCAGTGCTCGGTCAGCGACTCCAGCGCGTCGACGTTCTCGGCCGACAGGCCCAGATAGGGCCGGGCCGGAATGTTCCGATCGGCGTCGCCGAACTGGTGCGTGGCGGCGTAGACCAGATTCGAGCCGACCTCGGCGCGGTCGGATTCGACCTCGCCGGTGATCGAATCAACCAGATCGCCTTCGCTCTGCAGCAGGGCCTGGCCGCGGTGGCGTGTCCTGGCATAGCGGCCCGACCACTGCGGCCAGGGCCCGCCGGTCGGCGACTCCTTGGTGTGCGCGATGCGCTCGCGGGTCTGGCCTTCCACGCCGCCGACCAGCTGCTCGAGCAAGTCGCGCGGCTTGGCGTCGATCAGGCGGTCCAGAATCCGCTGGAAACGGGCCCAGTCGGCCCGGTCCAGTTCGATCAAGGCGCCGCTCATACCGGCCACCCGCTGCGGTTGCGCCGGCCGAAGATGCGCGGCGGATTGTTCTCGTCGGTGATCGCATCACCGATGATTTCCGGCGTGGACTCGCCGGCCGCATCGCCATTGCCATCGTCGCCGCCGAGCCCGAGCGAGATCTCGCCCGACGCCAGGCGCTTGAGCAACGCGATCGCGTCCTCGTAACGCTGGCGGCGCGGATCCGTGCCGCCGACGCCGCCGATGTCGGCCAGGCGATAGACCGTCAGGTCGATGGCGATGCGCTTGACGATGCGCGGGACGCTCGTCGCATCCAGCGGCACGGTGTAGCGCTTGCCCAGGTACGCGTCGATCTCGGCCGCGGCATCTGCCGCAGCGTCGTCGATCGCGGCCTGGTCCAGCTCGCCATCGCGATCGCGGTCGGCGAGGACATGTACCTCGTCCTCGCCGAGCCGGTCGATCAGATCCTGGACGGTCACATAGGCCATCGGGGGTTACTCAGCCTGGCCCTGGATCGTGGCGCGCTGGGCGCTGATCGCCTCGAGCACGCTCTTGCGGTTCTCGCCGCCGTCGACCAGCGCATCCAGGCTGGCTTCGTCCTCGACGTGCTTGATTCGCTCGATCAACTCTTTGGCGGTGGCCGCCGGGGTGAGCGGCTCACCGTCGGCCGGCGCGTCCGCGTCGGCCGGTACGTCGGCTGGCTCGATATGCACGACCGGGTCCGCCTTGAGGGTTGCGATCTGGTCCGCGGTCAGCGCCTCGGCCGACAGCGTCACCGGCGCGCGCAGATCCAGCCCCGCGCGCCGATACAGCGTGCGGGTCGCGGTGATCCGGTAACCGTCGATGGTGTGGCTCATGTCGGGTGGCTCCATGTTCGCGGCGCGGTTTCGGCTGCGCCGCCCAGCCATCGGAATCAGTGCCGGCTCGTAGTCGCCTGATCCGTCCCGCACCGGCAGACGAGCGGGTCAGAGGCCTCTGCAATAGAGCGGGACTCTCCCCGGGGTCACGCCTGGATTCGGCGGCGTCCCCTACCCACGGCGACTCGGTGGGCGGCTGGCGCGTTATCCGAGCCAGACCGTTGAGAGCACGTCCGCCTTGTTGTAGTTCGGGTTGCCGCCACCGCCGGCCAATGTGTCGATCTTGAGGATCTGCTCGGCCTGCTTTTCCAGCTCGGGCGGGCAGACCAGCAGCGTCGGGTTGATGCCCAGCGGCCGGCCGCCGTCGGCCTTCACCGTGCGCATCCGGTCGTAGACCGTGCGGAAGTTGTCCGGCGTCAGCTCCAGGTCACAGGCGTGCGCCAGCTGCCAGAGGCCGAACCCACCGTTGCCACGCGCCCGTACGCCCATGCGGAACTGGTTTTCCATGAACACGGCTTCGTCGGTCATGCCGGTCATCTGGGTGAAGTTCGGCGCCTCGCGGCGCTGATAGATGAACGGCTTGAGCGCGCGGCTCATGTCCAGCAGATACCAGCGCGGATTCGTCGGGTTGCCATCGCCGTCGGTCGGGCCGGCGGTGTAGTTCGATACGCTCGTAACGGACCCGGTACCGTCGGTGTTGGCGTAGACCGGGTGCTCGGTGTCGAAGAAGTTCTGGCCGTCGTAGCAGGCGGTGGTGAACCCCTTGTCGAACAGGGGGAAGACCAGATTCTCGTCGGGGAACACGCCCGCCGCGCGGCCCATCTCCTGGACCATCGGCGAGTAGATGCCGAGGTTGTCGTCCTCCATGTCGTCGCGCGAGATGCCCACGGTCGACTCGTACGTCTTGTTCTCGATCGCGTAGCTCTGCGCGGCCATGTCCTTGATGACACGCTCACCCACCCACTCGCGCAGCTGCGGAAACTGACCGAGAAAGCCGTAGGTATTCGTGCGCGTGCTCGACGGCACCATCATCGCCACCTGGTTCCATGCGGACGGGGCGACCGTCAGCGCCCCCTGGAACTCCTGGCGAAAATTCGTGAACAGCGCCTTGATGGTCTGCGGGGTGATAATCATCGGCTCGTCTCCGGATTCGATTCAGTCAGGGATGGCGGCCCGGCTCAGCCGTAGGCCTTCGCGTCGGCGTCGCGGCGTTCGGCGAACGTCGCCTCGTCCACGCCGATCGCGCGGCAGGCGGCCTTCTCCTCGTCGGTGAGCGCCTCGCCGGCGCCGCTGCCCGGCGTCTTGCCGTCCAGCCCGGTGTCGGCGCCGATCTCCGGCGCGGCCGCCACGTACGTCTGGAACGCCTCCAGGCCCTCGGCCGTGCGGCAGTTGGCCCGGTGGTAGTCCTCGGTCGCCGGCGTGATCTTGCCGGCGGCCTTGGCCGCGGTGATCGCGGCGTCCACCTTCGCCTTGTGATCGGCCTGGTCCCGCTCGGCGAGCTGCGTCTCGGCGCGGTTCTTGGCCTGCTCGAGCGCGTCGTAGTCGCCCCGCGGCACGAACTTGTCGAGCGGCGGCGTATCGGTCGGGCGGTTGCGGGCGGTCTCGAGTTCGGTGCCCTGGGTCTTCACGGCCGCGAGCGCATCCGCCTCGGTCGCGTCGTCCTTGAGATTGAGCGCTGTGCGCAGCTCGGCGAGCAGGTCCATAGCGTTGGCCTCGGGGTTGTCGTTGGCGTCGGGTGCGCCGCGCCGGTTCAGCGCCAGCGCGAAGTTCGGGGTGTTGACGAGCGACGCGGAATCGATCCGCTTGATCTCTTTCGTCTCGGGATGAAACCGGAACGCCGGCGAGAGGTAGCGGTACTCGCGATCGCGCACGGAGGCGGCGCCGCGGGCGTTGAACGCCAGCCGGCCTTCGATCGCGCCGTTGTTGGCCCGAATCTCCTCGATCCAGCCGGACGCCGGCGCGGGGTTGCCGGCGGCGGCCTGTAGATCCTCGGCGTGGTTCACGTCGATGGGGCGCGGACCGGTGTAGGTGGCGACCACCGCGTCGGGATCGCTCATCTTCCAGGCGCGACCGTCGTCGCCGCGGATCATGCCGTTGGCATCGGGGGCCGGAATGAGCACGCGCCAACCGTCGACGCTCTCGCTTTCGTCAGCGGGCGCCGGTATCTGGAAGCACAGGGCAGCGATCAACTCGTCCATGCCGTGCAGTCTGGCGACCGCGGCCGTGGGCGATTAGCTGAAGGGGTTCAGGGGAATTGACACGTCTCGCGCGTCGAGATAACAATCCTACCTGACGGAGCTAGTAACTCCACAGCTGGCGGTTCACCCGCACCCGAAAGAGGCGGTTTTTTTGTGTCCACGATTTATGGCCGGGCGTCCTGGGAAATACAACACCCGCGATATGCGGGGAATACCCAGGGCCGTCCAGTTGCGGTTACTAGCGTCCCGGCCACCTTGCGTTCTAGTAAAACCAACTGGAGGCAGTCATGCCTAAATCCGACACCCTCAATATCCGCGATTCCATCGATCGCGCCCGCGAAGTCCGCGATGCCTACGCCGCACTGACCGATCTCGCCCTCGACGAGGCGGCGCGCAACTGCGATCGGCTCGACGATCGCCAGGCCAGCCAAGCCCGCCACGCATCCAACCGAGGCTAAGCCATGAGCGACGCACCTATCGCCATCGACGTATCGGACAAAAGCGACGACGAAGTGTTCGCGCTGATCAATACGGCCCGACTGGTGCTCTACAGCGGGAAGGGCACCAAACCACTGTTCGGCAAGTGGCTGGATATGGATGACGCCGACTGCCTGCGCGGCGTGCTGGGCGCGCCCCGCGAGTGGTTCGCGTTCGAGCGCAAACGGTTCTTCGAAGTGGCCTACGCGCATCAGTTCGATCTGCCGTTAGTGCCGCGCCGCGACGTCTGGGCTGACAACGCCAGCTGGACGCCCACGAACCCACGGGCCTCGACCGCGCCGCTTTCCCGGTCCACCCTCGATCTCGAGTTCATGGAGGCGTTCGGCTTTTCCGATCGCGCCTGGGACAACGGCATCTTCCATTCGTCGGGCCTCGTCTCTCGTGTCAAACGCGGGCAAGGGCTCAGTGAAGAGGACAAGCTGCGCGCCTACTTCGGGCTGGCCATGATCGGATTCACGAACCCCGAAGCATTTTTCGTGGACGCGTAGCCCGCTGGTACGCCGTTAAAATGTTCGATAAACGTTTCTAACGAGACATTGCGGCCGCGCCGACCCAACATGAGGGCGCGGCCTTTTGATTCCTCACAGCGGCGCACAGGCGCTCCGGCGACACGGCGGATGCGAGCAGCCGGGCCGTGCGTTATTCTAATTCTGCACGCGTCATGCGGAGAATCTGGACACCGCAGCCGTTCGCGTTTCGCAAGAGCGCGGATTAAGGCGGATCGCCGGGGGTTTCCAGTCCCGGCCACGTGCACGCTCATCGCGAGGCCCGCAGGCGCTTCATCGCCTCGCGGGCCTTTCCATGTTGCTTGGCCTTCGCGCGATGGAAGGTGCTCAAGAACAGCTCGCGATTGTCCGTGCCGGCCCGTTTGAGCACCGCGCGATACAGTTCGCCTTCGATCTCGCCGAACACCACGACCTCGCGCGCGCTTTCGCGCAACACCTCGCCGGTGGCCAGCAGTGCGTCCAGATTCCGGTAGTCGCCGCTGACCAGATCCGCATGCGTCACGAGCTGCTTGCCCGCCGTCTCGGCCGACATCCGCACCAGCTGCGTCTGGCTGCCGACATGCTCGGCCAGCTCGCGGTCGGCGTAGGCCACCGGCAGGTCGCCGATGCCGTCGATGATGCGCCGGCGCGCGGCCTCGTCGATATCGTCGGCCGTGCGGGCCAGCACCGCCTTGTGTGCGTCCGCCTCGTCCAGAAACTGCGTCAGCGCCGGGCTATCGACCACGCGCTTGACGGACTCGCGGGCCAGCTGCTGGTCGGCTGTTTCGATCTTGCCCGCGAGGGCTTCGCGCAGGGTGCGCACCCGCGCCTGGCCGGAGTTGTTGGCCCAGGCGGGATGCACGCCCTCGGGCGCGTACTGCTCGCGCCCGGTGCGCTTGCTCTTGTAGCGCCGGCGCTTGAGCTCGGGGCGCTCGGTCTTCGCCGGCACCTGACGCGTGACGCGCCGGCCGGTCGGCAGGCCGCTCTCGGGGTCGATCTCCTGGGCAGCCGTGGCGTCAGGCACGCCGTCCTCGACGTAGCGATCGCGCGTCGCCTGGTCGATCTGGTTGACGTAGCACTTGCAGTTGCTTACCACAATGCCGCCGGCTACGATCAAGCCGGTATCCGTAGCAAAGTCGTACACATGACCCGACCACTCGAACTTGCGAACGAGGCGGACTTCGTCCGTCGCTACCAGTCCGGTATTCCGCTGCAGCAGCTGGCCAAAGAGCTGGGCGTCAGCCGGGGCGCGTTGGGTCGCATCCTCGACCGGCACGGCATTGAGCGGCGCGGCCGAAGCACGGCAGCGGCGCAGCGTTGGGTCGGTGTCAAGGCGCGGGGCGAGACCGAGCAGCTGCTGGGCGCGGCGTGGCAGGCGGCAGATGCCACGAACGATGCGACCGAACGTCGTGTCATCTCCCTCTACCGCGCCGGCCTGACCAGCCAGGCCGAGATTGCCCGCCGTCTGGGCATGTCCAAGCCGGGCGTCGGCCGCATGCTGCGTTTGCGCGGTATTACCGACGACCGACGTAGCCTGCGACGAGCCCAGGGCAATGTTGGCGGCTTCAACACCGCGATGCAGACCGCGACCGAAAGTCACTTCGCGGATGCGTTCATCCGCCGAGGCGTCGACGCGATCCATCAGATCGCCATCGGCACTCGCAACCTGGATTTCGGGCTGCCGGCCGACCGTGTCGCCGTAGAAATCGTGCGCCGCCATTGGAACGACGCGAAGTCGCTCGCGCGCGAGCGCATCGAAGAGATCGTCGGCGCGGGCTGGCGTCTGTTCGTCGTCTACGACCCCGACGATGCCGGCATCCACACCAACACCTGCATCGATCAACTGATCGCCTTCGCGGAGGTCGCCGGCGGCGACCCAGCCCCGCGCGGTGAGTACGGGATGGTTAGCGGTCGCGGTGAAGTGGTTCCCACGAGCCGAGTGCAGCTCCACCATTTCACCCGCGTACCAGGTTTTTAGCCCGAGCTGCGCGTTGCAGCGCACCAGCGTATCCGTGGAAAAACAACCGTACCCGTTGGGCGGGTAGATCTCGCCCCAGGTCGGATCGTCCACCGGCAGCGTCAGGCCCTGCAGATCGACGTGTTCGGCGCGGTGTTCTTCGCTGGGCCCGAGCAGATAGACCAGGTACGGGCGGCTCTCCTTCGTCCGCTGGATCCGCTGCCACTGGCCGGCGGCGCGGGCGCTGCGCATGTTCGCGCGGTAGATGGTCTTCAAGCGGCGCGGGCTGCCCAGCTGCACGCGTTCGGGCAGCCCGGTCGCCGGGTCGATCTGCTCCTTGACGCCCCACCAGCCCTTGGCCTGCATCCGCGGCCGGATCTCGTTGGACCACTGCCGGAACGTCTTGCCCTCGGCCAGGGCGTCCTCGAGGCTGGCCCGCGTGTCCTCGAGCAGATCCAGCTTGGTCATCTTGGCCACGGTGAACGCGTGCGCGTGCTCGTCGCCCCAGACGTCCTCATGGGAAAAGCCCGGGCGCACGTCCTTGCCGCGCCAGTAGTCGAGCGCGTCCTGGGGGACTGGGCCGGGGTTGCGGGTTTCAGCCATCAGTTATCGCCGTCGTTCGCGTCACCCAATCCTCTCGCCCGAAACGTCGCATTGGCGAGCTTTTCGAGGAGTTCGCCGGCGTCCATCCGCTCCAGCAGCTCCGGTAGCCGGGCGCGAAACGCCTCCGGCGAATCCACCTCGGCCGCCAGCTGCTCGATCGGGTCGATCAGGGGTTCCAGCTGTTCTTCCCACTCGTCGTCGCCGGCGAGCGCCTCGGTCAGGTCGTCGATGGCATCCGCCGGGGCGGGCGCGTCGGTCCGGTTCAACGCCGTTTCGAGGCCGCTTCGATCGCGCGTTGAACGGCGGTTCAATGCCGGCGGCGGGCCGCTCGGCGCGCCCTGCGGCGGGGTCAGCACCTCCTCGTCGTCATCCGGATCCGGCAGGCCCAGCTTGTCGCGCATGGTCGAGCCGCCCACGCGCAGCCCGAGCGGGACCAGCCGCTCGAGCGCCTTGGTCAGCCCTTCGATGTCCTCCGGCTCGATCACCTGCAGCTCGATGCGCGGATACGCCGGCTGCGGGCCGAAGTTCAGGTCGATGTACGGCCGCACCAGGTCGCGGTTGAGCGTGTCGCTCAGCTGCTTGGCATCGGCGGCCAGGATGTCGCCGCGGACTTCGTTGTGCACGCCGGCCTGGTTGCTGCCCAGGCCGGCCGACTGCGCGTCGGTGGTCATGGTCTGGCCCAGCACGCCCTTGGACGTCTGCCGGTCCACCCAGTCGGCCAGCCGCTCGAACAGATCCGTGTTGCCGCTGCCGCCGCCGCTGGCCACGTCCTGGAACTCGATCTCCATCGAGCGTGGCAGCACCGCGGCCGCGTCCGAGCCGATGTTGGCCACCGCCTGCCGCAGAATGGACACGTCGCGCTCGCTCGCCCCCGGGCCGTAGCGGCCCAGGCGCAGGGGCATGCCGTAGACCTCCGCGAAGGCGATCCAGTCCTTCATCGTGTAGGCCTTGCAGATCCAGCCGAAGGCCACCAGCCGCGCCAGCCCGCCGCGCAGCGGGATGCCGCTCTTGAGGCGCGGCACGTGCGTGACGAACTTGTAGCCGGGCATCGGCAAGGGCTGGCCGGGCTGGCTGTCGTCCAGTAGGCCCAGCTTCTCCAGGCCGCTGGCGTCCGTGAACTCGAAAAAGCGCGGGTCGCGGTGCTTGTACGCCATCGGCTCCCAGGTGGCGCCCGAGCGGTCCCATAGGATCTCGCTGACCGAATAGCCCTTGCCCAGGGCGTCGAGCTGATCATCGACGAGATAGCCGAACGCCGGCCGGCGCACCAGTTCGCGCACGGCATCCGCCAGCTTCACGCCGGGCCCGTCATCGCTGGCCGCCTCCACGTGCACCGGCAGGCCGGAGACGGCGCGCTTGCGGGTGCCGAGCACGGCCGCGTAGTGCGGGTCGCGCTCTTCCATCTCCTCGGCCAGCGTCAGGTAGTCGTGCGCGTTGCCGTCGGCCGCGGCCTGTAGGATCGAAGCCAGCCGCGCCGGCGTCATGCCGGCCGCCACGCCCTGCGTCCAGACGCTGCGGACGCCGGTGAGCGTCGGGGCGGCCAGCTCCTCGGTCAGCTCGGTGGTCTCGAACGGCCGGCCGTCGCGTTGCAGGATGGGGGATTCGGCCATTACCAGGCGCCTCGTTGGGTACCAAAGCCGCCGGTCGTCGCGATCGGCCGACCGTTCTCGAGGTCTCGATCGGCTCGCACCGGCTGGTAGGCATAGGGCTGATAGTCGCTGTTATCCGCGGCATGCAGCGCGAGGAACAGCGACCACGTGCGGTCGGCATGGCTGCCGGCATCGCGATCGGCGTCGAAGCGGATATTGCCGCCGGGCAGCTGAATGCGCTTGAGGCTGTGCAGGTCCGCGCGCAGCTCCGGATGCCCGGCCGGGATGCGCACGCGCCGGTCCTCGAATTGCTCGCGGGCGGTCGTGGCGAGCAGCTGCTTGCTGGCCCCCGTGAACATCACGCCCTCGACGCGGTACTCGCCGTATCGACGCTTCGCGTCTTCCACGGGCTTTTCGCCCATGCCGGTCTGGTCGATGCAGACGCGGCCCACGGTATAGCGACGCATGACGTCGTCCAGCAGTGCGCCCTGCTCGGCGAACGTCGCGCCGCGGCGCTCGATGATCTCGCGCACCCAGGCGACATCGCCGCGCGGCTCGACCACGGTGATCACGAATAGATCCTTGCGGGCGGCGATATCGATGCCGACGTAGGCGATGCCCCCGGCATAGCCGGCCGGATCGCCGGCATCGGCGTGTTCAGCCGCGTCGATCAGATCGAACGGTAGCCAGGCGTGGGCGCTGTCGAGCCACTGGAGTTCGAACTCCTGGGCCCAGGCTTCCGGGTCGCCGATCGCTTTCTTGAGCTCGACCGGGTCGCGATCCAGCCCGCCTTCGACGGCCTGGTAGATATCGCAGCAGTGCAGGCTCCAGCCCTCGGCCTCGATGTGGCCACGCTCGCGCAGGGCCTGCTCATCGCCCATCGTCATCAGCTCATAGAACTTGTTGCCCTTGCCGTTGGGCGTACTGATCACGCGCAGCTTGAGCCCCGGTTTGGACACGACCGGAAACAGCGCCTGCCAGATCGCACGGCTGTCCTGATGAAAGGCGAACTCGTCGAGCAGCACGTTGGCTGAAAAGCCGCGAGCGGTGTCCGGGTTGGCCGGCAGCGCGGTGATCCGCGAGCCGCCCGGCAGCACGACTTCGAGCGCCCGATGCTGGGCCTGCCAATCGTACTCGAGCGCCTCGAACGCGGTCTGGTAATTGTCCAGATGCACCCGCACGCCTTCGTTGATGGCCTCGCGCGCCTGGCGTTCGCCGCGCGAGAGGATCACCCAGCGCTCGCTGCGGCCTTGGGACTCGGCGTCCAGGCAGTCATCGACGACCTCGAGCGTGGAGCCAAACGTCTTGCCGGTCTGACGCGAGAACATCGCGGCCTTGAAGCGGGCGCGATCGTCAACGTAGGCCGCCTGGCGTGTATGAAGGCGAACGATACCCACCGGCTAGGCCTCGCCACGGATGGCGGCGCGCACGAGCTTGAGCGTCTCGGTATCGGGTTGGCGCGCCCCGTCGCTCAAGGCCTCGACACGCTCCTCGGCTTCGGCGAGCGTCTGCTCGCGCAGCTCGCGCTCGCGCTTGTCGCTGATCTGGCCGGCTTCCTCGACGGCGCGGTAGGCGCGCGCCAGCTTCGCGATCTCGTCGGTCGGTACGTCGTCCGCGTCCAGCGCTTTCTGGGTGCTCTTCCACGCGAGCGTGGTCAGCAGTTGCTGGAGCACTTTGCCCATCTGCGATTGCGGTGTGTTGCCCAGCTCGGAGGCCCAGACGCGGGCCGTGTCCTCGGCCTGGATGACGTCCTGCATGCGCTCGCGCTCGGATTTCCGGTACCGGCCGAGCGCGGCGCGCGACGGCACGGCCTCGTCGCCATACTGGTCGCCGAACGTATCGGCGACCGAATCCAGGATCTCGTCCAGCGTCAGCCGATCGGCGCGGATCTCCGCGTCGATGGCCGCGCGCACCGGCTCCGGCAGGCTCTTGATCGAGGATCGACGCCCCATCGGGTCATGCGCTCGGGCTGGGGCGGGCGACGCCCGACAGCACGGTGGCGCCGCCGGCGACGTCGTCACCGCGCTGGGTCAGGGTGATCATGCGCAGGCCGGGGACGGCGAGGTCGGCGACCGTCACAAGCCCCTGTTCGGCCAACCAGTCCACATCGCCGGCGATCACGTCGCGGCTGGCGCGGTGGCCGATCTCTTCGAGCAGGCCGCGCAGGATGCTGCTGTTGGCGGTGTAGTCCGGGGCGTCGCGCAGCACGCGCAGGATCACCAGGCGGCGGTCCTCGGTCCAGCGCTGCGAATAGGTCAGAGGGGGCATGGGCGCCTCGCTAGCTGTTTTTCTCGTGGCTCAGCAAGTGCTGATTCATCAGATCGACCGCGCGCTTGAGTCCGCCCAGCGCGCCGCTGATCTCGCGCATGTCGCCGCGCAGGTCGCTCAGCTCACCGTGCAGCTCCTTGATCTCGGCGGTGCCGGGCACGTACTTCAGCTGGTGTTCCACCGCCGTCGTGCGGCGCTCGACGCCGTCGATCCGCTCGCCGAGTTTCGAGATCGCCTGCCGCGTCGTCTTGTTGCGTGCGGTCCACCAGCTGTAGACCGCCGCGGCCACGGCGCCGAGCAGCGACAGCGCGCTGATCACCGTGCGGATGCCCTCGTAGTCCCAGCTCATGCCCGCCGCTCCCGCGCCTCGAGCGCGGTCTGGCAGCCAAAGCACCGAAAGACCCGCGGGTTGGCCTCCAGACGATCCGGCGCGATGTACTCGTCGCAGTCGTGGCACAGGCCGCGCCAGTTGATCGGCAGCGCCGATTCGGCGATCTGGCGGCGCCGGTGCGCGGCCAGGCCGTAGTCGAGCAACTGATCGGACTCGGGCTGTGCGTCGTCGGCGATATCACTCATGGCGCGGTGCGGTTCTCCAGGGCCTGGATGTAGGCGCCGAGCGCGATTGCGTCTGCGCGGTCGAGACAGATCCCGCCGGCGCTATTCGGATTCGCGTCGATCGTCAGCGTCGGTGCCGTCGGTGCCGGACTGCGGCTCGGCGTCGTCGTGCACGCCGCCGAAGTGATCGCGATACCAGTCGCCAGGATCAGCCTCGAGACGATCGCGCTCGGCCTGGCGTGTCGACGCCCGCCGACGGCGCAGCCAGGCGTCGATCCAACGCCCGGCCCGGTTGAGTAGTTCGACGACCGCGCGCCAGCCCACGTCAGCCGCGCTGCTTCTTCTTCTCGGCCGCCTTCGCGGGCGCGTCGGACATCAGGCCGATGGTGTCGAGCACGCCCTGGACCCGCCGGATCCAGATACCGAGCATCGAGCTGATCTCGTCGTCGCGCGTGGTCGAGGTCACGCCGGCGACACGGGCGAGCATCTGATTGGCCAGACGCGCGAGGCCCACGGCCAGGACGACGTAGGGCGCAAGCTGGTTGATGAGGTCTGCATTCATAGTGAGCTCCGTTCAAGGGCCGCTCACGGCGGCATGGAAAAGCGTGCACAACGCGATCAGGGCCGCATGGGCAATGCGCGGCAGCCGGACGATCAGCCCCAGGGCGGTCATGTGACGGCCCACCAGGCCAGCCGCAGCACGGCCCCGGCGGCCAGCGCCACGACGCCGTAGCACCACAGCGCCAGCCCCACCAGCGCGGCGCGGTCGTCGCCCGGCCGGGCACAGATGATCAGCAGCGACGGCGCGCCGAGCGCGACAAGCCACGCGACGAGCCATGCGATGAGCTCAGTCATGGCGGCCACCGCTCGGGCGCTCGAATACAGACCAGAGCCGCGTCAGCCAGGGCGCGCCGTGCATCACGACGCGCCCCGGGCTTTTGGGAATATCTCGGCCTCGGCGCCTGGACTGGTCGCGGCGACCTTGTGCGGGTAGTCGTGGGGGCGCTCGATGCGGGCGGTGCCGTCGTTGTAGGCGTCCAGCACGCCGGCCCAGCCGTGGCGATCGATGAATCGATCCCGCAGGCGGGCGAGATGGCGGCAGCCGTAGTCGATGCCGATCAGTGGATCGCACAGCCGTGGCAGCGGGCCGTCGTAGCCGTGCTCGCGGGCGACCGCGCCCATGATCTGCATCGGGCCCCAGCTCGTCTTCTGCTGGTTCCACTCGGTGTCCGCGGAGCTGTAATAGCCGCCGTGGGCATCGTTCGTGCCGTGGAAACCGTCGGGCGCGTCGGTCCGGCGTGCGGCCGCGGCGGAGGCCGTGAACGGCTTGCCGGCGCGGACATCCCAGCACCAGCGATAGTGCCGCTCGAAGCGCGTCGCCCATTCGTTGCCTGCGGATTCGACCTGAATCACGCCGAGCACGATGGCCGCGGGGATGTCGTATTCGCGCCCGAGGCGCTTGGCGATGACGGTGAGACTGGTCTGCTGCATGGGCGCCAGTGTCGGCGCCGAGCCCGGGGCGGGATTAGCTGAAGGGGTTCAGCGGGGCCGTGCTAGAACAGCGAATCCTGGCGGCTGGCGAGGGCCTCGCGCCGGCGGGCGGCGAGCGCGTAGACCCAGCGCTCCGTGACGCCGTAGTCGCGGGCCAGCTGGGCGGCCGAGGCGCCGTCAATATAGCGGGCCACGATCGTGCGGTGCAACGCGGCGCGCGTCGCAGCGTGGGCGCGCGGCATGTCGAGGGTATCACCGCCGTAAATCTCGACGAGCTTGGCGGCGGCCTCGGCGCCGATCTCGCGGTTCAGCGCGTGCTCGGGCGTGAGCTGCGCCGGCACGTACAGCCGCGTCCCGCCGCGCGCGGCGATCAGGTCGCAGGTCGCCGCCATGCCGATGACCGCCGCGATCTCGCGGGCGACGGTCGGCAGATAGTCGGTGTCGATCGGTGTGTTCATGCGGCGGGCGGCTCGGGGCCGCGGTCCGGGATACGGCGGCGGCGCTTGTCCAGTGCTGCGATCACGGCTCGAAGCTGCTGTTCATCGCGCAACCACGCGAGGCGTTCGACGGAAAACATCTGCTGCGCAATCGCGTCGGCGTAGGACCACGGCAGGCCCTGATCGGTCAGCAATGCCTCGATCTTGCGAAGCATCGGCTCGCGATCGCGGTTGTGCGGCACCTTGCCCGCCCGCTTCGCGACCTTCGGCTTCCAGCCGCGCGACCTGAAATGCGACAGCACGGCATCGCGGCCGTGGGCGTCCAGATCCTTCGCCGAGCGAACGCGCGCGACCGTCCAGAGGATCTCGCGGTAGACCGCGTCGTCCAACGCCAGGTCTTTCTTGGCGATATGGATCTTGGCGAGCGTGGCGTTGCGGGTGCTCATCGGACGTGGATCCTCGTCATTCGGCCGCAGTGGTCGCACTTGCAGCGCTGGCGTTTTTCGAGCTTCTGGCGCACCGCGCGCAACGCGTCGAGCCGGCGCCGCCATAGCGATTCCTCTTTCGCCATGCGCGCGATCACGTGGACCGGATTAAGCTTCTCGCCGCAGTCCCGGCATTCGACGGTCGCGAGCTGCTCGTCGACACGCAGGCGCTTGTGCTGGCAGCCGTGGTATTTCCAGCGAACCTCGGACAGCGAGATGATGTTGTCGCGAGTGCTCATCGCGCGTTCCACCCATCCATGCACGTCGGGTCGAACCGTTCGCCGGTCTGCCGGCACCGCACGTATTCCGCCCGAAACGCCACCGCGGCCGCCGCGGCGGCGCCATTGACGCTCGCGATCGCGATCGATGCGTTCTCGCGCTTGAGGTGCTGACGTAGCGGTGCGAACCGGGGCCACGTGGCTGCGTAGGAGGTCCACTTCTCGTCGATATCGATGCCCGCGTCTTTGCGGGCGCGCTTGCTCATCCGGGCCAGCGCCTTGCGATATTGGCCGGTGTAGACCGCATGCTGCTCCGGGCAAAAGAACCGGCGCCGCTGCTCGCAGTCCGTGTGGTGCCATTCGCTGCGATATAGACCGTCGACGAAAACCTGGATCGCAAGCCGGTTCTCTGCGACCTGTAACTTACACAGACTCAGCGTGTAGCCGTCGCATTCGAGCTCGGCGCGGCCGAACGGGCCGTAGAGTCCTTCTTCGAGGGCTTTCCACTGTTCGGCTGTAGGCTGTGTGCTCATATCGGGCTCGCGTTTGGCTGCTCATCAGTACCGGGCCACCACGCCCGGCAGACGGCCGCCCGAGCCGTGCTCGGGGACCGTTTCGCTTAGGCCGGCAGAGGTAATCGCTGCTGGCCCCGGGCCTCGAGCTCGGCCGCGCTCGGCGGCAGCGGCTCGCCGCGTTCGTCGACGCAACACAGGCGCGCGTTGTCGTGCTCGGTATGCGGCTCGCCGCAGCGGCCGCAGGCCCAGGCCTCGTAGGGCGGATTGGTGCAGCACTCGACAGCAGCGTCTTGCCATCGATGCGGCTCGCCGCATTCGCCGCAGCACCAGACGCGCGTGGGCTTGGTTTCGTCGTGGGTATCAATCATGTCGTGTCGCCGTGGTTCAAATGGGTGGCCCGTTTCGTGGGCCAGACGGCCGAGTCACGCAGCGAAGGAGTCACTGCGCCCCGGCTGCCGGTGTTGTTTCATGAGCCCATCACCGCCGGCTGGACGAGCCCCGGGTTCAGACCGCCCGGGCCGGTTCTGCTCAGTCGCCGCCGCGACGCATGTCGCGCCGCTGGCAGGCCGCGGAGTGCAGGAACCCGCGGACGATGTCCGGCAGGTTCTGCGGCTCGTGGGCCTCGGGCTGGTTCGGCCAGTGCTCGGCGAGCGCGGCCTCGAGCTGCTCGTCGTCGAAGACCCAGAAATGACTGCGTTCGATGGGGTCGCTCATGGCTAAACCGCCGCCAGATCGAGCGGGACCGGCTCGTAGCGGTCGCCTCTAACCCGCTTGTAAACGCGGATATACGTCACGGTACCGGACACTTGAATGCTGTCCTTGAGCGCCTCGACGCCGCGCTGCCAGTCGGCGTCCTCGATCTCGATGCGCAGCAGCTCGAGGATGGCCGTGGTCTTGAGCTGGCCTTGCTTGTCGGTCCGGAAGGCCCGGTCGACCAGCACGCGCAGGTTGGCGTTGGCGCCCTCGGACCAGCGCTTGATGCAGTCGTCGAAGATGGCCTTGGCGGCGTGGATCTCTTCGGTGAACTCGATGCGCTCGGCGACGGCGCGCTGGATCTTGTACGCGCCGTCGAAGGTGGTGATCGACAGGTTGCCCTTGTCGCCGCCGATCTTGACGTCGTACTCGGTGGCGGCCGTCGAGACCAGGTCGGCCAGGTCGCTGAGCGCCTGCCACTTGTACTGGCGCAGCTGCTCGTGCAGTGCGATGGCCTGGGTGGCGAGGTCGGTGGCCACGCTGTCGCGCAGCTTGTCGTGATCGCGGACCTGGTCTTCGGGGACCAGATGACCCGCGGCGTTCTGCATGTAGCCGTCGGGGACGGTCGTCTGTGCGGACATCTTGGTGCTCCGTTCAGTGGTTCGTGGCTTGAAGCTGGTCGCGATGGATGCGCGCGACCTCGATTACGCCGGCCTGAGCGCGAATCGCAGCGTCGTGCGAGACATGCGCGGCCATCGAGCTGCCGACCAGCGCGAGGATGTCCGTCCAGTAGCGCTCCGGATTGCCCGACGCTTCGGCGTCTTTAATCAGCTCGGCGATCAGCCGATTCGCGCGGCTGCGCGGCACGAGGCTGATTCGGCTTTCTGTGATGTCGGTCATGAGTCGCTGCCCTCGGTCGTGGGTGATTGCGTGGCCGCTCGCGCCTCGGCGAGCGCGTTCTTGAGCGAGCCGCCGGGCGGCTTGGCCGGTACCGGCGCGCCGTGCTGATCGGCTTCGCGTCGCTCCGCGGCCGCACGGGCGCCGCGGTTGCGGCGTTGCTTTTCGCGTGCGTCCTCGGTCTCTGCCTCGGCCTTGTTCGCGCCGCGGCAGATGATTTCGTAGAGGTAGGCGTGGTCCTTGAGCGGCAGCGTGAGCTCGTCGCGCCGGGCGACAACGGTCTGCAACGCGGTCTGCCAGACCGGCTGGGGCGCGGCCCAGGTGCGGCCGTGGCGTTCGATGGCGCCGCGCTCGATGTCGGCGTGCAGCTCGGCCATGAGCCGGTGCGCGCGGCTCCATGCGAGCGCGCGCTGTGGCGGCTGGAACAGCTGCAGGTAGCGCACGAGCGCGTCGGCGAGCGGCGCGGGCCACTTGAGCGCGAGCGCCATCGTCTTGCGGGCGTCGCCCTCGGCCACGAACTGCATCAGGTCGCCGATCTGGCCGCAGGTCGGGCAGCAGGCTTTCATCGCGCCGCCTCCACTCCGCACAGGATCAGCTGGTCGCGGGCGTAGGCCGGCCGTTCGCGGCGCACGCGCTCGAACGCGGCGCGCGGGCTGTCGGCGCGGACACGCACTGTGCCGGCCTCGCGGCCGTCGTGGCGGCGGCGCAGGTGGTAGGTCGCGCCGGTCACAGCCGGCACCCGCTGCGGGTGTTGACGATGTGGATGTGCTGGGTCGGCGTACCGTGGCCGGTGGCCCAGGCGATCGTCTGTATGGCCGCGCCCGCGCCGAGCGCGAACATCGTGAGCGTGATGGCGGCGATGAGCAGCCTCATGACGGCAACCGCAGCTGGCCGCGCAGGTCCGGCAGCGAGACGCGCTTCATCGCGGCGACCTGGCGCAGCGTGGTCATCGACCGGCTGTAGAGGTACTGGCAGGTCGCGTTCAGATCCGACTCGTCGGCGGCCATGTAGTAGCCGTGCGCCGGCAGGCCGCAGACGTGGTGGCCGTCGTTGCGCAGCTCTTCGACGACACGCCGCAGCCGGCGCGTGCCGGCATCGATGCCGTCGGCCGATTCGGTGATCTCGATTACGAGATCCTCGGCGTGCGCGGCGCGCTCGGCGCCGATGTGGCCGGCGAGCGCCTCGAGCACGCGGTCGCGGGTGATCAGATGTTCAGGCATCGCGGGTCTCCAGTTCGGTGTCGAACAGATGGATGACCTGGGCGCGCTCACGGATGAGGTAGGCGATCAGGTCGTGCGTGACGGCCGGCGGGAGGTCGAGCTCGCCGGCGGCGGTCTCGATGGCGAGCGTGCCGTCGCTCCAGAGCCCGAAACGGTGGCCCAGGCGGGCCTCGCCCGGCTCGATCGGCGCCGCCGGGGCGTCGCGTTCGGCGTCGTCGGCCGTGGCGACAGCAAGATCCGCCACCTCCGGCCAGTCCGGCAGGCCGTAGATTCTCCGGTTCGCGGCCGCGTTGTAGCGCCGCAACAGCCGGCCGCGCGTCACGAGGTCACACGTGCTTTCGCTGATCTTCTGGCGTGCGTCCTCGGGGAGTGCGGCATCGAGCTCGTCGAGGCCGATGAAGTCACCGGCCTCGGTGATGGCCGCTATCACGCGGGCCGCGCGGCCGTTGGGTTCGGTCGAGGGCTTCTTTTCCGCAGCCGGCGCCGCCGGGGCGGCCTCGGCATCGGCGGCCGGTGCGTCGGTCGCCGGCGCCTCGGCCGCCCACTCGGCTAGGCCGTACTCGTGAGCGCCATTGGCCGCGCCGGCGCGCGGCCGGCCGACGAGACGCTTCGAGTTCCGCACAACGTTGCGGATCTGCTCGCGAAAGAGATCCAGGCGACGTTCGAGCTCCTCGATGGTGAGCCAGGCGTTGTGGTCGGCGATGCCGTTGATGACGGCCTGGCCGATGTCGGTCGGCGGGCGCCCGGTGGGCGCGGGGGCCGGCGATTGCGGCGCGACCGTGCGGGCGCTGTAGGCGTGGCCGTCTCCGTTTGCCGTTGCGCGCGCTTCGTTGGCGGCGACCATCGCCGCCAGCACGGGCCGCACGTCGCTGACGTCGGCCGCGGATTCGCAGTGCGCGGCGATCTGGGTGGGCGACAGCGGCCGCGGCGCGTCGTGTAGCACGTCGCGCACCTCGAGCCGGATCGCATCGAAGATGCGTTGGCGGACGTCGGGGGCAGTCATGCCGGCACCTCGCTCGCCGGTACCGGCCATTCGACGAACACGCCGCGCCAGCACAGGCCGCGCACGGCCTCGCCGGCGGTGGCGTCGTGCCGGCCGTAGTCCAGCGCGCCGTGGCGTTCGAGCACGCCGGCCGGCGGGGCGCGGTGCAGCGCGATGGTGGCGCCGTCCGGGGTGATCTGGATGGCGCGGATCAGGCAGCCCATGCCGGTGAGCGCATCGACGGCGATACGCGCGGTGGCCAGCTGTTCCATCAGGGCCACGCCGTGCGGCAGCGATTGCAGCGGGCTGCGCCGCGGGCGCGGGGCCGCCGGCCGCTCGATCAGGTCGCAGGTGGTGTCTCGGGTGGCGGGCATTACGAGGCCTCCGGGTTGTTCGGGCACGCGGGGCATGTGCGGGCGAGCTGGGCGCGCGACTCGTTCGTCGGGACGAACGGACGATTGCGGTGGTACTGGCACTGGACCGGCGTGATGGCGCCCAGCACGGGGCACTGGACGTCGTTCGGCCGCGGTGCGAACACGGCCCGCAGGCGCGTCCATTGGCTCTGGTGATCCTGGATTCGGGTGATGCGTGCCATGACTAGTCGCCCCCGAGGTCGCGGTAGGCCGAGCGGATGTGCTCGAGCGTGGGCTGATCGGCATCGGCATCGGCGCCGGCGGCGAACATGGAGGCGAGCCGCATGGTCTTGGTGACGGCCCGCAACGCGCCCGGCTTCTTGGCGATATCGCGCAGCAGCCGGACCGCGTCGGTGGCGGTCACGCCCCAGGCCGTGGCCAGGGCGTCGACGTCGGCCTGGGTCGGCCGATTGAGCGACACGCGCTTGCCGATGCGCGAGAACAGCTGCGCGAATCCGATCGAGCGATTGCCGCCGGTGAGCTGGGTGTAGACGACCTGGTTTCCGAGGATCGCGACGCCGACGCCGGTGGCGTCCTGCAGCGACCGGATGGCCTCAAGGGCACGTGGCGCGAGGTGCTGGGCCTCGTCGATGATGAGCAGCCCCTGCGTACCCTGGAGGCGCTCGATGATCTCGCCCTCGATGCGCGAGGCGCGGCCGGACGGGCGCAGGCCGATGGCCAGGGCGATGCGCTCGAGCGCGGCGCCGACAACGGCCGTGGCCGGGGTCATGGTCACGATCCAGACGTTGGGGGCCTGGCGCTGGTATTCGTGGGCGGTGGACGTCTTGCCCACACCGGCGCCGCCGTAGATCACGGCGATGTCGCCGGCGATCTGGGCGTAGGACAGCGCGGAGCGGATGCGGCGGGCGCTGGGCGTCTGCACCCAGGCCGGCGCCTCGGGCATCTGGGCGTCGGCGCTGCGGCGCTCCCGGCGGGCGTCGAGCCAGCGGGACAGCTTGGCGTCCACGGCCGCGTTATCGCCGCGATACACGCCCTTCAAACGCTGGTTGAGCGCCGATGCGGACAGGCCGGTCTCGCGGGCGACGGCGGCCTGACTCAGGCTGCCGGCCTCCATCTCGTCGCGGACGGCCGCCATCAGGTCGGCCTGCTCGCTGGGGTTAAGGGACACTACGTTGGATTCACTCATTTGCTATGCTTCCTTTTCGTCGTTGTGGTGCGGGCATCCGCCCGCGTCATGGGCCCCTGCCGAGTGGCTGCTCGGTGGGGGCTATTTCGTGGCGTGGTCGCGCTGGGTGTTGTCGACCACCACCGACAGGTGCGGCCGGTCCTGCGAACTGCTCGGGCCGCGCGGCTCGCGCGATTCGCCGACGGCACCGAGCAGCCGGTCCAGGCCGTTCATCACATCGCGGGCCTGGTGGCAGCGGCCGCGCCAGAATTCCTGGTCCAGACGCTCTTCGAACGAATGGGCGTTGCGCTCCAGCAGCGGGGCTTTTTCCTCGAGCATTTCGTCGAGCAAGTCCGCGCCCTCGCGCAGGGTCTGGGTCATGATTCGCCAGTAATCCGTCATGGCTAGGTCTCGGTGTCGTCGTGGGTGGGCCCGCCCAGGTGGGTGCTGCGCAGGTGGTCGAGACCGCGGTCCATCACGTCGTGCCAGCCGAAGCGGGTCTCCGCCTGGCTTTCCTCGGTCTCGTCGGAGGGCTCGGTCAGCGGCGCGCCGTTGACCACCTGCCGGGTCTGTTTGAACGTGCCGCGCACCACGCGCCGCTCGGGCGGATCGGCGTCGTCGGTTTCAGTCGGCAACTGCCGCGCCGCGTCCGCTGCCGACAGCTGCTTTTCACGCTCGAGCGCGGTGCGGTTGGCGTTGACGAACTGCTTGCGCAGGCGGGCGTGTTCGCGCGCGGCGCGGGTGTCGTTGAAGCCGGCGGCCTGGGCGCACTCGATGGCGCCGATGAACCGGCCGTCGAGCGTGTAGGCGTAGACCGCTTCGTGCAGATGGTCCGGGTCGAACCGGACAATGAGCTTGTCGCCCTTGTGCCGCGCCAGGCAGTCCGACCAGTAGGTGTTGTCCATGAGGGTGATCGCGCCGGTCTGGCGCGAGGCGCGCACGCCTTCGGCCGCGAGCAGCCAGAGTCGGCGTTGGCCGGCGGTGGCGCGGCGGATCTCGGACCGGGCGTACGACTCGGCGAAAGTCTCGTCGAAGCTGCGGCCGGCGCAGACCGTGGACCGCCGGCCTTCGCGGGCGTTGTGGGCCTTGATTTCGGTGTCCAGCACAGCGAGGAAGTCGGCCAAATCGACGGCCCGCGAACCGTAGTTCTCCGGCTTGGCCATCGGGCTGTTGCCGGTGTAGGCGCCCTCCAGTGCAGGGTGTTTGGCGACGTACTCGCACAGATCCCGGAAGGCGCGCTCGATGGGCTTGGCCTGGCCGTGATACGGCGTGGTCCAGTGCGGCGTTGTGCCCATCTGCGGCAGGATGCCGACCGGGTCTTCGTCCTTGATCTTGAAGCGATAGCGCGTCGGCGCGCCGCCGGTGAGCATCTTCGAGGCGATGCCGCGGCCGTTGTCGAGGTAGGCATGCTCGGGGATGCCGTATCTCTCGACGACGTCGCCGAACGACAACCGATAGCTGTCGGCGTTCTCGCTCCGGTCGATGCGCCAGCCCAGCAGCTTGCCGCTGTAAAGGCATTGCCAGGCGACCATCATGGGGCGCGTCACGTCGCCGTCCGGCCAGCGCACGAATACGTCGAACTTGTGGCCGTCGGCGTTGACGGCTTCGAGCGCGTGGAAGACCGAACGGTCGCGCTGCTGGGCCGGGTAGCTCTGCGCCAGCGCCTCGCGACCCTGCCGTGCCAGGATGAGCGCGCCCGGCGCGATCTCGCGCTCGATGCGCCGCTCCAGTGTCTTGAGCGACGGCACGGTCCAGCCCTTCTGCGGCGCGATCCGCTGCAGGCGCTCGTAGCAGGCCGTGGCCGCCGGCTGGGCCAGACGCAGGTAGTCGGCCTTGAAGTATTCCCAGGCGCCGGGGCTGCACTCGGCCGTCACGGTGCGGCCGACGTAGCCGGGCACGAGTGCGGCCAGCCAGTCGGCGCGCTCGAAGTCACGTGCGCCGGGCTTGCCGTTGGTGCCGTAATACCAGCCGCTGATCGTGCGCCAGCTCGTGCCGTTGGCCTGGCCGACGTTGCGGAACGCGTCCTTGATGGGCTGGCCGGCGTCGACCAGGCGCATGACCTGGTCGAGCAGTGCCAGGCGTTGCTGCGCCTTGCCCTTCGGGCCCTTGGCCTTGCGTTCGTACTGCGCCCAGAGCTCGTCCCGGTCGTAGGTGAACGCCGCGGCGGCGGGTGCGTCGTGGGCAGTATCGGCTGGGAGCGCGGCACCCTGGGGCGACGCAGCGCAAGAGTGTTTCAGAATTGCGGCCTGCGTTTCGGCCGGCAGGTCGTCAAAGGCATATTCGTAACCTTTGCCTTTGCGGCGCTTACGGCTGGACCAGCCTTCCCGAGCGGCTGCTTTGTTCACGCCGCGTGTACTGCCAGGCATACCGGGCAGCCCCGCCAGATCGGCCGCAGAAAACCACTGCTGCTCGCCAATCATTGATCGCCCCCTCTCAGCTTTAGCATCGCTGCGATTTCCGCATCGAGGGCTGCAATGCGCTGGCGTACCTGAACCAAATCCGCGACTAGCGCATCGGATTCGGCTACCAGAGACGCCACGACGTCCCCATGCAATGCTTTCTGGATACTCGGCGGCAATTGCGCGAACACGTATTCACGCCGCGCGCCGCCGCGGGCCTTTTCTTCTATGTATGGCCAGCCCTCTTTCTTAGCGCGCCTGCTAATTGCACTGCGATCGCGACCGAGCGCATCGGCGATCTGCCGGATGGTCACATCGCTCATGAGCACGCCCCGGTCGATGGGGGGCGGCACCCGCCTTCGCTATAGTCGGCGGTGCCAACCAGACCGAGCACGAAGGGAGTGCCACCAGTGAAAGAGAAAGACCGCAAAGCGCTTGAGAGCGTAGAAAAAGAGATACGCGGCATGACCGAGCAACAAGCGACGCGTGCCATTGGCGAGCACGCCGTCCGGCTGATCGCGGCCACAGGCGACGTATCGACCGAAGCGCTCATCGAGTCGCTGTCGCATGAGGCCCAGTCGGGCAATGACATGACGCGCTTGAGAGCCGAGAAAGCCATCAGCGATCTCCGCTCAGCGTGCCGCGATGGAGATAATCCAAATGCGCGCTAAGCGCCATCGCGCGCCGCGACGCTTCGTTCGGTTCGAGTGCGGCCAGTTGTAGCCGAATAACTTCGGACCACATCGCCGCATGCGCGACGTGGAACGCTCGACCCCCGGGTGGCCAACCGATCGGAAGGTGGCCATCGACGATGAGTTGCTTGAACGCGGCGCTCATCGCATCGAAGGACGCGGTCGGCCCGCCGGCTTGTTCGACGATTCGGTGGGCCGTCTCGTGGGCGATATCGTTGAGCTGGCTCATGCGTCACCCCCGTCGAACAGCGCCAGCTCCTGGGCGACGGCCTTCTGCACGTTCGCCCGGTGTCCGGCCAGCGCGGTCATGGCTTCGGTCAGCGCGCGGATGGTGGCGTTGGAGGCGTCTTCGGTGGGCGCCTCGGTGAAGCCGCGCAGCTGCTGCACGGCGTCGTTGAGCTGGTTCTGCAGGTCGAGCAGGTCATCCCGGGAGGTCGCGCTCCCGCGGGGGATGTCGACGAGCAGCTTGTGGGCGCTGTGCGCCAGAAAGGCGGTCACGTAGTGGCAGTCGCAGGCCATCTCGAACGGCGGGATGCGACGCGACGGGATCGAGCCGTCGCTCATCCACTTGTAGATCACCCATTCCGAGATGCCGTTGAGGTCGGCCACTCGCTGCACGGAGCGATTGTGCTTGTGGGCGGCGTAGTCCAGGCAGAGCCGAAGGGCTTCCTGCATGGAGTTCGGCTGCCGTTTCTTCCAACGCTTGGCGGTCATTGGAGGCTCCTCTGAAAGGCCGGCGCAAAACGCCGGGGCGCGGCTGCATCTATCCGGCCGCCCAAAGCCGCGCGATATTGAGGGCGTACACACACAACTGAGTGCCTCATGCCGCACTTTCCTGCGCATCCGCCGGCGACGGCGCACCACAATTGGTATATTTCGGCGAGCGGCCGCGCTTTGGGGTGCCGTCGGCGTGGTAGCGGCTGGGCCAGACCTGGCGCGGCTGACGACCAATGGCGGCGGCCACCAGGCGCTCGGCGCGAGGCCACGGCTGGTGCAGGCATTTCTGCAGCGATTGCGCCCCGAGCCCGTGATGCACGGACAGGCGACGCAGGCTCCAGCCCGCCTTCTCGAGCGCCGCCTTGATGTCGGCCGGATGCCAGTCCCCGCGGGCTGGTTTTTTTGAGGTAGTTCGCTTCGTCATGGGTACAAAGCTACGGCACATATTCTAGCTGTGCAAGCACTTTTTCTAGTTCCGATTCTCGATTCCCGCTGCAGATGTTCTATATTTTTATAAGGCGTTGTTATGAAAAATAAAAACAGAGAATCGGAACCGGATTCAGAGAAAAAGAACGCGGTTCCGATTCAGCTAACCGGAATCGGAACTAGAATTTCCGCAGCCAGCGAGCGGATAGGAACTAGAAAAAAAGCTGCGGCCGCCGCCGGCATTACGCCAGACCAGCTCGCTCGCTATATCAGGGAAGACAATGAGCCTCGCTTTCTCCCGATGGCACGCCTGTGCTCTGAGGCGCGGATCAACCTTGAATGGCTGGCGACCGGCACCGGCGCTCGCGACGCGGACACCAGCTACGCCACGGGTCAAGCACCGGCCACGCAAGTCGATACCGTCATTGATGCCGACATTCTGGCCGACGTGCTCGCCGCGCTACGCGCCCGCCAGGATCGCACCCGGCGGCGCTGGCAGCCGGCCCACGAAGCCCGTATCGCCGCGCAGATCTATCAGTACTTGATCGAGGAGGAGCAGCCCACCGCCGAGGACCGGGCCCGGGTGCTCAAGCTCGTCACGGCCATAGTCGAGGGGATCAGTGAAGGGACGGACACAACGCAAGGAGACGATTGAGGCGCTTATTTCCAGCGCTGACGCGGCGGCGGGCCCGCCACCGGCGCAAACCGACCGCACGATCGGCGACGTCAGCATCGGCGATATAAAGGCCGGCAGTGCCGTGACGATCGTGATCGGCGGCGACAGCGCCCCATCGAACGAGATGGCCGATCAGGATTCAGCGGATGACGATGAGCCGCCGGCGTGGGGCCGGGACATCATCGATGAGGTGCGGGCCAATTCGAGCCGAATTGAAGATCTGTTAAACGCGGCGGAAAGGCGCGCCGGTCATTCTCAATTCAATTGGCGAAAATCCGCTATCAATGCGCGAGTCGCAAACCAAGATGCGCGGCCGGCACAGCGTGAAAGCGACGCCGGCAGCCCTGGGCCTGCAATGCGCCACGTCGAACAGGCGAGCTACGCGGGTTATTGCCTCTGGAGCGTCCTGCACCGGCAGCAGGCGCAGCTCGATGGGTTGATGGCGCAGTGCCGACGGTTCGCCGCAAATGCCTGTCATACGGCGTGCTTGAGCGCTCTGTCGGTATTCTGGGCCCCATCCCGCTGCGTTGACGCCCTACGCGATAACGCCGCCCGCGCCATGCGCATTGGTGCGGCTCACGGCAAATCCAATACCAGCCAACGCCAAATTATCCGCACCCAAAATATCGGTAGTTATCGGTATATCTCGCCTATCCCTCAGCTCTCAAACCCCGTGTCCCCGCACAGACGCGTCGTGCGGACGCCGCGTCGGCGACCGCACATCGTGTGCGGCACGGCGCGAGTCGCTGATCGTGGCGCGCCACGATCGTCGAGGCCGGCAAAGCCGCAACGCCGCAGCGCGCCCATGGTCGATCGTTCATCTGCGGCCCAACCCGGCGAGCCGAGCGCTGTGGCGCCAATGCAGCGTTGTCGCACGCTGGCGCAGAATGACTGCGCGGCGCGCAGGACGCCCGGCCTCTTGCCCGCATAGTCAATTTCAGAAAGAGCTTGGTGCGGGCTCGCATGAAGCGTTAGCCGGCCCTACGCGGTCTCGCGGGCCAGTTCCAGAAATGCGTCCACATGCTGGTTGCTGCGGTCCGCCGCACGCACGCCCAGATGGATCTGCTTGGGGATGCCGTGCCGCCCGAGAGGCACCGTGGCGATCGACAGCCGGTTCGCGTATTCGTCGATCAGCCACTTCGGCAGTGCGGCCACGCCGCGTCCGGCCGCGACCAGCTGCAGCATGATGTCAGTGGATTCGACCGTCTTGTGCTCGCGCGGCCCGCTGCCACCGGGCGTGAGCAGATAGGTGTAGATGTCCAGCCGCGCCGGGTTCACCGGATAGGCGAACAGCACCTGGTCGGTGAGATCGGCCGCATCGATGAATTCGCGCCGCGCCAGTGGATGATCGCGGGCCACCGCCAGCACCTGCTCGTAGTCGAAGACCGGTTCGAACAGCACGCCGGCCGTGTCCACCGGATCCGGTGTGACGAGGATGTCGATGTCGTGATTGGACAGGGCGTCCATGCCGCCGAACCGGAACTGTTGGAAAACGTCGATATCGACGCCCGGCCAGTCTCTCAGATACGGCTCGACGACCTTCAGGAGCCACTGATAGCAGGGGTGGCATTCCATCCCGACGCGCAGTGCGCCCTGCTTGCCGGCCGCGTACTCGGCGAGCGTGGCGTCCAGGCGCTCGAACTGCGGCACCAGGCGGCCGGCTTCCGCCAGCAGGTATTCGCCGGCGGCGGTGAGACGCACGCGGCGTCCCTCCCGCATCCAGATCCGCGTGCCGGACTGATTCTCCAGTTTCTTGATCGCGTGGCTGAGCGCCGACTGCGTCAGATGCAGTCGGCGGGCCGCGGCCGTGATCGAACCTTCGCGTTCGATCTGGCGCAGGATGTTGAGGTGCATGCGTTCGATCATGGCCGGGCAAAATATGAGCGAATATAATTGAACTAGTATTATAAAGCATTTTTATTCATGCATGACGCAGTCTACGCTGTCCGCCTCCATTGCTGAGCGCTCTCGGATCCACTCGTGGCCGCGGCGCGCTCGATACGCCACGCTGCAGAGGGTCTTATGACCGTATCCCACAACCTGGGCTTCCCCCGTATCGGCGAACGCCGCGAACTCAAGAAGGCGACCGAGGCCTACTGGAAGGGCGATCTCGATTACGCCGGGCTCGAGGCCGCGGGCGCGGAACTGCGCCGCGCCAACTGGGCCAAGCAGCAGGCGGCCGGCATCGATCTGATCCCGTCCAACGATTTCTCCTTCTACGATCAGGTCCTGGGCCTGTCGTGTCTGATCGGCAACGTGCCCGAGCGTTTCGGCTGGAACGGCCGCGACATGAATATCGACGTCGCCTTCGACATGGCGCGCGGCACTCAGGGCGCGATCGCCTGCGAGATGACCAAGTGGTTCGATACCAACTACCACTACATCGTCCCCGAGTTCACCAAGAACACGACGTTTGAGCTCGTCGGCTCGAAGATCTTCGACGAGTTTGCCGAGGCCAAGGCACAGGGCATCGTCACCAAGCCGGTGATGGTTGGCCCGGCCACTTATCTGACACTCGGCAAGGTCACCGACGGCTCGAATCTGGACAAGTTCGATCTGGCCGATTCGCTCATCGAGGTCTATGTCCAGATCGCCGAGAAACTGGCCGCGGACGGCGCCGAATGGCTGCAGATCGACGAGCCGATCTTTTCGCTGGACCTGAACGACGCCCAGCGCGCGGTCATCGAGAAGGCTTATGCGCGGCTCGCGCAGGTCGACGGCATCAAGATCATGGTGGCGAACTACTTCGGCGAGCTTGCCGACAACATGGAGCTGTTCACGTCGCTGCCGGTCGAAGCACTGCATATCGACGCGGTGCGCGGTATCAAGGAGGCCGAAGTCGTCGCTGCGCGGCTGGACGACGAGAAATATCTGTCCGTCGGCATCATCGATGGTCGCAATATCTGGAAGACCGATCTGGAACGCGCGCTCGCCACGATCGAGACCATCAAGGGCGAGATTGGCGCGGGGCGTCTGATCGTGGGCCCGAGCTGTTCGTTGCTGCATTCGCCGGTCACCCTGCGCAGCGAAACCAAGCTCGACGACGAGTTCAAGAACTGGCTCGCCTTCGCCGAAGAAAAACTCGACGAGATCGTGTTCCTGGCCAACGCCGCCGACAGCAAGCTCGACAAGACCATGCTGGCGGACAACAAGCAGGCGATGGCCGATCGTGCGGACTCCGCGCGCATCCACGACGCCGCGGTCAAGCGCCGCGCCGCCGCGGTCGCCGACAAGGACCGCCAGCGCGGCTCGCCCTACGCCGAACGCGCGAAGAAACAGCACGCCAAGATGAACCTGCCGGCCTATCCCACGACCACCATCGGCTCGTTTCCTCAGACCCAGGAAGTGCGCAAGGCCCGCGCCGCCCACAAGAAGGGGCGCATGTCGGATGCCGAGTACGACGCCTTCCTGGAAGCCAAGATCGCCGAAGCCGTGAAAATGCAGGAAGACATGGGCTTCGACATGCTCGTACACGGCGAATTCGAGCGTAACGACATGGTCGAGTACTTCGGCGAGCAGCTGGCCGGCTATGCGTTTACCAAGTTCGGCTGGGTGCAGAGCTACGGCTCGCGTTACGTGAAGCCGCCGATCATCTTCGGCGACGTGTCGCGGCCCGAGCCGATGACCGTGAAATGGTCGAAATATGCCCAGTCGCTAACGGATAAACCCATGAAGGGCATGCTCACCGGCCCGGTGACGATGGTGCAGTGGGCGTTCGTGCGCGACGACCAGCCACGGTCCGAGACCGTCAAGCAGGTCGCACTCGCGATCCGCGACGAGGTGGTGGATCTGGAAGCCGCCGGGCTGGCCGCGATCCAGATCGACGAGGCCGCGTTCCGCGAAGGCCTGCCGCTACGCCGCGCGGACTGGGATGCCTACCTGAAATGGGCGGTGGAATCGTTCCGGATTGCGTCCTGCGGCGTGGCCGACGACACCCAGATCCATACCCATATGTGCTACTCGGAGTTCAACGACATCATCGAGGCGATCGCCGACATGGATGCCGACTGCATTTCCATCGAAACCTCGCGCTCGCAGATGGAGCTGCTGGATGCGTTCGTGGCCTTCCAGTACCCGAACGAAATCGGCCCGGGCGTCTACGACATCCACAGCCCGCGCGTGCCGGAAAAGCAGGAGATGATCGACCTGCTTAAAAAGGCCACCAAGGTGCTGCCCGCCGAGCGGGTGTGGGTGAACCCCGACTGCGGCCTCAAGACCCGCGGCTGGGCCGAGGTCGAGCCCGCGCTGCGGCACATGGTCGACGCCGCCCGCGAGCTGCGCGACAGGGCCGCCTGATCTGAAAAGACCTGTCGCGGGGGCAGGTCGGATCGTAGCGCTGCCGCCCCGGTTAGCCGGGGCGGTTTCCCCTGCGGCGGGGTATTCGTCAGCGTCATCGATCATCCGTCGATACGGTCGTAATGGCCGCCGATCGCAAGGATATAGATCGCTTCATCATCGAAGCGATAGATCAGGCGATCTTTCTGCGACAGCCGCCGTGACCAAAGGCCGCTCAAGTTGTGTTTGAGCGCCTCCGGTTTGCCCGTACCGGTCGTGGGATCGTCGGTTCGGATCAGTTCCTTGAGAATACGGCACAGCCTGCGATGCAGGCGCTTGTCCTCGGCGCGCATCGTTTCATAGGCGAGCCAAGTGCGGCCTTCAAAGACCAGTGATCTCACGCATCTCGTCCGCGCTGGGCGTATAGCCCTTGCCTTGCGTATGCGTCTCAAGCGATTCGCCAATCTGACGCATGAGGTCGCTGTTCTGGAGCACGTAGAGACTTTCCTGCTCGCGCTCCCAGTCTTCGGCACTGATGACCACGAAGCTTTCGCCGCCGCGCCGTGTGACCTTGAGTGGGTTGTGTTCGGTCGTCACGCGATCGACCAGCGACTTGAGATTGTCGCGAAAGCGGTTGACGCTGATTGAATCCATTCTCGAATTTAGATGTACGGACTGTCCGTACGATTATACGTACTGCGTGTGGGCCGGCAACACGTTAGTTCTGTGCGTATACGCCTGAATACGGCGTCGCCTCGGCTGCTAGTCACGGCCCCCAACGCAGCGGATGATCCGCCCGCAGCACGCCGTCGTCATCCCAGTCCCGCCAGCCGGTAAACGGGATCGGTGTGGTCCCGTCGAGCGTGTTCAGCCGCTCGGCCCACGCGTTCTTGCGCTCTTCGAGATGCCGTTCGAAGGCGTCGCGTTGTGCATAGGCGATCCCGCCGCCCTGAACGCCGTGGGTGACGAAGGGCGGCAGCACGTCGAAGCCCATGTAATGCAACGAGTAGTGGATGGGCCAGAGCAGGCGCTCGATCGGCCCGCCGCGGCCGTAGCGCGAGAACGTCTCGGTCGGGCCGCCGGTGGTCACCGACAGCAGGGCGCGTATGCCGCGGAAGTGGCCTTCGTCGTAGCGCTTGCGCCCGGTGTAGAGCTCGCCGTAGACGAACACGCGGTCGAACCAGCCCTTGAGGATCGCGGGCTGGGCATGCCACCAGAGCGGGAATTGCAGGATGACCAGATCGGCTGCTTCGAGCCGGTCGATCTCGCGCTGCACGTCGGCGGGGCGGCTGTGACTGGTGCCGGCATAGCGTTGTTCGGTCAGCGCCGAGAAGTAGTCCGGATCGGCGCGCGGGCCGTAGTGACGCGGGCTTTCGAGCGGGTCGAAGCCTTCGGCGTACAGGTCGGATACAGTCACGCGGGCGCCGTTGTCGGCGAGCGTCTGCCTTGCCGTCGCGGTGAGGGCGGCGTTGAACGAGCGCGGCTCGGGGTGGCTGTGAACGATCAGGGCATGCATGGCGGTTCATTGTCGGTTGAAGTGGGACTGCAACGATGGGCTTATCATCCGTGCAGTGGAATTGCCGATGAATGAAAAATGGGTTTGCAGAAATGCAAGATAGCCTGGGCTGGGAGGAGCTGCGGTTGACGCTGGCCATCGTGCGCAGCGGTTCGCTTGCGGGCGCGGCGCGCGCACTGGACGTAAGTCACGCGACGATTTTTCGGCGCCTCGAATCATTGGAAAAACGCATTGGCGTACGGCTGTTCGAACGCGCACGTGGCGGCTATACGCCCACGCCCGCCGGCGAGGATATGGCCGCCGCCGGCGCGCGCATGGAGCAGGAGGTGCTCGGCGTGGAGCGCCGTGTCGTGGGCCGGGATCTGCGCCCGTCGGGCACCGTGCGGCTGACCACCACCGATACGCTGTTCGAGGGTCTGGTCGCGCCGATGCTCGGCCGTTGCCGGGCCGAGTATCCGCAGATCGCGCTCGAAGTCGCGATCTCCAACGAGACTTTCAATCTATCGCGTCGCGATGCGGATATGGCGATCCGGCCGATCGCCGAGCCGCCCGAGGCGCTGATCGCTTACCGCCTGGCCCGCGTGGCGCTGGCGGTCTACCGGGCGCGCGATGCGGACGAAAACGCAGCCTCGCAATGGATCGGCCTGGACGACAGCGTGAGTTTTCCGGCGTTGAACGCCTGGATGCAGGCCCAGGGCGCCCACGCGCGCTGCGATTATCGCCTCGACACCATGCAGGCCATGCAGTCCGCCCTGCGACACAGCGATGCACGCGCCGTATTGCCCTGTTATCTGGGCGACGCCGATCCGACGCTGGTGCGTATCGGCGCGCCCATCGCGGCGCTCGCGACCGATCTCTGGCTTTTGATCCACCCCGACCTGCGCCGGGTGGCGCGCATGCGTGCGGTGCGCGATCTGTTGATCGACGGCTTCGCCCGGGGCGACGTCGTGCAGCAGCTCGCGGGCACCGCGCAGGCGGATCGAATGTCGACATGAGCAACCGGCGCCCGGGCGCGGGCCCCGGGCGCCGGTTGCTAAACTACGCGCCTTTCACGCCCCGTTGCCCAAGGTGTATCGATGAGCGTCGTCACCCGTTTCGCCCCGTCCCCGACCGGTTATCTGCATATCGGCGGTGCGCGTACCGCGCTGTATTCCTGGCTGCACGCCAGGGCCAGCGGTGGCCCCGGCGATGGACGATTCGTGCTGCGTATCGAGGATACCGACCGCGAGCGCTCCACCGATGAAGCCGTCCAGGCGATTCTCGATGCCATGGCCTGGCTGAATCTCGAACACGACGGCGAGATCTATTACCAGACCCGGCGCTTCGATCGTTATGCCGACGTCATCGACCGGCTGATCGACGAAGGCAAGGCGTATCGCTGCTACTCGAGCGCGGAAGAAGTCGAGGCCATGCGCGAGGCCGCGCGTGCGAAAGGCGAAAAGCCGAAATACGACGGCACCTGGCGGCCGATGCCGGGCAAGACGCTGCCCGAGCCGCCGGCCGGGGTCGATCCGGTGATCCGTTTTGCCACGCCGCTGGACGGCCATACGGTGATCCACGACCTGGTGAAAGGCGATATCACCATCAGCAACACCGAACTGGACGATCTGGTCATAGCCCGCGCCGACGGCTCGCCCACTTACAACTTCTGTGTCGTTGTTGATGATATGGATATGGGCATCACCCATGTCATTCGCGGCGACGACCATGTGAACAACACGCCGCGCCAGATCAATATCCTGAAAGCGCTCGTGGGTGACGACGGTGATCTGCCGGTTTATGCCCATGTGCCAATGATTCTCGGCTCGGATGGCAAGCGTCTGTCCAAGCGCCACGGCGCGGTCGGCGTGATGCGCTATCGCGAAGAGGGCTATCTGCCCGAAGCGCTGCTCAACTATCTGGTGCGCCTGGGCTGGGCGCACGGCGATCAGGAAATCTTCACCCGCGAGCAGATGCTCGCGCATTTCGATATCGAAAACGTACAGGGCGGGGCCTCGACCTTCGACCCTGACAAGCTGCTGTGGGTGAACCAGGAACATCTGAAGATGACCGCGCCGCAAGACCTGGTCGGTGAGCTGCGCTGGCATCTCGCGCGCCTGGGCATCGACGGCGTGGACGACGCCCGTCTGACCGAGATCGCGGCGATCCAGAAGGGCCGCTGCAAGACCGTGCGGGAGATGGCCGAGCAAAGCCTGTTCGTGTTCCAGCCGGTGACCGAATACGAGCCCAAGGCGGTCAAGAAACATATCAAGACCGCGACGCCCGACCTGCTCGCCCAGGTCCGCGACGGCCTGGCCGCCCTCGACGACTGGAACGGCGAGGCGGCAAGTGCCGCGGTCAAACAGGTGGCGACCGATAACGAGGTCGGCATGGGCAAGGTCGCCCAGCCGATCCGGATCGCGGTGACTGGTGGCCCGGTTTCGCCCTCGATCGACGATACGCTGGCGTTGCTCGGCCGCGATGAAACGCTCACGCGCCTCGATGCCGCGGTCTCCGAATTCGCGGCGTTGAAAGGCTAGAGCAGCGCGGAGTGGGCTAGCGCAGCGCGTCCAGTTCGGCGAGGCTGGCGACCGTGTGATCGGGCACGATCGCGGTATCGTTGGGCCGACCGTCGCGATTGAGCCAGACCGAGGTCGCGCCCACGGTGTTGGCCCCGGCGATATCGGTTTCCAGCGAATCGCCGATATGCATCGTTTCGTCGGCCCGGCATCCGAGCCGTTCGAAGGCATATTCGAACAGATCGGGCGCGGGCTTGGGGCGATGCGTGTCGTCCGCGAACGCGATCACGTCGAAGCGATCGGCAATGCCCAGATGCTTCGGGTGTGTATTGCCGTTGGAAAGCAACGCCAGGCACAGGGCGGGATCGAGGCTCGTGAAAAGCGCGGCCGTATCGGCATATAGCGGCGTGGTGTCGAACCGATGTTGCAGATAGGCGTCATAGAGCTCGGCGGCGAGCGCGTCATCCGGGGCGTCGTATTCGGCGAGCAATGTCTGGAACGCGCGGCGGCGGATCTCGGCGAACGACAGGCCCGCAGCGCCTGGATCGGCGAGCAGCCGATCGCGGATGGCGATCATCGGCTGGATATCGGCGAGCGTATCGGCCATCTGCGGCCGCCGCTCGATAAGCAGTCGCCGCGTGGCGTCGAGCGAGGCGCGCATGCCCGCCTCGAAATCCCACAGCGTCATGTCGCCGTCGAAGCTCAGCAGCCGATAGTGCGAACGCATGGCTTCGGGGCGCGGCGGCAGGCAATGAAAGGCGCAATACCATAACAGCGGTGTGGTCGATACAATGCTTGTTCAATTGTCGAGGTACGCATGACGACCACTTATCTTGAACTGCAGGTTCTGAGCACCGGCCAGACATCGCGCCTGGCCGAGATGTTTCGCCTGTTGGGCGAGCCCAACCGCCTGTCGCTGGTCTATGCCTGCCTCGAAGAGCCGCAAAGCGTGCAGACGCTGGCGGCCGATATCGATATCTCGATGTCGCTGGCAAGCCATCACCTGCGGCTGTTGCGCTCTGCACGCCTGTTGCGCGCGGAGCGCCGCGGCAAGCAGGTGTTCTATGTCGCCGCCGACGCGCATGTGCAACGCGTGCTGCGCGACATGGTCGAGCACAGCGACGAGGAGTAGTAGCCATGGCCCATACGCACGACCACACACATGACGGCGGACACGGTCATGCCCACCACGACCACGACCACGACCACGACCACGACCACGACCACGGTGGTCTTGGTGGGCATCATCATCACGGCGGCAGCGGTCGCGTGCTGGTGTTCTCGCTGCTGCTCACGCTGTCCTTCGCCGTCGTCGAGGCTGTGGGCGGCTGGTGGGCCGATTCGCTGGCCCTGATGTCCGACGCCGGGCATATGTTCACCGACAGCTCGTCGCTGGCGATCGGCGCGCTCGCGGCCTGGATGGCCAAGCGCCCGGTGTCCAAGATGCATTCGTTCGGTCTTCAGCGTGCCGAGGTGCTGGGCGCGCTGATCAACGCGGTGCTGATGATCGTGGTGGTGGTCGCCATCGCCGTGTCCGCGATCGAGCGCTTCGCGGAGCCGCGCTCGGTGGCCGGCGCGCCGGTGATGATCATCGCCGCGATCGGGCTGCTCATGAATATCGGAGTGGCGGTGATCCTCATGCGCGGCGAGCAGACGATGAACGTGCGCGGCGCGCTCATTCACGTCATCGGCGACCTGCTCGGCTCGGTGGCCGCGCTCGCGGCCGGTCTGATCATCATCCTCACCGGCTGGATGCCGATCGACCCGCTGCTTTCGCTGCTGGTCAGCGTACTGATCCTGGTCTCGGCGGTGCGGCTGCTGCGCGATGTGGTGCATGTGCTCATGGAAGGCGTGCCCAAGGGCGTGGACGCCGGTGCCGTCGGCCGCGAGCTCGCCGATGTGGAGGGCGTGCGGTCCGTTCACGACCTGCATATCTGGAGCCTCTCGTCCAGCCAGCGTGCGCTGGCCGCCCACATCGAGATCGCGCGGCTGTCCGAGTGGCAGGCGATCCTGCCGCGCCTGCAGCGCCTGCTGGCGGACAAGTACGCGATCACGCACACCACGCTCCAGCCCGAGGACCGGGCGACCGCACGCGACTGCGTCTGCGAGCCGGACTGCGGCATCGCCAGCTAGTGCCCTGTCGCACGATTCATCGTATTGTTTCCGGCGTGTTTCGCATTATGGCACCTCAGCCACGGCCATGAGCCCCGATACCGCGCCCTGCCCGACGCGAACAGTCAGCCGGGATGCATGCCGCGAACGCGCGCCACGGCGCGTGAGAGTCTGTCGGCGCGACCCGCGTATGGCGCGCCGGCAGACGACGCTCGTGCAGCACAGGTCGCCGGGCGCGTCGTGCCGTCGTGCTGCCGGAGCCAGAGGCGATCCCGGTAGCCGGTACCACACGAGCGGCCCTGCGGGTTGCCTCCGAAATCGTGCCCGGCGGTGTCGGGTGGTTCGTCCCGGGCGCCGAACAGGGACGGCGCCGTGGGTCTGGCGGGATCACGGAGCCTGTGGCAATGCGATCCGCGCGGGTCGGGGCCAGGCCGCGGATGACCGCGAGATGGAGCCGGGCGGGCGCAGGCGCCGGATCATCCGTCGGGGCCGCGCCGGGGCGGCGTTCTGGCGTCGGCCCGCGGTCGCCCGGGAACACGGTGCATGCCGAAGGAGGAGGAACGCGATGAACGACTCAGAACGTCTGGCGCTTGCCGAACGTATCCGCGAGGCCTGTATCGCTGCCGCGCTGGAAGGCTACGAGGACGCGGCGGTGTCCGGGCTGTGCGGCGAGGGCGCCCTCGAGGTGGCGATCAGCACCATGCGCCGCCTGGATCTGGAGAGCGTGCTGGCGGCCGGCGCCGACGATACGGCGTGACGCCCCGCCGCCAGCCGCCGCCAGCTCGGCAGGCGTACGGCCGAACGCGGCGGCCCCGGTTTCCACGCGGATGAAAGCGGCGGGCCATGACGACCCGCCGCCCGCGCCGGGCTACTTGCTCTGGTAGTAGTCCATCAGGATCTCTGCGACCTCGGGCCGGGAGAATTCCGCCGGCGGAGCCTCGCCGCGGCCCAGCATCTCGCGCACCGCGGTGCCGGAGAGCAGCACGAAGTCGTCCTTCGTGTGGTCGGGCACGTCGCGCATCATCACGACCTTGCCGAGCTTCTTGGAGAAGGCAGTGTGGTCGGCGGCGAAGATCTCGATCTCCAGCGCGTCGTCCGGCACCCGTTCCTCGAAGATGGTCTGGGCGTCGAAGGGGCCGTAGAAATCGCCCACGCCGGCATGGTCGCGGCCGACGATGAGATAGGAGCAGCCGGCGTTCTGGCGGAACACGGCATGCAGCACGGCCTCGCGGGGGCCGGCATAGAGCATGTCGAAGCCGTAGCCGGTGATCATCACCGTGTTCGGCGGGAAGTAGACGTCCACCATCTTGCGGATGGCGGCGTTGCGCACGCCCGCCGGGATGTCCCCGGGCTTGAGCTTGCCGAGCAGCATGTGGATGAGGATGCCGTCGGCGCCGGTGGCCTCCAGCGCCATCTTGCACAGCTCCTCGTGGGCGCGGTGCATGGGGTTGCGGGTCTGGAAGGCCACGACCTTGTCCCAGCCGCGTTCGGCGAATTCCTCGCGGATCGAGCCCGCGGTGCGGAAGGTCTCGTGGAATTCGGTCTCGAAGTAGCTGAAGTTCAGCACCTGGATCGGGCCGTGGATGACGTAGCGGCCCAGGCCGTTGAACGTCGCCACCCCGGGGTGCGCCGGGTCGTTGGTGGCAAAGATCTGGCCTGTCAGGGTTTCCAGCTCGGCGTCGCTGAATTCGTCGATGCCCTCGATGTCCTGCACCGCGATCACCGGCTCGCCCTCGACGTTGGGGTCGCGCAGGGCGATGCGGGCCGCGCCCTTGATGGGTTCGATGTCGTCGGCGACGTTGAGCACCGGCACCGGCCAGAACAGGCCGTCGGTGGTGCGCATGTGTTCGCCGACCGACAGCGCATCGGCCTTGCTCATGTAGCCCGTCAGCGGGTTGAAGTAGCCTGCGCCGAGCATGACGGCATTGGCGGCCGCGGCCGAGGACAGCGTGATCGACGGCAGCTCGTGCGCTTCCTGGAGCAGCTGGCCGTGGGCGGTCTCGTCGGCCACGAAAAGCGGATTGAGCGTGTCGGAACCGTGCGGTTTGATCATGGCATCGCGTCTGCGTTGATGAATGGAGCCCGCGCCCGCCGCGGGTCCGCCCCGCCGGCACGAGAAAAAGCGCGGCCGGACCGCGCTTTCGTCTGAACGGGACGGATTCTAACGCAAGCCGGCGGGCGGCGCCGGCCGGGCGGCCTCAGGAGGGCTTCTTCTTGCTGGTGTTATTCTCGCAGTTGTCCGCCTGGCATTCGCCGTAGAGCACGAGCGTGTGCTTGGACAGGTCGAAGCCGGATTTCTGCGCGACGTCGCGCTGGCGCTGCTGCATCTCGTCGTCGAAGAATTCCTCGATCTTGCCGCACTTCACGCAGATCAGGTGATCGTGCGGGCCCTGCTCGAGCTCGAACAGGGCATGGCCGTCCTCGAAGTGGTGGCGGATGACGAGCCCGGCGTCCTCGAACTGCGACAGCACGCGATAGATGGTGGCCAGGCCGATGTCCTCCTCGTCCTCCATGAGCAGGCGATACACGTCCTCCGCGGACAGGTGGTCCTGCTTGTTGCTCTGGAGCACTTCCAGGATTTTCAGGCGCGGCAGCGTCGCTTTGAGTCCGGCTTTGCGCAGATCGCTGGATTGCATGGCTCAACACCTCGAATGTGGCGGGCGGTCGCGCATCGTTGGACCGCCGCGGCGCTGAATGATTCGGATTCAGCCGGGCTCATCGATCGTACGTCAGCGCGCGACCGATACAGCCTCGGCTAAGTTTACCTTCATGATAGGCCAGTTGGCCAGATACGAAAGTGCTCGTGACACGGCTTGTGAAGACGTGTCCCGCGAACGGCGACCAGCCGCATTTGGCGTGGATGGGCTCGTCGTCCACCGCGGTCCGGCCGGCCATGTCCACCAGCACCAGATCCGCCCAGTAGCCTTCGCGGAGGTAGCCGCGCCCGGCCACCCCGAAACGCTCGGCGGGGTTGTGCGCGGCCTTGGCGACCAGCTGCTCCAGGCTGAAGTGACCGGCCGAGACGTGATCCAGCAGCGAGATCAGCGCATGCTGGACCAGCGGCAGGCCCGCCGGTGCCTTGAAGTAGGCGTTGGCCTTCTCCTCGGCCTGATGCGGGGCGTGATCCGTCGCCAGCACATCGATGCGGTCTTCGGCCACGGCTTTCAACAGTGCCGCGCGATCGGCGGCGGTCTTGATCGCCGGGTTGCACTTGATCAGCGTGCCGCGCGGGGCGTAGTCGCTGTCGTCGAAGAACAGATGATGCACGCAGGCCTCGGCGGTGATCTGTTTGCCGGCCATCGGTCCGGGCGCGAACAGGTCGAGCTCGTCCGCGGTGGTGATGTGGAGGATGTGCAGATTCGTGCCGTGCCGGCGCGCCAGGTCGACCGCCTTCGAGGAGGAGGCGTAGCAGGCCTCGCGCGAGCGGATCACCGGATGCTGGCTCATGGGCACGTCCTCGCCGTAGTGATCGCGGGCCCGCGCGGCGTTGGCCTCGATCATCGGCGTGTCCTCGCAGTGGGTCAGCACGGTCAGCGGCGAATGTTCGAAGATCTGTTCGAGTGCTGTGTCGTCATCGACCAGCATCCGGCCGGTGGAGGCCCCCATGAAGATCTTCACGCCCGCGGCGAGCGAGGTGTCGAGCGCCTTGATCTGCTCGATGTTGTCGTTGGTGGCGCCGAAGTGGAAGCCGTAGTTCGCGCTGCAGCGGCCCGCGGCCAGCGCGTGCTTGGCCACCAGCGCGTCGTGATCCACGGTCGGCGGCTTGACGTTGGGCATGTCCATGAAGCTGGTGATGCCGCCGACCACCGCCGCGGCCGACTCGCTGGCCAGGTCGGCCTTGTCGGTGAGGCCGGGCTCGCGGAAATGGACCTGGTCGTCGATCATGCCGGGCAGCAGGAACCGGCCCGCGGCGTCGATGACCTCGACCCCGGCCGGGGCATCGATGGCGGCGGCGATCTTCTCGATGCGGCCGTTGCCGATCAGCACATCGGCCTCGCGGCGTTCGCCCTCGTTGACCAGGCAGGCGTTGGTGATCAGATAATCGCTCATGGCGGCAGCGCTCGTCGTATGGCGGGGCTCAGTTTAGCGCCCGCCGCGGGGTCGCGGCAGGGCGTGCGCGTTCACGCCGGACCGCGGCACACGATCGCGCCCTTGCCGACGCCTTCGTAGGCGCGGACCTCGAGGTGTCGGTCGGGCAGCTCGGCGGCGAGTGCGTCGGCGATGTGCGCGGCGATGTTCTCGACCGTTGGCGGCCCGTCGAGGAGCACGCAGCGCCCGGCGTCGATCGTCAGCGCGAAGCGTCCCTGCGGCGCGACGTAGTCGAAGTGGTGGCGGCCGTCGGCGTCGCGGCGGGCGAGATCCGCGCGGTCGCCGATGAACACCCCCTGCCAGTCCTCGGCCCAGCGTCGGGCCCGCGCCGGGTCGTCGCGGCCGTCGACCGCGATCGCCAGCCGGCAGCGATGGCCGTGCCCCATGCGCTGGCAGTTGCCGTCGTGGCTGCGCAGCCCGTGGCAGTAGTGGTAGGCGGCGCCGTCGATGGCCTCGGCCCGCAGCGACAGCTGCAGATCGTCGATGTTGTCCGGCAGCAGCGGCGCGATGCGGTCGGTGAGCCAGTCCGCGAGCAGCGCCGGGCCGATGCGCTCGGCGTTGAGCAGCGCCACGCCCTCGGCCGGGCCGGCGTAATCGATGTGGGCGCCGCGGGTGGTCGTCAGACGCAGGTCATCGCCGTGACGTGACAGCCCCGGCGCCCGCAGCGGGACCAGCAGCCGGTGGTCGAGGCGTTCGTCGATCGCCCGCTTGAGCAGACGCCGGGCGGGACCGAAGTCGAACAGCATGCCGTGGGCGTCGCGCGTGCCCGACAGGCGGGCGTCGACCAGCCAGGTGCGGCCGTCGAGGCCGGTGTCCGGATCCAGAACCCCGCAGTCGATGTGGGTGACCTGCTCGACGAACAGATCGACGGTGTCGCCCGGCTTCACACCGCGTCGGAGAGGTCGATGCCGCGCTCGGGCAGCATCACCGGCAGGTCGTCGTCCACGCGATAGGCGGTGATCCCGTCGGCGGTGATCAGCGCGGCCTGCAGGGGGCGATCCACCGGGCTGCCGTCGGCATAGTGGGCGCGGCCGGCCTCGATCGCCGCGTTCAGGCGGGACAGCGTCCCGGCTTCGGCCGGTGCGACCGCCGCGCCGGTGGCGGGGCAGACGAGGATGTCGAGCAGTTGCTTGTCCACGAAACGGCCTGAGCGGTCGGGTGATGTGCGGATTCTAGGGCCTGTTGACGTTTTGTACGAATCCGCGCCAAGCGCTTCCTGAAAATTTGATCATGGGCGGCAAGAGGAGGCGTAGTGCGCGCCGTGCAGTCACTCTGCACCAGCGTGCGACAACGCTGGATTGCCGTCGTGTCGTTGATTTTCCGGGCGCTCGTCCCGAAGGATTGGGCCGCTCATGAAAGATCGACCAGGGGCGCCCGGCGGCGTTGCGAGCCTGTGCCGCGGCACGCCCAGAGCCGGCGGCTCGCGCCTTGCCGGACACGATTTGCGGTCGGAAACCAAAGCGTTCGGACGATACGTCAACATACCCTGGCACTGCGCCCGGCCTCAGACCGTGGCCTTCAGGCCGGCCACCGCGATCACGATCGCCGCGATGCAGGCCAGTCGCGCCGGGCGCGCGGAATCGCCCCAGCAGACGATGCCGACGACAGTGCTGCCGAGCGCGCCGATGCCCGTGAACACACCGTAGGCCACGGCCATGGGAATATCGGCCATCGCGAGTCGCAGGCAGGTCAGGCCGAGGCCGAAGCCGAGGCCGCCGAGGACCAGGCCGGTGGCGTATCGGCGCCGGGTCAGGCGCTCGAAGCCGGCCACGCCCACGATCTCGAAGCCGCCCGCGGCGAGCAGCAACAGCCAGCTCATCGCCGGGCCCCGGTGGACGTGAGCTTGAGCCCGATGACGCCGCCGATCAGCAGGGTCAGGCAGGCCAGCGCCGCAGGGCCGAGCGCGTGCCCGAAAACGGCCGCGTCGAGCATGGCGGTGCCGGCCGCGCCCAGACCCACGAACACCACGTAGACGGTGGTGGCCGGCAGACGGCGGGCCGCACCCAGTGCAAGCGCGAAACTCGCGAGCACGCAGGCCGCCGTCGCCAGCCAGTCGAGTGCGCCGTCCGCGGCCTTGAGGCCGCCGACCCAGCCCACCTCGGTGAGCGCGGCGGCGACCAGCCATGCCCAGGATCTCATCGCATACTCCGGATCAAACGAATACGAACTAACGGTCGTTAGTATAGGGTCGTCACAGGCAACTGCAAGGGCCGCAAGGCCGCGGCCGGGTTAAGATGCCGAGATGTCCAGCTCGACCCGCGTGCCCACCGCCGATCGCATCCACGACACGGCGCTGCGACTGTTCGCTCGCCAGGGCTACGAGGCGACCACACTCGGCCAGATCGCCGATGCCGTGGGCATCCGCAAGCCGTCGTTGTACAACCATATCCGCAGCAAGGAGGCGCTGTTCCTCGCGCTCGTGGAACGGGTCGAGGCGCGCTTTTTCGAGATCCAGGACGCCAGCCTGGCGCGCCATGCCGACACCCCGGTCGAGACACGCCTGCGCGCCCTGATCGAGGATCTCGGCGCCTTCATCTTCGCCGAGGACCAGGGCAGTTTCTACAAACGCTTCCTGCTGTTTCCACCGGAGCCGCTGCGGGCGGCGATCCGCGAGATCAACGCCCGCAGCGAGGCGCGCATCGACGCGGCGCTGGAGGCGCTGCACGCTCAGGGCGTGCGCGAGAACGTCTGGCCGGGGCTGGCCTGCCGGACGTTCACGGATGCCTTCTACTGCCTGATGGACGGGCTCTACACCGAGCGTTTCATCTACGACGAGGCGGAGTATCGCCGCCGGCTGGATTCGGCCTGGCAGGTGTTCCGGGCCGGGCTGGTCGGCGCGCGTTCCTAGCGGCTGTCACCACGTCTCGAGAACGCTGCGTCAGAGACTGCACGGTCTGCTGCACGGCGCGGTCGCCGACCGCGGCGCCGCGATCAAGACATGCAACGCCGCGGGTACCCGTTCGCGAATGGCCCATGGGCGGACCGACCCGGCCGTCCGAGCGCCTCATCAAACGAACACACTACGGCTATCAGCGTTGCGGCCCGCTGGCGTGACGTGACCGTGCGGCACGTGCTGCATCCCGTTCCGCCGCGCGATGGCGACCCGGCGCGGGGGCGCATGAGCCGTCGCCAGGTCATGGCGTCGCCGCAGACGCGCCCCGACTGGCGCTTCGTCTCGCGCGGGTCGCCGGCTCGGGCCACCGATGGGGAGAACGCTGGCAGCCAAACTGGCCCGGCCCCGATGCCGGAAACGCAGTCGCGACACCCCGTACCGCTTAGTCTCCAGCGCCGGCGACCACTGTCGGGTCGCTCACCGAACGGGAACGAGGGCGCGCTGCCGGCCCTGCCCGGACCTTGCCCGAACCCTTATTCGAGCGTGGCGCGCGTTCGCCGCGATCGAGGCTTGATTGAAACGTGATAATATAACAATATAGATCGCGTCTCAGGACCGCCACTCGCCAAGGGAACATTTCATGGGGGCATCGCCTACGCGCCGGCGCCACGTCGGCATTGCCGGCCTGGTTGCTGCAACGTTATTTCATTCGTATGCCGCAGCTCAGGACGCGGATGGCTCCGCGGCGGAATCGCTCGGGGCCCTCGATGCGCCGTCAACGGCGCGTGCGCTCGGCCCGATTTCGGTCACCGGCGCGCCGCTGCCCGGCAGCCCGCTGTCGCAGGCCGCCGATGTCGATATCGTCGATTCCGATGCGATGGAAGCCCAGGGCGCGACCAACCTCGGCGAAGCGGTCGACGAGCTGGCCGGTGTGAATTCGATCAGCACCGGCAACAGTGTGGGCAAGCCGGTCATCCGCGGCCTGTCGGGCGAGCGTATCAAGATCCTGTCCAACGGCGTGGGCGTGGATCACCAGCAGTTCGGTGTGCGCCATATGCCTACCACCGACACCTTCCTGCTCGATCGAGTGGAAGTCGTACGAGGCGCGTCGAGTGTGCTCTACGGCTCCAGCGCGCTGGGCGGCGCGATCAATCTGCTGCCGCCGGAGATCGCTTGGGATACCCCGGTCGAAGGCGAAACGCTCACCCGCTATTCCACCAACAACGACCAGTGGGATACCGGCATCAAGGCCACCGGCGGCAACGGTCGCTTCGGCTATGCGGCCGGCATCATTCGCCGCAGCGCGGGCGATATCGAAACCCCCGACGAGCCGACCTATTTCCCGCCGCCGCCGGCCGAACGGTTCAGGGATGCCCCGGCCTATACCGGCAAGCTGGGCTATACCGACTTCGACCAGGTCAACGGCGACTTCGCGCTCGGCTATCGCGACGACGACGGCGGCCAGTGGACCGCACGCTATTCGCGCTTCAACGACGAACACAACTTCCTGCTGCCGCCGCCGGCCGGCAATCTGGCGCCTGCGGCCGGCGAAGAAGGCGTGGGCCAGTACATCGACAACGAACAGATCGAGCTCGCCGGCGAGAAACAGGTTGGCAGCATCACCTGGAAGCCCAAGCTGGTCTGGCAGAACAACCGTCGCCGCTCGAACGCCGCCGGCACGCCGCGCGTGGCCGGTTTCGACAACGCCATCGATATCGAATTCGATCAGTACACGGCACGTCTGGAAGGCCAGCACGGCCCGGTGCTCGGACTCGACGGCGGCACGGTGGGTATCGAATACGTGACCAAGGACCAGGTCTCGCGCGGCACCACCCAGCTGTCGCCGGGCGGCACGGTCGACAACGCTGCGATCTTCGCGTTCGAGGAGAAGGGCATCGGCGATCTGCTGCTGCAGGCCGGGCTGCGCTACGACCATCACAAGGTCGAGGGCGAGGCGTCCAAGACGGCCAACCCCTCGGCCAGCGTGGTCGATGCGGACAAGCAGTCCTACGATGTGGTCACCGGCTCGCTGGGCGGCATCTACAGCCTCACCGATCGGCTGTCGGTCGCGGCCAACGTCGGCCGCGGCTTTCGTGCCCCGAGCCTGTTCGAACTGTATGCAGCCGGCCAGCACGGCGGCGTCGCGGCATTCCAGGTGGGCGATCCGAACCTCGAAGAGGAAACGTCGCTGAATACCGATCTGTCACTACGCTGGGCCTCCGACACCGTGCGGGCCAAGGCCACCGTCTATCGTAATACGATCGATAATTACATCTTCCTGCGCGATACCGGCGAAACCATGGCCGGCCTGCCGGTGTTGGCGAACGACCAGACCGATGCACGGCTGATCGGCGCCGAGTTGTCGATCGAAGCCGATGTGAGCGATGCCGTCACCCTGTCGCTGACCGGCGAGACGGTCGACGGTGAACGCCGCGACAACGGCGACGAACTGCCGCTGCTGCCGGCCGACAGCGTCAGTCTCGGCGCGGATTTCACGCCCGCCAGCGAAGGCTGGCTGCGCGATCCGCGGGCCTCGGTCAAGCTGAGCTATTACGCGTCGAAGGACGCCGCGCCGGGCGAGCCGTTCGCCCAGTTCGACGAGGCGCCGTTCGGCTCGGCTTCGACCGACGACTACTATCTCGTCGATCTCGGCGCCGGGTTTTCACCGCAGATCGCCGGCCAGACCGTGCATCTCGACCTGGCGATCAACAACCTGCTCGACGAGGACTACCGCGGGTTTCTCGATACCTACAAGGGTTATGCGCTGTCGCCGGGGCGTGATATCCGGCTGACCGTGCGTCTGCCGTTCGGAGGCTAGCCATGGGCCATTTCGGTTCGGGTGCCGTGGCCGACCCGCTCGGTCGAGGCGCCGGTCATGCGGTTGGCGTGAGCTTTATGTGCGTCGTGGCGCTCGGCGCGCTGGCGGGATACGGCAAGATCGCCCTTATCGCCCTGGCCGCCTTTGCCGCGATGTCTGCCGGCGCCGCGCTTGGTTACCGAGCAACGGGCTCGAGTGCGGCATGGCAGGCCCTCGACGGCGTGGCCGGGGGCGCGATGATCGCGGCGGCCTGTGTTTTGCTGCTGCCGGCGGCGATCGAACTGGACCCGCCGCTGGCGGGTCTGGGCGTAGCGCTGGGCCTGCTGTTCGGCCTTGCGCTGCACCGGGCCTGTCGGAAACGCGCCTGGCGGCCGGGTGCGCTGGGCGAATCCAGCCTGATCGCGCTGACCGTGCATTCGGCCGGCGCCGGCGTGGTCATCGGCATGCTCTACGGGCAGATGCCCGAGCTCGGGCTGTGGCTGGGCACGGTCATCGTCGCGCACAAACTGCCGGCCGGTTACGCCATCGCCCGCCGCCTGCGCGCGCAGGGCGGGGCGCTGGCCGGCGTCGCGTTGCCGGCCTGTGCGGTGGGCCTCGTGGCGGTGCCGGTGGCAACGGCCGCCGGGGTGCTGCCGCCCTCGGCCGCGGTGGGCGCGGTGTGTCAGGGGCTGGCCGCCGGCGTCTTCCTGCACGTCGGCCTGGAATGCGTGGCGCTGGAAGGGCCCGGCGGCGCGGCCGTCGAGTCGCCCGGCTGGCGGATCTGGCTGCCGGTGGGCCTCGGCATGGGCCTGATGATGGCGCTGCGTATCGCCTTCGGCTGAGCGTTCGTCTGCATGGGGCGCTCGGCATGGCGTTCGCCACCGCAGGCGGTATGCGCCCAAGGGCGATCGCCGACGGCCGATCGCGCCCATCGCTGTGTACCGCGTCGAGCGGCGCGCGGCGCGGGTCGATGTTTGCTTGGTGACCGGCGACGCGTGCGTCCGATCCGCGTGGCGGGCGGCCATGGACTCAGGCGTTGCCGGGCGGTCAGGGGACCGCTCGACCGCCGGCGACCGCGCAACTGCGTCGTGTCGATGTCTCGTCTTGCCCCGATGTCTTTACTCCTCGCGACATCGGGGCTCTTTTGGGCGCGATCGGGCGCTTGTCGTGCCGTTTCGTATACTGTAAACAGCATCCAGTTACAGAACGCATGTGGCAGCGTACGCTGGCACGCAGCGACGTTGTGTCGGGGGAGTTCATGCCGGAAAAGATACACAAGCTGCTCGTCGCCAACCGCGGCGAGATCGCCATTCGCGTCATGCGCGCGGCCAACGAGATGGGCATCCGCACGGTGGCGATCTATGCCCAGGAGGATCGCTTCGCCCTGCACCGCTTCAAGGCGGACGAAAGCTATCTGGTCGGCGAGGGCGAAAAGCCCATCGCGGCCTATCTCGACATCGAGACCATCGTCGACATCGCCCGCGCCGCCGGCGTGGATGCCATCCACCCCGGCTACGGTTTTCTGTCGGAGAATCCGGCGCTGGCGCGAGCCTGCGCCGAGGCCGGCATCACCTTCATCGGGCCGCCGGCCGAGGTGCTCGAGGCCTTCGGCGACAAGGTCTCGGCCCGGCATGCCGCCGAGCGCACACAGGTGCCGGTGGTGCCGGCCTCGGAGGAGCTGCCGGATGACGACGCCGCGGTCGAGCGCGCCGCGGCGGACGTCGGTTTCCCGATCATGATCAAGGCCAGCTGGGGCGGCGGCGGCCGCGGCATGCGGCGGGTGGAGGGCGCCGACGCGCTGCTCGGCGAGGTGGCCACCGCGCGCAGCGAGGCGGGCTCGGCGTTCGGCAACGACGCCGTCTATCTGGAAAAGCTCATCGAGCGCGCCCGCCACGTCGAGGTCCAGGTCCTGGGCGACGCCCATGGCAACGTCGTGCACCTGTTCGAGCGCGACTGCTCGGTGCAGCGGCGCAACCAGAAGGTGGTCGAGCGCGCGCCCGCGCCCTATCTGGACGCCGAGACCCGGGCGGGCCTGTGCGACGCGGCCCTGCGGCTGTGCCGCGAGGTGGGCTACGTCGGCGCGGGCACGGTGGAGTTCCTGCTCGACGTGGACAGTGGCGCGTTCTATTTCATCGAGGTCAATCCGCGCATCCAGGTCGAGCACACGGTCACCGAGGAAGTCACCGGTGTGGACATCGTGCGCGCGCAGATCCGCATCGCCGAGGGCGGCGTCATCGGGGCCGACGAGGCGTTGCCGGGCCAGGACGCCATCACCATGGACGGCCACGCGCTCCAGTGCCGCGTGACCACGGAGGATCCCGAGAACGGCTTCGCCCCTGACCATGGCCGCTTGACCGCCTACCGCAGTTCCGCCGGTTTCGGCGTGCGTCTGGACGGCGGCACCGCCTACACCGGCGCGGTGATCACGCCCTACTACGACTCGCTGCTGGTCAAGGTCACGACCTGGGCGCGCACGGTCGACGCCACCATCGCCCGCATGGATCGCGCGCTGCGCGAGTTCCGCATTCGTGGGCTGTCGACCAATCTGCAGTTCCTCGAGAACGTCATCGGCCACCCGAAGTTCGCGGCGGCCGAGTACACCACGCGCTTCATCGACACCACGCCGGAGCTGTTCGAGTTCAAGACCCGCCAGGATCGGGCCACGCGGCTGCTGCGCTACATCGGCGACGTCACCGTCAACGGCCACCCGCAGATGGAAGGCCGCAGCGTGCCCGGCGGCGTCTTCCCCGAAGCGCCGCTGCCGGCCTGCGATCTGACCGCGCCGCCGCCGCGCGGGCTCCGCGACGAACTGCTCGAGCGTGGCCCGGCCGCCTTCGGCCAGTGGCTGCGCGACCAGCCACGCGTGCTGCTCACCGACACCACCATGCGCGACGCCCACCAGTCGCTGCTGGCCACCCGCATGCGCACCCGCGACATCGCCGCCGTCGCGCCCCACTACGCGCGTCTGCTGCCGGGGCTGCTGTCGCTGGAATGCTGGGGCGGGGCGACCTTCGATGTCGCCCTGCGCTTTCTCAAGGAGGACCCCTGGGACCGGCTGCGCCGCATCCGCGAAGCCGCGCCCAACATCCCGCTGCAGATGCTGCTGCGGGCCTCCAACGCGGTCGGCTACACCAACTATCCCGACAACGTCGTGCGCTATTTCGTGGCCCAGGCGGCGGAAAACGGCATCGATATCTTCCGCGTGTTCGACTCGCTCAACGGGGTCGACAACATGCGCGTGGCCATGGACGCGGTCATCGAGGCCGGCGCCGTCTGCGAGGCCGCGATCTGCTACACCGGCGATCTGTTCGACGAAGGCCGGCCGAAATACAACCTCAAGTACTACGTCGACAAGGCGAAGGCGCTGGAGGCCGCCGGGGCCCACGTGCTGGGCATCAAGGACATGGCCGGGATCTGCCGGCCGAAGGCGGCGCGCGAGCTCGTGCGGGCGCTCAAGGAAGAGATCAGTCTGCCGATCCACTTCCACACCCACGACACCTCCGGCATCGCGGCCTCCACGCTGCTGGCCGCGGTCGAGGCGGGCGTGGACGCCATCGACGGCGCGCTGGATTCGATGAGCGGGCTGACCTCGCAGCCGAATCTCGGCTCGATGGCAGCCGCGCTCGAACACACCGAGCGCGATCCGGGCCTCGACCGTGCAAGCATGCAGTCGCTGTCCGACTACTGGGAGGGCGTGCGCAGCGTCTACGCGCCGTTCGAGGCCAACGTGCGCTCGGGCACGGCCGACGTCTATCGCCACGAGATGCCGGGCGGGCAGTACACCAATCTGCGCGAGCAGGCCCGCGCGCTGGGCCTGGCCGAGCGCTGGCCCGAGATCGCGAAGGCCTATGCCGAGGTGAACCAGCTGTTCGGCGACATCGTGAAGGTCACGCCGACCTCCAAGGTGGTCGGCGACATGGCCCTGCACATGGTCTCCAATGATCGCACCGCCGCGGAGATCGCCGACCCGAACGTCGATATCGACTTTCCCGATTCGGTCGTCGCGCTGTTCAAGGGCGAGCTCGGCTTTCCGGCCGACGGCTTCCCGAAGGATCTGCAGGCCAAGGTGCTGCGCGGCGAACCGCCGCTGACCGACCGGCCGGGCGCACTGCTCGAGCCCGTGGACCTGGCCGCGGAGAAGCAGGCCGCGGAAGCCGCGCTCGGCGCCGAGCTCTCGGACGCGGAACTGGCCTCGCATCTGATGTATCCGAAGGTCTTCGCCGACTACGTCGCGCACCGGCAGCGCTACGGCGACGTCAGCGGCCTGTCGACCCAGGTCTTCTTCTACGGCCTGCGCGGCGAGGAGGAGACCCACGTCGACATCGAGACCGGCAAGCGGCTGATCATCAGCCTGCAGGGGCAGGCCGAGGCCGACGAGGCCGGCATCGTGCGGCTGTTCTTCGAGCTCAACGGCCAGCCGCGGCCGATCCGCATCGCCAAGGCCGGCAGCGATGCCGCCGCGGCCCATCCCAAGGCGGACAAGGCCAATCCCGATCACGTCGGCGCGCCCATGCCCGGCATGGTGGTGCATACCGCCGTGCAGGTCGGCCAGGAGGTCGCCGCCGGCGAGGCGCTGCTCGGGCTGGAGGCGATGAAGATGGAGACCACCATCTCGGCGCCGCACGCCGGCCGGGTCGCCGAGCTGCACGTCTCCAGCGGCGTCACCGTCGCGGCGGGCGATCTGCTGGTGACCCTGGAGAGCGGCTAGCGGACGCCGGGCCGGCCGCCGCCCGGCCCGGCAGCTACGGGTTCGGCCCGGCGCCGGGCGAGCGGCCGCGGCGCCGACGGTCGTCTATCGGGCCGTGCGGTCGCCGGACTCGAAGGCGTCGAGGAAACGGTCGCGGAAGGCGTCCATGCGCCAGACCGGGGTCGTCGCGCCCGGCCGCATGCCCCGCGCCCACTGCCAGCCGTCGATCGCCGACAGCACGTCGGCGTCCGCGGCGATCAGATGCACGGGCACGTCCCGGGTCGCCGCGTCGCCGGTGACCAGCGGCGCGGGCTGATGATCGCCGAGGATCACCAGCACCAGATCCTCGTGGCCGTAGGTCTCGACGAAGGAGGCCAGCGTCGCCAGCGCGTAGTCGATGGCCTTGCGGTACTGGGCGCGCACGCGCTCGTTGTCCTGCCAGACCACCGATGGCGGATCGCCGGCGTCGGCGTAGGCGTCGAACACCTGGCCGTCGCCCACCGCCGACCAGTCCAGCAGCGGCGGAATCGGCGTCCACGGCGCGTGGCTGGAGATGAGCGCGACTTCGGCCATCACCGGGTCGTCGTCGCCGCGGGCGAGCTCGCGGCGCTGGAGTGCGGCCAGGGTGTACTGGTCCGGCATGGTCACCCAGTTGAAGGGCCGGCCTTCATAGCCCAGATCGTCGACGCCGTAGACGCGGTCGTAGCCGAACCACTCGCCCTCGGGCCAGGCCCGGGTGATGGCGGGCATGACCGCGACCGTTCGCCAGCCCGCCGCCCGGAAACGACGGTTGAGCGAGACGCGCTCGCTGGCCACCAGCTGCTCGTAGCGCGCCTGGTTGTCCACCCACAGCCCCGAGAACAGCGTGCCGTGGGCGAGCCAGCTCTGGCCGCCCACGGTCGGCGAGGTCAGCCAGCCGCTGCGCGCGCCGAAGCCGGCGTCGGCGAGCCGGCGTTCGAATGCGGCCAGCCGCGGGCCGATCGTGTCCGCATAGCGCGGCCGCTCGAACACGGTGCGGCCATAGGACTCGACGAACACGAACAGCACGTTTTTGCCCGCCAGCGGGCCGAAATCGGCGCCGTCGTCGGCGGTTGCCGGTCCCCTGGCCAGGCGCGTGCGGAAGACGGCGAGATCGCGCAGCGCGCGCTGGGTCTCGGTCACCCGGGCCAGCAGCAGGCGGCTGTTGTCGATGCTCGCCAGCGGCGCTCGCGCGGCTGCGGGCGCCAGCAGCAGGAGTGCGCCCGCGACCGCGAGGCCGGCGCTCGCGATCGCGGCGGCCCGACGCCGTGGTCGCGGCCAGTCCTGCAGCCCGCGCAGCCCGGCCGCGATTAGCCAGAGAAGACCGAGGAACAGCAGTGCGATCGCGGCCAGCAGCAGCGCGGCCACGCCCGGGCCGAGCGCCCGCGAGAGCACGTTCCAGCCGAAACCGGGCAGGGCGGCGTCCAGCGCCGGGTTGAAGCTGCGGCCGATGGCCAGCCGGGTCGCGAGATCGACCAGCTTGAACAGCAGCAGCAGGCCCACGGCCAGCGTCGCCCCCAGGCGCGTCGCCCGGGCCAGCGGCGCCGGCATGATCAGGACCGCGAGCACGAGCAGCGCCAGCTCGATCGGCAGGCCGATATAGGCCGTCGGCGCGGCGGGTGCGGCCGGCAGGGCGAACACCGCATAGCTCAGCGCGATGGCCAGCGGCGCGCCGACCCGGCCGCGCAGCGTAGGGCGCGGCAATGTTGCGATCACCCGTCCCGCCGGCGCAGAAACGGCGCCATGCAGCGCGCCGGCTCGTCGGTCTCGAAGGCCGCGCCGAAGACCGACACGCTGTGATCGAGCGCGGTCTCGAGATCGGCATCGGCCCAGTGCTGGTTCAGCCGCTTCTGGGCGCCGACCGCCCGCGCCCCGGCGGCGACGATCGCGGCTGCGCTCTGTTCGACGAGGGCGTCCAGCTCCTGCGCCTCCGCGACGAACTGGAAGAATCCCCAGGTCCGGGCCTGCTCGGCGTCGACCGTCTCGCCGGTCAGCGTCAGCCAGTCGCTGGCGCCCTGGCCGATCAGGCCCGGCAGCAGCGCGGCGTGCACCACCGAGGGCAGGCCGACGCGCACTTCGGGCATGCCGACCCGGGCGGCGCTCGCGGCCAGCCGGATGTCGCAGGCCGCGGCCAGCTCCATGCCGGCGCCGAGGCAGTGGCCCGGCACCCGGGCGATCACGGGCACCGGCAGCGCCCGAACCGCATCGCACAGCGCACGCACGCGGGTGATGAAGGCCCGCGCGGAATCCGGCGCCAGTGCGGCCATCTCGTGGATGTTGGCGCCGGCGACGAAGGCGCGCTCGCCGCTGCCGCGCAGGATCAGCACGCGCGGATCGGTGCGTCCGGCCAGCCACTGCAGCGCGTCGGTCAGCCCGCGCAGCACCGGCGTGCCGAGAATGTTCAGGGCGCCGGCATCGACGATCGTCAGCGTGTAGACGCCGCGGTCGTCGCAGGTCAGCCGGGCGTGCTCGAAATCCGGGATCGATGCGCTCATCCGTGTCTCCGTGTCGGTCGGACGGGGTGACGGCCGCCGTGCCCGTGCCGGAGTGGGGCCGGAAGGCGGGCGGCCGTCACCGGATGCGTCCATGTTACGCGGGCGCCGCCCGGGGCGATGTCGGTACGGCGCCCCGGCCCGCGGACGGCGGAGGTGCTGTCCGGGATGCCGCAGGCCGGCCTCGCGCGCGTCCTCGAGGACGGTCCACGCGAGCGGGGCGGGGCAATCGGCCACGGCGATGGCGGGCTGGCGGCGGCGCTCGCGCATCCACGCGTCATCGGGCAGAGCGACGCGGCCGCGCTCGTTCGGCGCCAGGCCGGGAAGCGGGGCGTTTTGGCACCGCGGGCTGCTGCGGCGGAGCCGGTCGCCGTCGGCGGCATGCCGGGCCGGGCGGTCGCGCCGGTCGCATCGCGGCTCGACGGAGCCCGCCGGGTGCCGCCGCGCTGCGACGCGCGAGCGGGGCGCGGAAACGGTCGGTCGGGTGCGGCCTGTGCGGCGAAGGGCCGGTGTGCCGGCGATCGGGGCCCGCCTGTTTCAGAGGGCTTCGCTTCGCGCGGGCGGGGTCTGTCTCGCGGCCCGCTCGGCGCTGCGTGCGGGCGCCGGGCATCGGCCTCCGCCATCGTGGATTCGGCCGTTTCGACCGCCGGGGCGCGGCCGTGATCGGCACGCCGTGGCAGGTCTTCTGAACGGCGGCGACACCGCCGCGACGGCGGTCGATTGTCGCGGTGACGCGTCCGCCGAACGCCGCGGAGCCGGCTGTTCCACCAAAGTTGAATGGGCCGCCGAACACGGCGTGCTGCATTGTGCAACCAACAACATAAAAACAACGGTGCGAGGAGGTTCGCGATGGTCAGCGTGCAACGTGTACTGGCAGGGTGCGTCATGGCGGCGGCGGTCGGGGTCGGGCTGCCGGCGCAGGCCGCGGGCAACGACGACGGTCAGGTCAAGCTCGGGGTGCTCGGCGACATGTCGGGCGTGTATTCCAGCGGCTTCTCCGGCGACGGCGCGGTCGCCGCGGTGGAGATGGCGGCGGAGGACTTCGGCGGCGAGGTCCTCGGCAAGCCGATCGAGGTGGTCTCGGCGGACCACCAGAACAAGGCCGATGTCGCCTCGGCCACGGCGCGCGCCTGGATCGATCGTGACGGCGTCGACGTCATCATGGATCTGACCAACAGCGCGGTCGGGCTGGCGGTCCAGAATCTGGCCTCCGAGAAGGGCATCATCACCATCAACACCGGCTCGGCCACCTCCGAGCTCACCGGCGCGTCCTGCACCGAGTACGGCATCCACTACGGCTACGACACCCATGCCCTGCCGGTCGGCACGGCCACGGCCATCGTCAAGAACGGCGGCAAGAAGTGGTTCTTCATCACCGCCGACTATGCCTTCGGGCATTCGCTCGAAAAGAACACCCGGGCCGTGGTCGAGGAACTGGGTGGCAGCGTCGTCGGTTCGGTGAACGCGCCGTTGAACACCAACGACTTCTCGTCCTATCTGCTGCAGGCCCAGAGTTCGGGCGCGCAGGTGATCGGGCTCGCCAACGCCGGTCAGGACACCACCAACGCGGTCAAGCAGGCCAACGAGTTCGGCATCGTCTCGGGCGGCCAGCAGCTGGCCGGCATGCTCGTGCTGCTGTCCGACATCCAGAGCCTCGGCCTGGACACGACGGCCGGGCTGCAGTTCACCACCGGCTGGTACTGGGATCGGGACGAGGACTCGCGCGAGTGGACCGAGCGCTATCTCGACAACGGCGGCACCACGCCGACCTCCCCGCACGCCGCGCTCTATTCCGCGACCATGGCCTATCTGAAAGCGGTCGAAGCGGCGGGCACCGACGAGAGTGATGCGGTACGCGAGGCCATGGGCAACAAGCCGATCGACGACTTCTTCGCCCAGGGCGGCACGATCCGCGACGACGGCCTGCTCGAGCACGACATGTATCTGCTCAAGGCCAAGCAGCCGTCCGAGTCCGAGGGGCGGTGGGACCTGGCCACCATCGAACGCACGATTCCCGGCGACCGCGCCTACGCCTCGCTGGCCGAATCCGGCTGCCCGCGCGTGGCCGAGTAGCGCGGCCGCCGCCCGATGCCCGCCGGCCTGCGTGTCGGCGGGCAGGCCTTTGATTGCAACAACGAGCGAGTCTTCATGAGTGACAGCCAGATCGACCGTATCCGCAGCGCGGGCACGGTGCCGCTTTTCATCGACGGTGAATTCGTCGACAGCCAGACCTCGGACTGGATCGAGCTGACCAACCCCGCGACGCAGGACGTGATCGCGCAGGTGCCGGTGGCCACCGACGACGAGATGACGCGGGCGGTGGCGTCGGCCCGGGCCGCGTTCCGCGAATGGCGCGACGTGCCCACGATCGAGCGCGTGCGCTATCTGTTCCGCTACCAGGCGCTGCTCAAGGAACACCAGCAAGCCATCGCTGCGGTGCTCTCGGAGGAGACCGGCAAGACCTTCGCCGACGCCATGGGCGACGTCTGGCGCGGCATCGAGGTGGTCGAGCACGGCTGCGGCATGACCACCCACATGATGGGCGAGACCACCGAGAACGTGGCCCGCAACATCGACACTCACAGCTACGTTCACCCGATCGGCGTCTGTGCCGGCATCACCCCGTTCAACTTCCCGGCGATGATTCCGCTGTGGATGTATCCGCTGGCGGTGGCCTGCGGCAACGCCTTCATTCTCAAGCCCTCCGAGCAGGACCCGCTCACGCCCACCATGCTCACCGAGCTGTTCGCGCAAGCCGGCTTTCCGAAGGGCCTGCTGCAGGTGCTGCACGGCGACAAGCGCCAGGTGGATTTCCTGCTCGATCATCCGGACGTCCGGGCGGTGTCCTTCGTCGGCTCGGTGCCGGTGGCCGAGCACGTCTATCGCCGCGGCACCGACAACCTCAAGCGCGTCCAGGCGATGGCCGGCGCCAAGAACCACATGATCGTCATGCCGGACGCCGACAAGGCGCAGGTCGTCTCCGCGCTCGTGGGCTCGTCCTGCGGTGCGGCGGGGCAGCGCTGCATGGCGATCTCGGTGGCCGTGCTCGTGGGCGAGGCCACCCGCGACTGGGTCGACGACATCGAGGCCGCGCTGGCCGACATCCGCCCGGGCGCGCCCGGGGACGACGGCGCCGCCTACGGGCCGCTGATCAACCGCAAGGCGCGTGATCGCGTGCGCGAGATCATCCGCGGCGCGGCCGTCGAGGGCGCCGACGTGCGTCTGGACGGCGCCGACTGCGTGGTCGAGGGTTATCCCGACGGCAACTGGGTCGGGCCGACGCTGTTCGACAACGTCACCACCGGGATGCGCGTCTATCAGGAGGAGATCTTCGGACCGGCGCTGTGCGTGATCCACGTCGACACGCTCGAGGAAGCGATCGAGCTGGTCAACGCCAACCCCTACGGCAACGGCACCTCCATCTTCACGCGCTCGGGCGCCGCGGCCCGCAAGTATCAGCACGAGACCGAGGTCGGGCAGGTCGGCATCAACGTGCCGATCCCGGTGCCGGCGCCGTTCTTCTCGTTCACGGGGTCCAAGCATTCCTTCTTCGGCGATCTGCACGCCTACGGCAAGCAGGCGGTGCGTTTCTACACCGAGACCAAGACGGTGCTCTCGCGCTGGCCGGAGACCGACGTGCCGGACGGCCCGAACATGACGATCAACATGAAATGACGGACGTCGGCGGCGGTCCACGATGAACTTCGACCTGGACGAGACCCAGCGCGCACTGCAGGAGGCCGCGCAGGATTTCGCCCGCGAGGCGCTCGCCCCCGAGGCGGCGCGCTGGGATGCGGAGGCGATCTTCCCTCGCGAGGTCATCGCCCGGGCCGGCGAGCTCGGTTTCTGCGGCCTCTACACGCCGGAGGACCAGGGCGGGCTCGGGCTGGCCCGGCTCGACAGCGCCCTCATATTCGAGGCGCTGGCCGGCGGCTGCACCTCCACTGCGGCCTATATCAGCATCCACAACATGGCCACCTGGATGGTGGCCACCTTCGGCGGCGATGACGTGCGCGATCTATGGTGCGGCGAGCTCGCCGCGGGCACGAAACTCGCCTCCTACTGCCTCACCGAACCGGGTGCCGGTTCCGACGCGGCCGCCCTGAAGACCAAGGCGGTGCGCGACGGCGACGACTACGTGCTCACCGGCAGCAAATGCTTCATCTCCGGCGCGGGCGATACCGATCTGCTGGTGGTCATGGCCCGCACCGGCGAGGCCGGGGCAGGCGGCATCAGTACGTTCGCGGTGCCGGCCGACGCCGAGGGCATCGGCTACGGCCGCAAGGAAGCCAAGATGGGCTGGAACAGCCAGGCCACGCGCACGATCACCTTCGACGGTGTGCGCGTGCCTGCGGCCAACCGGCTCGGGGCCGAAGGCGAGGGGTTCGCCATCGCCATGAAGGGGCTGGACGGCGGCCGCATCAACATCGCCGCCTGCTCGCTCGGCACCGCCCAGGCCGCGCTCGACGCGGCGCGGGCCTATCTGGGCGAGCGCGAACAGTTCGGCCGCCGGCTCGCGGATTTCCAGGCGCTGCAGTTCAAGCTCGCCGACATGGCCACCGAGCTGATCGCCGCCCGCCAGATGGTGTGGCTGGCGGCATCCAGGCTCGACGAAGGCCACCCCGAGGCGACCGCCTTCTGCGCCATGGCCAAGCGCCTGGCCACGGACCGCTGTTTCGATGTCTGCAACACCGCGCTGCAGATCCACGGCGGCTACGGCTATATTCGCGAGTACCCGCTCGAGCGGCACGTGCGCGACGTGCGCGTGCACCAGATTCTCGAGGGGACCAACGAAATCATGCGACTGATCATCGCCCGCCGCGTACTGGCGGACGACAACGGAGACCGACTTCGATGAGTAACGGCGAACCCACCATCGAGACGCGCGGCCGGATCGCGATTCTCACGCTCGACCATCCGCCGGCCAACACCCTGTCCGTGACCGCGCTGTCCGGGCTCGAGGGCCGGCTGGCCCGTATCGAGCAGGATCGTGCGATCGACGCGATCGTGATCACCGGCGCCGGTGATCAATACTTTTCGGCCGGCGACGACCTGGAAATGTTCCGCAACGCCGATCGTGCCGGCGCGCGCGAACTGGCACGGCTGCTGGCCGCGGCGGTGGCCCGCGTGGCCCGTTTCCGCGGCCTGACCGTGGCCGCCATCAACGGCTATTGCCTGGGCGCCGGGCTGGAATTCGCGCTCGCCTGCGACGTGCGCATCTGCGAGGAGCACGCCCAGCTCGGCCTGCCGGAGGCGCGGGTCGGCCTGCTGCCCTGCGGCGGCGGCACCCAGCGGCTGCCCTGGCTGGTGGGCGAGGGCTGGGCCAAGCGCATGATTCTCTGCGGCGAGCACGTCGACGCCGAGACCGCCCAGCGCATCCGTCTGGTCGAGGAGGTAGTGCCCCGCGGCGGCGCCTTCGACGCCGCCATGGCGCTGACCGAGCGCGCGGCGCGCCAGAGCCCGCGGGCCGTGGCCGCCTCCAAGCGGTTGATCGACGGCACGCGCCTGAGCGCGCTGGAGACCGGCCACGCCCGCGAGAGCGAAGCCTTCGCCGCCCTGTTCGAGACAAACGATCCGAACGAGGGCGTGAGCGCGTTCTTCGACAAGCGCGATCCGGTCTGGACGCGTCCGTCATGACGACGACCGACGCACCCGTGCTCATCGAAGAGCGCCCCGCCGGCGACGGCCACACGGTGGCCTTCGCCTGTCTCAACGCCGAGCGGGCGCTGAACTCCCTGTCGCAGGCGATGATCGCGATCCTGCAGCCCAAGCTGGCCGAATGGGCCCGCCGCGACGATGTCGCCGCGGTGGTGCTGCACGGTGCCGGCGAGAAGGCCTTCTGCGCCGGCGGCGACGTCATCGGCATTCACGCCGCGCTGCGGGCGGCCGACGGGGCGCCCAGCGCCGACGCGGAGGGTTTCTTCGCGGCGGAGTATCGGCTCGATCACAGCGTGCATCGGTTCCCCAAGCCGGTGCTGTGCTGGGGCCATGGCATCGTCATGGGCGGCGGCCTCGGCCTGATGGCCGGCGCCAGCCACCGGGTGGTCACCGAAGCCAGCCGCATCGCCATGCCCGAGGTCACCATCGGCCTGTTCCCGGACGTCGGTGCGAGCTGGTTCCTGGGCCGCATGCCGGGCGGCATCGGGCGTTTCCTGGGCATGACGACCACGCCCATGCGCGCCGGCGACGCGCTGTGGTTGAACATGGCCGACTTCCGGCTCGACGGCGACGATCGCGAGGCGGTGTTCGAGGCCCTGACGACGCTGCGCTGGAGCGGCGAACGCGCCGCCGACGACGCCCGTCTTGCCCAGCTGCTGCGTCGCTTCGAGGACGGCGACACGGCGGCGACCGAGCGCCGCGAATCGCCGCTGTTCGAGCGCCAGGCCACCATCGCCGGGCTCGACGATGCCGCCGACGCGGCCGCGTTCGTCCAGGGCCTGCAGGCCGCCGCCAATCAGGACGCCTTCTTCGAGCACGGTGTCCGGGCGATCGCCGGCGCCTCGCCGACCTCGCTGGCGGTGGTGCATCGCCAGCTCGCCGGCGATCCGCGCGCCGCCATCGAGACCGTACTGCAGCGCGACTACGCCATGGCCGTGGCCTGTGGCCGGCGGCCGGATCTGGCCGAGGGCATCCGTGCGCTGCTCGTGGACAAGGACAAGCAGCCGGCCTGGTCGCCGGCGCGGCTGGCGGACGTTCGCGAAGCCGACGTGGACGCACACTTCCGGCTGCCCGACGACTATGGCGGCCCGCACCCGCTGGCCGATCTGTCGGCCGACGGGCCGGGCTGAACCACCAATACACTGCGAGAGGAGACTGCCATGAGCGCCACCGTCGGATTCATCGGCCTGGGCAACATGGGGGCGCCGATGGCCGCCAATCTGATCGAGGCGGGCTATACGCTGACCGTGTTCGATCTCGCCGAACAGGCCACCGCCGACGCCGCGGCCCGGGGCGCGCGGGTGGCCGAGAGCGCGGCGGCCGCAGCGGCCGAGGCCGAGTTCGTCATCACCATGCTCCCGGCCGGGCCGCAGGTGGAGTCGCTCTATCTGGGCGAGGGCGATCTGCTGGCGGCGGCCGATGCCGACACCCTGCTCATCGACTGCAGCACCATCGACGCCGAGACCGCGCGCCGGGTGGCCGGAGCCGCCGGCGAGCGCGGCATCGCGATGCTCGACGCGCCGGTCTCGGGTGGCGTGAACGGCGCCAAGGCCGGCGGGCTGACCTTCATGGTGGGCGGCGAGGCGGCGGGTGTGGAACGCGCCACGCCGCTGTTCGAGGTCATGGGCAAGGCGCATTTCCACGCCGGGCCCGGCGGCGCCGGCCAGGTCGCCAAGATGTGCAACAACATGCTGCTGGGCATCCTCATGACCGGCACCTCGGAGGCGCTCAACCTCGCCGTGGCCAACGGCCTGGACCCGGCCGTGGTCTCCGAGATCATGAAGAACGCCTCCGGCGGCAACTGGACGCTCAACGTCTACAACCCCTATCCCGGCGTGATGGACAACGCCCCCGCCTCGAACGGCTACAAGCCCGGCTTCGGGGTCGATCTCATGCTCAAGGACCTCGGGCTGGCGATGGATTCCAGCGTGGCCAACGGCGTGTCCACGCCGCTCGGCTCGATGGCGCGCAACCTGTATTCCATGCACAGCCAGGCCGGCAACGGCGGCGCCGATTTCTCCAGCATCATGAATCTGCTCAAGGGGCAGGGCACGACCTAGCGCGGCTTCGCACCGCCGACACAACAACAACGCGGGCGCCGCCCCGGCGGCCGTCCCGCGCAGGAGGACACCACGATGGCATCCGTCGACGCGTTCAAGGCCGTCCGGCAGCAGCTGCTGGAGCGGCGGGAAGACTATACCGAGGCCTACGAGATCTTCGAATGGCCGAAGCTGGACACGTTCAACTGGGCGCTGGACTGGTTCGACGACTACGCCGCCGACAACGATCGGCTCGCCCTCTGGCTGGTCGACGCCGATGGCAGCGAGGAGCGCTACAGCTTCGAGGACATGCGGCGTCGGTCCAACCAGGTCGCCAACTTCCTGCGCGCCCAGGGCGTCTCCCGCGGCGACACGATCCTGCTGATGCTCGACAACGTCGTCGAGCTTTGGGAGACGATGCTGGCCACGATCAAGCTCGGTGCCGTGGTCATTCCGGCGACCACGCTGCTCTCGCAGAAGGACCTGGGCGATCGGCTCGGCCGCGGCGGGGTCACGCACGTGGTGGCCGCCGAGGCCCACGTGGCCAAGTTCGAGGGGGTGGCCGACGGCCTGACGCGGATCGTCGTCGGCGCGCCCGTCGGTGAATGGGCCGCCTTCGAGCAAGCCTATGCCGAAGACACCGGGTTCACGCCCGAAGGCGTCACCCGCGCGACCGATCCGCTGCTGCTCTATTTCACCTCGGGCACCACGTCGCAGCCCAAGCTCGTGCTGCACACCCACCAGAGTTACCCCGTGGGTTCGCTGTCGACGATGTACTGGCTCGGCCTGCAGCCGGACGACATCCACTTCAACATCAGTTCGCCCGGCTGGGCCAAGCACGCCTGGTCCAACCTGTTCGCGCCCTGGGACGCCGGCTGCACGGTGTTCGTCTATCGCACACCCCGCTTTTCCGCGCCCGAGGCCCTGCAGGTGATCGCCGACAAGGGCGTGACCAGCCTGTGCGCCCCGCCCACCGTCTGGCGGTTGCTCATCCAGGAGGACCTGTCCGCCTACGACGTGAGCCTGAAAAGCCTGGTCGGCGCGGGCGAGCCGCTCAATCCGGAAGTCATCGACCGCGTGGGCAGGCTCTGGGGGCTGTCGATCCGCGACGGCTACGGCCAGACCGAGACCACGGCCCAGATCGGCAACTCGCCCGGCCAGGAGATGAAGCCGGGCTCCATGGGGCGGCCCCTGCCGGGCTATCGCATCGCGCTGCTCGATCCCTTCGATCAGGAGCACGACGAGGGCGAGATCGCGATCGACGTCCGCCACACCCGGCCGCTCGGGCTGATGCAGGAATACCGCGACGACCCGGAACGCATGGCCAAGGCCCTGCACGACGGCTACTACCGCACCGGCGACGTCGCCCGTCGCGATGCCGACGGCTACTACTGGTACGTCGGCCGCGCGGACGACGTGTTCAAGAGTTCGGACTACCGCATCAGCCCGTTCGAGCTGGAGTCCATCCTCATCGAACACGAATCCGTGGCCGAGGCCGCGGTGGTGCCGGCGCCGGACGAGATGAAGCTGTCGGTGCCCAAGGCCTACATCGTCCTGCGCCGCGGCCACGAACCCGGCAGCGAGGCGGCGAAGGCGCTGTTCGCCTTCTCCCGGGAGCGGATGGCGCCCTATCAGCGCATCCGTGAGCTCGAGTTCGCGGAACTGCCCAAGACCATTTCCGGCAAGATTCGCCGGGTCGAGCTGCGCGCGCACGCCGCTGAGCGCAACCACGGCGAGCACGGGTACGCGGAGAGCGATTTTCCCGAACTCCGGGCCTGAGCCGACGGCGGGGCGGCGCCCGCCGGAAGCCCGGCACTGAATCGTTGTTGTGCGGCGGATTGGCCGCCCCGTCGGGGTTTCGGGGCGGCTCTTTTTTTCGGCCGCTTCGGGCGCGACGCGGGCTCGGCGCGCCGCCAGCCCCGTGGCCGAGCGGCTGTCGCAGCGCTCCCGTTCCAATGCCGCGGACAGGCGGCGTCGCGCCCCTGTCGAGGGCGCCCGCGGCTCCAGCCCAGGAATCGACGCCCCCGATACGGCACGGACGCTGTCGCGCCGATGCGGCGCGCGGCGACGCGGATGCCGGAACGAACGCGGGGGGTGACGTCGCGGGATAACGGCCGGCCCGCGGGCGGCGCGGTGCACGGCGGCGGGCGTTTCAGTGAGCCGCGTCGGGGCGGGCCCGGTGTTACGGCTTTGCCCAGCTCAAGGCGTGGCTGCAACCCGCCATGACGCGTACGCACCGCTGGGCAGCGCCATGCCTGCGCCATTCAACGCCGGCTCGGCGACTGCCTGCCGCCCGCTGTTAATCCGCGCGGGCGACGGTTGATGCGCTCGACGGCGCCTAGGCCGATTTCGCGCCGAGACGGCGCGCCAGCTCGCCCACGAAACCGCGGCGGAACAGCAGCACGCAGACCACGAAGATCGAGCCAATGGCGACCTGAACCCAGGATCCGAAGCCGGCGAGCTCGTTCTGCAGCGTCACGATCGTCACCGCACCGGCGACGGGGCCGAACAGCGTGCCCATGCCGCCGAGCAGCGTCATCAGCACGACCTCGCCGGACATCTGCCAGTGCACGTCCGTGAGCGATGCGAACTGGAACACCAGCGCCTTGGTCGCGCCGGCGGTGCCGGCGAGCGCGGCCGAGATCGTGAACGCGATCAGCTTGAAGCGCTCGACGTCGTAGCCCAGCGACCGGGCCCGGGGTTCGTTCTCGCGGATGGCGGTGAGAATCTGGCCGAACGGCGAGTGCACCGTGCGGTAGATGATGAGAAAGCCGATCATGAAGATCGCGAACACGACGTAGTACATCGCGATCGGATCGCTCAGATCGACCACGCCCAGCAGGGTGCCGCGGGGCACGCCCTGCAGCCCGTTCTCGCCGCCGGTGAACGGCAGCTTGAGGGCGAGGAAGAAGATGATCTGGGCCAGCGCCAGCGTGATCATCGCGAAATAGATGCCCTGGCGGCGGATCGCCAGGCTGCCGAAGATCGCCCCCAGCACCATCGCGAAAAGGGTGCCGACCAGGATGCCCGGCAGGGGGCTCAGGCCCCAGACCTTGACCGCATGGCCGGTGATGTAGGCCGCACCGCCGAAAAACGCCGCATGCCCGAACGACAGCAGCCCGGCATAGCCCAGCAGCAGGTTGAAGGCACAGGCGAACAGGGCGAAGCAGAGCAGCTTCATCGCGAACACGGGGTAGACGAAATGTGGCGCGATCAGGCCCGCCACGATTAGCACGATCCAGAAGACACGGTTCATGACGGACATTTCAGACGACCTTGCCGAACAGGCCGGCGGGACGGATCAGCAGGACGACGACCATGATGAAGAAGATCACCGTGTTGGCCGCCGGCGGGTACAGCGCCTGCGTCAGCCCCTGTACCAGACCGAGCATCAGCCCGGTGACGATGGCGCCGAGAATCGAGCCCATGCCGCCGATGACCACGACCGCGAACACGGTGATGATCAGATCCGCCCCCATCAGCGGGCTGACGGAATAGATCGGCGCGGCCAGCACGCCGGCGAGCGCGGCCAGCGCGACCCCGAAGCCGAAGGTGAGGGTGACCATGCGGGGCACGTTGATGCCGAAGGCCTCCACCAGTTTGGGGTTCTCGACGCCGGCCCGCAGTACCGCGCCCAGCGAGGTGCGCTCGATCACGAACCAGGTCGCGAAACAGACCACGATCGAGAGCAGGATCGCGAACAGCCGGTACTTGGGAAAGTACATGAAGCCGAGGTTCACGATCCCGGACAGGCTCTCCGGCTGGCCCGGATACGGGGTGCCGGAGATGTTGAAGTAGTTGGCGAACAGGCCCTGCAGGATCAGCGCGATGCCGAAGGTGAGCAGCAGGCCGTAGATATGGTCGAAGTCGTACAGCCGCCGGAGCAGGAAGCGCTCGATGAGCATGCCGAGACCGCCGACCAGCAGCGGCGCGACCACCAGGGCGGTCCAGAAGCCCATGTGCCAGTCGGGCTGGCCCAGCCACGGTCCCAGATACGAATAGCCGATCAGTGCCACGAACGCGCCCAGCATGTAGAGCGCGCCGTGGGCGAAGTTGATGACGTTGAGCAGCCCGAAAATGATCGCGAGGCCCAGGCTGAGCATGGCGTAGAACACGCCCTGGCTCAGCCCGAGCATCGTCTGGGCCAGAATCGCGTTGAGACTCATCGCGCGTTCGCTCCGGTGCGGGCCGTTATTCGTCGAGCAGCGGGCAGGCGCTGTCCTCGGTGGCGATATAGGCCTGATCGGCCGGGATGGTGCTCACCACCTCGAGCAGATCCCACGGGCCCTCGGACTCGCTGGGCTGCTTGACGCGCACCAGGTACATGTCGTGCGGCATCAGGCCGTTGGGCTCGATCGAGCCGTCCTTGACGAAGAAGTCGTTGATCTTCATGTCGCCCAGCTCGGCGCGCACGGCGTCGGCCTCGTCGGTGCCCGCGGCCTCGACCGCCTTGAGATAGGCCAGCGTCGAGGAATACACGCCGGCGTCGACCATCGTCGGCATCTCGTCGTGCTTCTCCAGGAAGCGCTGCGACCACTCACGGGATTCCTCGGTGCGGTCCCAGTAGAAGGCGGTGGTGAACTGCAGCCCCTGGGCGGTCTCCAGACCCAGCGCCTTGACGTCGGACAGGAACACGAGCATGCCCGCCAGCTTCTGGCCGCGGTCGACGATGCCGAATTCATGCGCCTGCTTGATCGAGTTGACGGTGTCGTTGCCGGCGTTGGCCAGGGCGATCACGTCGGCCCCGGAGCTGCTGGCCTGCAGCAGATAGGACGAGAAGTCGCTGGTGGCCAGCGGCGCGTTGACCTCGCCGACGACTTCGCCGCCCAGGTTCTCCACCACGCGGGCGGTGCTCTTCTGCAGCGAGTGGCCGAAGGTGTAGTCGGCGGTGATGAAGAACCACTTCTTGCCGCCGTTCTCGACCATCGCCGTGGCGGTGCCCACCGGCAGCGCGTAGGTGTCGTAGACGTAGTGGATGCCGTACTTCGAGCACTGGCTCTCGGTGAGCTCCTGCGAGCCGGCGCCCGTGTTCATGGTGATCGTCTTCTTGTCCGAGGCCAGGCCCTGGACCGCCAGCCCCACCGCGGAGTTGACCATGCCCACGATCATGTCGACGTTATCGCGGTCGATCCAGCGGCGGGCGATCGAGGAGGCCACGTCGGCCTTTTCCTGATGGTCGGCCGAGGTCAGTTCGATCGGCTTGCCGAGGACTTCGCCGCCGAAGTCCTCGATGGCCATCTCGGCAGCGATGACCGAACCCGGCCCCTCGATTGCGGCGTAGACGCCGGACATGTCGGTGAGCACGCCGATCTTGACGCTGCCGTCGGACGGCCCGTCGGCCGCCTGCGCGGCGCCGAACATCAGCGCGCCGGTCGTGCACACTGCGGTCAGAAATGGCTTGTTCATGGTCTCCCCCGGTGGGTTGTCGTTCGTGTTGTGAGCGTCCGATCAGACGCTGAGGAACGCGTTGATGCGTTCGCGTTTATCCTCGGCCTCGTGCGCGGCGACGACTTCGGCCACCGCGCCGTGTTCGATGATGTAGTGGCGATCGGCCAGCGGCGCGGCGAAATGGAAGTTCTGCTCGACCAGCACGATGGTCAGCCCGCGGTCGCGCATCTGGCGGATGGTCTGGCCCAGGGTCTGCACGATGACCGGCGCCAGTCCTTCGGTGACTTCGTCGAGCAGCAGGACACGGGCCCCGGTGCGCAGCACCCGCGCCATGGCCAGCATCTGCTGCTCGCCGCCGGACAGCTGGGTGCCCGTGCTGCGCCGGCGCTCGGCCAGGTTCGGGAACATCGCGTAGATCTCGTCGCGGCTCATGCCGCTGTCGCCCAGCCTCGGCGGCAGCGCCAGGTTCTCGTCCACCGTCAGGCGCGAGAAGATGCCGCGTTCCTCGGGGCAGTAGCCGAGCATGCCGATGCGGGCGATCTTGTGCGTCGGCTCCTTGATCACCTCGCGGCCGTTGAGCCGGATGGAGCCGGTGCGCTTGTCCACCATGCCCAGAATCGACTTCAGCGTGGTGGTGCGGCCGGCGCCGTTGCGGCCCAGCAGCGTGATCACCTCGCCCTCGGCGACCGACAGCTCGATGCCGTGGAGGATGTGCGACTCGCCGTACCAGGCGTGCAGATTCTCGATGGCGAGCAGTTCAGGCATCGGCCGTCCCCATGTAGGCCTCCATGACAGCCGGATCGCGCGAGACCGTCTCGTAGGGCCCTTCGGCCAGGATCTCGCCGCGGTTGAGCACGGTGATTGTGTCCGCCAGGCGCGAGACCACCTGCAGATTGTGCTCGACCATCAGGATCGTGCGGTCGGCGGCGACCTGACGGATGAGCTCGGTCACCTTGCCCACGTCCTCGGCGCTCATGCCCTGGGTCGGCTCGTCGAGCAGCATCAGGCGCGGGTCCAGGGCCAGCGTCGTGGCGATCTCGAGCGCGCGCTTGCGGCCGTAGGCCAGTTCCACCCCCAGGGTGTCGGCGAACTCGGCCAGGCCGACCTCGTCCAGCAGCGCCATGGCGCGGTCGGTCAGCGAGTCCAGCATCTTCTCCGAGCGCCAGAAGTGATAGGCCTTGCCCTGATGGCGCTGCAGCGCGACGCGGACGTTGTCCAGCACCGACAGATGCCCGAAGATCGCCGAGATCTGGAACGAGCGGACCATCCCCTGACGGGCGATCGCGGTCGGCTTGGCGCGGGTGATGTCGGTGCCGTCGTAGACGATGGAACCGGCGGTCGGTGTGATGAAGCGGGTGAGCAGGTTGAACACCGTGGTCTTGCCCGCGCCGTTGGGCCCGATCAGCGCGTGGATGCTGCCGCGGACGACGTCGAGGTCGACGTTCTCGACGGCGGTGAAGCCGGCGAACGTCTTGGTCAGCCCGCGGGCCTGCAGGATGGCATCGCTCATCGGCCCGCGTCCGCGCCGGCTCGACGCGGTTCTCGCTCGTTGCTCCGCACCATAGATCGTCGCTTTTGTTCTGGCGATCGCCGGCGGCTGCCGGCTTTGATCCGAGTCTAGCGGTGCGGTGCGTCGGGTCGTTATGCCACCTTAGTCGATGACGATGGAATGCTGTTTCGTACAGCGATCGGTCAGTCGGCGGCGGCGCAGCGCCGGCAGATGCCGCCGATCTCGATGGTCTCGTGATCGACGGTGAAGCCGCTGCGCTCGGCCTCGCGGGCGATCGCGCTGTCGACCGCCGGGCCGGGGATCTCGGCGACGTGTTCGCACCGCCGGCAGATGAGGAACTTGGGGTGGCCGCGCTCGTGGCCCGCATCGCAGCCGACGAAGGCGTTCAGCGACTCGATCTTGTGCACCAGCCCGGCCTCCAGCAGGAAATCCAGCGCGCGATAGACCGTCGGCGGGGCGGCATTGCCGCGTTCGGCGCTGATCGCGCTCAGCAGATCGTAGGCCTTGGTGGGCCGGTGGTTGTCCCAGATCAGCTCGAGCACCCGGCGCCGGATCGCGGTCAGCCGCAGCCCGCGCTCGGCGCAGAGCGCGTCCGCACGGGCCAGCGCCCCGCGAATGCAGGCGTCGTGATCGTGGCCGGGAGCCTCGAATACGGTTTGGCCAAACGTGTCACTCATGATGCGTACAGCATGGCATGGGCGGCGTATCAGCCGGGCGGGGCCGGCTGCGCCGCATGGTGGCGATGATCGTGCAGGGCCCGCGTGAGCACGAAGTTGCGCACGTGGGCGGCGGCCAGCACCAGCCCGCCGGCGACGGTGACCGTGCGCTCCAGCGCCTCCGTGCCCATGGCGTGGACCACGAAGGCGGCGACCACCAGGGCCAGCACGCCGAGGATGCCGAGCACGGCCACCAGACGGCTGCGGTGACGCCGGCAGCCCACGCCCAGCGCGATCGCCGTGGTGGGGATGACCACGATCAGAATCAGCTGATGGAAGGTCTCGTGCTCGACCACCGTGAAGCCCAGCACCGGAAAGACCGCGATCAACAGCGGCAGGGCCAGGCAATGCACCAGGCACAGTCCGGACAGCGCGACTGCGGTCTTGTCGAGTTTGCCGGTAAAATTGCTGGATGACGCGCGGCGCACGGCAAGGCCTCCCTGGCGGTTGCTTTGCGTTAATATATAACATTTGTACAGGAGGGGCGATGATGCAGCGTTTCCAACGGCCCGCGGGCCTCGGCGTGGCCGTCCTGCTGGCGGCGGGCCTGTCGGCCTGCGGCCAGTCCGAAGCACCCGGCTGCGGCGGCCTCCAGGTGGGCGATCCCTGGGTGCGCGAAGCGCCGTCGGGCATGGACGTCATGGGCGCCTATTTCACGCTCGACAACAGCGGCGACGACACGGTCGTCGTCAACGGCGTGAGCAGCACCCAGTTCGAGCGCGCCGAAGTTCACGAAACGGTGGTCAACGACGACGGCCAGGCCAGCATGCAGCCGATGGAGCGGGTCGTGGTGCCCGCCGGCGAGCGCGTGGCCTTCGAGCCGGGCGGGCGCCACGTCATGCTGTTCTCGCCCAGCCAGCCCTACGCCGCCGGCGACCAGGTCGAGCTGATCCTGTCCTGTGGCAGCCAGGATGCGGAACTGCCCGCGGCCGCGATCGTGCGCGCCAACGCGCCGGGCGTCGCCACCGATGCGGACGCGGAGCCGGGCATGAACCACGAGGACATGAATCACGGCGACGCGGACGGTAACGCTGGCGAGGCCGACGAAGAGCCGGCCGGCGAGGACGCCGCGGGCGAGAACGAGACCGCGGGCGCGGCCGACGACTCGGCCACCGCCGAATAGCCGCGGGCGCTGCATGACACTCGCCTTCACCAAGATGCACGGCCTCGGCAACGACTTCGTCGTGATCGACGCCACCGCCACGCCGATCGACCTGGACACGGCCCGGGCCCGGCGGATCGCCGATCGCCGGTTCGGCATCGGCTGCGACCAGATCCTGCTGGTCGAGCCGCCGCGCAGCGCCGACGCGGACTTCGGCTATCGCATCCTCAACGCCGACGGCAGCGAGTCCGGCCAGTGCGGCAACGGCGCGCGCTGCTTTGCGCGTTTCGTGCGCGAGAACGGGCTCACCGATCGGGACACCATCACGGTCGACATCCGCGACGGCCGCATGGTCATCGAGGCGCTGGGCGACCATCACTACCGCGTCGCCCTGGGCGTGCCCGAGTTCGACCCGGCGCGCATCCCGCTGGCCGGCTTCGACGCCGCGCCCGGCTACAGCCTCGACGATGTCGCCGGCAGCCGGGTCACCTTCGCGGCGCTGGCCATCGGCAACCCGCACGCGGTGCTGCGGGTGGCCGACGTCGACACCGCGGCGGTCGACACCATCGGCCCGGCGCTGGAATCGCATCCGGCGTTTCCCGAGCGCGTCAACGTGGGCTTCCTCGAGCCGCTGGCCCGCGACCACGTGCGGCTGCGGGTGTTCGAGCGCGGCGCCGGCGAGACGCTGGCCTGCGGCAGCGGCGCCGCGGCGGCGGTGGTCGCCGGCATCGCCGCGGGCGATCTCGACCCGACCGTGGCCGTGGATCTGCCCGGCGGGCGGGCGCGCGTCGACTGGGCCGGGCCGGGCGAGCCCGTGTTTCTGTCCGGCCCGGCGGAGCGCGTGTTCGACGGCAAGCTGGTATCGTCTGGATGAAGGGTGGACCGCGCGCCGGCGACCGCATCATCGGGGTCGAGGCGCAGACGGCGTCAGGCAACGCAAGAGATGTTTCGCAATGAACGAAGCCGAGAAGCAGACCTCCACGCCCCAGCTCGACGAGGCCGAGATCGCCGCCTATCTGCAGGCGCATCCGGACTTCTTCGACCGCTACCCGGCCGCGCTGGAGGCGCTGCACGTCGCCCATGACAGCGGCAACGCGGTCTCCCTGATCGAACGCCAGGTGGGCGTGCTGCGGACCCACAACCGGCAGCTGCAGTCGCGTTTCAACGAACTCATCGAGACCGCGCGCGCCAACGAGCAGCGCGTGGTGCAGATGAACCGGCTCGCCAAGGTGCTGGTCGAGGCCGAGGACGCCGCGACCATGGTCCGCGAGCTGGACTACTGCATGCAGCAGCACCTGGACGTGGACCACATCTACATCGGCCTGGAGGGCACGACCGCCCACGCCGACGGCGAGATCCACGCCCTGGGCAGCGACGCCGAGGCCGACCGCGCCCTGACCAACGTCTTCCGCCGCGGCAAGCCCATCTGCGGGCCGCTGTCGGCGGACCAGTCCGAGGCCCTGTTCGCCACCGACAGCCACGACGTGCCGGCCCTGGCCAGTGCGGCCATGATTCCGCTGGGCAGCCGCGGCGTGCACGGCGCGCTGGTGCTGGCCAGCCGGCGGCCGCAGCGCTTCGTCCCCGAGGTGGGCACCCTGTTTCTGGAATTGATGGGCGAGCTGGTCACCGCCTCGCTGCAGCGCCTGCTCGGCCCGGACGTCCTGCCGTAGGCGCGCCGTGCCCGCCGTGGGCCACGACCCGCCCGGCCGGCCCGGCGAAGCGGCCGCGACGTCGAGCATGAACCGGCCCGCCGACGACGCGCTGCCCGAGGCCATGGCCGCCGGCCTCGACGGTTTTCTCGAGCACCTGGCCCACGAGCGCCGCGCCTCGGCCCACACCCGCGACGCCTATGCCCGCGATCTGGGTGTGGCCGCCCGGCGTTTCGTCGATAGCGGCGTCCCCGACTGGACGCGCGTGACCGACGCCGACGTGCGCGATCTGCTCGCCCATCGGCACCGGCAGGGCATCCAGCCGGCCAGCCTCGCCCGCCTGCTCTCGGCTCTGCGCAGCTTCTATGTCTGGCAGATGCGCGAAGGCCGCGCCGTGGCCAATCCCGCGGTCGACGTGCGCGCGCCCAAACGTCCGGCGCGGCTGCCGGAGACGGCGGACGTGGACGACCTCGCCGCGCTGCTGGATGTGACCCCCGAAACCGACATCGACATCCGCGACCACGCCCTGCTGGAGCTGTTCTACTCCGCCGGCATTCGTCTGGCCGAGGCCGTGGGCCTGGACGCGGCCGACGTGGACCTGGCCGGGCGCGAGGCCCGCGTGCTCGGCAAGGGCGCACGCCAGCGCGCGGTGCCGGTGGGCCGCCGCGCGGCGGCCGCCCTGGCGCGCTGGCTGCCCGTGCGCGAGCGGTGGGCGGCGGCCGATGAGACGGCGCTGTTCGTCTCCGTCCACGGCACGCGGCTGTCGCGTTCCAGCGTCGCCCGGCGCATGGACCTCTGGGCCCGTCGCCACGGCCTGCCGGTGCACCTGCATCCGCACAAGCTGCGCCACTCCTTCGCCACCCATCTGCTGGAATCCAGCGGCGATCTGCGCGCCGTGCAGGAACTGCTCGGCCACGCCCATATCAGCACCACGCAGGTCTACACGCATCTGGACTTCGCGCATCTGGCGCGGGTCTACGACGCCGCCCATCCGCGCGCCCGGCACGCGGCCGACAGCGCGCCCGAGGCGGGCCCCGGCGGGGGCGATCCCGAGGCCGGCTGAACCGCCGCCGAACGGCGCCGGCGGCGGTCTCGCTTGAATCGCTGCGCGCGCGGCCCCAAGTCGGCTCCATCGACGTCAACGCGGGTGAACGCTTTGCGACAATTCGACGGCACCACCATCCTCGCCGTGCGCCACAACGGCCGCGTCGCCGTGGCCGGCGACGGCCAGGTCTCCATGGGCGACACCATGTTCAAGGGCAACGCCCGCAAGGTGCGCCGCCTCTACGACGACAGGGTCCTCGCGGGCTTTGCCGGCGGCACGGCCGACGCCTTCACGCTGTTCGAGCGCTTCGAGGGCAAGCTCGGCGAGCACAGCGGTCAGCTCGTGAAGGCCGCCGTGGAAATGGCCAAGGACTGGCGCACCGACCGCGCCCTGCGCCGGCTCGAGGCGCTGCTGCTGGTGGCCGACGAGACCGCCACGCTCATGATCTCCGGCAACGGCGACGTCATGGAGCCCGAACACGCCTGCATGGCCATCGGCTCCGGCGGCGCCTACGCCCAGGCCGCCGGCCGGGCGCTGGCCGAGAACACCGACATGGATGCGCCCACCATCGCCGAGAAGGCGATGCACATCGCCGCCGACACCTGCATCTATACCAACCATCACATCACCGTCGAGGTGCTGGACCATGCCTGATACAGCCCCCGGATCCGCCGGCGAGGAGCGCCGCGAGGCGCCCATGCTGCCGCGCCACGAGATGACCCCGCGCGAGATCGTCGCCGAGCTCGACCGCCACATCATCGGCCAGGCCGATGCCAAGCGCTCGGTCGCGATCGCCCTGCGCAACCGCTGGCGGCGGATGCAGCTCGACGAGGCCATCCGCGGCGAGATCACGCCGAAGAACATCCTCATGATCGGCCCCACGGGCGTCGGCAAGACCGAGATCGCGCGCCGTCTGGCCAAGCTCGCCAACGCGCCGTTCACCAAGGTCGAGGCGACCAAGTTCACGGAAGTGGGCTACGTCGGCAAGGAAGTCGACTCGATCGTCAAGGATCTGGTCGAGGTCGGCATGAAGATGACCCGCGAGGCCGCCAAGGCCCAGGTGCGGGTCAAGGCCGAGGATGCCGCCGAGGAGCGCATCCTCGACGCGCTGCTGCCGCGGCCCAAGAACTGGGAGGAGGCCTCCGAGTCCGACCAGCGCGCCAGCGAGTCGAGTGCCACGCGCCAGGCGTTCCGCAAGCGCCTGCGCGAGGGCAAGCTCGACGACAAGGAGATCGAGCTCGAACTCCAGCAGAACCAGCAGAGCATGGAGATCATGGCGCCGCCGGGCATGGAGGAGATGACCAACCAGCTCCAGTCCATGTTCCAGAACATGCAGGGCGGCAAGACCCAGCGCAAGAAGATCCGCATCAAGGACGCCTATCGTCAGATCGTCGACGAAGAGGCCGCCAAGCTGGTCGACGAGGAGCAGATCAAGACCCAGGCCATCGAGCAGGTCGAGAACTCCGGCATCGTCTTCCTCGACGAGATCGACAAGGTCTGCAAGCGCTCGGACGCCGGAGGCGGCTCGGGTGGCGACGTCTCCCGCGAGGGCGTGCAGCGCGACCTGCTGCCGCTGGTGGAGGGCTCCACCATCTCCACCAAGTACGGCATGGTCCGCACCGATCACATCCTGTTCATCGCATCGGGTGCGTTCCACGTGGCCAAGCCCTCGGACCTGATCCCCGAGCTGCAGGGCCGCCTGCCGATCCGGGTCGAGCTGGACGCGCTCAAGGCCGAGGACTTCGTGCGCATCCTCACCGAGCCGCACTGCTCGCTCACCGAGCAGTACAGCGAGCTGATGAACGTCGAGGGCGTCACGCTGAGCTTCACCGAGGACGGCGTGCACCGCATCGCCGAGATGGCGTTCAAGGTCAACGAGGGCACCGAGAACATCGGCGCCCGCCGCCTGCACACGGTCATGGAGCGCCTCATGGAGGAGATCTCCTACGACGCCCCGGACCGCACCGGCGAGACGCTGACCATCGACGCCGCCTACGTCGATTCCAAGCTCAAGGACCTGGCTGCCGACGAGGACCTGTCGCGCTATATTCTGTAGTCGACAGGTCGGTACGCTCGGGCCGGGTCGCGATACCATCGCGGCCCGGCTTTTTTTCGCCTACAGGACATCCGCCATGGACGCACCCACCGACATCACACTGCACCAGAAATCCCGGGTGCTCGAGGTCGAATACCCCGACGGCGCCCGCTACGAGCTGCCGCTGGAATACCTGCGCGTCTACAGCCCCTCCGCCGAGGTCCGCGGCCACGGCGGCCCCATGGAACTGGTCACCGGCAAGCGCGACGTCGGCGTCGACAAGATCGAACCGGTCGGCAACTACGCCATCCAGCTCCACTTCGACGACGGCCACAACACCGGCATCTTCTCCTGGGAAGAGCTGCGCGAGCTCGGCGATGCCTACGAAGCGAACTGGAACGACTATCTGGAACGTCTCCAAGCGGCCGAGGCCTCGCGCGACAAGCTTTGGCACTAGCGGCGAGCGCTCGTTGGGTGATCCAGGAATACGCATCGAGCAGCGGGTGTGTGACCAACTTGCCGGATCGCACCACCAAGATGGCTGCGTGAACTTTCGGCGACAACGCCCGACGAAGCCGTTATCGTGAACGCATGATGGTCGATCAACTCAAGGCGCTGGCCAGCGATACTCGCTTGCAGATCATGGCCTGGTTACGCGCGCCGGCCGAGCATTTCCCGGCCCAGGCGCACGGCGATCCGGTGGGTATTGGCGTCTGTGTGAGCCATATCCAATCCAAGGCGGGCATGTCGCCGTCGACGGCATCGACCCATCTGGCGATTCTCCAGCGCGCCGAACTCGTACAGGCCACGCGCATTGGCAAGTGGACCTACTATCGCCGCAACGAAGCTGCCATCGACACATTGTTGGACGACATCCGCGCCAATCTCTGATATCTTTTCGACATACATTTCGTTTTTTAACGAAATAACGAATCGTTTAAAGGAGCTTGGATATGTCCAATCAAACCATCGTCGTCGGTGCCGGTAGCGGCTACGACAAAGTCCGCCTCGAACAGCGGGATGTGGCCGCGCCTGGGCCCGGCGAAATCACCGTGCGTCTTCGGGCGAACTCCCTCAATTTCCACGACTATGCCGTGGTCACCGGCCTGTGGGGCGCGCTGAGCGAAGACCGCGTGCCCATGGCCGACGGTGCCGGCGAAGTCGAAGCCATCGGCGAGGGCGTCACCGAGTTTGCCGTGGGCGATCACGTCGTCAGCACGTTCTTTACCACCTGGTACGACGGCGAAACCGAAGTCGAAGGCTTCGACACCGTGCCGGGCGACGGCATCGACGGCTATGCCTGCGAACGCGTCACCCGCTCGGCCCAGGCGTTCACTCCGGCGCCATCGAATTACACGCCTGTCCAGGCGGCCACGCTCACCACCGCGGGCCTGACGGCCTGGCGTGCGCTTATGGAAGACGGCGCGCTAAAGCCGGGCGAAACCGTGCTCGTGCAAGGCACGGGCGGGGTCTCGATCTTTGCGCTCCAGTTCGCCAAGCACTGCGGGGCCACGGTCATCGCCACCTCGTCGAGCGACGCCAAGCTCGAGCGACTCGGCGCACTGGGCGCGGATCACCTGATCAACTACAAGCAGGACAAGAACTGGGGCCAGACCGCGCGTGATATCACCGGCGGTATCGGTGTCGATCACGTCATCGAGGTCGGCGGCCCGGATACGCTGGCACAGTCGATGACGGCCGTTCGTGTCCGTGGGCATATCGCCGTCATCGGCGTGTTGAGCGGCGTGGCCGGCGAGGTCTCGCTCATGCCGATGCTCGCCAAGCAGATTCGGCTCCAAGGCGTGCTGGTAGGCAATCGCCGTCAGCAGCAGGACATGGTGCGCGCCATCGAGGCCAGCAACATCGAGCCGCTCATCGACAAAACCTTCCCCCTGCAAGAGCTGGCCGACGCGTTTCGCTATCAGGAAACCAACCAGCACTTCGGCAAGATCTGCCTGACGATTTGACCCGTTCGACACGAGCGTGATCACCAACGAAGCCCCGGTCAGCCGACCGGGGCTTTTTGCTGTGACGCGGGTCGGTCTGTGAGCGAGCCCTCTTGTGCGTACGCGTCGCCGTGTCCGGCGTCGTGGATCGAATCGTCAGGCAACCGCGATAAGACAAACTGATCAAAACGGCACCCCGCCGCCACGGTCAACCCTTCGAGAGCCTGACGTTTCGCGGTTACAGCGCGAAAGTGAGGGGCAGTTCCGGGAATTTGCACGCGATGAAAGACTCGACCCTGTTACTCGTCGGAATCGACCGGCTTGAGGGGGATGGCCTGAGTCTCCAATACTGACTTTCGCGAGCCGCTCAATATGGCCGTTGAGACCGCGGCCCCCAGTGCAGAATCGTGCCGTCGAGATCCACCGCCGCGCCGAGCGCGATGCCGTGGACCGTCAAACCGCAATCATCCGTGTCGTGATCGTACTGTACGTGAACGTGGCCGTGATACAGCGCTTGCGCACCCAGGCCGTGTGCGAGTTCCGTCAGCGCCTCGAAGCCGTAGCGATGACAGCCCGGCGCTTCGTGGGTAATCAGTAGATCGGCACGTTTCGTTGCCAGATTATCGACTTCGTCGGGCCAGATCGCACCCCGGCGCTTGAGCGGCAGCCCGCCGCGCCACCAGTTTCCCTTGCCGCATATCCGAAGGAATTCGCGCCGGTTCTTTACGCGGGGCTCAATATCCGGCGGATACCAGATTCGTGACTGGAAATTGCCGCCGAGCCCGGCAACCTTCAGCCCGTGTACATCGATCACTCGCCCGTGCAGATTCAATTCGGCGGTGTTCTGAAACAGGTGATCGTAATAATCCGCGTTGTCGAAGTCGTGATTGCCGGCCACGAAATACAGCGGGCAGATCTCGAGCACTGCCGCGAAAGCATCTGCAAATGGCACGTCCAGATCAAAATCGCCGACATGGATCATGGCATCCGGGCGATGCGTGCGCGCCAGATCAATCACGTGGGCATGGTCGCCGTGCGTATCGCCCAAGACGATAATGTTCGGTTCAGTCATCCGATTTCCACCACGAAATCGGCGCAAAAACCGGTCGTCTCGTCGGCATATCCGCGCTGGTTGCTCACGATCCGAGTCTGCCCGTCACGGCCGGATACGGTTTCGTCGAACGAGTGGTGATGATGGCCATGAATCCAAAGCGGTACCGCAGCACCCAGGAGATCCGATAGATGGTTGTGGAAATAGGGCGTGAGCACGTCGCCGCCATCAAAGCGCGGGTTCAAACCCACGCGCGCCGGCGAGAAATGCGTGACCACCACGGATGGGAGCGCGGGATCGAGCATGGTTTCAAGCCACACGCGGCTGGCGTCGTGTTCCATGGTCATCGCCAGCGGCGTGAACGCCTTGTCGCCGTTGCCGATATGGCTGAAATCGGCCAACGCGATATGCGCATGATCGGTCACCTCCCGCCAGGAATGCCGCGGGCTGTCGAAGCCGGACCACAGCGTGCAACCCAGAAACCGTACGCCCCACAGGCGGACTTCATCGTTTTCCAGCAGATGAATACCCAGCCGCGGCGCGTCCTTTCGGGCCTGACCCAGGAGATATTGCAGATCGTGGTCGTAATACTCGTGGTTGCCCATCACGTAGATCATCTGGCGCGACATAAAGGTATCCGCCGCCCATTCCAGGCCGTCCAGCCCCTGCGCGATATCACCCGCCAACACCACCACGTCGCAGTCGACATCGTCACGGATGCCGGCCGCAGCCGGATCATCAAAGAATTCCAGATGTAAATCGGAAAGCACGCGGATACGCATCAGGGTTCAATCCGGTTAAACGAACGAGGGCGCTGTGGTGGGCCGAGCCGTTGTAACCAGTCTCGGCGGTTCGCGCAAACGCGACGGTTTCGAGAACGAAAACATCAGGATCCGCCCGGGGAGCCGTGGCAAAACCAGCGAAATACGCTAGAACTATGCGCGGAAAAATAGACGCGGCCGTCGATGGGCGAAGACTTCGGGCAGGCCGGCGGTTAACTCGGGGGACGACATGGACAAAACCAAAACAGCAAAAGCCTGCACGGTCGACTGGCGGAAACTGGAAGGCCGATGGCAAATCGGCGACCACGCCATTTTTGACGCGCGGCGGCGCACGCTTATGGCGAAAGATTCAAGCGATAAATGTCCGCCCCGTGCGGCGCAGGTTCTGGCTTATCTACTCAGCCGCGATGATCATTGGGCGAAGCACGAAGAACTGGCGCATGCGATTTGGTCGAACGGCGCCGTCGCGCCCGATACTCTTTACGGCGCGATCAGGAAGGCTCGCAAAGCGCTGGGCGCAGATAGCGAATGCCTCGAATCCGGCGAAAAAGGACATAGCACTTACCAGCTAAAACGAGTGAGACGTCTGGACGATGACGAGCATCTGGTTGCGTCATCGTCCACTCTGACCGAAAAAGATCAGAGCGGACGAACGATCGGCTATACCGCGGCTGCCATCATTGGGGTGATTGCAATCGCCGGCGCCGGGCTAGGGTTGATGCACGTGTTCGACAGTCGCGAGGCGCCGCGGCCATGGGCGAAATCGCAGGCGAACACGTCAGGCCCCGCGCCCATAAATCCGCCCGTAGGCGATGACGCGCCGGCTGGCGAACCCGCAGCGCCCGTCGGCGCGCTCAGCACGCTGCGTTATCACCTGTTCGGCACGCCCAACATTACCGCCGACTGGCTCAGCCGCGTCGTGTCCGGCAACCAGTCTTATTCGGAACCGACGAGTCGGGCCGGCGTGGCTTATGCCGACGGGCTCCGGGCCTATGCAGAAGGCGATTACGACCGAGCGCGGCAACGGATCGAAGCAGCGCTGACGGCTGCGCCGGACACGCCGGACTACAAGGCCGGATTAGTCGCTGTCGAAGCCGCCGCCGGTAATCGCGACACTGCGCAATCGATTCTCGACGAGCTGGAGACCGCCGAACTGAAGTATCCGGCACCCACGCGCTTGACGGCGAGACTGCGCTATCTCACCCACGCCGCCGAAACGCTGCCCGCAGAGGATCGGCTTGCGGTCTTCGATGATCTGCTCGAACAGATGACGCCGGTCTTCGCCGGCAGCAGCACCGCGGTCGCCGGTGCGCTGGCCGGCCGTGGTCATGCGCTGATCGCACTCGAACGCTGGGACGAGGCCTACACAACGTTTCAGGACGCGCTGGCGATCACCCGCGAACTCCCGTACCACTACAGCACCTGGTGGAGCCGCGCCCTTATTGCTCCGCGCGCACGCGCCGCGCGCGAAGGGGGCCACTGCGACACCGAGGCCCCACGGCTCGAAGGCACGCTTAACTTACCGACGCTCACTCAGCAATACAGCACCGTGGATAGCGCGATCGCGATCGAGGCAACGCGCTGCCTGATCGCGCTGGATCGGGCCGCCGACGCTGCGCCGTACGCGAAAGCGCTGCGGATCGCCTGGGACAACGGCGTCCTGACCGATTCGCAGCGGGCTCAAATACAGGCGATAAGCGAGCAACTCGATGAGCAATCCGGCGCGTGAGCGCCTTTTTATGCGGGTCGTCGGCTGATTTTCGGGCCACGAACCGCGCGCGTTAGCGCTCGTAACTTATTGTTCCTGAATAACGAAAGCTAACCGAAAGCTACGCGCAAGGCAGCCGACAGCTTGAATCCCGGCTGTTTGTGCAATCTGACCTCGCCGCTCCACCGGTTCGCCGGTCGGGCGGCGTCACCCATACCAACGAGGTCAGAACCATGAACCCATCCAGTCTTTTTCACCCCGTGCTTGCCGGCGTCTCGGCCGTGCTCCTGGTCGCGGTCACGGCCTGCAGCAGCGAGCCTGGCGCCGTGTACGTCGACACATGGCAGAGCGTTGATCCGAACGACACCAGTGTCGTGACCATCGAGCGCAACAATGACAATTTCCGGGTCGACTTCAACAATGATGGCGACCCAAGTAACGATCTGTTCCTCCACATCGAAAACGGCGCCCTGGTCGCCTGGAACAAGACGAACGGCAGCGGTATGAAGTTCACTTACATCGAGCCGTCAGACCAACTCAAGTGGGAAGCCACGGGCACAGCACGCGTCCAGCAGGAATTCGCCAATCAACCGACTGAATTCATGCTCGAGCGCAAGTAAACGCAGCCGCGAACCCCATCAAACCGCGTCGCAATCCGCGCCGCGTGATCCTCTATTCAGGAGTCTTCCATGACCTACCGCCATCTCATGGCCGCTGCCCTGCTGTGTCTGTGCAGCGCACCGCTCACCGCCGCCGTGCCCAGCCCAACGCCCAACGACGACGGCACCTACGCCTTCGAAGAACCCATGTTCTATCTCACTTGGCTCAAGCAGCAGTCGGACTACGACTACGCGGCGAACAAGACCGAACTGGCCAAGGCGTTCTTCTGGAATCGCTATACCCAGAACCGCAATAACGAATTCTCGCTGCAAGGCGTGCTCGAAGATGCGGCCGCCAAAGTCGAGGCCGCGGTCGATGCCTGGCCCGAGGAAATCGTATTCCGTATCCGCACCGGCGCCTCGTTCGGTGAATACGATTTCGACAAACAGCAGTTCGCGTTCGACCCGATCGAAGAGGGCGCCTACTACCCCATTTCGCTCGGCCGCCGGCTCTACAACCCGAACAGCTGGACCTCGCAGGCCGGCTATGCGCTGACCATCGCCGACGCCGTGGATATCGACGGCCTGCCCGTCGCGCGGGAAGACGCCCAGACCATGATCGAAAGCCGCACCAGCCGTTCCGGCCGAATCGATCGCAGCGTGGTCATCGTCTACACCATCAAGGTGCTGTCGGCCGGCACCACGCAAGTGGGCTATGGCAACAACACGGTCAAGGAACTCAAGGGCCGCATCACCTCTGCCAAGGCCTATGCCGTCGGCGATCGCCAGCGTGTGAGCGACGACACGCTCCTCGCGAGCTGGCCGGCTGATTCCTGATCGCTCGCGTTGCCATCCAAACAATCAAGGATCCTGTCATGACAAAACTACAAATCACCGGTCTGGCCGCCTGCGCCGCCATGGCCTTCGCTGTCTTCATGCCCATTCTCTCGACACCCCAGACATCGCTTAGCCTGATGTCCAGCAACGAGGTCCAGGCCTACATCGTGCTCGCGATCACCGCGCCGGCGGCCGCCGGCTTCTACTGGCAAAGGCCCATTGTCGCCGTGCTCGCCAGCCTGCTGAATCTGCTGTTCGTCTGTTTTCTGCTGGTGATCTACGTCGGCGCGAAGACAAACGACGACCCGGCCAACCTCTCGCCAGTCCAGTTCATGAGCCTGTCCTGGGGTTGGCTCGTAATCATCGGCGCCGCGCTCGTCATGGCAGGCGCAGCGTTCAAGGTCCGCGCCGACCGCGAAGCCAGCGCTTCCGATGCCCGGGCCTAGCTGGCATAGTCCAGGCAAGGGGTTAGACAGGTCGCCGCGCGTGGCCTGTTTTCATAACGGGGGATAGCGCTGGTGCCGACACACACCGCTACGCTTGCCAGATACTCTGCTGCGCTCACGTTGTTGCTCAGCGCCACGGTTGCGCTCGCAATGAACCCCGCGCTGCTCAAGCGCCAAATCGAAGCCGGCGATGCCGGGGTGGGCGGTAATAGCTACGTGCGTTTAATCACCCCTGAAGACTGGACGGTGAACCAGGAAGAAAACCGACTGGAGGCCCTGATCGAGGTGCCGGCAAATGCGTCTATTGAAGGACGAATGATAGGGCGGCCGAGCAAGCGCTGTGAGATCACAACTAATGCTATAGCGGTAAGTAGACAGCAAAATTCACAGAGTCGGTTCTACGCAGCCGCGCAGGCACAACCATGGCATTTGGCAGTTCGAGCTCAGCCGCTGTCTGAGTGTAATCCGAATGTCCTGCGCGCGGTGCTCATCGCAAAGGATCACACCGCGCACAAGCGACCGATAAGTAAATGAGCTAAATGTTTCTCGCCATTTCTCATGATCCTTTTCTCGTTGCTCGATCGCCAAACCGGGCTCGAGATAAAAAACTGTAATGGCGGGAAAGATTTATAGATATACGATTTTTTAAATTTATAGGCAAATATATGGGGTTAGAATCGAGCAAAAAAAATTTTTATTTTAGACTAACGAAAATTTTTGGAATCGCGGCGGCAGCAAGCACGGTCTCGGATATCTGCCAGCCAATCGCACCGTTCTCTGCATATCTGGCGGGTATTTCGGCTATCGCGTTGATATTGTTGGCGGGCGCGAGTCTCGTAACTAGGCTGTGGTCCGAATCGATAAAGACTGCAAGTGTTCTTTTCGGCTTGCTTTTTGTGCTATCGAGCGTGCTGTATTTGGTTCAGCATCACACCCAAACGTTTGAACGCTACGGAATTATTGCAGCGAAGGCGCCTGTTGCCAGAGACTTTCAGCAGGATCTGGGCCTAATGAACAAGACGCTCAGTAATATAGACCGGAAAGTTGCCAAGCTGAAAAAGGAAACTAGCGAAAACCCTCGTAAGGAATTGGCTAACCGCGGTGTCGAATGGAGTGCCGATAGCTACTACGAAGCGCTACAAAATAAGGATACAGAAACGGCGCTACTCTTTATAGAAGGTGGGCAGGCTCTCAAATATAGCGGAATGCTGCGAGCGCTTCTCACTAGCAATGACGAAATCGCTTCAGCATACTTAGCTCATCCCGTAGCACCGATCAAGCTTTCCTGCATGACTCTCACTAGGATAAGTGCCGAAGAGCTGTCATCGTTTACGAGAGCGCAGAAACAAGCTGTCAAGGTCGGGTGTGCTCGTTATCCTTCAGTTATAAAAAAATATCATGAGAATCTTGCTAGCGCGGAGGAACGGTACGACGAGGCGAATAAAAAATATCTCGACCTAAAGAACGGTGTGAAAACCGCAGGATCTTGCCGAAAGTTATTGATGGAAAATGATGCCCAGGCACTGATTCGAGAAGCCGAGAAATATTACCCTTATTCCGATTCGAATATAGATGATTACGATAGATTGTTAATAGCTATACAAGGAGACCCTATGGCAGGGATAAGTCGGAATCCGGATATCGAAGGGCTGGTGGCAGAATATTGCAAAAGCAAAACGGATTTGACATACGCTACTCCACCGGATGACACGTGGATCCAAAAATACAGGATGTTGATCAAATATCTGCAATAGAAATTATTGTCACTGCGCATGACAACTGGCATGCCTCGGTAAGGCGCAGTCTCTCGCGCGAAGTAACTGCCAATGATGGTTGGTCGACGAGGATGGAAGGAATAAGTGGAATAGCGGGGTCTATCTGAGCTAGCCCGACTCCCACGGACAAGTAAATCAAGCCACAGCTTGATGCGATCCTTTCACTGCCAGCGGCGTTCGATAGCCCAGCGGGGTAAAAGGGGTCAGACACGATTTACTTTTCAATTGATTTTCGCCAAAAAGCCAAGACTGTGGTCGGAGAACAGATTGGCGACGAGTATCTGGGCAAGAAAGTGGTTGGCGACTCGTTGATCCGATTCGTTTATCTGAAGAAAACGGAGAATTTGCCGCTGAGCTGGATCTTTGTCATTTATCGGAATGGTGACGGCTGGGTCATACCGAATTTCCAATATCAACGCGAGCGCGGAAAGTCTTTCCCTAGAGACTACGACGCGGAGTAACGGAAGGGCCAGGTAGTGCGGCACTGGGTTTTGTGTCGTGCATCGGGCGCGACCGATGAAGTTTAGGCTCCCAAGTATTGGCGAAGTAAAAAGCGTCAGACACGTTTAGTCTCCAAAGAAAGCCGAAGCCTCGCGCGACAAGCTCTGGCACTAGCCCGCACCGAGCAGCGGCGGCCTTGCCCGAGCGGTGAGGCCAGCGGCGTGTCGGCGCCTAGCCGGTCTGCCAGGTCTTGCGTCGTTCGCGTGCGAGTTCGACCACCTTGGCGATGTCCTCGTCGGTGTAGACGCCGTTCACGCCGGAGATCGAGGCCAGCTTCATGCCGTGCTTGAGGCCGAGTTTGTAAATCTCCTTGACCTTGCGCCACTCGGTATCGCGCCCGACCGTGAACACCTCGAATCGACCTTCCAGCGCCAGCACGATGGTCTCCGCCAGACAGGCGTAGACGATGTTTTCCGGCAGGGTGATGTCACGCAGGCCCTGCACCCTGGAGGGCAGGTCGATTTCGCCGGATTCGATCACCAGCACGTCCGGGCGCTTGGCGCATTCCTCGGGCGGCAGGTCGAGCGGGCGGGCCACGTCGGTGATCACGCAGCCGGGCTTCACCTTTGTAATGTCCAACACCTTCTTGCCCGCACCCGAGGTCGAGGTGACGATCATGTCCATCTCGGCCAGATGCCCCTCGTAGTCGGCCGCCGCGACCACCTTGGCGTCCGGCGTTTCCTTGAGGATGGAGGCCTTCAGCGCCTCGAGTTTCTTCTGGTCGCGGCCGGCGAGATACACCTCGTCGAACGCCATCGCCAGCAGGCGCGCGCTCACCGATCCGATCGAGCCGGTGGCGCCGATCACCATGGTCTTGGCCTGTACGCGGCCGTCTTTCGGCGCTTCCACCAGGCCCATGCGGCGCATCGCGTCCGCCGCGGCCCAGAGCGCGCCGGACGCCGAATAGCTGTTGCCGGTGGTCACCGGCAGGTTCGCGCGTCGGGCCACGGTCACGCCCGCGTCGCCGACCACTTTCGTGAACGCGCCGAGGCCGATGATCTGCGCGCCCATCTTCTGTGCCTTGTCCGCCGCGGCGAGCAGCCGGCGATAGGTAAATTCCGGGCTGCGGGCGAGCATTTCCTTCGGCGTGCCGCCCACCGAAATCAGCCAGCCCTCCGCTTCGGAGCCGGTCGGCGAGACGATGTTGGTCATCTTGCAGTACACCATGGGCGGCACCATGGCGGCGGCCTTCTCGATCTGGTCCATCACGCGCTTGGGCGTGGATTTCGGCAGCAGCGGAAAACCCATCCGGATGGCTTCCTGGCTGAGCGGATGGATGATGAAGGCAAAGCGACGCACGTTGCGAAACTGCCCGGTCGGGTGCAGCAGCTGCGGGGTGAGCTTGAGCTCGTCGATGATCTCGGCCAGGTCGTCGTCCGAAAGGTCCTGCGGTTCGAGCCCGGTCGCGGCGAGAATCATCGCCTCGATCACATTGATGCCGACCACTTCCTTGAACGGCTGCGGGCAGATATCGATCGCGAGATTGACTTCCTGTTCCTTCAGCCAGGCCAGGCTTTCTTCGTCGATGGCCGAGCTGAGCAGCGTCTTGCGCTTGAGATTGCCGTCGCCGGCGAAGGCGCGGATATCCTCGATCGCGCCAACGATCACATGCGATTTGGCCATCTCCCTGGCCAGAAAGCGCTGCTTGACCTTCGGCAGCTTGGGCAACGCCGCGCCCAGCTTGCGGGCCGCCCAGATGCCGTTGGCCATAGTGCTGCCGGTCGCGAACAGCTCCAGCTGCGACAACGACGTCAACAGGGCCGGCGTGCCCGTCTTCAACACCGCGTCGGCAAAACTCAGGTTGGGCGTGTACTGCGACATCTCCACCGCGATGTCGTAGTTCACCGTGCCCGACAGGAACAGCACCAGCGCGTTGTTGAAATAGTTGCCCAGGGTCTTCTGCACATGGCGCACCGCGCGCACCTGCAGCATGCGGCGCAGATCCGCGCCTGTGGTCGCCGGCACCCGTGTCACCACCTTCAGCAGCTTGTCCGTGTCCTTGTGCACGAAACGCCGCGTGCCCACGTCGTAGTGGTCGCGAATCATCCCCAGGCCCACCGCATCGGCGTCGGCCTGCGCACGGCGCAGCAGATCCCAGGCCCGATCCTCGTCGCCGTCCGCGCCCTGGCGTGTAACGGTGAAGTCGTTCCCCAGGAATTTGGTTTTAAACGAATAGTCCTGCGCGGACGGCCCCATCGAGACGGTGATGACGTGTTTCAAAGCCAGCTCCCCAGCATGTTTTTCTTGTGCGAGCAGCTTACTTCAGGCGCGCGGTTTTGTATCACTGGCGAAACGATTGCGGGCGCGGTTTACCGCCCCCGGCGCGCGTAGTAGGTTCGATGGCCATAACAACAATCATCGGATGGAGAAAAGCATGTCGCGACCGCCTCTGGACGACGCCCGATTGACCACCCTCAGCGAGTCCGTGGGGCTCGATCTCTCGCCCGAGCGCCGCGCTGTTCTAATGCCCGCGCTCGACGGTCTGTTGCAGCAGTTCGACGTGCTCTACGACGTGGAAGTCGACGAAACCGCGCCGCTGCATTCCTTCGACGCCCGCTGGGGAGAAAAGAAATGAACGACATACTCTCCCTGTCGGCGACCAAACTCGGGCAGAAGATCAAGGCGGGCGACATCTCGCCCGTCGACGCGGTCGACGCCTGCCTCGCCCGTATCGACGCCACGGAACCAAAACTCAACGCCTATGTACGTGTGCTGGCCGACGAGGCCCGCGCCGCGGCTAAACAAGCCGAAAAGGAAATCGCTGCCGGCCAATGGAAAGGCCCGCTGCACGGCGTGCCCGTTGCGCTGAAGGATCTCTACGACCTGGCCGACGTGCCCACCACCGCCTCGTCCCGCGTGCGCGAAAACTGGACGCCGAATGCCGACAGCGCCGCCGCCGAACGGCTCAAGGCCGCCGGCGCCATCGTTCTCGGCAAGACCCATACCCACGAATTCGCCTACGGCATCGTCACGCCCACCACGCGCAATCCCTGGGATACCGAGCGCACGCCCGGCGGTTCCAGCGGCGGCTCCGGCGCTACCGTCGCCTCGGCCGGCGCCTTCATGGCGATGGGCTCGGACACCGGCGGCTCGATCCGTATCCCCGCCGGCCTGTGCGGCACGGTCGGCCTCAAGCCCACCTTCGGGCGCGTCAGCCGCGCGGGCATCACCTCGCTGTCCTGGGGGCTGGACCACGCCGGGCCGCTCACGCGCACCGTCGAGGACGCCGCCACCTGCCTGCAGGTACTCGCCGGTTACGACCCGCGCGATCCCGGCTCGGTGGACGAACCGGTACCGGATTACTCGGCCGGCCTGCGCGACGGCATCAAGGGCCTGCGCGTCGGCGTGCCCACCAACTACTTCTTCGACCAGCTGGACGCAGAAGTGGAAGCCGCCGTCCGCAAGGCCTACGAACAGCTGGAATCACTCGGCGCCGAACTGGTGGACGTCGCGCTGCCCATGCCGGAACAGATCGTCGCCGTCGAGTTCGCGATCCTGTTGCCGGAAGCCAGCGACTACCACCGTCAGATGCTGCGCGACAGCGCCCATCTCTATAACGACGACGTGCGCGTCATGCTCGAAGCCGGCGAGTTCGTGCCCGCCACCACCTATATCCGTGCCCAGCGCGTACGCAATCTGCTACAGCAGGAATTCCGCAAGCTCTACGACAAGGTAGACGTCATCGTCGCGCCCTCCGTCGCTGCGACCGCCGTCACCGCCGGCACCGAATCCATCACCTGGCCGGACGGCAGCGAAGAGCCGCTCATCTCCGCCTACACGCGCTTCTCGCTGCCCGGTAACGTCACCGGCCTGCCGGCCATGAGCGTGCCCTGCGGTTTCACCGAAAACGGCTTGCCGATCGGTTTCCAGGCGATCGGTCGTCCCTTCGACGAATCCACGGTGTTGCGTCTGGGGGCGGCCTACGAGGCGGCAACGGATTGGCACCAACGCCGCCCGGATATCTGAGCGTAGGCGCAGGCGGCGCGGCAAGCGCGATGCTCGAGCCGCGCCGCCAACCGTTCGTCCTGTTTTGTTTTTTGCTTGCTCGCGAGAGGTCGCTGCGAGCCAATGACTAAAATGGGGCCTTGCTAGTTCGCCAGTGAGAACTCGTCGAACAGCGCGACTTCACCGTCGAGATCCGACGGATCGAAGACATAGCTTTTCACCGTGCCTGTGCCGGTATCGAGGATCGAGAACACGCTGAGCTCGTTGCTGGCAACGAAGGGCAGCGGGCCGTAGTTTTCGTTCAACATGCTCATGGGGTTGGAGATGTTGTGGAATCCGGTGACAGTGTACGGAATTCGTGGCACGGGCTAAGGGCCTTGGGCTAATTGCTTCGTGGAATCCGGAATTAAGTACGCCGCCCACGGATATGACGAAAGATTTTTTCTTGTGTCACGCTGGTTCTTCAGCCGGGGCAGGTTGATCGAGCTCGATCTCATAAAGGCGATCGGTCGACCGGCACCAACTGAGGTCGCCCCGATCAAGAGCGTGCTCTGGTGAGCATGTTCGGTTGAGCCAGCATGGGATGCTGTCATCAATTTGTGAGCGCGCTGGCCGATAGGACACGATCAGCTGTACGGTCATGGGTTGGGTCACAGGATGCATGCCGGCGTGTTGGATTGGGGCTATGACGTGTAGCTTGCGGCCGACGGCCGTGCCGGAAACACGAATCAATTAAAGGACGCCTGGCCCGGACGACATGCTGAGATGGTTGGCCAAACTCTGGAGGTTGGGTGCGCAAAATACGGAACCGGCCTTGCGCAGGCGCATCATGCTCGTCAATCAGCTGGGCCTGTTTGGCGCGGTTACGACCGTGCCTTATCAGCTGTTCTATGGCCTGACGTCGCTGTCTTACTATGCGCCGGTTTTCGCCAGCAATTTGGCGATCATGGCGGGGTACCTATGGACGCTATGGGCGAACTATCGCCGGCGTCATGATTCCGCCCGTAATTTCATTGTGGTCGTAGTGATGGCGCAGCTCGCGATGGTGACCTGGTACATCGGCCGCGACCTGGGCGTCCATCTGTTCTATTTCACCCTCATCAGCATTCTGCCGCTGTTGTTCGAGCGTGCGCGCGCTCGAGCGCTTGCCCTGCTGGCAGGGGGCAACGCGCTACTGTTCTGGATATGCGATCAGAACTTCGGCCATGCCACACCACCGTTGGCGGTGCCAGAGGTTATTCTCACGCTGGTTTTCGGTTTCAGTACGGTTGGTGCGGTCGCGTTGATAACGGCGTTTATGGTGCTTTTTCGCCAGCAGATCGACGCCGTCGAAGAAAGCCTGACGGATTCGAACCTGGAACTTGCACAACTGAGTGCGACCGATGTGCTTACCCAGTTGCCCAATCGTCGAGCCGTGGAGGCGTTTCTCGCGCGGTGGTCTGAAAAACCGGACACCTTGGTCGGCGTCGTGCTATGCGATATCGACTATTTCAAGCTCTATAACGACCATTACGGTCATTTGCGAGGCGATGAAACGCTGTATGCGATTGGCGCGGCGCTGCGGGATTCCACACGCAGCGATTTCGATCTCGTGGCCCGCTATGGCGGCGAGGAGTTCATCATTCTTCTGCCGCAAGCCAACCACGGTTATATCAAGGAAGCGGTCGAGCGGCTGCGCGCTGCCGTAGAGGCGCTGGCGATCGAGCACCGCTATCGCCCCGATGCACTCGAAGTCGTTACCATGAGCATCGGGTACAGTCAGTTCGAAAGCCGCGGCAAGCGGCGCGCGCCGTCGACACGAGAACCGATCGACGCGGCTGACAAGGCGCTGTATCGGGCCAAGAATCTGGGCCGCAATCGCGCCGAAAGCGGCTTTCTCGGCGCTAACGATTAACCGCCGCGCCAGCTCGCGGTGATGGGGTCGGGTCTTGCGCAGTGCATTCTTTTATGTGGCGCCGATTTCGAGGTCAAACCAGCTAGAGTTTGCTTAATCTGTAATCGTCCCAGTGAGCCGTTTGAAGCGTGGTTCTGGCCAGAGTTGAAGCACTCTGAGGGACTCGGCAATCCGCATAGCCTGCCGCCTGCGTCGCCGCTCGTCTGTAACTCATGAATTCCCGATAAGCGCCGATAATTTGAATATGGCGCTGGCTTGTTGCGCTCGCACGGCCGGCACTTCAAGGTGTTTCGAAGGCTTTGGGGGCAGCGCCGCGACCGGCGGCGGGCCGATGCCGCTGGGGGCCTGAGGGCCCCGGACGATACGCGGGAGGCGTCATGAGCGGAGCCGGAGGACAGGGCGGGTCGGCGCGGGCCGAGGAGTCGAAGCCGCTCGATCTGCCGCAGCTGCGGGCCGTGATCGACCGGCTGCCGCGGTCGGTGTTCGCCGGGCTGCTGGATGTCGACGGGGTGTTGATCGACGTCAACCGGGCGGCGCTCGATGCCATCGATGCGCGGCCCGAGGACGTGCTGGGCCAGCCGTTCGAGACCACGCCCTGGTGGCGGTTCTCCGAGGTGTCGCGGCGCCAGCTGCGCGCCGCGATCCGCGATGGCCGTGACGGCAAGCGCTCGCGTTTCGAGGCCGCGATGCAGGATCGCGACGGCCGCGTGCTGCTGCTCGATTTTTCGCTGGAGCCGCTCTACGGGGCGAGCGGCGAGGTTGAATACCTGGTCCCCGCGGCCAGCGATCTGACCGAGCGCCGGGTCGCCGAGCAGCGTATCGAGTATCTGGCCACGCACGACGAGATCACCGGTCTGCCCAATCGGCACCTGCTGCAGGCGCGCCTGGCGGAGGCGATGGAGCAAGCCGGGGCCGATCAAGTCGTCATCGTGCTGCTGATCGACCTGGACCGCTTCAACCTGATCAACCTGTCGCTGGGCCACGGCGCGGGCGATACGGTGCTGTGCGAGGCCACGCATCGTCTGATGGACTGGGCCGGCGACCGGGGCCGGGTCGCTCGCGTGGGTGGTGACGAGTTCGCCGTACTGCTCGACGGCGACGTGGATGCGGCGGCCGCGGCCACGGCGGTGGCCGAGGTCCTGGGGCGGGCGATCACGGTCGAAGGCCAGGAGATTCATCTGACCTGCAGCATCGGCTGTGCGCGCCATACTGCCGCTGGCAATACCGACGATGGCCTGCTGCTGAAGAAGGCCTCCGCGGCGCTGCACGGCGCCAAGGCGCGCGGCGGCAACATGGCTGAGGTGTACCGGCGGGGTCCGGACGATCGCGACCCCGAGCGGCTGGCACTGGAATCCGCGCTGCACCACGCGATCGAGCGCGACGAGCTCTTTCTGTGCTATCAGCCGCAGGTGGATCTGGCCTCGGGCCGGATCGTCGGCGCCGAGGCCCTCATGCGCTGGCGCCGGCCGGGCCACGGCGTGGTGCCGCCCGACCGTTTCATCCCGATCGCCGAGCAGACCGGGCGCATCGTGCCCATGGGCGCCTGGGCGCTGGAGACCGCGCTGGCGACGACCCGCGGCTGGCTGGCCGGGGAGCCGAGGCTGGCCCAGATCAGCGTCAACATCTCGGCGCGCGAATTCCTGCGGCCGGACTTCGTTCGCCGGGTCGAGACGATGCTCCACGCCGCCGATGTCGCGCCGCAGCGCCTCACGCTCGAGCTGACCGAAAGCATGCTCATGGATGATGCCGAGGGCGCGGTGCGTACGCTGGCCGCGCTCAAGGCACTGGGCGTGCGCCTGGCGCTGGACGACTTCGGCACGGGCTATTCGAGCCTGAGTTACCTGCGGCGTTTCCCCCTCGATGTCATCAAGATCGATCGCTCGTTCGTGCGCGATATCGCCGTGGACGCGAGTACCGCCGCGATCGTGGACGCCACCATCCGCATGGCCCACAGCCTGAATCTGGATGTCGTGGCCGAAGGCGTGGAGACCGAGGCCCAGCTCGCCGAACTGGCCGCCCGCGGCTGCGATCAGGCCCAGGGCTATCTGTTCTCCGCCCCCGTGCCGGCCGAGGATCTCGCGGCGCTGCTGCGCAGCGACCCGCCGTGGGCGGTCGCACCCGCCCGGTCCGGGCCCGAACGCTGACGCACTGCGGGCTGCGTCGTCCGCCGCCTCGCGTTGTCGGCGCGGAGCTTCGATATCCGCCGCATTTGGGGATATCGCTGAGCCCGCTCGAGGCCTGCCATATGCCGCATGCTGAGCGATGCGGCGGAGCCGGCCGGCAGCGTGTGGCGCCGCAAACCGCGCGGCGCGGGGCGCTTCCATGGCGCGGGCGTCCGGCTATCGCAGGTGGTGAAAAGGCCCCCGCGTACCCGGAATCCTACGGATGGGCCCGTGGCGGATGCGGCCCCGACAATGCGGGCAGAACATCAACCGTGGAGCCCGCATGGCCCGGCAACAGGATATCGCGCAGGCCGCGCTACGGCGGCACGGCCGCACCTTCGCCGCGGAGCTCGGCGTCCGGCTGCAGCGCAACACGCCCTCGCCGTTGTTCCGACTGCTGTGTCTGTCGCTGCTGACGAGCGCGCCGGTACAGGCCGATCTGGCCATGCGCGGCGCGCAGGCCTTGGGCACGGCCGACTGGACCACGCCCGACAAGCTGCGCCGCAGCAGCTGGGCCGAGCGCGCGGCGGTGTTCAACCGCGCCGGCTATGCCCGCGTGGATGAAAAGACCGCCACCCAGCTGGAGCGGCTCAACGACCGGCTGCTGTCCGAATACCGCGGCGACCTGCGACGGCTGCGCGACGAGGCGGACGGCGACCTGCGCGCCGCGCGCAAGGCCCTGAAGCAGTTCCACGGCATCGGCGAGACCGGTGCCGGCATCTTCCTGCGCGAGGTCCAGGCCGCATGGCCGGAGTTCCATCCCTTCGCCGACAAGGCCGCACTCAAGGCCGCCGAGAAACTGGGGCTGCCCACCGAGGTCGAGCATCTCGCCGGCCTGGTCGAGCCGCGCGAGTTCCCCCGCCTGGTCGCCGCGCTGGTGCGCACCCAGCTGGCGAAGGACTTCGGCGCGGTGCGGTCGGCGGCCGGCTGAGGCGGCCGAAACGGGTGGTCCGCCGGGGCGGTGTCGCGGGCACGTTGGTGCGCGTCCGGATGGCGTCTCCCGGATCTTTTCACGAGGTGGGCACGGTTGCCGCGTGGCTATCGGTCTCGGGTTGCGCGGTGAATCGCGCCGCGATGGCGCGGCCCATGGTATCGGCGATACCGCCGCGGGCTGTGGCGGCGTTGGAGGAGCCCTGCCAGGCGGGCGTTTCTGCCCGCCGAATACCACGCTCGACCGTCTTTTCGGGCCGAGCCGATCGAGCCGCCACCCCTGCGGATGGCGGCTCGACGGTTGCTGCCCGGTTGCGTTGTTACTAAAGCGCCGGGAACAGCGTGGGCGGATGGCGATGTTGTGTCGCCTGCTCGTAGGCGTAGGCGTACTTGATGAGGTCCGCCTCGGCGAACGGATAGCCGAAGATCTGCAGGCCGGTAGGCAGTCCCGAGCCGGTGAAGCCCATGGGGACGGTGATGGCCGGCTGGCCGGAGGCGGGCGCCAGGCCCTGGCTGTTGTCGCCGGTGTTGGCTGGCAGGTCGTCACGGGTTTCCGGGTCGTCGGTGATGATGGGCTGCGGCGGATTGTCCCAGGTCGGATAGATCAGCCCGTCCAGGTCGGCCGCTTCCATGGCGCTGACCATGGTGTCCCGAAACGCCTGGCGGCCCGGGTTGTCGCGGATGTTGCCGGGTTCGCCCGCACAGCCCTGTTCGGCGGGCGTTTCGGTCACCTCGAGATTGCCGCGCAGCTGCTCGCCGTGGGCCTCGGCGAATTCGCCACTGTCTACGATCTCCTGCAGCGACTGCACTGGCGCGTCGGGCCCGAGCGAGGCCAGATAGTTGTCGAGATCGTAGCGGAAGCGGCGGCAGCTTTCGGCGCCGCGCAGGGCGTCCTGATAACCGTCGACATCGAACGGGTCGACGATTGTCGCGCCGGCGGCGCGCAGGTCGGCGATCGCCTGCTCGAACAGTGCTTCGACCTCCGGGTCCGCGGTGTCGTCGATGAGCCGGCGGAACACGCCGAAGCGCGCCCCTTCCAGGCCGTCGGCCTGCAGGGCGTCGGTGTAGTCGTCCGGAATGTTGTCCTCGCTCAGCGTGGTGATGGGGTCGGCCGAATCGTAGCCGGCGATCACGTTGAGCATGCGCGCCGTGTCCCCCACCGTACGGGTCATTGCGCCCGTCATGTCGCGGTCGAAGTTCAGCGGGATGACGCCGTCGCGGCTGATCAGCCCCATGGTGCTGCGCAGGCCGACGAGCGCGAGATGCGACGACGGGCCGCGAATGGAATTGCCGGTATCGCTGCCGACCCCGACCGCGCCGAAGTTGGCGGCGACGGCGGAGGCCGTGCCGCCGCTGGAACCGGCCGTCGTGCGGCTGACGTCATAGGCGTTGCGCGTCTGGCCGGTGACCGAACTCAGGGTATGGCCGGCGTGAAAGGCGAATTCGTCCATGTTCGACTTGCCGAGCATGATGGCGTCCGCGTCGCGGAGTTCGGCCACCACGTGGGCGTCGTCCGGCGGCACCGACTCGGCCAGCGCAAGCACGCCGCCGCTGGTCGGCATGTCGGCGGTGTCGTAGAGGTCCTTGACGATGACCGGCACGCAGTACAGTTCGCCGAGCGCGTCCCCGGCCGCGATCCGTGCATCGATCGCCTCGGCGCGCTCGAGCGCCGCCGGGTTGATCGTGATCATGGTGTTTACGGTGGTGCTCTGGTCGTAGACCTCGATGCGCTCGAGATAGTCCGCCACCAGGGCGCGGCAGCTCGTGCTGCCTGATTCGAGCGCCGCATGGATCTCGGGGATGGTCGTCTCCGTCAACGAGAACGTCGGGCTCGCCGTATCGTCGTCAGTGTCGACGGAGACCGATGAGTCGTCATCGCAGGCGGTCAGGGCGAGCGCCGCGAGCGCGGCGAGCGTCAGCCGCCGAACGTTGCCGCCGACGCCAGAAAAATCACGGCCACGCGGTGACCAAGGTGATCGATCCATGATTGTCCCCCAGAAAGGAGATGGAATAAGGCGCAGAGGGTCTAGCAATAGTTGCGCCATACGGGCGCCGAAGCCTCCGTGCGCCGCCGTATCGGCCGCTCTTACGGCCGCGCCCCGGCGGCAAGTGTTGATGGGAACGCTGAAAAATCCGAAGCGACGATGAGTTTGGTGAACGCATCGGCCGCGAGCCGGCAGCGGCGCGCGCTGGGGCGCCCCGCGCCGTACCGGGGCGCTCGCCTCATTCCGGAGGCCGCCGTGCACCACGGCGGCGCGCAAACGACTGTCGCGCCATAGCGCTGGCCCGTATCGACGTGGACAAGAGGCCTTTGCCGGACCATGTCTTGCGGGGCCGGTGGCGGGGTGGGCAGTGGCCCACGGCATCTGCTGCCTCGATTTCGTCACGGCCCGGCTGCCGATAGCCGCCGAAGCTGCGACACCCACACCAGCCGTTGGCCGAGCAGGGCGGCGGCCACGCTCAGCCCGATCCAGTAGCTGTAGACGTCCAAGCCCTCGAAGGCGCCGTCGCCGCTGCGCCTGTGGGAGTTGGGGCGAGTCTTGCATCGCGCATCAGGCCCCATGGTTTTAATTGACGTTGCGCGATGCTGCACACAATAAAAATCCGGCTCCCATCCAATGGAAGCCGGATTATCGGTGCACTCGCAGCTATGCCGTGTCTAACACATCAGCGCTAGCCGGAACCGCTTTGCTAGAGGCTGCGATCAGGCCCGGTAGTGACGCGCACCGACGCCCATGCCGAGCAGGGCGATACCGAACAGCGCCATGCCCAGCGGACCCGGTTCCGCCACGTCGACGGGATAGGCGGCGAAGTTGGCGACTGCCTGCTGGCTGCCGTCGCCGGTGTCGTAGGTGAACGTGAAGTTGTCGAGCCAGCCTTCGAACTCCATGTCATCTCCATCGAGGGCGGTGATCTTCAGGCCATCGATCGGATCGTCCAGCCAGCTGTAGTAGTCGTCGTTGGTCGGGTCGCCGTCATTCTGAAACACCTCGTCCCAGTAGAGGGTTTCCTCGAACGTGTACCAGGGGTTGTTTTGGCCGTTGCCGCCGTTGGTCGAGCCGGCCGGGCTTTCGTTCTGGTGCAGCGTGCCTTCGAGGCCGGTCGGCGCGTCGCCGGTCTTGGTCCATTCGTAGGTATTCCACTCGCCGACCTGGAAATCGGCGCTGTCATCGACGTTGGTGTCGTCCCGGATGTTGTGGAAAAAGTCGATGGCCTGGAAGCCGTCCGGATGGTAGGGGCTGTCGGTTTCGATCTGCATCGAGAACGTCGGGTCCGAATAGCCGCCATCGTGCTTCACGTCGAAGCTTACCCTCGAGATGTCGCGGATGGTGATCCCGGCGTTGGAGATGCCCAGCGGATCGGCTAGATAGAAGAAGTCGACGTTCGCCGGCCCGGTGGTTACGTGCCAGGAGTCATTGCCGAGCGTGCCGTCGCCGTTGACGCCCGAAACTGCCGGAACGTTTGAATAGACGTCGCCGGGGTAGAGGTCGATCGTCGCGGCTAGCGCCGGCGAAGTTGCGACCGTGGCCGCAATCGTCAGCACCACCGCGGCAGGCCCCGAAAAGCGTCCCATGAACGGCTTCCGGGCCACTGTAGACAGTGCGCCGCCAATATCGGAAGCGAAGGTGGTCGCCGAGCGCGGCGGGAGGTTCTCGTGTTGCATGATGCTTATCCTTACAGGGTAGCGGGCGTTGGTTCCTGCGACGGAACCGCGGTGATTCGATCCGTGCCGACGCGCTTTCGTGTACGGCAGCGGTCAGTTCGACTTAAGGGATCACGACTTAACGGAAGTCTTGGAACACGGGGTGAACCGGCCCGAAGGGCGACACCGCCTGAAGTGGCTGCAAGGGACGTGATGCCCCGAGTGCAGTCGTTGGTATACGTGGCACGGCCCATCCTCCACTGATTCGGCAGGTCGCCGACTCACGGGTATAAGCAAGACCCGAGCCGCTCAGGGCAAACGATTAAATTTGCTAAGAAATATTGATTTTTATGTCGGCATTCGGGTTGTTCTCCGCTGAGTTATGTAAATTATATCGACAGCCGGTGTGGAGGCCCGGTCCAGTCATCCGAGCCGCGACAGCGTGGCGTCGGACTGTCCGCCGAGCGAGTGCGCGGTCGGTGTTTCGTTCAAGGTCGTCAGAACGCCCGGATTACCTTAGCGATCGAGCTGTGAAAGTTTGTAAGCCGCGCACGTATGCGGGCGCTCGGGGCACTGGCTTGCTGCGGTGGTCTCGAGGCCGGGCTGTGCGTTGGAGCGCGAACACAGGCCGTTCGGCGTATTAGGCGTGCGGCCCATCACGGCCCGGCCGGCCGTCGTTGTCGTGGACGAAGACGCGCGCCCCACGGGCGTGCCGGCATGCGTCACGAAACGCCCGTGCCGGGGCGCCGGGCGCCTACGGCCCGGACGCCGACAGGCGCCGCAGCTGCGACATCCACACCAGCCGCCGGCCGAGCAGGTTGCCCATGCCTAAGCCGACGCCCCCAGTAGGAGAGCATCGTGACGATCATGATGATGCGCGTGTCCTTCTCCGGCTCAGCACCCGGCCTGCCTGCACGGTCAGCGCCATGCCGAGAGACAGCGGCAGGATGAACGGCACGGAGCTGAAGTTCAGCACCAGCGTGTGCGCGGCGATCACGATCTCGCCGAGCATGACGCTGCCGGCGGCCGACTTCGTTGCACACGTCAGGCGGCCACGGTCGCCTGGTATCCGATCGGGTCCAGCGTCTCGATCTCGGCCGTTTTCAGACAGCTGTTCGAGCCCAAGGGGACAACACGTCGTCGACGGCTACAGCAGGCCTTCAACAGGCGCCGGCGTCGCGGCTCGGCACACTGCACAAGTTGGACGCCGCCGATGCGCTGTTCATGCCTGACATGCGGCGGCGGAGCATGCAGCTGCAAACGCTTGATGCTGGAGGCTCGACACGGACAATAATCCGCCGTCCAGCATCGGTCCATTCACTCAATCAGCCGATAGAATGAAGTCTTGCGGCGATGCTTGTCGCGGATACGCGAATCGTAGTCGGCATGCGTCTCGAACCCCTGGTAATCGTCGATCGTAGAGGCCAGGCGTGCGCATTCCTCGAGATGCCGGGCCGCGTGCTTGTAGCGCTTGGATCGGGCATTGACGAGCGTGAAGTCGATCATGGCACGTAGCAGCAGCGTGGCCGCCAAGGGGCTGCGGCTGGCCAACGCTTCGGCCGCCGGCGACAGGATTTCGTAGAAATCGCCGTCTATTTCGTCCGCGCGCTCAATGACGAACCGCGCGGCCCGGTCCAGATCGGGCCAGTTTTTCAGAAACGCCAAAGCCTGGAGCACATCCGGATGACGCCGGGCCTGGTCGAGCGCTTGCTCTTCGGCGTCGAGATCGTCGTCCAGGTGCTTGAGATAAGCCTTGAGATGTGACGCGGATAAAGCACGTTCGAAGATGGACCAACGCGCCGCCTGAGCGTCTTCACTGCGGCCGACGGCTTCAAGCGCCGCAATACGCGCATCCTCCCAGTCGAAATCCGGCCACCCGCGCCGGCGATGCTCGGCAGCCTCGATCGTGTCCAGAGCATCTTGCGCGCGATCGGCCGCGATCAAGCGCTGGGCGATATCGGCGGCGATCTTGGGCACGCGGCGTGTAGTCTCATCGTATTGCGCGATGAAGGCATCCACATCGCCCTGGGCGTCGGCAATGGCCTGCAAGGCAAGTTGTACCGTCATGACGCGCGAGCGCTCGGCCATATCATCGGCGTAGATCGGCCCGCCCATGCCGTAGGCGATGACTTCGCGTTGGCCTTCAGGCGACCGCTGCACCCGCGTGTTGGACAACTCGATCATTCGCTCTTTCAGATGCGACAAACCGTGTTCACCGAGCGCGGGCGCCAGAATCTCGATCAAGCCGTCATACTGGCCATAGTCGTTGGCGACCAGCGCGTCGTAGGCCTGGTCAGCCAGTTTATCGGGCGCTGGGTTCGCAGATTTCGCGATCGGGCCGAGCTTGCCGAGCGCATAGTGAAAGAGATCGCCGATCCGGCCGCTGCTGTCATCGCAGCGCTCGAAGATCGAGCGGGCCAGACTCATGAATCGCCATAACAGATCCAGCCCCAGCCCCGGATCGACGGGCGCGATACGCTCGACGATCGCATCAAGCTGGGCTTCCAGATCCTTGATCAGCGCCCCTTTTTTCTCCCAGCCCACGAACGAGCGCGATTTACCGATCGTCGTCAGTCGCTTGCGGACTTCCTGGGCGAGTTCCGCCGGACCGACCGAATCGGCCAGCGCCAGCCGCAGATGCCGCTTGGCCACGGCGTCGCCCGCGATGATCTCCAGCAACAGTTCGGCGAGGCGCGGTGCGCCCAAAGCTTCGAGGTTGTTGGCGTTGAGCGTTTTCCTGGATGCCATGAGCGCTGAATGCGGTGAGTTTTAGGGTTCAGCAGGCTATCACGCGCCCTAGAGCATTTTCCCCTTTTCTTAAGGCATTGTATCCGAAGATCGACGCAGATCGACGCAGATGCAAGGTAAATCTTGTTTTTTTTGTCCCGATCCACATTCGTTGGCAACTCGCTCTTGGCCAATCCCGGCCCCATCAAAACAGGAAAATTTTTAGTGTCCTTCATGATGCTGCACGCGAAAGATCGGCAATCAAGTCATCGAGCTGGCTTTCTTCATGAACCGCCATGCCGGCGGCCTGCATACGCGCGGCGAGCGCGGCGTCCCAGTGGGCTTCGACCGGTTCGCCCGCCAGCGGCGAGCCATGGTCGCCGGGAACATAGTCGAGTGCCGCGTAGCACCACGGCGTGCCGTTATAGCGGGCGATGACATGGTTACCGATGCGGATACCCGGCCAATCGAAATCACCGTGGTAGTAAAAATGTGCGCCGGCCATGGCGAGCTGGTCGAGCAGTGTTCGCGGCGCCGCCGAGAGCTGGCCGTCGAGGCTGACCATGGGCGGGCAGTTCGGGCCGAGCGCATCGGCCGCGGCCGCCAGCACTTCCGGATTTTCGCAGACAAAAACAGCTTGCCCGGGCCGCCACGCCGGCATGCGGCGGGTGAGCAACCGCAGCGATAGATGCAACGGCTCCCCGGCTGCTGCCGCCATCGCGATGAGGCGTGTGCCCGGGTCGTCGCCGTCAACCGCCAGATTGAGTACGGCGACCGGCTTGGCCAGTTCGTTGACCAGCACGCCCTGGCTGGCCCATAGCTCGCGCGGGCGCAGGCTCACATCGCCTTCCGCGAGCGCCCGACGAACAAGCGTGGCGACCGGCCGCCCGGCATCCAGCGCATGGGCATCGCCCAGCGAATCCGCGGCCAGACGGGCACGCGCAACGGCTGCGCCCGGCAGACGCGCCAACACGCGCTCGGTCTGGCCCACGAGACGCGCGGCAGCGTCGACGTCGCGACCGGCGAGTCTTTTGAGCAGACCCTGCCCAGCCGGCTCGGTCAGTACCCGCGCCAAGCGCGGGTCGGTAGCTTGGTTGCATACCCGATCCCAGGCTCGGCATATGCGCGCACGTGCCGCAGCGGTATCGGCGATCGGCCCGTCCAGGCATTCGAGCGCGGCGCGCAGATCATCGGCCAGATCGGCGTCCGCCAGCGCGCCGTCGAGTTCCGTGTGCGACAGGCGCATGGACGCACGTTGGCGCGGCGTACGGCCCAGCAAGCCGGCCAGCGCCCGTGATTCGGCCGCGTTCAGATTGCTCAGCGTAAAGCCGTCGGACGGGGCTTGGCTGGCAGCAAAGCGCTTGCGCAGCCGGCGGCGCAGTGCCGCCAGCGCCTCCCCGCCGATCAGGCGGTTCAGCCGCTGCCGGTCAGGCGCCGGCATACGCGATGTTCGTCGGCGATTCGGCACGCTCGCGCGTTCGCCCGTTCCAACGCCAGCGCGAGACGAACACGGCGTCAACATCGGCGCGACGCACCAGATGACTGATCGCCACCCCCGGCAGGGCCGCGTAGCAGCCCCACTCGCGCTCGCTGGTCATCACGAAATCCAGATCGAACTCGCGGATCAGATCCATGCAATGGGCACGGGCGCCGTCGTCGATGCCGGCGAAGGCTTCGTCAAGCAGCACCAGCCGGGGCGCATACTCGCTGGCGCTCTCGTAATGGCTGGCCGCAGCCGCGAACAACGGCACGGTCAGCCCCAGCGCGCGCTCACCGCTGGAAGCCGGCCCGGACAGCGGTTTCCACTGGCCGTCCTGCCAACGGCGTACGCGAAAACGATGCCAGGCGCGATAATCCAGCGCGCGGGCCAGCTGATCGATGCGCGCCGCGCCGTCATCGCGCTCGCGCTCGGCGGCGATGCGCTGCTGCAAGAACGCGCCAACCGCGGCCCGGTCTTCGGCCGACCAGGCGTCGCTGATCTTGTTGAGCAACCGATCGCGCACATCGGCCAAGTTGGTGAACGCGCCGTCGTCGTCGGCCACCGGCTGCCAGACCAGCTTGAACTTGACCCCGGTCGAGGTCGGGCGCTGGGCCAGTTCAGCGTTGATCGCGCGCACCCGCGCATCGGCGTCGCGCATCAGACCCTGCAACTGCGCGGCGACTTCTGCCTGCAGATGATTTTCGATGATCTCGCTTTCCTTGGCGGTCAGCAGATTACGCCGCTCGGCAATCTCGTGGTCGAGCATGGCCTGCAGCCGGTCCGGCGCTTCAACGCGCTGGTTGAACGTTACCCGCACCACGAAACCGTGATCGGTGGGCTCGCCGGAGCTGTGATAACCGCGTGCCGAGAGCGCGCGCTGCAACTCCGTGAACTCCGACCCGATCCGGTTTTGCACCCGCTGCCAATCGGCATCGCTATCGGCGACATCGGCCAGCGCGGTCTCGGCGGTGCGCGCGGCCGCCAGCGCCGGATCGATCGTCCAGTCGTGGGCGGTATCCGGCTGCTCGAGATCGGGGACGGCCGCGCGCAACAGGCCGGTTTCGGCGAATGCCTGAAATGCCGTCACCGCATCGGCGCGCTCACCCTGGCGTGCTTCGAGTTGGCTCTGAGTATCGGTGACCGCCTTTTCGGCGCCACCGAGTTGTTTGTGGGCCTGGGTGAGCCGGGTACGTGCGGCCTTGAGGGTCTCATCCAGCGTCTGGCGCTCGCGTTCCAGCGCGTTCAGCCGGGCCAGCACGTCCTCGGCGCTCGCACCCACCGTTTCCTTGAGCTCGCGATGGCGTGCGGCGGCCTGTTCGGCGGCCTGCCGGGCCTCGCGAGCGCGGGCGGCGGCGTGTTCGAGATCGGCGTGGCTGGCCTGCTCGCGCTCGGTCTGCTCGCGCAACTCCGTCAGCGCGCGGGCATGCTCGCGCAGCGCGGACCCGGCATCGCGAACCGCGAGCTTGTACTCCGCCAGATGGGCGGCCACGGCCTCCAGCGCCTCGCGCTCGGCAGGCAAGTGCGCATCGTCGGCATCCAGCTGCAATGCTTCGCGAGCGCGATCAAAGGCACTGCGAGCGCGTTGCAGCCGGTCTTCGGCCTCGGCCAGACGCTCACGCGCCCCGGCCGCGCTGCGCTCGGCGGCGGAAAGCCCGGCATGCGCCGAACGCAGGGCCTCGGCGCTCGGACGCTCGACGATAAGTGTGTTGAGCGTGGCGCGTTCGCGATCGATTGCCACGAGTTCGGCCGCGATTTGCTCGGCGCGCGCGGCCAGCGCGGCCAACTCGGTTTCGATGGCCGCCAGACGCCGGCGACGGGCGGCTTCGCGCGCGGCCCCGCCGATATACTCGGCCGCCGGCTTGGCCCAGGCGCCGCGCGTCGGGCCCAGGCGATAACGCCCGTCGCCGGCAAGCCAGAACTCGGCGGCCGAGGCGTCCTCGTCAGTCACCGCGATGGCGGCCAGAATCGTGTCGACGTGGCGCGCATCGACCTCGGCGGCCGCCGGGTCGTCGGCGTCGATGACGACGTCCAGCAGCGCGCCGAGATTGTCGGGCTGTGCCGCGCGCGCCACCAGCCACTGATCGCGGGTATCCGGCGCCAGCAGTTCGCCGGCCGGACTGACCCAGGCATCGAGCACGCCAGAGGCCTGGAGTGCGGCCTCGACGCCGGCGCGTGCGGCGTCGTCGATCCCCGGCTTGAAATCCACCAGCCGCCACAACGGCGCGCCGGGGCGGTCGCTGCGATCAGCTTCGCGGGTGGCCGGCGCCGGTGGTGCCGGCTGGCCGCCTTCGCGCAGCCGGGCCTGCTCTTCGAGCAGCGGTTCGCGCTCGGCCTGGATGGCGGCGCGCTGCTGCTTGGTTTCGCTCGCGCGCTCGGCCAGACGCTGGCGCTCACGCTCCGCGACAGCCTGGGTATGGCGTTCCAGCGGCGATTCGCCGTCGAGGCTGTTGACCCAGTCCGCCAGCGCATCGTCGGCATCCGGCCAGTCGCGCGCGGCCCCCGTGCCTAGCGTGGTCGTCACGCGCTCGCCGAATTGCTGCCAATCGGCGATATGGTTTGTACCCGCGTCCTGCTGGGCACGCCGGGCATCATTCACGGCGCCCTCGGCGGCTTCGCTGTCGGCCAATCGCGCATCGCGTTCGTGCTGGGCCTGGGCGTGCTGCTGCCCGGCAGAATCGACCGCGGCCAGATCGCGCCGGATCTGGGCGATCCGGCCTTCGCGCTGGCTCGCGAGGAGATTCTGCGCGCTGGCGATCTCGGCTTGCTGCGACGCAGGCAACTGGCCCAGCGCGTCGGCGTCGCGCGTGTCACCCCAGCTTTGTCGATGCGCGGCAAGAATACCCGTTTTGTCGGCGCAGGCGTCGCTGGCGTCCACAGCGGCCGTCAGCGCGTCGCGCGAGCCGTGACAGGTCTGCTCGCGGCGGGCCAGCGCGGCCCGGTCTTCTTCGTGGCGGCGTTGTACCTGTTCGTGGTGGCGTGTGGCATCCACGGCATGGCGCTCGGCGGCCTCGGCCGCACTCCCCGCGCGATGCAGTTCGCGGGCGCTGCGCATTTCCGGGCTGTCCTTCAAGACCTCGATCTGACCGCCGGTTTCCGCATACCGGTTCTCGGTGGTGTCGACCTCTTCCTGGCCGGCTTCGAGCGCGGCCTGGGCGGCGGCGAGCGCTTCTCGAGCCTGGCGGGCCTCGCCGCTGGCGTTGTCGAACGCCGTCTGGGCCTGGCGCAGATCGCGGGCGCGTCGGCGCGCGAGGATTTGTGCATAGCGGCCGTAAGTGGCATTGAACTGGCCGACCGCGGCGGCCATGGCGCAATAATCATCCAGTTCGTCGCGGTATTCATCGAGCTGGGTCATGGCCTCGGCCACGTCCTCCAGCACTTCCCGCCGAATCGGCGGAAACGCCTGCGACAGCGCGGCCGAGAGATTGTTCTCGTTGGGCTGCTTGGACAATTGCGGCTGGCGCAGCTGGATCAGCGTATCGATGAGCGCGCGATAGCGTTCCGGCCCGAGCTGGAACAGACGCTCGTCGACCGCGCGCCGATAATCGCGGGCCGTGGCATACACGCTGTGGCTGCCGATGGCCTCGATCAGACGGTCGCGGGTGAGCACGGTCTGTTGTTCCGTGACCAGCGCCAGCTCGTGGCCGACGCGCTGCTCGGTACAGAAAAACCAGGAATCCACGCCGGACCGGCCGGCGGTGGCGCGCAGGCCGCAGCCGAGCGTAACGAAATACGGCGTGCCGTCGTTGCCGAGACGGCCGAACTCGATCCAGGCATAGCCGGTACGCCGATCGAAGCGGCCGCCCATGAGCAGGTTCCACTCCATGCGCTTGCCGGGGTCGGCATCCGGCTCGAGTCGCGCCGAGGACAGGCTGGCGTCCAGCAGAAACGGCAGCGTCAGCGACAACACCTTGGATTTGCCGGTGCCGTTATTGCCGCGCAGCAGCAGATGACCGTCCTCGAACCAGAATTCCTCGGCGTCGTAGTGGTACAACTCGACCAGACCCAGCCGCAGCGGCTGCCAGCGGTCGGTTGTCGGCTGCGGCGCATCAGCCACGGATTGGATATCGGTCATAGGCCGGACAATAAATCGGTCTGTGTGGTCACGCGCGCTTCACCGAGTCGGAATCGACAGATGGCGGGCAGCGGCTCAATCGTCTGCTCGGCGCGGCGGATCAGGCGCAGCGCTTCCAGGCGATCCAGCGCGGCCGCGGCGAGCACGCGCTCGGCGCCGGCCTCCTGGGTCGCCTTGCGCCAGTATTTACGATGCTCACGAGCGGCATCGCGCATGAAGGCCAGGATCTCGGCTTCCGGCACCGGGCCGGCCTTATGATTGTTTGGGCCGGATCGAAGACGCTCGGCGAGAAACTCGGCCAGCAGCAGCGTCGCGTGGGCGTCGGTGCCCTGCTGCGGCAGAGAAACGTCGGTGAGCTCGCCGCGCGCATCGGCCAGGGCGCTGCCTTCGGCGCGGTGTTCGGCGACCAAGCCCGTGGCCTCGGCCAGCCGACGGCCCATCGGCCCGCGCTGGTTGACGAAATACTCGCGCTCGTCGGCGTCCAGATCGTCGAGATAAAGCAACGGGTCATCCAGCAACCGGCGCGTCAGCCGATGGCGCAGCGCGGTGCGCCGAGCGTCCTCGCCTTCGGCCGGATTATCAGCGGTAAGCGCTTCCAACCGAGCTTCGAGGGTGCGGGCATCCACCAAGGCCGACGGGCCGCGATCGCCGGCGAGTACGGCCGCCAGCATCGGCCGGTGGATATCGTAGAGCGCATCGCCTGACTGGTTGATATAAGCCGCCTCGTCGCCGGCCACCCGGGCGATGATTCCTAGTTCCAGCAGCAACCGGCAGACCGCCACCAGGTCACGGCGCTGACTCTGGCGATCCAGCGCAAAGACGAAGCCGCTGGCCACGAGTTGGTCATCCAGCGCTTCGACCATCAGCCGCTCGCCCAGCCGCGCCAGCGTGATCTGGACGTCCTCGCGTTCCAGCACAGCCAGCGCCAGACACAGCAGGATATAGCGATTGCGGTTGAATTCGCGCGCCCCGCGGGTGGCGTCAGTCGCATCGGCTGTGCGTTTGGCCAGACGCGCATGGCCACGCTCGATGCGCAGCACCCAACCGCATTCGCGGGCGAACCAGGTCCGCAGATAATCGGCGTGTGCGCGCACCAGCGAAAACGCCCGATCGTCCGCGGTCATCAGAGGCCGGGCCAGCAATGCCCGCAGCGCGCGCTGACGCTGCTCGTCGATCTCGCGGGTCTTGGCATCGACGACGGCAGCTTCGGCCATCAGGTACTCAGTTCGGCTCGATTTCCTGCCGACATCACCGCGTCTTCAATCGCCGCGCTCGTGCAGGCGACCTTCCACGTATTTATGCAGGATGCTGGCGACCAGCGTCTGATACGGAATGCCTTCGGCCAGCGCTTTCTTCTGCAGTCCGCGCAGGTCTTTCGAGGCAATTCGTACATTGATTCGCGCGTCCTTCTTGAATAACGCCTCGGCGTAGGCCTGATGGCGCTTCTTCGTTGCCGTCGCATCCTCGGCGCGCCGGGTCTGGCCGCCCTCGAATGCCTCCAGAATCTCTTTTTCTTCAGGATCCAGCTGGTTCATTTTCTGCCACCTCGGTAGGTTCGTGTCGCCTTGCGGCTCGGAATGATCGTTTTTAGAAAAACCTCATCTTCCGTCTCGACGAACGGGACCAGATAGACATAGTCCTCGATCGCCAGCACATGAATCTGTTGGCGGGGATAACGCGCTTGATTCGGGTGATCGATCGTGTCGAGCACGTCGCCGGCCATGATATGAAAAATCGCGTCTTCGAATGAAACGCCTCGTTCGGCTTTTAGAAGCGCGTTCTTTTCTCGGCTCCATGATATGGGCTTCATCAGGAAAATCTAGCACGTTGTGTGCCTTTTGGCAGACACTATGTGAGACTCAGAAGTCGTCATCGAGACGCTCATTCCACTTCCCGCACATGAATCCAGTGATCGCGCCCGGCAAAAGTGCCGTCATCGGTTTCGATCGTCACAATCGGCGCCTCGTCGATAGGCTCCAGCGTCAGAGCCAGGCTGCCGTCCGAGGTCAGCCGTTCGATCCGCGCATCCGGTTCCTGCATGGCCGCCAGCGCTTCGCCGAGCACGTTGAGAAACAGTTTGAAGGCATGCCGATCCAGCCGGCCGATTTCGGACAGGCGCGTGATCCGGTCGGTCGCCAGACGCTGGCGAGCCGCGGCGAGTTGCGCATCCTCGGCGGCGATCTTTTCGGCCAGCCAGGCTTTTTCGGCCGACCGGTCGCGCATCTTGGGCGCGCCGCCGGCGCTGGGCAGTCGCCCGCGTTCGCGCAGCGTCGGCTCGATGGCGATCGCGGGCGAGGCGACCCAGGGCGTGGTGGCCGCGACCTCTTCTTCCACCGTGAGCACCAGATGACGCGCCGGGGCCAGGCCAAACGCAGCGCGCCATAGGCGATGGGCATCGGCCTCGTCTTCGGTATCGGCAAACCAGCGGGCCAATTCGCGGTAATCAGCCGTGCGGTCACTGCGCCCCGTCCGGCGCTCGTTGACCCGTGCGATGGCCGACAACAGCCGCGGGATCGCCGAGCGGGCCCGTGCGCGCAGGCGCTGGGCCTGGGACGGGCCGGATTCGCTGCGTAGAAACCAGCCGTGTAGGCCGGCCCAGCGTTCGCGCCAGGCCGCCAGCGCGCGTTCGATGGCCGCTTCGCTGGCCTGATCGTCGCCGGGCGCGGCGTCCCGGGCTTCACGAGCCGCCGCCAGGCGCAGCAGCTCGTCGGCCGGTTCGAGCGCGGCAATGGTTTCGGCAATGCGCCCGGAAGCCGCCACCAGATCGCCGATGAAGCGCTCAAGATAATCGATCAGTCGATCCTTGTAGGCCACGATGGTGGCTGCATCGGCGGCCTGCAACTCGACCGTACGCGCCAGCCCGGCCATGAAATCCTCGGCGTTATCGGCCAGGCCTTCGAACACATGGACGAGCTCACGCAGGGTCTGGTGAATGCGCGCGTCGTCGAACGGCTCTTCGCCGGCCAGGCGGGCCAATGCGGCGAGCTGGGTCTGAATATCCTCCAAGGCCACCGTTTGTAGTTCGGCGCGGCGTTGCAACGCCTGCGCGAACGCCGCCAGCCCGGTTTCCACCGCCTCGCCCTCGCGCGAGAGCTGATAGAGAAACTTCGCGCGATAGAAATCCTCGATGGTTGCGACCCGGGCGGTATCGGCATGGCCCCGCAGATTGCCCCATTCCACGAGTTGGGCCAGCAAGCTCTGGACCTCTTCCAACGCTGGCGTGTTTGCGTCCGGCCAGTGCGCTTCGCTGCGCACTTCGTCGGGGCGCAGATGCAGCCGGAACTGACGCTTGGCCGTGGCAAACGCATCCAGCACCGCGCGGTACGCCGTCGCCCGCTCGGCGCTGACATGACGAAACAGATCGGCGGTTTCGCGTATGTGTTCAGGTTGATTCATGCATTTCGCCCCCGGCCGCGCTGTTTAATGTCATCACTGATAAGCGACTCGCATAGCCGGCTGAAGCTGGCGCTATTAACCCGGCATGAAAATACCTTCATGCCGGGTTGATGAAGCGAACATGCGCTAGCGTGCTCGCCGCGGCCATCGGCCGCGAAGGGCTTGAAAATAAAGGACAGGCATGCGCCGACCTCTATTTCCGAGCGCGTTGAAAATAGCTGGCAGTTCAACTGTTTTGGTGCCGGGTTAATAAGTATGGCCATGACCATATTGTTACCGCTGACGGTGATGGCCTGCGAGGAAAACTACAGGTCATGGCAACGATCTGGGAAGGCCTGTACTAACATACAATTCGTCGAAGGCATGCCGGGTTCCAGGGCGTGTCGCGTTGAGGTTCCATACGCGTGCGCGACAAGCGCTGTTTTGCCGCAAAACAGCGCTTGTCGCGATGGGTTGGGCAGCCCATAAAAATCGACCATGGCCGCTATGCGGCGTTGCGTGCCTTGATCGTGGCCCGCCACGACCCGCGGCTCGCGCCTTGCCTGACCTGATCGGTCTCCAACGCGGTGCTCGGACGAGACGTCAACACGCCCTAGCGCTGCTGCTCGAGCAGCGCGTCGCGCCGCAGGTTGTGGTGGAGCATGTCCACGAACGCTTGGAGCGGGGCGCTGTCGCTGGCATCGACCCGGATCACGCCGATATCCATGCCGGGCACGTCGGCGTCGAGGGTGCGCCGTGACAGATGCTCGCCGTCGAGCGTCCAAGGGCGAAACACCAGGTCCGAGAGGATCGTCACGCCCACGTTGCGGCCCACCATGCTGCGCACGGCTTCGATCGAGTGGCTCTGGAACACGATCTTCGGGCGCACCGGGCTGGGGCGCCAGTAGCGCGACCAGGTGCTCACGTGTTCGTCCATTTCCAGCAGCACGAACGGATAGGCCGCCACATCGGACAGCGTGATCCGCTCTTTCTGCAGCAAGGGATGGCCCGGGCTCAGCCAGAGCCGGCGCGGCGAAGAAAACAGCACGTCGCAGCGCAAGGCGTGATCGGGGGCGATGTTGTCGGTGACCATCACCCCCAGATCGAGCTCGCCGTTTTTCACCCGGCGCTGCATGCCGGCGATATCGTCTTCGATATAGGTCACGGCCAGGCCGGGCAGCATGGTCTGCTGCCAGCGCAAAAGCCGCGGCAACAGATAGGCCGAGATCGTTTCGGTCACGCCGACGGTGAGTTCGCCGTCCAGGGCCGCGGGTTCGTCGTCCAGATGCAGCCGTGCTTCGTCGACCGTCTGCAGAATGCGCGTGGCGTATTGCTGCAGGCGGCGCCCGCTTTCGGTCGGCGTGAGCCCGCGCGCATGGCGGATGAACAACTGCTTGTCGACATCCTCTTCCAGGCGCTGCAGCGAGGCCGACATCGAGGGCTGCGAGATATGACAGCGCTGGGCCGCCTCGGACAATGACCCCGTTTCCACGACCGCCAGGAAATGGCGCAGCTGCTGGAATTTCATTTATAGCTTTTGTCTATACGAAGGCCTCGAAAATACATATTAGATTGTTTCGAAGCCGCGCCGGTAGGGTTCAAGCATGATCGCCTCCTGGACATATCGGCCGTGACCCACCACGTGCCGGGCTTTTGCACGCTGTGCCGCTCGCGTTGCGGCACGCTCAATAGCGTCGACGGCGATCGGCTGGTCGCGGTTACGGCCGATCCGGACCATCCCACCGGCCAGGCGACCTGTGCCAAAGGCCGGGCCGCGCCGGAACTGGTCCACAGCCGCGAACGCATTCTCTACCCGCTCAAACGCACCCGCCCCAAGGGTGATGCCGACCCGGGCTGGCAGCGTATCGGCTGGGACGAAGCGCTCGCGGAAATCGCGGAGAAGCTGGCCGGCTATCGTGATCGCCACGGCGCCGAAAGCGTGGCGTTTTCGGTCACCACGCCCAGCGGCACGCCGATGTCGGACAGCATCGACTGGGTCGAGCGCTTCATCCGTCGCTATGGCAGCCCGAACACGATCTATGCCACCGAGCTGTGCAACTGGCACAAGGACGTGGCCCACCAGTTCACCTTCGGCTGCGGCATGCCGGTGGCCGACTATGCCCAGGCGCGCCTGAATATCCTTTGGGGGCACAACCCCTCGAGCGTCTGGCTCGCCGAGGCCTCGCGGATTGCCGACGGCCAGACTGAGCAGGTGCGGCGCGCGCTGCTGGTCGTCGACCCGCGCGCCACGGCGCATGCCAAAGCCGCCGATCTCTGGCTACGGATCAGACCGGGCACGGACGACGCGCTCGCGCTCGGGCTTTCTCGTTTGCTGTTGACCGGCGCGCGTTTCGATGACGATTTCGTACGCCGCTGGAGCAACGCGCCGTTTCTCGTGGACGAGGCGAGCGGGCGTTTTCTGCGCGCGGAACAACTCGACGCCACGGGTGACGGCTTCGTGGTCTGGTCGCAGGCCGATGACGAGCCGGTGTGCGTGGATACGCGCGAACCCATGGCCGATACGCAGGCCGCGGACGTCGACCTGTGCGGCGAGCACGATATCGTCCTGGCCGATGGCCAGACGGTATGGGCACGCCCGGCGTTCGCACACTATCGCCGCGCCTGTGAACGCTGGACGCTGGACCGTACGGCCGCGGCCACGGGTCTGGCGCCGGCCGATATCCTGCGCGCGGCCGAAATGATCGCCGAGGCCGGCGCGGCGGTGAGCTATCACGGCTGGACCGGCATCGGCCAGCACGCCAACGCCAGCCAGACCGACCGCGCGATCGCCACGCTTTATGCGCTCACCGGCAGTTTCGATCGTATCGGCGGCAATCGTATCTACGGGCCGCTGCCGATCAATCGCGTCAACGACATTACGCTGCTCGAAGACGCCCAGCGTGCCAAGGCCCTGGGCATCGACGAGCGCCCGCTGGGCCCGCCGGCCTCTGGCTGGGTCACCGCGGCCGATGTCTACGACGCAGTGCTCGAGGCCCAGCCCTATGCGGTGAAGGCGCTGTTCGGTTTCGGCGGGAATTTTCTTGTTTCGCAGCCGGACGTGGAACGCGGCCAGCGCGCGCTCGAGGCGCTGAATTTTCATGTGCATTGCGATCTGTTTCATACGCCGACCAATGCCTACGCCGACATCCTGTTGCCGATCAGCACGCCCTGGGAGCGCGAAGGCCTGCGCCCGGGTTTCGAGATCGACGCGCGCGCGGCCGGGCATGTCCAGCTGCGCCCGCGCATGGTCGCGCCGCGCGGCGAAGCGCGCGCGGATTACGACGTGGCGATGGATTTGGCCTGCCGGCTGGGCATGGCCGACGACTTCTTCGGCGGCGATATCGAAGCCGGCTGGAACCATATCCTCGCGCCGCTGGGCCTCGACGTGGCCACGCTGCGCGCCGAGCCGGGCGGGCGCGCGGTCGATATCGATACGGGCGAGTGCAAATACGCCCGAACGAACGCCAAGGGCGAAGCCGCGGGTTTTGCCACGCCCACGCGCCGGGTCGAATTTTATTCCGAGCGCCTGCATACGCACGGCTATTCGGCGGTGCCGCAGGCACGGGCGCCGCTCGCACCCGATACGCGCCGGCCGCTGCGCCTGACCACGGCCAAGGACGGCTATTACTGCCATTCCCAGCATCGCCAGATCAGCTCCTTGCGCAAACGCTCGCCCGACCCGCGGGTGGCGCTATCCACCGAAGCCGCGGCCGATCGCGGCATCGTGGACGGCCAGTGGGTCGCGCTCGACGGGCAGACCGGGCCCATCCGCCTGAAAGCCCGCGTGGACGACACGCTCGCCGCCGATGTGGTGGTGGCCGACTACGGCTGGTGGCAGGCCTGCGACGATCTCGGCCTGCCCGGCGCGCCGATCGTGGGTAGCGCGAGTTTTAGCCTCAATGCGGCGATGGACGGCGATACGCGCGACCCGATCAGCGGGGCGATCGCGCTGCGCAGCGCGCGCTGCGATGTGCGCCCGTTGGCACGCCGCGCGTTCTGGCCGGGTTATCGTAGTTTTCGGGTCGCCGCGATCGAACGCGAAGGCGATTCGGTGGCCAGCGTCTATCTGCAGCCTGTCGACGGCGCGCCGCTGGCGGGTTTTCGCCCGGGCCAGCATCTGCCGCTGCGCTTCGTGCTGGCCGATGGCAGCGAGGTCGAGCGTTTTTATTCGCTCTCGGATGCCGCGCTCGATACGCCCGCGCGTTATCGCATCAGCGTGAAACGCCTCGCGGCCACGCCGGATACGGCCGCCGGCCAGGTCTCCACGCATATCAACGACACGCTGCGCGAAGGCGATTTCGTGCGCGCGCGGATGCCGGCCGGGCGTTTTACGCTGCCCACCCGCCATGACGCGCCGATCGTGCTCATCGCTGGCGGTATCGGTATCACGCCGTTTCTGTCGTTGCTGGAAACGCTGGCGGCGACGAACACGACCGACATGCCGGAAATTCATCTGATCTACGCCAACCGCAACAGCGCGACGCATGCGTTCGCAGAGCGTCTGCGAGAGCTCAAAGGCGCGCTGGCGCGTCTCGACGTGGTCGATATCTATAGCGAGCCGCTGCCCGGCGACGAACGCGGGCGCGACTACGACGCCGACGGCTATGTCGATGGGCGCATCATCCCCGCAGACTGGATCGATCGCCGGGCGCGTTTCTATCTATGCGGGCCCACGCCGATGATGAGCCAGGTGCGGGATATGCTCACCGCGCGCGGCGTGTTCGGTTTCGAGATCTTTTCGGAAGCGTTCACCTCGCCCGCGCCGGTGAACCGCGCCGGGCTGGCCGCGCAGACGGTCACGCTCAAGCGCTCGGGTAAGAGTTTCACCTGGACGCCGGACAGCGCCTCGATTCTCGACAGCGCCGACGCCGAAGGCATCGAGCTGCCCAGCGGCTGCCGGGCGGGCCAGTGCGAGAGCTGCGCGCTCAAGCTCGTGGCCGGGCGTGTACACACCGCGGTGGATACCGGCGCGCTGGACGATGATATCTGCCTGACCTGTCAGGCGGTGCCCTTAACCGCGATCGAGCTGGACGCATGAGCGCGCTCGAAGCTTTCGCGCGGCCGATGCCGCGCCTGATCCGTTCTTTTTCCTTCTTATTGCCCTGGACGCCGTGATGTTGACCCTGGATGCCGAAACCGCCCGTGCCTGCCTGGCCTTCGATCGTCTCGTGCCCACGTTGCGCGACGCCTTCGTGGCCGGCTGTGAAGCGCCCGAACGCCATCATCACCACGGCGTGGGCAACGCCGACGACAGCACGCTGCTGCTCATGCCGGCATGGTCCGAACGCTATATGGGCATCAAGGTGGTGAGCGTGTTTCCCGGCAACGGCAAGCGCGGCATGCCGGGCCTGCATGCCAGCTATCTGCTGTGCGATGCCGATACCGGCAAGCATCTGGCCATGATCGACGGCGACCAGATCACTGCACGCCGTACCGCGGCGGCTTCTGCACTCGGGGCGTCCTATCTCGCCCGCGAGGACGCCCGCGAACTGCTCGTGCTCGGCGCCGGGCGTATCGGCTCGCTCATGGCCGAGGCCTATGCCAGCGTGCGCCCGATCGAACGCGTGCGTGTCTGGAACCCGACCGCCGCCAACGCTGAACGCCTGGTGCGCGATCTGAACGCGCAGGGCTTCGAGGCCGACGTCGTCACCGATCTCGAAGCCGCGGTCCGCGCGGCGGATTGCGTGGTGGGGGCCACGTTGTCTACCGCGCCGCTCATTCGCGGCGCCTGGCTGCAGCCGGGCGTGCATGTCGATCTCATCGGCAGCTTTTCGCCCGCCATGCGCGAAGCCGACGACGAGGTGTTCGAGCGCGCCCGTGTGTTCGTGGACGTATTCGGCGCCCTGCATGAAAGCGGCGATCTGATCGAGCCGATCCGCAGCGGCGCGCTCGCCGAAACCGATATCCAGGCCGATCTGGCCAGCCTGTGCCGCGGCGAACGCCCCGGGCGCGAACACGATAACGAAATCACCGTATTCAAGGCGGTGGGCACCGCGCTGGAAGATCTGGCCAGCGCGACGCTCATCTACGAAGCACACCAGACCTGATTTTCTATCGATAACGAGCCCGACGGCTCAGGAAGGGGGATTCCACCATGTTCAGTGCACTCACCCGCGGCTGTGTCCGCGTATTCGACCGCTATCTGCCCGATCCACTGATCCTGGTACTCATCATCACGCTGGTGGTGTTCGCCGCGGGCATGATCTTTCAGGGCCACGGCCCGGTCGCGATGCTCGGCTTCTGGCAGGACGGCTTCTGGAACCTGCTCAGCTTTGCCATGCAGATGGCGCTGATGCTGGTCACCGGCTTCACCGTCGCCAAGACGCCGCTGTTCATGAGCCTGGTCTCGCGTATCGCCACCGTCGCCCGCACGCCGGTACGCGCGGTGGTCACGGTCAGCTTCGTGTCGCTGGTGGTCACCTGGTTCAACTGGGGCATCGGCCTGGTCGTGGGCGCGATTCTCGCGCGTGAACTCGCCCGCCGTGTCGAGGGCGTGGATTACCGCCTGCTGGTCGCCAGTGCCTATGCCGGCTTCATCATCTGGCATGCCGATCGTCTGCGGGCTGATGATGCGCGGCATCAAGGACCCCGTTACCGTCAAGGCCGACCAGCTCGAGGACGCCCCGGCCGCCGAGCGTGCCCACGACGAGCAGACGCGCCCGGCCGAACGCCTGGAACAGTCCAAATGGCTGGCCTGGATCAGCGCCGCACTCGGCTTCGCCGCGGTGCTCGCCTATGCCTTCACCGGCGGCGGGCTCAACCTCAACATCGTCATCTTCGTGCTGATCTTTCTGGGCCTGGCCCTGCACGGCAGCCCCAAGGCCTTTCTGGAAACGCTGGACGAAGCCGTGCGCGGCGTGGCCGGCGTGCTCATCCAGTTCCCGTTCTATGCCGGGATCATGGGCATGATGAGCGCCTCCGGCCTCGCGGCCGAGCTGGCCAACGGCTTCGTGAGCATTTCCACCGCCCACACCCTGCCGTTCATCAGCTTCCTGTCGGCCGGCTTCATCAACATCTTTATCCCCTCCGGCGGCGGCCAGTGGGCCGTGCAGGGGCCGATCCTCATCGAAGCCGCGCAGTCGCTCAACGCCGATATCGGCAACGTCATCACCGGCTTCGCCTGGGGCGACGCCTGGACCAACATGATCCAGCCCTTCTGGGCCCTGCCCGCACTCGCCATCGCCGGCCTCAAGGCCCGGGACATCATGGGCTTCTGTGTCGTGATCATGCTGGTTACCGGTGTGGCGATTGGGGCGTTGCTGTTGATCTAGGCCTGCCAGAGTCCGTGCCTGCGCGTCGCGCCACGTAAGGCGCGGCGTCGCAGGTGGCCGGCCGTAAAAATCCGGCCACCGCATCATTCGCGGTAACGAATGTAACCATTGGCCTGCTTTGATTTGCCTCGAATCTGCGACCAATAGCTAAGAACGGCCCGCCACGGCGTAATGCTGTTCACTTAAGCATTGCAGGTTAGGCGGAGCTTACCGAGAATCCGGCTTTCACATGTGGA
>NZ_AYKF01000087.1 GCF_003732545.1 Salinisphaera orenii subsp. halophila YIM 95161 | reverse complement strand
ATAGGGCAGCGGGGTGACGAGCCAGCCGATGCCGATCACCAGCCAGCTCAGCCAGTGGCGGGGGCGCTTGAGGGCGTCGCCGTGGGTGTTGGCCGGGTCAGCCACGGTCGGCCCGCCGGCACGGCCGGGATGCGGTCATAGGCGAAAACGACAGGAAAAACACGGCCGGCTGCGCTACACAGCATCCGGCAGGCTTTGTATGATGCGCGAATTGTCCGGCCGGCGAAAGCGCGCATGCTGACCATTCCCCCGTTCGATCAGGCCCGCGTGCTCGTGGTGGGCGACGTGATGCTGGATCGCTACTGGTACGGGGACACCGGCCGTATTTCGCCGGAAGCGCCGGTGCCGGTGGTGCGCATCGGCGACGAGGAGCGTCGTCTGGGTGGCGCGGCCAACGTGGCGCTCAACCTGGCGCGCGTCGGCGCGGTCACGCGGCTCATCGGCGTGATCGGCGACGACGAACCGGGAGCCGCGGTGCGCGGTCTGCTCGCGGGCGCCGGCGTCGAGCCGCTGCTGCTCGAAAGCGGCTCGCATCCCACGGTCTCCAAGCTGCGCGTGATGAGCCGAAGTCAGCAGCTGATCCGGCTGGACTTCGAGAAATCCTTCGCGCTCGACGGCGCGTTCGAGCGCGACGCGCTCATGCAGCGCTACGAGCAGGCCCTGGCGGGCACCGATGTGGTCGTGTGCTCGGACTATGGCAAGGGCACGCTCGCCGATGTGCAGGCGTTGATCGCCGCGGCCCGGCGCCGGGGCATCCCCGTGCTGGTCGATCCCAAGGGACGGGATTGGCAGCGCTATGCCGGCGCCAGCCTGATCACGCCGAATCTGACCGAATTCGAGGCGGTCGCGGGCGCGGCCGGCGACGACGACGCCCTGGTCGAACGCGCCGAGCGCCTGCGCGTCGATCTCGCCGTCGACGGGCTGCTGGTCACGCGCAGCGAAAAGGGCATGAGCCTGTTCTCGGCCGCGGGGCATCTGCATCTGCCCGCCCAGGCCCGGGAAGTGTTCGACGTCACCGGTGCCGGCGATACCGTGATCGCGCTTCTGGCCGCGGGCATCGGCGCCGGCCTCGAGGTGGGCGACGCCGCGGCCATCGCGAATCTGGGCGCCGGCATCGTCGTGGCCAAGCTGGGCACCGCCACCGCGTCGATCGCCGAGCTCGAGCGCGCCGCCCACGCCATGCAGGGCGGTGCCGTCGGTCTCGTGGACGAGGACAGCCTGGTCGCGCTGCTCGCGGACGCCCGCGCCCACGGCCAGCGCGTGGTGATGACCAACGGCTGCTTCGATTTGCTGCATCCGGGCCATATCGCCTATCTCGAGGCGGCGCGGGCGCTCGGCGACTGTCTGGTGGTGGCGGTCAACGACGACGCCTCGGTGCGCCGCCTGAAGGGCCCGGCCCGGCCGCTCAACGATCTGAGCCACCGGATGCAGGTGCTGCGGGGGCTGGCGGCGGTGGACTGGGTCGTGCCGTTCTCCGAGGACACGCCCGAGCGCCTCATCTGTCGTCTCGAGCCGGACGTTCTGGTCAAGGGCGGGGACTATCGGCCCGACGAGGTCGCCGGCGGCGAATGCGTGCGGGCGGCCGGCGGCGAGGTCCGAATACTGGATTTCGTCGAGGGCTACTCCACCACCGCCATCATCGAGCGCATGAACGCGAGCGGCCCGGCCGACGCGGACTGACGTGCTCGCCCGCGCGGTCTATCGGCTGGCGACGGCGATCGCGCTGCCGCTGGCATTCGTCTATTTCCACTGGCGCGGTCGGCGGGAGCCTAGTTATCGCGCGCACTGGGGCGAGCGGCTCGGCCGGGGCGCGCCGCTCGCCGGCGGGCCGATCTGGGTGCACGCCGCCTCCGTGGGCGAGGTCGTGCTCATCGCGCCGCTGGTCGACGCCCTGCGCGCGCAGTGGCCGGATCGGGCGGTGTTGCTCACGACCGTGACCCCCACCGGCCGCGAACGCGCGCGGGCGCGCTTCGGCGATACGGTGCGCGTGCGCTACCTGCCGCTGGATACGGTCGGGGCGACCCGGCGTTTCATGCGCGGCGTACGCCCCGCGTTCGGCGTCGTCGCCGAAACCGAGCTCTGGCCGCATCTGATCGCCGCCGCCGAGCGCGCCGATGTGCCGATGGTGATCGTCAACGCGAGCGTGTCGACGCGCTCCGCGACGCGCTATCGGTCGCCGCCGATCGCCGGACTCGTCGGCGCCACGCTGCGTCGGCTGGCCGGCATCGGCGCGATCAGCGAAGCCCACGCCCAGCGTTTCCGTGCGCTTGGCGCCCGCAGGGAGGCGGTGACCGTCACCGGTAACCTCAAGTTCGATGTGCCCGATCTGTCGACGCGCTTGGCCGAGGGGCCGGCGCTTCGCCGCCGCTGGCAGGCCGAAGGGCGCCCGATTCTGGTCGCCGCGAGTACCCACGAGGGCGAGGAGGCGATCGTGCTCGAGGCGTTCGAGCGCCTGCGTCGGCGGCACCCGCAGGCATTGCTGGTACTCGCGCCGCGCCACCCCCAGCGCTTCGACGGGGTCGCCGAACTGCTGACGGCGCGCTCGTGGCGCTATGTGCGTCGCAGCGGTGGCGCCGCGGTGGCCGCGGACACGGACGTCGTGCTCGCGGACACGCTCGGCGAGGTGCCGGATTTCTACGCCGCGGCCGACGCCGCCTTCGTCGGCGGCAGTCTGGTGGCCGGCATCGGCGGCCATAACGTGCTCGAGCCGGCCGCGCTCGGCCGTCCGATCTGTGTGGGGCCGCATATCGAGGACTGGCGCGATATCGTCGACGCGCTGGCCGAGACCGGCGCGCTGCAGGTCGTGTCCGGCTCTGAGGCGCTGGCCGCGGTGCTCGCCGACTGGTTCGATGCCCCCGATGCGGGCCGCGATGCCGGTGCCGCCGGCGCGCGGCTCGTCGCGGCGCAGGGCGGGGCACTGGCCGATACGGTCGCATTCATTCGGCAGCGCGTGGGCCGAGACGACGATATCTGACCGCGCCGGCCACCGCCGCCGGTATTCGAACGATGCAACCGCGACGCGCCTCGCCGAACCGGGCCGTGACGCGTCGACGGGCAGGCGATGTCTCGAGGTGCGCCCGCTCGGCCGGGCGGGGTGGTACGTCTTGATGCGCGCGCATGGGATCGGCGCATGTGCCATGAAACCATCGTCGATGACGCCCGTTCGGCCGGGGTCGCGTCGGTTCCGGCCCGCCTCGGACGTGCCGACTCGATCGATTCCGAACCGGGATGGAAGCCCGTGGCAATGCGAATGCACGCCATCGCGGTCCGCTTCGCGGTCGACGCCGGACCCCGGGCTCGGGTCAGGGCGGCGGTGCGCGGCGATCGTCGGCACCTTCACACCCGTGACCAACTGTGTAACTGTTCAAAAGACATTATTCAGTCGCTCAAGGGGGAATCATGGCAATCGGCATCTGGATCAGTCTGATCTGCTATTTCGCGCTGATGCTCGGCATCGGCTTCTATGCCTGGCGCAAGTCCACGTCGTCGTCCGAGGAATACATACTCGGGGGACGGAATCTGAGCCCGGCCGTGGCGGCGCTGTCCGCGGGCGCCTCGGACATGAGCGGCTGGCTGCTGCTGGGTCTGCCCGGCGCGCTCTACGCCTCGGGCCTGGTCGAGGCCTGGATCGGCATCGGGCTGTTCGTCGGCGCGTTCGCCAATTGGATCATCGTGGCGCCGCGCCTGCGGGAACAGACCCAGCGCTACGACAACAGCCTGACGATCCCGCAGTTCCTCTCCAACCGCTTTCCCAGCCGCGCGATGGCGCTGCGGACGGTGTCGGCGGTCATCATCGTCGTCTTCTTCGCGGTCTACACCGCTTCGGGGCTGGTCGCCGGGGGCAAGCTGTTCACGAGCGCCTTCGGGGGCGTCATCGATACCGACATGATGAGCGACTACGCCGTCGGTATCTGGCTGACGCTGGGCATCGTGCTCACCTACACGGTCGTCGGCGGCTTCCTGGCGGTGAGCCTGACCGACTTCTGTCAGGGCTGCATCATGATGGTGGCGCTGGTCCTGATGCCCGTGGTGGTCCTTTTCGGCAGCGGGGGCGGCGGTTTTGACCAGGCCTCCGAGACGCTGGCCGGCGTCGATCCGAATTTCCTGTCCTGGACGGACGGTCTGTCGATCATCGGCTTTCTTTCCGCGGTGACCTGGGGGCTGGGTTATTTCGGTCAGCCGCACATCATCGTCCGCTTCATGGCGATCCGCTCCATTTCGGAGGTGCCCAAGGCGCGCAACATCGGCATGACGTGGATGGCGGTGTCGCTGATCGGCGCGGTCGCCCTCGGCGTGTTCGGCCGGGCCTACGTCGAGCGCAACGGCGTCGAGGTCGAGGACGCCGAGACCATCTTCATCGTGCTCGCGGACCTGTTGTTCCATCCGTTGATCACGGGCTTTCTCTACGCCGCACTGCTCGCGGCCGTGATGAGCACGATCTCCAGCCAGCTGCTGGTGGCCTCATCCTCGTTGACGGAGGATTTCTATCGGCTGTTTCTGCGCCGGAACGCCAGTGAGGGTGAAACGGTGCTCATCGGTCGCCTGAGCGTGCTGCTCGTCGGCCTGGCGGCCGTGTTCATTGCCAGCAATCCCGATTCCCAGGTCCTCGGGTTGGTCAGCAACGCCTGGGCCGGCTTCGGTGCGGCGTTCGGACCGCTGATCATCCTGTCGCTGACCTGGCCGCGCATGTCGGGTAGCGGCGCGGTGGCCGGGCTGGTCGCCGGCGCGCTGACCGTCATCGTCTGGATACAGCTCGGCTGGAACAGCGAATTCTTCGGCTGGGACGGCATCTACGAGATAATTCCGGGCTTCATCGTCGCCTGGATCGCGATCTATGTCGTCAGCCTGGCGACCGAGTCGAGCGGCGAATTCCGGCCGCTCGAGGCGGACCGCGCCTAGTGCGAGACGCCTAGAAGGCCATCCGTCACGGCGCGAAAGGCCGTGGCGGATGGCGCCTCGCGCACGACTCGACGCCGCCCCACCAGCGAAGCGCGTACGCGCGGTGCTTTCGGGCAACGGGGATAGGGTCCGCCCGACTCACGCCGGGCTTCGTGCTGGTCCGGGGTGGCGTTACATCCGCTCGGGCGCACGAAGTCACGGCCCCGAATCATTCATCCGAGGCCGTGATGCGTGCCGGTTACACGCCGGGCACGCTCAACGGGCGTAACGCTGGGGCTCTGGCGTGACCAGCGTATTGTCGGCCGGCTCATCCTCCTCCAGCGACATCAGCGACGCGTTGCCGCCGGCGGCCGTCGTATCCCGGCTGACGGCGCGCTCGGTGGCGAAGCGGTGGAGATAGTGCGGGCCGCCGGCCTTGGGGCCGGTCCCGGACAGGCCCTCGCCGCCGAACGGGTGCACGCCGACCACGGCGCCGATCATGTTGCGGTTGACGTAGGCGTTACCGACCTTGATCCGCCGCAGCACCCGCTCGACCGTGGTGTCGATGCGGCTGTGGATGCCGAAGGTCAGGCCGTAGCCGAGGCCGTTGATGGCGTCGACGACCTCGTCGATCTCGTCGGCCTCGAAGCGCACGACGTGCACGATGGGGCCGAACTGCTCGTCGCCGAGTTCGTCCACGTTCTTCAGCCCGAAGGCGCGCGGGGCGACGAAGGTGCCGCGGCGCGTGTCCTCGCCGAGCCGGCAGGTGTAGATCGATTCGTAGGTCTTGCCGGCCTTGTCGGCATAGTCGGTCAGCGCGTCGCGCGCCTCGGCGTCGATCACCGGGGTCACGTCGGTCGACAGCCGCCACGGATCGCCGACCGATAGTTCGGCCATGGCGCCCGAGAGCATCGTGAGCAGCGTGTCGGCGATGTCGTTCTGCACATACAGCACCCGCAGCGCCGAACAGCGCTGGCCCGCGCTCTGAAAGCCGGACTTGATGACGTCGGCGACCACCTGTTCGATCAGTGCCGAGGAATCCACGATCATGGCGTTCTGGCCGCCGGTCTCGGCGATCAGCGGGATCAGCGGGCCGTCGCGCTCGGCCAGTGACTTGTTGATGGCCTTGGCCGTGGCCAGCGAGCCGGTGAAGGCCACCCCGGCCACGCGGAGATCGGTGACCAGCTTGGCGCCGACGCTCGGGCCGTCGCCCGGCAGCAGATGCAGGACATCGCCGGGGATGCCGGCTTCGTGCATGAGGGCGACCGCGCGGGCGCCGATCAGGCAGGTCTGCTCCGCCGGCTTGGCGATCACGGCGTTGCCGGCGGCCAGGGCGGCCGCGACCTGGCCGGTGAAGATCGCCAGCGGAAAGTTCCAGGGGCTGATGCAGACGAACACGCCGCGGCCGTCCAGGCGGTAGGTGTTGCGTTCGCCGGTCGGCCCCGGCAGCGGCATTTCGCCGGAGAACTCGTCCTCGACCTGACAGGCGTAGTAGCGACAGAAATCGACCGCCTCGCGCACTTCCGCCACGCCGTCCGGAATATGCTTGCCGGCCTCGCGCGCGCACAGCGCGATCAACTCGGGCATATGGGTTTCCAGCAGGTCGGCGTAGCGACGCAGACAGGCCGCGCGCTCGGTTCCCGGGGTCGCATCCCAGCGGTCGGCGGCGGCCGCGGCCGAAGCGAGCGCGGCCTCGATATCGTCGCCTCCGGCCCAGACCACGTCGCCCACGACGTGTTCGGTGTCGGCCGGCGAGTGGACGGGCTGGGCGCGATCGTCGGATCCGGTCTTGTCGCCGTCGGACGGGCCGCGCAGACGGCCGCCGATGACCGGGCCGGCATGCCAGACGCGGGCGTCGGCTTCGCGCATGCCCCGGGCCAGCGCGTCCAGCGCACGGACGTCGGTGAGGTCGATGCCGCGCGCATTTGGCCGGCGCTCGCCGTAGAGATCGCGGGGCAGGGGTATGCGCGGGTGGCGGGCCTCGGTCTGCTGGCGGGCGGCGGTCACCGGATCGGCGACGATGTCCTCGACCGGTTCGTTCTCGTCGACCACGCGGTTGACGAAGGAGCTGTTGGCGCCGTTCTCCAGCAGCCGCCGGACGAGATAGGCCAGCAGATCCTCGTGCGCGCCCACCGGGGCGTAGATGCGACAGGGCGCACGTCGGTCGCCCTTCTCCACGATCTGCTCGTAGAGGGCTTCGCCCATGCCGTGCAGGCGCTGGAATTCGTAGTCGGTACGCTCGCCCACGGCATGACGGATGTAGGCCAGGGTATGGGCGTTGTGGGTCGCAAACTGGCCGTAGAAGACATCGTCGTGCGCCAGGATGCGGTTCGCGCAGGCCAGGAACGACACGTCGGTGTTGGTCTTGCGGGTGAACACCGGATAGTCGTCGAGCCCGGCCTCCTGCGCGGTCTTGATCTCGGTGTCCCAGTAGGCGCCCTTGACCAGCCGGATCATGATGCGGCGCTGATGACGGCGGCCGAGGTCCGCGAGCCAGTCGATGACGTCGAGGGCGCGCTTCTGGTAGGCCTGCAGCGCGAGCCCGAGGCCCTGCCAGTCGGCCAGATCGTCCTCCTGCGACACGCAGGCGAACAGTTCCAGCGACAGGTCGAGGCGGGCGGCCTCCTCGGCGTCGATGGTCAGATTGATGTTCTTCTCGGCGGCCAGGCGCGCGAGTTTGAGCAGCCGCGGCAGCAGCTCCCGGTGCACGCGCTCGCGATGGGCGAGTTCGTAACGCGCGAGCAGCGCCGAGAGCTTGACCGATACGCCCGGCGATTTCTCCGGGCCGAGCTCGCGGCTGGCGCCGCCGCAGGCCTCGATGGCGCGATGATAGTCGTCGTAGTAGCGCTGCGCGTCGGCGTCGGTGCGCGCGGCCTCGCCGAGCATGTCGTACGAGTAGGTATAGCCGCGCCTTTCGAGGGAACGGGCGTTGGAGATCGCCTCGTCGATCGTGCGGCCCATCACGAACTGCTTGCCCATGATGCGCATCGCCCGGCTGACGGCCTGGCGGATGAAGGGCTCGCCGCTGCGCTTGACCAGGCGCTGCAGCACGCTGCGGAAATTGCGCTGCGGTGAATCCTCGTAGCGCAGGATGCGCCCGGTGAGCATCAGCCCCCAGGTGGAGGCGTTGACGAACCACGAGCGCGATTCGCCCAGATGCGACTCCCAGTTGGAGCCGCCGATCTTGTCGTCGATGAGCTTGTCGACCGTGGCGTCATCGGGGATGCGCAGCAGCGCCTCCGCGAGGCACATCAGGACCACACCCTCCTGGCTCGACAACTCGTATTCGTGCATGAAGGCGTCGATGCCGCTGCCGTGCTCGTCGGCCTCCCGGACGGCGCGCACGAGCGCGGCGGCATCGGCCTCGATGCGCTGCGTGGTCTGCCGGTCGCGTTCGGCGATGTCGAGCAGGCGCGTGAGTTGATCGGCCTCGTTGCAGCGATAGGTCTCGAGTACGCCGCGATAGGCGTCTTCGTCGACCTGACTCGGTCGGGAGTAGTCCATGGTTGGGCCGTGTTGGAGGGTTGGCATTTACGCTAGCGCGGCGTATGTCGGCCTGTCGACCTCTGATTGACCGCGACCGTCAGGTGCAGCCTCTGCGATAGACTCGCCGCATCGTCAAACGGCGCTGCATTGCGGCGCCCCGCACCGGGTCAACAGGCATGAATACCGCCGCCGGACGCGACAACCGCGCTCATCTGCTGGCCGTGGCGGCGCGGCTGTTCGCCCAGCAGGGCTACCACGCCACCGGCATGGCCGACCTGGAACGGGCCACCGGGCTCGGGCGGAGTTCGCTCTATCATTATTTTCGCAACAAGGAGGAGCTGCTCTTCGAGATCACGACCCGCTACCTGCGGGCCCTGGTCGTCGAGGGGCGCGCGCTGCTCGATGCGCCCATGGCGCCCGAGACACGGCTGCGACGCTTTTCCCGGGTCGTGATGCGCAGCGTGGCCGACGATCGGGACGAACTCACCGTCTGCTTTCGGGAGATGCACGCGGTGACCGGAGACAACCGGCGCACGCTGCTGGCGCTGCACCGCGACTACGAACGCGTCTGGGCGCGCATTCTGAGCGCCGGTGCGGCGGCGGACGTCTTTCGCAATGTCGATACGCTCACCGTCAAGGCCGTGCTCGGCATGCATCACTACGGCTATCTCTGGCTGCGCCCGGACGGGGCGCAAACGCCCGAGGCGATCGCGGATGCCTTCTGCGACATGCTCCTCGACGGTTTGCGGGGGTGGGACGAACCGTCGAATCCCTCCTCGCCGGCCGCCGGATAGCATCGGCGCTCGCATTCGGCTGGACCGATCAGTACAGTCAATCGGGACGCCGTGCCCGCCGCGGCTGACACCACAGATGCCACGGAGGAGCGATGGCCCATGATGACGGCAGGCGATTCGGGAATCACCCGCAGGCGCGCGGCGGTCCGGCTGGTGTGAGGGCGATATGACGACTGATGCAACCGCAGCGCCGGTGGATCCGCCCGGCCGCTGGTCCGCGCTGATCGTGCTGGCCCTGGCGATGCTCTGCGGCATGACCACGTGGTTTTCGGCGACCGCGGTCGTACCGCAGCTGCGTGACGCCTGGGCGCTGTCGGCCGGGCAGGCGGCGTGGCTGACAATCGCGGTGCAGGTGGGCTTCGTCGCAGGCGCGCTCGCCTCCGCCGTATTCAACGTCGCCGACCGCATCGCTCCGCGTCGGCTGATGCTCTACGGCGGCGCGATCGCGGCCTTGGCGAATGCCCTGCTGCTCGTGGAGCCCGGTGTCGCCGCGGCCATCGCCCTGCGCGCGATCACCGGTTTTGCGCTGGCCAGCGTCTACCCGCCGGCGATGAAAGCCATGGCGACCTGGTTCAAGGTCAAGCGCGGCACCGCGCTGGGCATCATGGTGGGCGCGCTGACCCTGGGGTCGGCCGCGCCGCATCTGGTCAACGGTCTGGGCGGCCTGGACTGGCGCGTCGTGATCGCTTTGACGTCCGCGCTGACGCTGGCGGGCGGCGTGATCGCCGAGTACGTCGGCAGCGACGGCCCGTTCGATTTTCCGCGCGCGCCCTTCGACCCGCGTCAGGCGTGGCGGGTGTTCTCGGACCGACCTGTGCGCCTGGCCTGTATCGGCTACTTTGGACACATGTGGGAGCTGTACGCCATGTGGGCGTGGTTCGGCGTGTTCTTCGGCGACGTGCTCACGCGGCAGGAGGTCGCGGCGCCGCTGGTCGGCAGCGCGATCGCGACCTTCGCGGTGATCGGCATCGGGGCCGTCGGCTGCTGGATCGGCGGCGTGCTCGGCGACGCCTGGGGCCGTGGCACGGCGACGATGGTGGCGATGATCATATCCGGCGGCTGCGCCGTGCTCATCGGCCTGGTTCAGTGGCTGCCCTGGCCGGTGGTGCTCGTCGTCGGGCTCGTCTGGGGATTCTGGGTGGTCGCGGACTCGGCGCAGTTCTCGACCGTCATTACGGAGCTCGGCAACCAGGCCTATGTGGGCACCGCGCTGACGCTCCAGCTGGCGATCGGCTACCTGCTGACCGTGCCCGCGCTCTGGCTGATCCCGATGGTGCACGCCGCCTGGGGCTGGCTGCCGGCATTCGCCCTGCTGGCCGTCGGACCGTTGATCGGCACGCTGGCGATGCAGCGACTGCGCCGTATCGAACGCGCGTCGTCATGAGCCGGGCGAGGAAGCCGACCGCCGCTGCGGCGGTCGGCGAAAGAAGGTGCTTCCGAGATGCAGGCCAGGGGAGGCGGGGCAAGAGCACGCACTAGATTCCTGCACCAAGGAAGCGAGTATAGAATAATTGTCCGCTATTGAGCCGTCTCTCCGGAGAAATACGCAGATTGGCGAGATAGCGGGAATGACATGTCCGCGGGAGCTGTCGAGAGACAGTCGAGACACCATGGCGGCTATGGTTCGCCTGCAGCGGGCGCGTCTCGGGGAGGAATCTTGCCGGCTCAGCCGAATAGCTTGTCGCCCGCTGTCTCATATCGTAGACGGAGCGGTCCTGGTCGCGCGAGCCGGCGACATTGCAGCGACTGCAGCGGAGTCTAGAGGATCGAGTTCGACGCGGTGCCGCGAAGGAGGGCTGGGTAGCGCCCTATGCAACAATGGCGTCCCCAAGGGGATTCGAACCCCTGTCGCTGCCGTGAAAGGGCAGTGTCCTAGGCCTCTAGACGATGGGGACTTGGTGGAGCCAGGCGGAATCGAACCGCCGACCTCAACACTGCCAGTGTTGCGCTCTCCCAGCTGAGCTATGGCCCCGTAACCGTTGCGAGGCGCGAATTATAGAGACTTGGTTGCGCCGTGCCAAGTCTCTTCCGAAATTATTTTCCGACAGCTTCCGCCAGTGCGTGCGCGACCCGGTCCTGATCCGCCTCGTCGAGGTAGGGATGCATGGGCAGGCTCAGCACGCGCGCCGCGGCCGCCTCCGACTGCGGAATGGCGACGTCTGAATACAGCGGGGGCTGGCGATTGAGCGGGACGGGGTAGTAGACCGCGCTCGGGATGCCGGCTTCGTTGAGTGCCGCGCGCACGCGATCGCGGTCCTCGACCTCGATCGTGTACTGGGCGTAGACGCTCGTGCAGCCGTCGGCAACGGCGGGCGTCTTGGCCAGCCCGGCGAGTTTGTTGTCGTAGCGCGCGCCGACTTCGGCCCGGCGTGCGACCTCGTCGTCGAAGACCTCCATCTTCGCCAGCAGAACCGCGGCCTGGATGGTGTCGAGGCGACCGTTGATGCCCAGCCGCGGATGGTGGTACGGCGCGTCCTGGCCGTGATTGCGCAGTTCGCGCATGCGCTGGGCGAGGTCGGCGTCGGAAGTGAACGCGGCGCCGCCGTCGCCGTAGCAGCCCAGCGGCTTTGCGGGGAAGAAGGACGTCGCCGCCAGCTTCGATGCGCCGCAGGAGCGCCGGTCGCGATAGGTCGCGCCGAAGCTCTGGGCGGCGTCCTCGATCACGGGGATGCCGTGACGCTCGCCGATGGTGTTGATCGCGTCCATATCCGGCATCTGGCCGAACAGGCTCACCGGCATGATCGCCTTGGTGCGTTCACTGACGTGGGCCTCGATCTGGGTCGCGTCGATGTTGTAGGTCGCCGGATCGATGTCGACGAACACCGGCGTGGCGCCGAGCAGGCCGATCATCTCGCCGGTGGCGATGAAGGTGAACGGCGATGTGATGACCTCGTCGCCCGGACCGATGTCCAGCGCCATCATGGTGACCAGCAGCGCGTCGGTGCCGCTGGACAGGGCCACACAGTGCTCGATGCCGGCGTACTCGGCGAGACGGCTTTCCAGCGCCTCGATCTCCGGCCCCATGACGTAGCGGCCGTGATCGAGCACCGCCTGAATGCGCGCATCGACATCCGGCTTGATGCGCTGATACTGGGCCTGGAGATCGATGAGTTGCATGCACGCTCCTGTCGCGGCGTTGGGTCGGGCGCTCGTGTGGCGGGGATTCTAGCATCGGCCAAGGGGTGGCGCGGCCATGTTTACGTTGACCGGCGCGCGGCGGACGCATACACTCCCGCGTCTCGCGATCGGGCGGTTAGCTCAGCGGTAGAGCACTGTCTTCACACGGCAGGGGTCGCTAGTTCGAACCTAGCACCGCCCACCAGACATGACGAGGCCAGGCGGATTGCCTGGCCTTTTTTATGGCCGCAGCGTGCGTGTCCTCGCAACCGTCGTTGTGCGTGCGCATAATCCGCGGTCGGGTTTTTCCAACGGACAGGGAAGCAGCGGTGCGCATCACGATTTTCGGAACCGGCTACGTCGGCCTGGTCACGGGTGCCTGTCTGGCACATAGCGGCAATCACGTGGTCTGCGTGGATATCGACGAGGACAAGATCGCGCGCCTGACGCGCGGCGAGATTCCGATCTACGAGCCCGGACTCGAGCAGATCGTGCACGAGAACGTCGCTTCCGGCCGGCTGCGTTTCACCACGGACGCCGCCGATGCGGTGGCGCACGGCACGCTGCAGTTCATCGCCGTGGGCACGCCGCCGGACGAGGACGGCAGTGCCGACCTCAAATATGTGCTCAAGGTCGCCCAGACCATCGGCGAGCACATGAACGACTATCGTCTGGTGATCACCAAGTCGACGGTGCCGGTCGGTACGTCCGACAAGGTGCGCGCCCAGCTCGCGTCGGCCGTGGCCGCGCGCGGCGTCGAGGTCGAATTCGATGTCGCCTCCAATCCGGAATTCCTCAAGGAAGGCGCGGCGATCGACGACTTCATGAAGCCCGACCGCGTGGTCGTCGGGGTCGACAACGAGCGCGCGGCCGAGCATCTGCGCGCGCTCTACGCGCCCTTCAACCGCCAGCACGACCGTACGATCGTCATGGACATCCGCTCCGCGGAGCTGACCAAGTACGCCGCCAACGTGATGCTGGCGACCAAGATCAGCCTCATGAACGAGCTCTCGCAGGTCGCCGACCGGGTCGACGCCGATATCGAGCAGGTCCGGCGGGCGATCGGTGCCGATCATCGCATCGGCTACCATTTCATCTACCCGGGCTGCGGTTTCGGCGGCTCCTGTTTCCCCAAGGATGTGCGCGCGCTCGGCCAGACCGCGGCGGAGCTGGGCTACGAGGCGGAGATCATCAACTCGGTCGAGCGCGTCAACAATCGCCAGAAGAGCGTGCTGTTCGACAAGCTCCGCTACCACTTCGGCGGCGATCTGACCGGCAAGACCATCGCGCTGTGGGGGCTGGCCTTCAAGCCGAATACCGACGACATGCGCGAGGCCCCGGCGTGCACGCTCATGGAGTCGCTCTGGGCGGCGGGCGCGCGGGTGCGCGCCTACGACCCCGAGGCCATGGGCGAGACGCGACGCATCTACGGCGAGCGCGACGACCTGACCCTGTGCACGGACGGCGAGACGGCGGCCACCGGCGCGGATGCGCTCGTGCTGGTCACCGAATGGCATATCTTTCGCACGCCGGACTTCGATGCCCTGGCGGGGCTGATGAACACGCCGGTGCTGGTCGACGGCCGCAACATCTACAAACCGTCGTACGTCGCGCAGGCCGGGTTTGCATACTACGGAATCGGTCGTTCGGCCGCCTCTGGCGCCCGCACGACGCTTGGATAGAATAGGCGTCTTCACCGATGTTGCGAGGCAAGCGACATGCCCATCTATGAATATGTGTGCCGTGACTGCGGCCATGAGCTGGAACGTCTCCAGCGCCTGTCCGATGATCCGCTGACCGAATGCCCCGACTGCGGGGAGGCCGCCCTCAAGCGCAAGGTCTCGGCGGCCGGCTTCCGGCTGGCCGGCGGCGGCTGGTACGAGACCGACTTCAAGTCCGAGGGGCAGCGCAACCTGTCCGGGGACAAGAGCGACAGCGCGAAGTCGTCCGAGACCAATGGCGCCGGCAAGAAGGACGGCGACGGCGCCTCTGCCGCCAAACCCAAGGAGGGCGCGGGCAAGGCCGCGCCGGACAAGGGCAGCGGCAAGACCGACGCCGCCAAGCCGGCGCGTGAAAGCGGCGACAAGAGCAGCCGCAAGAGCGCATCCGGCGACAGCGGCTGACGCCGGCGGACCGGCGCGCCGGGGGCTCGTCGACGGCGGGCTACCGGCGCGGCGGCCGGAGTTGCTAGACTCGCGCTCTTTTGACAGGGCGACACGCGAGTCATGATGCGATCCCACTACAGCGGCGACGTAACCGCCGCGACCATCGACACCGACATCACGGTCTGCGGGTGGGTCCACCGCCGTCGCGATCACGGCGGAGTCATCTTCATCGATCTGCGTGATCGCAGCGGTCTCGTACAGGTCGTCTTCGACCCGGACGAGCCGGACATCTTCGCGGTGGCCGAGGATCTGCGCAGCGAGTACGTGATCCAGGTCACCGGCCGCGTGCGCCATCGCCCGGAAGGCACGGTCAATGCCAGTCTCGCCTCGGGTGAGGTCGAGATCTACACCACCGAGCTGACCGTACTCAACGCCTCCGAGACGCCGCCGCTGCAGCTCGACGAGACCGAGAACGTCGGCGATGCCGCGCGTCTGCGCTATCGCTACGTGGAGCTGCGCAAGCCGCGCATGCAGCGGCACATGCAGCTGCGCGCCCAGGTCACGCGGGCCGTGCGCAAGGCGCTGGACGATCAGGGGTTTCTCGATATCGAGACGCCGATCCTCACACGCGCCACCCCCGAGGGTGCGCGCGACTACCTGGTGCCGAGCCGTACGCAGCCGGGCCACTTCTTCGCGCTGCCGCAGTCGCCGCAGCTGTTCAAGCAGCTGCTGATGGTCTCCGGGATGGACCGGTATTACCAGATCGCCCGCTGCTTCCGTGACGAGGACCTGCGCGCCGACCGCCAGCCCGAGTTCACCCAGATCGACATCGAGGCGTCGTTCGTCGACGCCGACGACATCATGGCCATCAACGAGACCATGATCCGCGCGCTGTTCGCGGACGTGCTCGGCGCCGCGTTGCCCGACCCGCTCCCGCGCATGAGCTATGCGGAGGCGATGCGCCGCTTCGGCTCCGACAAGCCCGACCTGCGCATCGACCTGGAACTCGTCGACATCGCCGATCTGGTCGCGGATGCCGAGTTCAAGGTCTTTTCCGGGCCGGCCAACAGCGCCAGCGGACGCGTGGCGGTGCTGCGCGTGCCGGGTGGCGCGAGCCTGACGCGCAAGCAGATCGACGACTACACCGACTTCGTCGGCCGCTACGGCGCCCGGGGACTGGCCTATGTGAAGGTCAACGACACGGCTGCCGGCCGCGACGGCCTCGCCTCGCCGATCCTCAAGTTCCTGTCGGACGAGGCCGTGGACGGCATCATGTCGCGCAGCGGTGCCGCCGACGGCGACCTGCTGTTCTTCGGCGCCGACCGCGCCACCGTGGTCAACGACGCGCTGGGTGCGCTGCGGGTGCGGCTCGGCCACGATCTCGGCCGTGTCGCCGGCGAATGGGCGCCGCTGTGGGTCGTGGACTGGCCGATGTTCGAGTACGACCCCGACGCCAAGCGCTGGGAGGCCCTGCATCATCCATTCACCGCGCCTGCGGTCGACGACGCCGAGGCGCTGCGAGCGGATCCGGAGAGCGCGCTGTCACAGGCCTATGACATGGTGCTCAATGGTACCGAGATCGGGGGCGGCTCGGTGCGTATCCACACCCCCGAAATGCAGCAGGCGGCGTTCGACGTCCTCGGTGTACCGCGTGAGGCGGCCGAAGAGAAGTTCGGCTTCCTGCTCGAGGCGCTCAAGTACGGCGCGCCACCGCACGCCGGCATCGCCTTCGGCCTGGATCGGCTGGTCATGCTCATGGCCGGCGCGGATTCGATTCGCGAGGTCATCGCCTTCCCCAAGACCCAGACCGCGACCGATCTGCTGACCGGGGCCCCGGGGCTGGCGGACAACGCCCAGCTTCGCGAACTCGGGATTCGATTGCGCACGACCGGGAAGGCCGAGGGCTGAACCGAGCTGCGGCCGCGGCCGCTTGATCGCGGCTTTTCCGTGAACTGAAAGGGCCGGCGCCTGCGACAGCGGGCGCCGGCCTTGTTGTATTAGCCACCTTGTTTTGACGTTTCCCGGCGGGCGCTGGAAAGTGAGCGACACAAATTTGGGACAAAAATCCCAAACCGGGTGGCGCGCCCTTCGCGCCGTGTCACAGGGGAAGCAACGTTATGTCTATCAATCGCAACGGCGTCGGCCGCCTGCACCGTCAGGTGCGGGCTGCGATCGCCGGATCGGTACTGGTCGCGGCGGCGCCGGGCGCCATGGCCGCGACGATCATGGTCGACAGCGGCGGCGACATGAGTGGCGGCGACGGCTGCACGCTGCGCAGCGCCATCATGGCGGCCAACGACAACGCGACCGTCGGTGGCTGTGCCGCCGGCGACGACAACAACGACACCATCGTCTTCGCCGACGGCGTGGCCGGCGGCACGATCATGCTGGCCGGCGAAGCCCTGCCGACGATCGAGGGTGGCTCTACGCTCACCATCGGCGCGGCCGACGGCGATGGCGGTGACTCGGATGAGGACGCGGATGGTGTGACCATCGATGCGAACGGGCAGAGCCGTATCTTCACCAACCAGGGCCAGCTCACGCTCAATCACCTGGTGCTGGTCAACGGCATGACGGCCGGCGGCGACGCCGGAGCCGACGACCGTTCGGGCGGCGCGATTCTGAACGACGACGGCGGCGTGCTCACGGTCAACGGCGGTGCCATGCGCGACAACACGGCCGACCGTGCCGGCGGCGCGATCGAGGAAGCCTCGGGCGTGTCGATCGACGACGATGACGACGACGATTCGCTCGACAACGTGCGTGTCACGCTCAACGGCGTTGAATTCTCCGGCAACGACGCCGGCATGAACCCGGGTAACGGCGGTGCGCTCCACGTGACCGGTGGCGGCGACATCCGGATCGACGGCGGTGCGTTCAGCGACAATATCGCGGTCGAGGGCGGTGCGCTGTGGAACAACGGCGGCACCATGCACGTCGACGGCGTCGCATTCAGCGGCAATACCGCGACCGGACCCGCGGCGGACCAGGGTGGCGGCGCCATCTACGCCGAGAGCAACGGCGGTACGCTGATCATTGATGACTCACGCTTCGTGGAGAATCGCGCGGGCGCCGACGACAGCAATCAGATGGACGGCGCGGACAGCGCCAGCTCCGGTGGCGCCATCCTGGCGTCGACCGGCACGACGCTGCGCGTTCACGACTCCAGCTTCCGCATGAACGCCGCGCGCCGCGCCGGCGGGGCGATCGAGGTCCTTGCGGGGACCGACACCATGCTGGACAACGTGACCGCCACCGGCAACGACGCCGGCATGAATCCCGGCAATGGCGGCGTGGTGCACGTCACCGGCGATGGCGATGTGGACGTCAACGGCGGCATCTTCGCCCGCAACACGGCCGTTGAAGGCGGTGCGTTCTGGAACAATCAGGGCGACATGCACTTCGACGGCGTGTCGATCGTGAACAACGAAGCCACCGGGGACGGCGCCGACCAGGGCGGTGGCGGCATCTTCGCCGAAGCCGAAGCCAATGAAGGCGAAGGCAGCGGCATGGTGACCATCCGCAACAGCCGGATCGCGACGAATCGCGCCACCGGCGATGCCGGTTCCGGGGGCGCTCTGCTCGTGAGCCCGGGGGCAACGGCCGAGATCACCGACAGCCGCATCGAGGGCAACCGTGCGAACCGCGCCGGCGCCGGCATCGAAGTGGCCGACGGTACGGTCACGATGCTGCGGGTCACCCTCGGCGGCGTGTCCTCGGCGCTGGGCAACGCCATCGACCCGAGTCCGAATCCGGGCAACGGCGGCGGGCTGCACATCGGCGGCGCCGGGTCCGTGACCATCGAGCGCTCCAGCGTGGGCTACAACAGCGCTGTTGAAGGCGGCGGACTCTGGAACTCGGGCGCCGGTACGCTCGATCTGGACAACGTCACGGTGTCGAACAACAGTGCGGACACTGGTGCGGGCGTCTATCTCGACGGCGCCGGCGGCAGCATCACGCTGGACTATGTCACGGTCACCGACAACGCGGGCACCGGCGTCGACGCCGCGGAAGAGGCCGGCGGGTCGATCGCGATCCGAAACAGCCTGATCTCGGGGAATGATACCGATCTGGGTTCCGGAGTCGCGGCCGAGGCGGATGACGGCAACGTCACCGGCGACGTGGCGCTGGACGGCGCCTATCGCCTGTTCGGTGGCACCACGCCGACGCAGCCGCTGGCGACGGGCAGTGCCGCGCTCGACAGCAACGCCGACTGCGACGACATGGACGTCGATCAGCGCGGTGCCGATCGCGGCTTCGACGCCGGCGACTCGGATGCCGGCGACTGCGATGCCGGCGCCTTCGAGCTGACCGACGACCCGGTCCTCACCGCGACCGCCGTCGATCTGGACGACGTCGTGATCGAGGCGGACGACGAGGCCGACTCGGTCGCCGTGCTGGGCGTGACGCTGAGCAACGACAGTGACGACAGCGTCAACGTCGGTGGCTTTTCCGGCTATCTCGAGCGCGACGACATGCTGCCCGAGGACGTGGATCCGGCCGACCTCGACCTCACGGTCTATGTCGACGGCAACGACAACGGTCGCTTCGACGCCGGCGGTGACATGGCGGTCGGCAGCGGTTCGGTGGCCGACAACGGCACCACGTTCAGCGTGACCTTCGCCGACGGCGCCGGCGTGTCGATTCCCGCCAACGACAGCGTGACCTATCTGCTGGTGGCGGACGACGGCGACGACGATGCGGACTCCGAGGCGATGATTGGCCTGATGGACCTCGGCGGCTCGGGCACGAATGCCGGTGTGCTGTATGCCGGTGGGGCGCTGCTGGGCCTGGTCGGTCTGCTCTCGGTCGGCGGCATGCGTCGTCGTACCCAGCTCCTGCTGGTCGTGGCCGTGATCGCGCTCACGCTCACCGCGTGCAGCGACAGTGATGGCGACGGCGTCGATCTCGGACAGCCGGGAGATAACGGCGACATGAATGACGACATGGACGACGACGTCATGGGCATGGGCCAGCTGCGATTCGTGCTGCAGTCGCTCGATACTACCGACGGTGCTGACGAAACGGACCTCGTCGTGGGTGACGGCCTGCCGGTGCGCGGGGCGACGGTCGCGTTCGAGGTCGAACAGTCGGCCTCGGCGTCGGACGATATGCGCTAGTCGCGCGTTTGGCATGGCCCTTGGGCCGGATCGGGGTGACCCGGTCCGGCCTTTTTCGTCTCCGGCCGAGATCGAGCCGTTTTGCGACTCGCGTGGTCCGGACCTGCGATCGCCGTCGGCGATGTCGATATGGCGGCTCTCGCCGTAGGTCGGCTTGGTGACATTCGGTTCGCTCGCTCGCGGCGCCATTGCGCTGTCGCCCAGGTGTCGGCGGGCCGAGGTATCCATTTCGGCCGTCGAGCCCACGCTAGTCTTGGCCGCGGCAGGCGCATCACCGATCGTTCGTCCGTTGGGATGGTCGATTGATCGCCGCCGCCGCGCCGATGCCGCGGGCCGATATGGCCCAAGTGCCTGTCAGGCGATCGTAGGAATGAAAAGAGGAGTGGTGGCAAACCTGCGCTCATTGGCCTGGTGCCAGCTCCCGCTCACCTGTCAGGGACACCGCACCCGGGCCCCGCGGCGCGTCCTGCAAAGACCGTGCAGGAGCGGTGTAGTGGATCGACTGGCCGACACTCGGTGAGGCCATCGTGGACATGAGGTGCGCCGACACGTCCGGGCGCTTGTGCCGCGCCTCGGCCCTGCAGTGGGGCATCGCGCCTCATCCGGCCGCTGCGTCGCGTGCCGGGACTGGGCGTAGTGGCAGGACTTCATTAAAGCCATCGGCCTGCCGGCGACCGCTGCCGAGCGTGGGGCCATCGCGCCCCGTTGCACCGTTCACACGGGGGCGCGGCGCAGGCTGTCGACGGGATCGCATAAGTCGAGTGTGTCCGGCGCGCAGCGCGCGTCGCCGGCAATGGCGGTACGTGCTTAGCGGGCGATGCCGAGGGGGCGGCCGATCTCGGTCCGGCCGGGGGTGCCCGTGCGTCGTCGGTTGTCACTGCCTGCAGACTGATGGGCGCGCGTGCGAGGCGGTATCGCAGGGCGGTCCTCGATCGCGGGACCGGCGTATTCCGACTGTCGTGGACGGCCCCGGCGGCGTGCTGCCGCCGGGTCGAGATGGCGTCAGTGCTCGATCAGGCGCAGCGTGCGGGCTGTATCGATGCGGCCGTCGTTGTCGGGGCCCGTGGCCTCCACGATCGCGCCGTCTTCCGCCCGGGTGCGGAACGCGGCGGCGTCGAGGCGCTCGCCGTCGGCGTCTTCGAACTCGGTGACGTCGTCCCGGGCGATGACCGGGATGCCGGCGACTTCCAGTGACAGCGCGTCGCCGCTCCCCGATACGCTCGCGACCGGCCCGCGCGTGCGGGTCGTCGCCGAATCGACGCGCGTGACCCGGGTCGCGGTCACGCCGGTGTCGGTGGCGTAGCCGGAGATGCGCACCGAATTGCCGCGGGCGAGCCCGTCGAAGCGAAGCCGGCGGTCGGCCGCGTCGCGCTCGTCCACGTAGAGCGTGTCCGAGCGGGTCCGGACGTCGACGCTCAGTAGGGTCAGCGCGTCGTTCGCCTCGTCGATGTCCCGGATCCGGGCCTCGATCACCACGTTGGGGTCGGGGCGAACGGTCAGGGTGTCTGCGACGAGCACATTGTCGCGCATCGTCCCGTATACCCAGGCGAACACGCCCTCTGCCGGATCGATCGAGGCGTCGTCGTTGCGGCTGGCGTCCTGGGCGTCGATGCGCTGGCCGGCGATGGTGAAGTCGCCCGGGCCGTCGAAGTTCTCGATACGGCCGGTGCGAAAGACGTGCCCGCTATCCGATGCCGGCCCGCGCGAGCGCACGATCACGCTGTCGGCGACCAGCGGGGCATCCGCCGCCGCGCCCTGGGTGCCGAAGACCTGGACGAAGGCGCCGTCCTTGAGTTCGCCCGCGGCGAGGTCGACGGTGGCGCCGCCGTAGTCGATCTCCAGCGGACCGATGTAGAAGCGGTCGGCCGCCAGATCCCGGACGCGGCCCTCGATGTCGATGCGCGTGCTGTCCGGCCGATAGGTGGGGCCCTGTTCGATCGAGGTCGCGCGCAGATCGCCGTCGTCCGCGGCGACGCCGCTGACGGCGATGAGATCGCCTGCGGCTAGTTCGTCCGCGGGCGTGTTGATGAGGCGCGTATCGGTGTCGATATGCACGGTCTCGCCCAGCGCCACGAGCCGGCCGACGCCGTTGCGGACCTCGATCCGGCTGATCGGCCCGTCGAGTACGCGGTCGAACACGATCCGATCGGCCTCGGCGCGATCGTCCTCGATTGTGCCGCGAACCGTGACGATGTCGCCGACACGCAGCGCGTCCTCGCCGACCGGTTCGCCGTTGAACACGATCTCGGCGTCGTCGGTCTCGAACTCGATGCCGTTGACCCAGACGCTGCCGAACCCGGAGACGATACCGGTGCCCTCGATGCCGGCGATCTGTCCGCCGCCGTCGTCGCCGCCGCCGCCGCAGGCGGCCAAGGCGACGCACGTCAGCAGGGCGATGCCGCGGCGAAGCGAGCGAACGAATCGTCGGTCAGTCGTCATTCTTGTTCTCCTCGGACCGGGGTGCATCCTGAAAATAATAGATGCCGACGCCGGTTCGCACGACCGGGGTCTCGGTGTCCTGTTCGTCGATCTCATGGCGTTCCAGCCAGTCGTCGAGGGTCTCCAGCAGCTGCTGGCCGTGTTCCGAGGCCAGCCGGTGGAACACCGGCAGGGCGCGCACGTCGACGCGGGCATTGAATACCGTGCGCTGGAAGCGTGCCGGCGTGTCCGGATGCCGACCGATATTGTGCGCGATCGTGGCCAGCAGATCGTGGCTGGCGGTGCCGAGCATGCGCAGGCTCTCCGGATCGCTGGCCATGGGCACGTAGGCGCGGCCGAGTACGCTGACCTGGTCGCGGTCGTCGATATCGACCGCGCCGACGCGCTCGAGCTCCTCGAACACGGCGTTGACCGGAATGTCGCCGCTGTATCGGCGCACGAGCGCGGTGAAGCCGCTGTGCGCATCCGTGAAATCGAGCACCCGTGGATGGCCGCGGTCGTCGTTGAAGTCCGGGTCGCGGTGCCAGCCCGCCAGCACGCGGGTGGCCCGGTTGGCGCCGCCCCAGGTGGGATCGACGTAATCCTGATCGGCGGCCTCGCGCAGGCGCCGCACTTCCTTGCGGGTCAGGCCCGTGACCACGGCGACGCGTGAGTCGGTCGGCGGTCGGCCGCGGGTATCGCTCGCCTCGCGGGCGACGTCGACGTATACGCCGCGTGCGATCTCGGCGAAATCCCGGTACGCGATCCCGTGCTGCAGCAGGATGCGCACGACCGGGCGAAGCAGGCGGCGGCAGGCCCGTGCCAGCCATTGGCGGGCGTCGTCTTTCATTCGCGAATTATATAGACATACGCCGCTCGCGGCTCGTGGTGGGGGAGGCGCGCCGGCGGACTGTGGTACATTTGAAGGACAACATCCGCCTGCAATCATCATGACTGCGAACGCATTCGCCCTGCAGGATTACTCCTTCTACGACGATGCGGCCTGCGACGAGCGCATTCGGGCCGCCAAGGCCGCGCTCGGTTCCCGCTGCGCGATTCTCGGTCACCACTACCAGCGCGACGAGGTCTTCGCACACGCCGATTACACCGGCGACTCGCTGAAGCTGTCGAAGCTGGCAGCGAATTCCGACGCCGAATACATCGTCTTCTGTGGCGTGCACTTCATGGCCGAAGTCGCCGACATCCTGTCGCGGCCCGACCAGCAGGTGATCCTGCCGGATATGGCCGCCGGTTGCTCGATGGCGGACATGGCCAACCTGCGCAACGTCGAGCGCGCCTGGCGCGAGCTCTCCGAAGTGCTCGAGCCCGACGAGCAGGTCACGCCGGTCACCTACATCAACTCGGCGGCCGATCTGAAGGCGTTCTGCGGCCGCCACGGCGGCATCGTGTGTACCTCGTCCAACGCCCGCGGCGTGCTCGACTGGTCGTTCTCGCGTCGCGAGAAGGTGCTGTTCTTCCCCGATCAGCACCTGGGGCGCAATACCGGCCACGACATGGGCATCCCGCTGGACGAGATGGTCGTCTGGGATTTCTCGAAGCCGATGGGCGGGCTCACCGCGGACGAGATCCGCGGCGCGCGCATCATCCTCTGGAAGGGATTCTGCTCGGTCCACCAGATGTTCCACCCCAATCACATCCACAAGTTCCGGGAGGAACATCCGGAAGGCCGGGTGATCTCCCATCCCGAGAATGCCTTCGAGGTCTGTCAGGCCTCCGACGTGGTCGGTTCCACCGAGACCATTCTCCGGCACGTGCGTGCCAGCGAACCGGGCACGCACTGGCTGGTGGGCACCGAACTCAATCTGGTCAATCGCCTGCACCACGAGATGGCCGACAAGGGCGTGAAGGTGCAGTTCATGTCGCCGGTCGTGTGCATGTGCTCGACCATGTTCCGCACCGATCCCCAGCATCTGGCCTGGGTTCTGGACAATCTGGTCGAGGGCGAGGTCGTGAACCGTATTCAGGTGCCGGCCGACGAGGCGCGCGAAGCCAAGGCGACGCTCGATCTCATGCTCGAGATCACGGCCTAGGCCGCGGCAGCGAGCGGCACGCGCCGGGCGCCACGCCTGAGCCCGCGCCGCGTCTGCGCTACACTATGCGGCCTTACCGGATCAGACAACGCGTCGACGCCCGCGCCCGCAGGCGGCGACGCTACGGCTTCTTCGTTTTACAGACAGATCATTTGCCCATGTTTGATGCCATGCAACGCATTGTCGATTTCGACCCCGAGCTGGCGTCGGCCATCGCCGACGAGGACCAGCGCCAGGAAGATCACATCGAGCTGATCGCCTCGGAGAACTACACCAGTCCCCGGGTGATGGAAGCCCAGGGATCGCTGCTGACGAACAAGTACGCGGAAGGTTATCCGGGCAAGCGCTTCTACGGCGGCTGCGAGTACGTCGACGTCGCCGAGCAGCTCGCGATCGACCGCGCCTGCCGGCTCTTCGAATGCGACTATGCCAACGTGCAGCCGCATTCCGGCGCCCAGGCCAACGCCGCGGTCTATCTTGCGCTGGTCAAGCCTGGCGACACGATTCTGGGCATGAGCCTGGACGCCGGCGGCCATCTGACCCACGGCGCGGCGCCGAACTTCTCCGGCCGCAATTACAACGCGGTTCAGTACGGCCTCAACGAGCAGACCGGCGAGCTCGATTACGACGAGATCCAGCGGCTGGCCGACGAACACCGGCCGAAGATGCTCATCGGCGGCTTCTCGGCCTATTCCCGCCGGATCGACTGGGCGCGGATGCGTCAGATCGCGGACTCGGTTGGTGCCTGGCTGCTCGTGGACATGGCGCACGTCGCCGGTCTCGTGGCTGCGGGTGAATACCCGAGCCCGCTGCCGCACGCGCACGTGGTAACGACCACGACCCACAAGACCCTGCGCGGCCCGCGCGGGGGCTTGATCCTGTCCGCTCACGGCGACGAGGCCCTCTACAAGAAGCTTAATTCCGCGGTTTTCCCGGGTACGCAGGGCGGCCCGCTCATGCACGTCATTGCCGGCAAGGCGGTCGCGTTCAAGGAGGCGCTCGAACCCGAGTTCCAGACCTATTCGCGCCAGGTCGTGGCCAATGCCCGGGCGATGGCGCAGGTCTTCATGGACCGCAATTACGAGGTCGTGTCCGGCGGCACCGACAACCACCTGATGCTGGTCAGCCTTGTGCGCCAGGACATCACCGGCAAGGATGCGGAAGCGCTGCTCGGCAAGGCGCACATCACCGCCAACAAGAACGCCGTGCCCGGCGATCCGCGCTCGCCTTTCGTCACCTCCGGCCTGCGCATCGGTACGCCCGCGGCCACTACGCGCGGCTTTGACGAGAACGAAATGCGCCAGGTCGCCGGCTGGATCTGCGACGTGCTCGACACGCTGGCCGATGGCGGCGATGTCGATGCCATGGTCGCCCGGGTGCGGGCGGCGGTCACCGATCTGTGCGCCCGGCACGCGGTGTATCGCGCGGCCGGGAAGGGCGCCGCCTAGGCTGCGTCGTCCGCGGGGTTCGCCGTGCAGTGTCCGTTCTGCGACGAGCGCGCCACGCGCGTGGTCGACTCGCGCTTGGCCGCGGAAGGCAGCCAGGTGCGGCGTCGGCGCGAATGCCCGGCGTGCAGTGCCCGCTTCACCACCTTCGAGACGGCGGAGCTGGTGCTGCCGCGCATCGTCAAGAGCGACGGTACGCCCGAGCCCTTCGACGAGAACAAGCTGCGCCAGGGGATCGAGCGGGCGCTCTACAAGCGCCCGGTGGCGGCCGAGGCCATCGACACCGCGATCATCCACATACTCCAGCGCCTGCGTACGGACGCCGAGCGCGAGGTGGCGTCGCGTCAACTCGGTGAATGGGTGATGGCGGAACTGCGCGAGCTCGACCAGGTGGCCTACGTCCGCTTCGCCTCGGTGTATCGCCGTTTCGAGGACGTCAACGCTTTCCGCGAGGAGATCGAACGGCTCGAGGCGGCGCCCGACCCGGACAGCGGCCAGCTGTCGCTGATCGACGCCGGCGGAAAGGACCGGTGAGCGCGCCCGGCGTGCGCGAGGCCGTGCACCGCTACTTCATGCAGGGTGCAATCGAGCTGGCCCGGCGCGGCTGGTACACCACGCGCCCGAACCCCCGCGTCGGCTGCATCCTGGTCGCGGACGAGCGGATCATCGGCGAGGGCTGGCACGAACGGGCCGGCGAGGGACACGCCGAGCGGCGCGCCCTCGACGACGCCGCCGGCCGCGGGCACGCCACGCGCGGCGCCACCGCCTACGTCACGCTCGAGCCCTGCAGCCATGTCGGCCGCACGGCGCCCTGCACCGAGGCGCTCATCGAGGCCGGCGTGGCACGGGTGGTGGTCGGCGCGGGCGACCCGAATCCGGCGGTGGACGGTCGCGGTGTTTCGGCCCTGCGCGCGGCCGGCATCGAGGTCGTCACCGGCGTGCTCGCGGATCGCTGCCGTGATCTGAACCCGGGTTTCAACCGGCGAATGACCACCGGGCGCCCGCGGGTGCGCGTCAAGCTCGCCATGAGCCTCGACGGCCGCACGGCCGCGGCCAACGGGGAGAGCCAGTGGATCACCGGCGAGGCGGCGCGCGCGGACGTGCACCGGCTGCGCGCCGAATCCGGCGCCGTGCTGGTCGGCCGAGGCACGCGCCAGGCCGACGATCCGTCGCTGACGGTACGCCTCGACGGCGAGTGGCCGCAGCCGCTGCGCGTGGTGGTCGACACCCACCTCGAGATCACGCCGGCGGCACGGATGCTCGAGCGACCCGGCGCCGTGCGGATCTTCACCGCCAGCGCGGACGACGCGCGCATCGATGCGCTCGAACGGGCCGGTGCCGCGGTCGAGCGTGTCGCCCTGGCCGGCGCGGGTCTGGACCTGCCGGTCGTGCTCGACAGCCTCGGCGCGCAGGAGATCAACGACGTACTCGTCGAAGCCGGACCAACGCTGGCCGGTTCGCTGGCCGAGGCCGGCTGCGTCGACGAGTACATCCTCTACATGGCGCCGATGCTCATCGGCGACACCGGCCGTGGGCTGGTGCATCTGCCCGGCGCGAACCGCCTCGCCGATGCGCGGCCGCTCGAGATCATCGCGGTCGAGCCGGTCGGATCCGACTGGCGCATTCGCGCTCGCCCCGCGGCGGCCGACAACAGGAACTGAAAAACGCATGTTCACCGGAATCATCAAGGGCATCGGCATCGTGGCCGAGATCGAGCCCGTGGGCGGCGACACCCGTCTGGTCATCGATACCGGCGACGCCGATCTCGGCTCGATCGCCCTCGGCGACAGCATCGCCGTATCCGGCGTGTGCCTGACCGCCACCGCACTCGACGGCCGGCGCTTCGCCGCCGACGTCTCTCAGGAAACGCTGTCGTTGACGACGCTGGGCGCACTCGCGGTCGGCTCGCGCGTGAACCTGGAGGCGGCCCTGCGCGCCGGCGAACCGCTGGGCGGACATCTCGTGTCCGGCCACGTCGACGGTTTCGGCACGCTGGCCGAGAAGACGGCGGATGCGCGCTCCTGGCGTCTGGTCTTCACGGTGCCGGTGGCCCTGTCGCGTTTTTTCGCCGCGAAGGGGTCGGTCTGTGTCGACGGCATCAGCCTGACCGTCAACGAGGTCGAAGACGACCGTTTCGGCGTCAACATCGTGCCGCACACGATGGCGCACACGACGCTGGGCGAGCGCGAGGTCGGCGACCGGGTCAACCTCGAGATCGACGTCATCGCGCGCTATCTCGCGCGACTGGTCGACGCACGCTGAGGGGCCGGCACCCGGCGGGGGCCACGCCCGAGGCCGGGACGCGGTGCTAGAATGCGCGCCCGCCGCGCGCAGCCTTCGCGGCGATCAATCGATCAAGGACGCACCATGCCCATCAGCCCCATCGAGGATGTCGTTGCGGACATGCGCGCCGGGCGCATGGTCATCATGCTCGACGACGCCAACCGCGAGAACGAAGGCGATCTCATCATGGCCGCCGAATGTGTGCGGCCCGAGGACATCAACTTCATGGCCCGCTACGGGCGTGGGCTGATCTGTCTGACGCTCACGCGGGAACGCTGCCGGCAGCTGCACCTGCCGCTCATGGTCGCGGCCAGCGATGCCGAGCAGTCGACCAACTTCACGCTTTCGATCGAGGCCGCCGAAGGGGTGACCACCGGCATTTCCGCGCATGATCGCGCCCAGACCGTGCGCGCGGCGGTGCAGAAGGACGCCCGGCCGTCGGATCTGGTCCAGCCCGGTCACATCTTCCCGTTGATGTCGCAGCCGGGCGGCACGCTGGCGCGCGCGGGCCATACCGAAGCCGGCTGCGATCTCGCCCGTCTGGCCGGCCTAGAGCCGGCCTCGGTGATCGTGGAGATCCTCAACGAGGACGGCACCATGGCGCGGCTGCCGGATCTGGAAGCCTTCGCCGCCGAGCACGACATCCGGCTCGGCACCATCGCCGATCTCATTCGCTATCGCATCGAGAACGAGCGCACGGTCGTGCGCGTGACCGAGTCCGAGGTCGAGACCGAGTTCGGCCCGTTCACGCTGGTCTCCTACGAGGACGAGGTCGATAAGGTCGTGCATTTCGCGATGGTGCGCGGCGCGATCGACCCCGAGACGCCGACGCTGGTGCGCGTGCACGTGCGCAACACGCTCTCCGACGTGCTGGGCGTGCGCCACGGCGATTTCGGCTGGCCGCTGCGCGACACGCTGGCGCGGGTGGCCGCGGAGGGCTGCGGCGTGGTGGTCGTGCTGCGCAAGCCCGAATCCGCGCGCGAACTCATCGAGCGCATCCGCCTGGTCGAGGGCGCGGAGGCGGCCGCGGCGCCGGACAGCGGCGATCCGGGCGGCGACGAAAGCCGTATTCTGCGCACCTACGGCGTCGGTGCCCAGATCCTGACCGATCTGGGCGTGCGCCGGATGCGCGTGCTCTCGGCGCCCATGCGGCTGCAGGCGATCTCGGGCTTCGGGCTCGAGGTCGTCGAGTACGTGCAGGGCGACGACGGCGACTGATTCATTCCGCGTGGCCGCGCACGCCGCGCGTGCAATAATGGGCCAACGCTCAAGCGAGGACGCGCCATGCGCACGCTGCAAGGAGAATTCGACGGCAGTGGTCTGAAGATCGCGGTGCTGTGCACCCGCTGGAACGACGACGTCGTCGACCGGCTGGTCGACGGCGCCATGGACGTGCTCAGCGACTGCGGTGTCGACGACGACGACATCACGCTCGTACGGGTGCCGGGCGCCTTCGAGCTGCCGCTGGTGGCGGATCGTCTCGCCGATCGCTACGCCGAGGACGGTGCGCTCGACGGCATTGTGGCGCTGGGAGCGGTGATCCGCGGCGAGACGCCGCACTTCGACTACATCTGCACCGAATGCGCCAAGGGCCTGTCGGCGACGGCGCTCGAATACGGCCTGCCCGTGGGCTTCGGCGTGATCACCGCCGACACCGCGGAGCAGGCCGATGCGCGGGCCCAGTCCGACGAGGACCACAACAAGGGCGCCGAGGCGGCCAGCGCGGTCGTGGAGATGATCACGTTGCTGCGCTCCATCGAGGACTGACACCGCAGTGCCGATCGAGAATCAATCCCTGGGCGACGCCGCCGACTCACCGGACGACGACGATCGCCTGCCGGAACTGCCGCCGCGGATGCCGGGCGGCGCCCGCATCCGTGCGCGCATGGCCGCCGTGCAGGCGCTCTATCAGTGGCGCATGACCGGCACCGAGCTCGGCGCGCTGGTGCTGCAGTTCGCCCAGGCCGGGCGCCTGAGTGCGCTCGATCGTGAGTATTTCGAGACGCTCCTGCGCGGCGTGGCCTACGACGCCGACGCGCTGGAGGCGATCTTCGACGCGCATCTGAGCCGGCCGGCCGCACAGCTCGACCCGGTCGAGCACGCCATCCTGCTGCTGGCGACCTACGAACTGCGTGATCGCGTCGAGATTCCGTTCGCCGCGGTCATCAACGAGGCGACCAATCTCGCCAAGGTGTTCGGCGCGACCGACGGCCATCGCTTCGTCAACGGCGTGCTGGACGCCACCGCGCGCGATCTGCGCGCCCGCGAGACGCCGGCCGGCGACTGACACGACCGCCCGCGTGCGCGAGTTCCAGCTGATCGACCGGCTCGCCGCTCGCCTGGCCGCGCGCCGCGCCGATACGCAGCTGACCATCGGCGACGACGCCGCGGTTGTCGCGCCCGCGCCGGGCGAGGTTCTGGCGATCACGACCGACACCCTGATCAGCGGTCGTCATTTCCCTGACGACACGCCGGCCTTCGATATCGGCTGGAAGGCGATCGCGGTCAATCTGAGCGATCTGGCCGCCATGGGCGCGGCACCGGCGTGGCTGACCGTGGCGTTGTCGACGCCCGTTCTGGACGGCCCCTGGTGCGATGATTTCGTCGACGGCGCGCTGGCCGCCATCGGCGACGCCCCCGTGGATATCGTGGGCGGCGACACCACGCGTGGCCCGCTGTCGATCACCGTCACCGCGATCGGCATGCTGCCCGCGGGTGCGGCGCTGACGCGCGCCGGTGCCGTTCCCGGCGACGTGGTGGCCGTGACCGGAACGCTCGGCGACGCCGCGAAGGGGCTGGGGCTGTGGCCCGCGCGCGGGGACATGGCCGACGATCCCGACACCGCGTTTCTGCTCCGACGCCTGGCCCGGCCGCAGTGGCGAAACGGTGCCGCCGTTCGGGCACTGGCGCATGCGGGCATCGACGTGTCCGACGGCTTCGGCGCCGATCTGGGCCACGTGCTGGCGGCGAGCGGTGTGGGCGCGCGCATCGAGCTCGCGGCACTGCCGGCCTCGGAGGCGCTGCGACGCCGGGCGGCGACCGACGAGGAGCGTCGCGATCTGCAGTGGCGGGGCGGCGACGACTACGAGCTGTGTCTGACCCTGCCGGCCGCGAGCGTCGACGCCGCGCGGGCGCGGCTGGACTGCGGTCTCACGGTCGTCGGCGTGATCGAGTCCGAGCCCGGTCTGCGCGTGGTCGATGCCCATGGTCGACGCTGTCCGCCGTTCGAGTCGGACGCTGCGGGCTGGGATCATTTCGGCGGCCGCGGCGCGGTCTAGCGGCAGGCGGGTCGAATCCCCGGGCTGCAGGCATGGGCGAAGGCGGCGGTCGTCGTCTCGGTCTCGTCCGGGCCTTGATGGTTCTCGTCAGGCAGATGCCACGCCCGCGCGTTGTCGGGCCCAGCCGTCAGCGGGCGCTGCGGGGCCGGGCCTGTGTCGGCGTGGTCGTCCCCGTCGACATGGAGCCGGGCCAGGGCCTCGCGGGCGTCCGCGGTTGGCCGTGTCGATCCGCAGCGCGTCGATGAGGTCGGGCTGAGCCCGCGTGCCGACGCCTCCCCGGACGCGCCGGCGGCCGGGGCCGATTCGACGACTCCGAAATCGCCGCGCGCGGCGACATCGGGGACACCGGGCCAGCCGGCGTGTCCGGCGGGCGTCGTCGCGAAGCCGCTCGATCGCACGGCCGGCGTCCAGGCGCGGCGCCACCGCGAACGCGGCCAGTACCGCAGTCGCGACGACCGCGATGATGACCGTAATCCCGCGCATGCCGTCATCATGATCCGGGCGCGGAGGCTGTCGGCGAGACCCGAAGTCGCGCGCACGTATAGAATATCGCGCTTTGCCACCGATCCGTCGTAGCCGCATGCTGCAACTGCACGACAGTCTCACCGGCGCGCGCCAGGCGCTGGTCACGCTCGAACCCGGCCACGTGCGCCTGTATGTCTGCGGGGTCACGGTCTACGACTACTGTCATCTCGGGCACGCCCGGGTGATGATCGTGTTCGACATGTTCGTGCGCTATCTGCGCGCGACCGGCTGGCGGGTGACCTTCGTTCGAAACGTCACCGACATCGACGACAAGATCATCAACCGTGCCGCGGAGACCGGCGCCACGCCGGAGGCCATCGCCGAGCGCTTTGCCGCCGCGATGAGCGAGGACGAGGCCGCGCTCGGCCTGATCGCGCCGGACCACGAACCGCGGGCGACCGCACACGTCGAACAGATCCTGGCCATGATCGAGCGTCTGGTCGACAACGGCCATGCCTATGTCGGCGACAACGGTGACGTCTATTACGACGTGAGCACCTTCGGCGACTACGGCGCGCTGTCGAAACGGCGAACCGAGGATCTGCGGGCGGGCGCGCGCATCGCCGTCAACGAGGCCAAGACGGATCCGCTCGATTTCGTGCTCTGGAAGGCCGCCAAGGCCGACGAGCCGAGCTGGGACTCGCCGTGGGGCCCGGGGCGGCCGGGCTGGCATATCGAATGCTCCGCGATGTCCACGCATTGCCTGGGCGAGAGCTTCGATATCCACGGCGGCGGGCTGGACCTGCAGTTCCCCCACCACGAGAACGAGATCGCGCAGAGCGAGGCCGCCACCGGCAAGCGTTTCGCGACGCTGTGGATGCACAACGGCTTCGTGACTGTCGACGACGAGAAGATGTCGAAATCGCTCGGCAATTTCTTGACCATTCGCGACGTTCTGGACACCTTCGACGCGGAGACGGTGCGCTACTTCGTGCTCTCGACGCACTACCGCAGTCCGCTGGCCTACAACGCGGATGCCATGAGCGCGGCGGCCAGCGCGCTCGCCCGGCTCTATACAGCGCTGCGCGATACCGCAGGCGACGGCGACCCGCGATCCGACGCGGTGCAGCGCTATCGCTCGCGCTATGCCGAGGCCATGGCGGACGATCTGAACACGCCCGCGGCGATCGCCGTGCTGTTCGAGATGGCGCGCGAATGCAATCGGCAGCGGGAAGAGGCGCCAGCTGTGGCTGCCGATATCGCCGCGGGGCTGCGCGAACTCGGCGGCTGGATCGGTCTGCTGCAGCAGGATGCCTCGCGCTATCTGCAGGGCGGCGCGGCGCGTTCCGGCGACCATACCTACGATGCGGAAACCATCGAAGCCATGCTCCGCCAGCGGCGCGCCGCCCGCGCGGCGCGGGATTTCGACACGGCCGATCGCATCCGCGACGAGCTCCAGGCCAACGGCATCCTGCTGGAGGACGGCGCGGACGGCACCCGCTGGCGGCGTGGCTGAGTGCGCCGTGGATGGCCGGCGTTGCGATGTGCCGGTATACCGCTCGGCGCGGTAACGGATGGCGCTCTGATTGGAGAAAGGATGGCCATGGGCATGCAACCGCGCTAGAGTCTGCGGCAATCGACGGGGCATAGCGCAGCCTGGTAGCGCGTCTGCTTTGGGGTGAGCCGCACGGCGGCGAACGCCGAGCGACGGATGTCGCGAGGCCGGGTTTGTTGGCGAGGCCTAGCCGAGCCTAGAAACAGACGGCTCGCAGAGCAGACGCGGGATGGCCACGGGCGTGCAACCGCGCTAGAGTCTGCGACGATCGGCGGGGCATAGCGCAGCCTGGTAGCGCGTCTGCTTTGGGAGCAGAAGGTCACAGGTTCGAATCCTGTTGCCCCGACCAATTCCAGAATGCACCGGAACAGCCCGGGCCGGATCACCCATGGCGTTGATCGGTCACCGGCATCCGGCCCGTCATTCGCCGCCTCGGCGCCCGTAGCTCAGGGGATAGAGCAATGGCCTTCTAAGCCATTGGTCGCTGGTTCG
>NZ_AYKF01000086.1 GCF_003732545.1 Salinisphaera orenii subsp. halophila YIM 95161 | reverse complement strand
GACTCGACCCCGCCCCGGCCGCGCCTCGGAGCGCGGCCGGGTGCACACGGACCGCATAGCCGGAGCCCGCGGCTGCGGGCTAGCCCGTTCGATCCAGATCCGCGCTCCAGCGGGCCGCCGGATCGCTGGCCTCCGCCGCGGCCACGGGGTCGGGACCGTACTGATAGTCGCGGGTGACCGGGACGATGTCGTTGCGCTTGGCCAGCTGCATCTGGAAGACAACGAGGTCACCCCAGCGGAAGATCGCCTGACAGCCGAGCAGGTAGAACTCCCACATGCGGCAGAAACGCTCGCCCAGCCGTTCCCGGAACTCTCCGCGGTGGCGCTGGAAGCGCTCGTTCCAGGCCGCCAGCGTGCGTGCATAGTGCAGGCGCAGCACTTCCAGGTCCGACAGGCACATGCCGGTCTCCTCGATGCAGGGCGCAACCTCGGACAACGACGGCACATAGCCGCCGGGGAAGATGTATTTCTCGATCCAGCCCTTGGTGTCCTCCACCGGAGGACCGCTGCGGCCGATGCTGTGGACCAGGCTGCGTCCGCCCGGCGCCAGCAGCGCGTTAACGGTATCGAAGAAGGTCTGGAACTGCGGGCGGCCCACATGCTCGAACATGCCCACGCTCACGATCGCGTCGTAGCTGCCCTCGTGCTCGCGATAGTCCTGCTGCAGGAAACGCACCCGCTGGGACAACCCTTCGGCCTCGGCCCGCTCACAGGCGTAGCGGTACTGATTGTCCGACAGCGTCAGCCCCGTCACGTCGACGCCGTGGTGGCGCGCGAGGTACAGCGCCATGCCGCCCCAGCCGCAGCCAATGTCGAGCACCCGATCGCCGGGCTTGAGATACAGTTTGCGCGCGATGTGGCGGCATTTGGCCTGCTGCGCCTCCTCCAGCGACGCGTCCGGCGTCTCGAAATAGGCGCAGGAGTACTGCATGTCGCTGTCCAGAAAGCGCTCGAACAGGCCGTTGTCGATGTCGTAGTGGTGCTGGACGTTGCGCCGCGAGCGCAGCCGCGAGTTGGCTTCGCGGATGCCCCGCAGCGCGTGGCGCGCGATATCGAGTATCCGGCTGCCGCCGAAGTTGCGGGCATTGGCGAAGTAGAGTTCGAACAGCGCCATGAGGCCGCCCTCGCCGGGCCACCAGTCGCCGTCCATATATGCCTCGCCGAACGCCATCTCCGGATCGGAGAGCAGCCGTGTGAGGACCCGGCGTTCGCGCAGGTGGATGTGCGCCTTGGGCGCACCCTGGCCGATCAGCTGCGTGCGACCGTCCGGGTAATGAATGACGAGCGTGCCCTCGTCGATCAGCCGGTCAAAAAAACGTGTCTTCATTGTCTCCCGTCCCCGGGGCCGACAACACGTAGCGGCGCCGTCCGCCCCATTGATGCCAAGACCTCAACCATACACCGATCGTATTTCGATGTATAGTGCACTTTTATTTTCGCGCGACCTGCCGCCACGAGGACCGCCATGCCGCGATGGTTCAAGTGTGCCTCGGCGGCGGCCGCAGTTGAAGGCCGGGCGCTCCCCGGGCCGTGCTAGGGTCGATGCCTGATCTGACGACCCGCGAAGACACCATGATCGACACGATTCTCGTTGCCGTCGACGGTTCGGAACATTCCCGGCGTGCGCTGGAATGGGCCTGCGACATGGCCCCGCGCTACGACGCCCGGCTGCACGTGCTGCATGTCCCGCAGGCGGTCGGCCACGACAAGACGCTGGTCCTCGGCGGCGCCGCGATCAGCGTGAAGACCAGCAACGAGGACGTGGAGAAAGCCGGCCACGACGTGATCGAGGCCGCCCGGCGCATCGCCGCGGACCACGCGATCCGCGAAATGACCACCGAGGTCGGCTCCGGCGATCCGGCGCGCCGCATCGTCGAGTGCGCCGAGCGGCTCGACGCCGATCTCATCGTCATGGGCCGGCGCGGGCTGACGAATTTCGGCGGCCTGCTCATGGGCAGCGTGACCCACAAGGTCGGCCACCTCGCGCCGTGCGCCTGCATGACGGTGCGCTAGGGCCCATCAACATTTCATACGAGCCCGCGCGAAGCGCTTCCTGAAAATTGACTATGGGCGGCAAGACGAGGCGTCGTGCGCGCCGCGCAATCACTCTGCGCCAGCCTGCGACAACGCTGGATCGCCGCACGCTGGTCGTTTCACGGGGCCCTTGGACTCTAGGGTTGGGCCGCGCATGAATAATCAACCAAGGGTGCACTGCGGCGTTGCCCGTCTGGAGCGTGGCGCGCGACGATCGGCGACTCGCGCCTTGCCACACACGATGTGCGGCTTCCAAAGCGGCGTTCGAATGAAGTTTTAGCGGGCCCTGGCCATCCGCAGCGGCCGGGCGATCGCCGGCTACTGGCGTATCGCTTCGAACTCGAAGTCCAGCTCGACCGTGTCGCCGACCATGCCGTTGGCCACGCCGTAGTCCATGCCCCAGCGGCTGCGCTCGATGCGGGTACTCGCCGAGACGCCCAGGGTATGCTGGCCGTGGCCGAAGGGATACTCGGCACTCTTGTTGATGGTCACGTCCAGAGTCACCGGATGGGTCTCGCCGTGCAGCGTGAGATCGCCCTCGAGTTCTCCGCCGTCCGCACCGCGTGGCGTGTATTCGCGCGCCACGAACACGATCTCCGGGTGATCCTCTGCCGTCAGAAAATCGTCACCGCGGACGTGGCCGTCGCGCTCCTCGTGATTGGTGAACACGCTGTCGGCGGCGATCTCCACGCGACCTTCGGACAGCTCGCGGGTGGCCTCGTCGTAGACGAAGCTGCCTTCGCCCTCCAGAAACATGCCCAGCACATCGGCATAGCCGACGTGCTCGATCGAGAAACCGATGGAGAAATGGGCCGGATCGATCTCGTAGCGCTCGGGCTCCGCCGCGGCCGTGCCCGCGGCACAGGCCGCGAGCGCGGCCGCGGTCAGGCGCGGGCCGGTCAGGGTCGACGTCGGGAATGGCATGATCGTGTCTCCTATGGACTCGGGGTCATCGATTGTCGTCTTGCCGCGTCAGCCGTCATGACGCGTCGGGCGTACGATCATCGCATCGGTGGCGCAGCAGCCACCACGTGTCGCGGCCGAACGACACCGCCAGCAGCGACAGCGCCGTCGCGGCGGCCCCGACGGCCACGGCGGCGGGCATCGCCGGCACAAAGCACAGCAACAGGGTCACGACCTGCCAGACGCACACGACCTTGCGGAAAACGCTCGGCGGCAGGGGCCGGCGCATCCACGGCAGCAGGCGCCCCGCGCACACGAACAGATAGCGCGCCAGGCCGATCCCCAGCACCCAGGGGCCGACCCGTTCGGTCGCCACCAGGCCGACGCAGAGCACGAGGATGAAGAACGCGTCCAGTTCCATGTCGAAGCGGGCGCCGAAGGCGGTGATCGAGCGCGTGCGGCGCGCCACCCAGCCGTCGACACCGTCGAGCAGCAGTGCCGCCAGCGCCAGGCCGAGCACTGCATAGGGATGGGCACGCGGCACCTCCGGAAACACCAGCAGGCCGGCGATGAGCAACACCACGGCCGCGCGCAGCAGCGTGACCCGGTTGGCCCAGCCCAGCCGGGCCGGCGGCGCCTCGCCCGGCCCCACGAGCACGACCGCGAGCGCGAGATACAATCCCCCGGCCGAGACGCGCAGCATCGGCGGCGCGTCGAGAAGCCCCATGGCCAGCTCCACGCCCGCGAACAGCAGTGTGAATCCGATCAGCAGCTCACCCGCCGCCCGCAGGCGCCGCCGGGCCGGCGAGGCGGCGCCAGTGGGCCCCTCGCCGACCGCCGGCGTGCCATGCTCGAACGCGCGCATCATCGCGGCTCGCCGCGGATATCGATGCGCGGCCGCCCTACACGTCGGACGCGCGCTGGATCAACCGCGCCCGGGCTGCAAGTATTGCCGGAGAATTTCTGTTGCATGACATCCATACATGAATGATACCGGTGACCGCGCCTTTTGGTTGCACCCGCCCCACGACAGCCGTATCGAGCCGATCGCCGTGGGCGCGCCGGGCGCCGGCGAACTGCGCGTGCGCAGCCGCTACAGCGCGGTCAGCCGCGGCACCGAGACGCTGGTCTACGCCGGCGGCGTGCCGGCGAGCGAATACGAGCGCATGCGGGCACCATTCCAGGCCGGCGCGCTGCCGGGCCCCGTGCGCCACGGCTACGCGAACGTCGGCGTGGTCGAGGCCGGTCCGGACGAGTGGCTCGGGCGCGAGGTGTTCTGTCTATATTCGCACCAGACGCGCTACGTGGTGCCCGTCGACGCCGTCGTCGCACTGCCGGCGGACGTACCGCCGGAGCGCGCGGTGCTCGCGGCCAACATGGAGACCGCGATCAACGCGCTCTGGGACACGGCCCCGGGCATCGGCGAGCGCATCACCGTGATCGGCGCCGGCGTGGTCGGCGCGCTGGTCGCAGGACTCGCCGCGTCGCTGCCCGGCGCCGACGTCGAACTGGTGGACATCGACGACCGCAAGGCCCCGCTGGGAAGCGCTCTGGGCCTGCGCTTTCGCTCGCCGGCGGCGGCCGCGGGCGAGCGCGACCGCGTCATCCACGCCAGCGGCAGCGAGGCCGGGCTCGCCCAGGCTCTGACGCTGGCCGGTTTCGAGGCCACCGTCACCGAGATGAGCTGGTACGGCGCGCAGGCGCCGCGGGTTCCGCTCGGCGGCGCCTTCCACTCGCGGCGTCTGACGCTGCGGGCGAGCCAGGTGGGAGGCGTCGCGCCGGGCCAGCGCCCGCGCTGGAGCCACCACCGCCGCCTCGGGCTGGCGGTCTCGCTGCTCGCCGACGCCCGCTTCGACGCCCTCATCGACGCCGAGGCGCCCTTCGAGCGCCTGCCCGAGGTCATGGCCCGTCTGGCCGACCCGCACGACCCCACGCTCTGCCAGCGCATCCGCTACGACTAGCGCGCGCGTATCGCCACCCCATACCACAGGATATGCCATGTACAGTCTGACCGTCCGCGATCACTTCATGATCGCCCATAGTTTCAACGGCGAGATATTCGGCCCGGCCCAGCACACCCACGGTGCGACCTATGTGGTCGACGTCACCTTCCGGCGCGAGGCGCTCGACGCCGACGACCTGGTCATCGACATCGGTCTGGCCGGGGCCGGCCTCAAGGACGTGCTCGCCGGGCTGAACATGCGCGATCTGGACGAGGAGCCGGCCTTCTCGGGCCGCAACACCACGACCGAGTTCCTCGCCGGCGTGGTATTCGAGCGCATGCGCGAGGCCATCCGCGCCGGCCGGCTCGGCGATAGTGCCCGCGGCGTCGAGGGGATGAGCGTGACGCTGTCGGAGTCGCATATCGCCTGGGCGAGCTTCGAGGGCCGCGTGTGACGCCGATCACGTTCGTCGTCGCCGGCGATCCGGAACAGCGCACCGGCGGCTACCGCTACGACGCGCGCATCGTCGCCGGTCTGCGCGAACTCGGGCATCCGGTGACGGTGGCCGGGCTCGAGGGCCGCTTTCCGGAGCCCGATGCTCGGGCCGCGCGCGCCCTGGAACGGGCGCTGGACGCCTGCGCCGACGGCGCCTGCGTGATCGTCGACGGGCTCGTGCTCGGCGGCCTGGCCGAGACCGCCCGTGCCCACGCCGATCGCCTGCGCCTGATCGCGCTCGTGCATCACCCGCTCGCCGACGAGACCGGCCTGACGGCCGCCGCGAGCGCCCGGCTGCTCGCCGACGAACGCGCCGCACTGGTCGTCGCCCGGGCGGTGGTCGTCACCAGCGGCTTCACCGCCCGCCGGCTGGTCGAGCTCGACCTCGCCGCCGCTCCGCCGCGGGTGATCGAGCCCGGCACCGATCCGGCGCCCGTGGCCCGCGGCAGCGACGGCCCCGGCTGCCGTCTGCTGTGTGTCGCGACCGTCACCCCCCGCAAGGGCCACGCCGTGCTCCTCGACGCACTCGCCCGGCTCGCCGACCGCGACTGGCACTGCGACGTGGTCGGCAGCCTCGACCGCGAGCCGGCACACGCGGCCCGTATCCGCGCCCGTATCGACACGCTCGGCCTCGGCGCACGCGTTCGGCTGCACGGCGACTGCAATGAGCGCGAACTCGCCGCCGCCTACGATCGTGCCGATCTGTTCGTGCTGGCCTCGCATTACGAAGGCTACGGCATGGTCGTCACCGAGGCCCTGGCCCGCGGTCTGCCGCTGGTCACGACTAACGGCGGCGCGCTCGCGGATACGGTTCCGGCACGAGCCGCGCGCACGGCCGCCCCCGGCGACGTCGCCGCGCTGGCCGCCGCGCTGGGCTCGCTGCTGGACGACCCGGCCGCGCTGGCCGCCGTGCGGCGCGGCGCGCTTGCCGAGCGCGAACGCCTGCGCCCCTGGCGCACGGCCGCCGCCGAGTTCTCGGCGATGCTCGAAGCCATCGCCGACGACGTGCCGGCATGAGCGATGCGATCGTCCCGGACGCCCGCTTCGCCGCCGACTGGCTCGCCCTGCGCGAACCCGCCGACCACGCGGCGCGCAGCAGCGGACTGAGCGAAGCCGCAGCGGCCCGGCTGCACGCGGCGCGGGACGACACCCTCCGGATCGTGGATCTCGGCTGCGGCAGCGGCTCGAATCTGCGGCATCTGGCACCACGCCTGCCCGGGCCCCAGCACTGGCACCTGGTCGATCACGACGCCGATCTGCTGGCCCGCGCGGCGCGCGAATGCGCCGAACAGCGCGACCGATCGGGACGCCCGGTGACGCTCGAGACGATCGCCGCCGACCTCGCGCGCGATCCGGGCGTCCTGATCGCCGGGGCGCATCTGGTGACCGCCGCGGCGCTGCTGGACCTGGTCGACGCCGAGTGGCTGGATCGTCTCGCGAGCGCCTGTGCCGCCCACGCCGTCCCGGCGCTGATCGCGCTCAGCGTGGACGGCGATCTGGCCTTCGAGGCCGACGGCGCGCCCGAGGACGAGGACGACGCCTTCGTCTTCGCCCGGCTCGCCGAGCACCAGCACCGCGACAAGGGCTTCGGCGCCGCGCTCGGCACGCAGGCGCCGGCGGCGTTCGAGCGGGCCTTCCAGCGCCACGGCTGGCACGTGGCCTCGGCCGCGAGCCCCTGGCGTCTCGGCCGCGACGACGCCCGCCTAGCCGCCGCCCTGATCGACGGCTGGCGCGAGGCGGCCACCGCCCAGGCCCCGGCCCGCGCGGCCCGCATCGCCGGCTGGGCGCGGCGGCGCGCGGCGGATGTCGCCGCCGGCCGAGCATGCTGCCGCGTCGGGCACCGCGACCTGCTCGCCACGCCGCCGCGGGCCGAGCCGTGACGCCGCGCCAGGCCGCCCTGCTGCGACTGAGCGTGACCGTCATCCTGCTGGGACTCGTGGCCTGGCGGCTGGATACCGCCGAGATCGCGGCGCAACTCGGCACCATCGCCCCCGGCTGGGCACTGGCGGCACTCGCGCTGACCGTGCCCCAGGTGGTCGTCTCCGCCTGGCGCTGGCGGCTGACCGCGCGCGGCATCGGCCTGGACCTGCGCCTGCCGGTGGCCGTACGCGAATACTATCTGGCGACGTTTCTCAACCAGGTCCTGCCCGGCGGCGTGCTCGGCGACGCCACGCGGGCCTGGCGCCACGCCCGCCACAACGACAACCGCGGCGCGGTTCATGCGGTCCTGATCGAACGCCTGTCCGGACAGCTGGCCATGGTGCTGATCGCCGCCTTCGCCGTCCTTCAGGCACGGGGGCTGCGCGAGGGCGTTGGCCGCGCCTTCGAGCAGGTCGATCCCTGGGCCGCCTCGGGGGGATTCATCCTGCTGGCCGGCGGCGGTCTGCTCGCGGCGTACGTGGTGCGCGGCTCGCGGCGCATGGCGATTCATCTGCTGAGCCTGATCGACAGTCTCCGACGCGGACTGCTGGGACGCCGCATGGTCGCGCTGCAGCTGGCGAGCTCGCTGCTCGTGGCCGCCAGCTATGTCGGCGTTTTCGTGCTCTGCGCCCAGGCGCTGGGGCTGGATCGCGGCGCACAGTCCCTCTGGATGCTCGCGCCGCCGGTACTGTTGGCGATGGCGATACCGCTGTCGGTCGCCGGCTGGGGGCTGCGCGAAGGCGCCGCCGCGATCATCTGGAGTCTGGCGGGCCTGCCGGCGCAGGAGGGCGTGGCGATCTCGATCACCTATGGCCTGATCGTGCTGGTATCCAGCCTGCCGGGGCTTGTGGTGCTTGCGCGGGGTGGCCGACGGCGGGCGCCTAGCCGGGACGGCCGAGATCCAGATCGAACAGCGTGTCGGCATCCAGCGTATGCGTTCGGCACGGCGGCCGCAGGGCGGCATCGAGCGTCTCGATCTCGGCCAGCGTCACCGCGGGCCGGCCGGAGCCGATGACCATGGGCGCGACGACCACGTGCAACCGATCGAGCAGCCCGGCTGCCAGAAAGCGCGAGACGGTCAGTCCGCCGCCCTCCACGAGCACCCGGCGCAGCCCGCGCGCGGAAAGCGCGGCGAGAAGCGTCGCCGGCGCCACGGCGCCCGCCGCATCCGGTGCGACCGCCACGGTCTCCACGCCGGGGCCCCGGCATGCCCGCCGCCCCTGCGCCACCACGTGCAGCGTGGGCGCGGCACCGTCGGTGAACAGCAGCCGGTCGGGCCCGACCCGCGCGTTCGGATCGAGCACCACCCGCACCGGATCGGCGCCGTCGACATGGCGGACCGTGAGGCGCGGATCGTCGGCCTGGGCGGTCCCGGCGCCGACGACCACGGCATCCACCAGCGCCCGCAGCCGATGCAGATGCGTGCGGCTGGCCGCCCCGGTCACGTAGTGCGACGCACCGGTGATCGTGGCGATGCGCCCGTCGAGACTCTGGCCGAGCTGGCCGACGACGGTGCCGGCGCGGGTGATCGGTGCGAGCGTGTCCAGCAGCGTGGCGGCTTCGGGCTCGACCGCCCCGTCGGCCCGCCAGCGGCCGTCGGCGTCGATCGTGACCGCGGGCGTCATCCCATCGCCGCGGCCCGTGCATGCATCGCGAAGCGATCGCCATGCGTAGTCGATATCGATTGCCGTCATCGGAGCCTCCGGAGTGCGCATCGTTTCCGGCGCAGCACGGATAGCCGCCGCGGGCGCCGGGCATCACCCTATCCCAAAAGCCGGTTCGACGAACCCGACCGGCGTTGTGTTCTTGAGCCAACGGCGTGCATCCGGTCGCGTCGATCAAGCGAGGTCACATGCGACAGATAGAACGTTCGATCTTCGACCTGCGCCGCGGTGTGCCGGTGCTCGTGCGCGGCCGCGACCGCGACACGCTCGTGGCACCGCTCGAGGGGCTGACCGACGAGACGCTCACGCGCCTGCGGGCGACCACCGGCAACCCGCCGGCGCTCGTGGTCACCCGCCACCGGCTCGAGCGCATGGGCATCGAGATCGCCGCGGATGCCGCGCGGCTGTCGCTGACGGACGGCGACAGCGCGCAGACCGTCGTCGCCTGGGCCTGCGCGCGCCACGTCGAGCACAGCCCGCACCAGCGGCCGACGGACGTCGACCGGGAATCGCACGCCGCGCTCGCACTCATGCGCCGCGGTCTGCTGATCCCCGCCGCCGTGACCGCGACGATCGACGCCTCGCGGCGCGAGGCCGTGCAGAAGCTGATCGACGACCAGACGCTGCTCGCCATCGACGTCGACCGCATCGAGGCCTACGAGTCGAGTGCGATCCACTTCCTGCGCCGGATCAGCGCGGCGGACGTACCGCTGGCCGACGCCGAGAAGAGCCGCTTCGTGCTCTTTCGCGAGGCCGACGGCGTGCGCGAGCACATCGCCATCGTCATCGGCGAGCCCGAATTCTGGCGCACGGCGGTGCCGGTGCGGCTGCATTCGGCCTGCCTGACCGGGGACCTGTTCGGCAGCCTGCGCTGCGACTGCGGCGAGCAGCTGCGCTCGAGCGTGGCCACCATCGCCGAGCGCGGCGGCGGCGTGCTGCTCTACCTCGCCCAGGAGGGCCGCGGCATCGGCCTGGCCAACAAGCTGCGCGCCTACAGCCTGCAGGACGACGGCCTGGACACGGTCGACGCCGACCAGGTGCTGGGTTTCGGCGACGACGAGCGCGACTACAACGTCGCCCTGGAAATGCTCGCCCAGCTCGAGATCCGGCGCATCGAGCTGCTCACGAACAATCCGGCCAAGATCGCGGCGATGAGCGGCGGCGGGATCGCCGTGGTCCAGCGCAGCGGCGTCTACGGCCGCCTCACGGCCCAGAACGAGCGCTATCTGACCGCCAAGGCGGCGCGTTCCGGCCACTGGCTCGACAACGTGCTCGGCAAGCCGTCCGCGGATGTGGCGATGAACGGCAAGGGCTAGCCGGAGACGCAGGCGCCCGGTCGCAGGACGCCGCCGCTCACGGCGTCGGGCGCAGGCGCGACAGATCGAAGGCGGCGGCGTCACGCAGCACGGCCGCGGTGCGCTCGGCGATATGCGCGCACAGGGCCGCGCCGCGCTCGGCGTCGGCCAGGGTGGCGTCGCCGGCCACGCCGCTGGGATGCAGATCCTGGGCCATCCAGGCAAAAGCAGCCTCGCCCTCGGGCGCGATCGTGCGACCGGCGTCGGCCAGCTCGCGGCCGAGGGGCCGGACATCCGCGACGTGCGCGGTGCGGATGCGCTCCGGCGCCAGATGGGCCATGAGCGCGGTTTCCAGCGCCCCGCCGTGCACGCCGTGGGCGAGTTCCGCCGCCGGCAGCACCTCGGCCGCCGGGACGAAACGGAAATAGCTGGCCTTGACCACGAGCATGGCGTGCGCGGCGCGCAGCTTCAGCGCGGCCAGATCCATCACCGCCTTGTTGCCGCCGTGGCTGTTGAACAGCACCAGCCGGCGCACACCGGCACGGACGAGATCCGCGCCGACCGATTCGAGCGTGGTGATGACCTGTTCGGCCGACAGACTCAGAGTGCCCGGATAGGCGCTGTGCTCCAGGCTCGCGGCGGGCGCCAACGTCGGCAGGACCAGCAGATCACGCGCCTCGGGCAGCGGCGTCTCGCGCAATGCCCCGCAGGCCGCTGCCAACAGGCCCTCGCCGATGATCGTGTCGGTGCCCAGCGGCAGGTGGGCGCCGTGCTGCTCGACCGCCGCCAGCGGCCAGACGGCGACCGGATCGCCGGCCGCGACCTCGGCAAGCTCGGGCCCGGTCAGCTCCGCCCAGCGATGGATCGCACCCACGCCGCCGCTAACCTTCGCCCGGCTGTCGGCCCATCAGGTGAAACGCGTCGTTCGGCCGCATGGCGGTGACATGGGCCATCCGGTTGGACAGGGCGAAGAACGCCGCCACGGCGCCGATATCCCAGATGTCCTCGTCGGAGAAGCCGTGCGCGCGCAGCGTCTCGCGCTCGGCCTCGCCCACGGTGTGCGAGGCGGTGGCGACCTGTACGGCGAAATCCAGCATCGCGCGCTGACGCGCGCTGATGTCGGCGTGGCGATAGTCGACCGCGAGCTGATCGGCGATCAGCGGATTACCCTCGCGGATACGCAGGATCGCGCCGTGGGCGACCACGCAGTACAGACAGTGATTGATGCCTGAGGTGGCGACCACGATCATCTCGCGCTCGCCCTTGGTCAGCCCCGAGTCCTTTTCCATCAGGGCGTCGTGATAGGCGAAGAAGGCGCGGAACTCGGCCGGACGATGGGCCAGCACCCAGAACACGTTGGGCACGAAGCCGGCCTTGTCCTGCACGGCGAGGATGCGTTCGCGGATGTCCTCGGGCAGCTCGGCCTCGTCGGGCACCTCGAACGCGCTGATGGGCGCATGGGACACGGGCATCTCCTGATGGATGAACAGCGCGACGATAGCAGCGCGGGGCGCGAACGTCTCGTCAGGCGCCGGGGTCGTCGTCCCGCGGCTGGGGATCGCGTACGAAGCCGAGCGCGGCCGGCAGCGCGTGACGATCACAGCGGTGCACGGCCAGCGCGCGGCCGAACGCGTCCAGCGTGAGGTCGGTGGCGGTGCCGCCGGGGGCTTCGAGCGCCGCCTCGAGCGCGGCGTCGTCGACCGCCTCGCCGCGATGGCGCAGACGCTCGAGCACCCAGGCCAGGTCGGCGCTATCGATCAGCGCCGCACCGTCCGGGCTGTCGAGCACCGCGGCGCTGTCCTCGTCCAGATAGAGCGCACGCGCATCGGTGACGGGCGTGCCGGTGTGGTCGACCAGGCCGTCGTCGGCCTGGACACGCGCGACGCGTGGCGCGTAGTCCAGCGCGACATAGCCGCGCTGCGGCCCGTTCTGGAAGAACCAGCGGCCGTGCGCATCGACGGCGTAATTGCGCGCGATGGTCTCCACGATGCGGGGATGGGTGATGCGCTCGCCCTGAATCAGCCAGTGGCCGCGGCGGCTCAGGCCCAGCCAGCCGAACAGCGCCGGCACATCCGGCCATTTCGCCAGCGCGCGTCGAACCCATTCGTCCATGTCGTCGTCCCGTGTGAAATCGTCGGCGCTGACGATGATACCCCTGCGGAGCACTGGAACCGATCGCGATCCCCGCTCGTTGGATGACCCTGAACGGCACGGCCGTTCGAGCACGACGACGGGAGCGCGCGATGCCCAGCTCCGGAGCCCGAATCGAATCATTCGACGCCCTGCGCGGGCTCGCGGCCTGCAGCGTGGTGATCGGCCACTTCCTGCTCGTGCTGCGCGGCGCCGAGAATCCGCCCTATGCCGGCTGGCACGACGCGGTCCTCGCCTACTTCGGCCACACGCCGCTCAGCATCCTCTGGAGCGGCCACGCGGCGGTGGTGCTGTTCTTCGTTCTCAGCGGATTCGTGCTTCAGTTGATGCTCGAAGGCGGGCGACTGACCTATGGCGCCTATGCGGCCAAGCGCATCCTGCGTCTCTATCTGCCCTATATCGTCGCCGTGGGGCTCGGGGTCGCCGGGCAGCAGTGGCTGTACGGCGGCGATCTGGCCGGGCTGGGCGACTGGATCAACAAGTTCTGGACCGACGACCCGGGGCCCCGCGCCATGCTCGGCCACCTCACCGTCATCGGTGCCTTCGACTCCTCGACCTACGACTTCGCGATCTGGACGCTGGTGCACGAGATGCGCATCTCGCTGCTGTTCCCGCTCGTCTTCCTGATGATCCGACGTCTGCGGTGGTGGACGGTGCTGGGCGGTTTCGGGCTCGCCAGTGTCGTCATGGCGGGTCTGCGCATCGCCGTGTTCTCCGGGCACGACGAGCTCGCCGGGTTCGCTCGCGACGGCGGTTACACGGCCTACGTGTTTACCGTGCACTATCTCCTCGCATTCGCCATCGGCGGCGTGCTCGCCGACCGGCGTGAAAGCCTGGCCGCGATCTATGCCGGGCTGCCGGCGCGCACGCGGGCACTCCTGCTCGCCCTGGGGCTGACGCTCTACGTCTATGGGCCCCGGGCGATGGAGGTCACCGGCACGCACGAGATGATCGTCGGCGATTGGCTTCTGATGCCCGGAGCGGCGCTGCTGCTGATCGCGGCCGCCTACGAGCCGGCGCTGGCACGCGGGCTGGCGCGCGCGCCGCTGCGTTACCTGGGCCGCATCTCCTACAGTCTCTATCTGTTCCATCCGCTGGTGCTTCTGGCGATGCTTCATGCCGGCCACACGCACATCGGCCTCGGCTGGCTCCTGGCCCTGGCATTCGTTGCCAGCTTCGTCGTCGCCGATCTCGCGCAACGCTGCATCGAGCGCCCCGCCATCGGGATCGCGCGCGCGGCCGGACGCGCACTCGCGTCCCTGTGGAGGCACACCGGCACGGCCGGCACCGGGCTGCCGGCGCGGGCCTGAGCGCCGCGCCCCGGCCCGCGCAGCCCGCACCTCCGGTATCGTCGGTTCGCTGATTCATAGCTCCAGTGCGCATGTACGACTACATCCTCATCGGCGGCGGCATCGTGGGCCTGGCCACCGCGCGCCGCCTGAAGCAGACCCAACCGCAGGCCCGGGTCCTGCTGCTGGAAAAGGAGGCCGGGCTCAATCGCCACCAGACCGGGCACAACTCCGGCGTCATCCACGCCGGGGTCTACTACGCCCCAGGCTCGCTCAAGGCGCGCTTCTGCATCGCCGGAAACCGCGCCACACGGGCGCTCTGCGCGGCCCACGACATTCCCTTCGAAGTCCGCGGCAAGCTGCTCGTGGCGGCCGACGCCTCCGAACGCGCCGGCCTGGCCCGGCTGTTCGATCGCATCGGCGAGAACGGGCTGACGCGCACCTGGCTCGAGGCCGATGCGCTGGCCGAGCGCGAGCCGGCGGTGCGCGGCGTCGCTGCGGTGCACGTGCCCGACAGCGGCATCGTCGATTACCGTGCGGTCGGCGCCGCGCTGGCCCGCGAGTTCACCGATGCCGGCGGCGAGATCCGCTGCGGCACGGCCGTGACCGGTCTCGCGGAATACGCCAGCGAAGTGGTGGTGGAAACCGACGCGGGGGCCTTCCACACCCGGCAGCTCGTGGCCTGCGCCGGGCTGATGGCCGATCGCGTCGTGGCGATGCTCGGCATCGATCCGGATTTCCGCATCTGCCCGTTCCGCGGCGAGTACTACCGGCTGGCGGCGGCGCACGGCGACATCGTCCGCCATCTGATCTACCCCGTGCCGGATCCGGCGATGCCGTTTCTGGGCGTGCACCTCACACCGATGATCGACGGCTCGATCACGGTGGGCCCCAACGCCGTGCTGGCGCTGGCCCGCGAGGGCTATCGCAAGACCGACGTCAATCTGCGTGAGGTCGCGGCCCTGCTCGCCTTCCCCGGCGTCCGGCGCATGCTCGGCGCGCATCTGCGCCCCGGTCTGGCGGAGATGCGCGATTCGTTATCCAAGCGCGCCTATCTCGCGGCGGTCCGGCGCTACTGTCCGTCGCTGACGCGCGCCGATCTCGAACCCCACCCGGCGGGCGTCCGGGCCCAGGCCGTCAGCCGCGACGGCACGCTCGTGGGCGATTTCCTGTTCGTGGACACGCTGCGCACGCTGCACGTGGCCAACGCGCCCTCGCCGGCGGCCACCTCGGCCCTGCCGATCGCCGAGCACATCGTCACGCGCCTGGCGTCCGCCGGAGATGCCGGGTAGCCGCCTTTTCCGGTCGCCTGCGATCGGTCATGATGACGTTCGACACCCCGCGCGCGACGCCCCATGTCCGAGCAGACCTATTTCTACGAACCGGCCGGCGGCCACGGCCTGCCGCACGATCCGTTCAACGCGCTGGTCGCCCCCCGGCCGATCGGCTGGATCTCGTCGTGCGACGAACACGGCACCCTCAACCTCGCGCCGTACAGCTTCTTCAACGCCTTCAACTACACGCCGCCGATCGTCGGCTTCGCCAGCGTGGGCTACAAGGACAGCGTGTCGAACATCGAACGCACCGGCGTGTTCGGCTGGAATCTGGCCACCCGGCCGCTGGCCGAGTCCATGAACGCCAGCTGTGCGTCGGTCGAACCCGATGTCGACGAATTCGCGCTGGCCGGGCTCACGCCCGAACCCTCGCGGGTGATCGCGGCACCCCGGGTGGCCGAATCGCCGGTGTCGTTCGAGTGCCGGCTGAGCCAGCTGCTGCGCCTGACCGGCGCCGACGGCGAGGCCACCGACACCTGGCTGGTGCTGGGTGAGGTCGTGGGCGTGCACATCGCCCGGCATCTCCTCGTGGACGGCGTCTACGACACGGCCGCCGCCGAGCCGATCCTGCGCGCCGGCGGTCCGGCGGACTATTTCGCGGTCACGCCGGACAATCGCTTTCGGATGTACCGCCCGGGTTGAGCCGCGCCCGCCGATGCGATCCTCGGGCTACGAATCGTCGCGCGCCTGGAGACGCTGGAGTACCGGCGCGCACTGATTCTCGTCGGCGGCGGTCGGCGAGACGAGCGCCAGCAGCGCGGCCGCCGGCGTGGCCACAGCCCCGAGGGTGATCGCGGCGGCGGCGCGGGCGACCAGCGGCGCCGCCTCGACGCCCGGCGCCGGATCGGCGTAGGTGCCGTGGACGTACAGCGGCGAGCGCAGCGTCAGCAGCCGCGCGCCCTTGCTCGCCGGGGCGATCTTGAGATCCAGGCTCTCATCGGCGAAGTGGGTCGTGCCGGTGATGTTGATCACGGCATTCTCGGTATCGAAGACGAACACGTTCGGCCGTACCCGTCCGTCATCGACGGTCAGATCGGCGGCCGCGCAGTTGATGCGCGTGGGCTCGTCGCCGAACAGTTTGCCCACCACGTAGTTGCCGACGTTCAGCCCGGCCAGCTCCATGAGATTGCGGCTGATCCAGCCGCGGTCGAGGAGTACGGTCAGGCGACCGTTGCTGCCGCCGAGAAGGTCCGCCACCGAGTTGCCCGTGCCCGACAGCGTCGCATCGCCGTTGATCTGGCCGAGGCTGCCCTCCAGCGCCTCGACCGCGGGCATGATCTCGTCGAGCTGCAGCCGCCGCGCGTGCAGATCGACCCGCCCCACCATCGGGTCCGTGCGGCCCGCCAGGCGCAGCGTGGTGTTGAGCTCGCCGCCGGCCATGCCGAAGCGCAGCGGATCGAGCAGCAGTTCGCCGTCATCGAGCACCAGATGGGCGTGGATGTCCGACAGGGGCAGCGTGTCGCCGTGCTGGATGCTTTTCGCCGTGAACCTCACGTCGGCATCCATCAGCGACCAGGCCTCGGTGTCGAAGCGCTCGACCGGCAGCACCTTGTCCGCGGGCTGGCGTGCGTCCTCGCCGCGATCCGCCTTGTCCGCGTTGGAATCGGCGCCGATCAGCGGCGCCAGATCGGAAAACAGCAGCTGGTCGGAGATGAGCTCACCGCTCAGCTTCGGGCGCGGCGCGGCCTGATCGTAGACCAGCGTGCCGCGGATGTCGCTGTCGCCGATCCGGCCGTTGAAATCCCGGTAACTGAAACGCGAGCCCTTGATGACGTCGAAGCGCGCCGACAGATGGCCGTCGGTCGCGTAGGCGGGTGTGGCCGGCAGCGTGACGCCGGTCAGCCGCTCGAGATTGTCGAGACTTTCGCCGGAAAACGAGACGTCGAGGTCTGCGCCGCCGAAGTCCAGCGGTTTGATCAGCGTGCCGGCCACCTGCACGCGCGTGCTGCCCGAGTGCACGTCGGCCTGGATCGGGAACGGCCGATCGCCGCCCCGCAACGCGAGCATCCCGCCCATCCGGCCCGTACCGGACAGCGGCGCCCCCTTGTAGCGACCCTCGACCCGGACCCCGAAGACGTAGTCCCCGGCGGCCGGGTCACCGGCGCCGTCGCCGCCGGCGATCTGGGCGAACGGCACCGGCTTGCCGAGCGGGTCGATCGTCACGGTGAAGTCGGCATCGAGGGTGGCGTCGTCGTAGGTCACCGTACCTTCGTCGAACACGAGCTCGTCGATGACCACGGTCCAGCTCGACGGCTCGGCGTCTTCCGGATCGCTCGCGGATTCGTCGGAACCGAGGTCGAAGGTCCAGTTATCGCGCCCGTCGGCCAGCCGCACCAGGCCGGCATCGGGCCTGTGCACCGCGATGCGCGGGATCGTCACGCGCCGGGAGAGCAGTCCGAGCGGCGCCAGCCACACGTCGACGCGCTGCACGTGCGCCATGTCGCCGGCTTTTACATAGTCGGGATTGCCGAGCACGATGTCCCCGGCGTGCACATGCGGCCAGGGGATCCAGCCGCGCCAGCCCGAGGGCGAGTCGGGGCGCGACCAGTCGAGCCCGAGCTCACCGCGGATCTCGAACGGCCGCTGGATCGCGGCGGAGACCTGACGATTGACGGTCGGCTTGAGCAGGTTCCAGTCGAACAGCGACACGAAGACCATCAGCACGACGATCAGCCCGGCGAGGACCGCCAAGGCCCCGATCGCGATACGCGGCGTGCGCTTCATCCAGACTCCCGGCAACGAGGCCTGTGGGACGGCGATACCCGCGATTATGCGCCGAAACGCGCGCCGAATCGCCGGCTTCGCCTGCACCCCGGGGCGCGCCTGTGCCATGCTCGGCCGCCCATACGCTCCCGGTTCGCCTCATGCTCGGCAGACTCGTTGCAGGACCATGGCTCGTCGCCTGGCTTTGCCTGGCCGCCGGCTGCGCCGGACAGCGGCCGGCCGCGCCCTCCGCGCCGCCCGATGGCCCGCCAGGCGGCGAAGCGCTGTCCCTGGTCACCTACGGCTGCGACAACGACGCGACCATTCGCGCCACCTACCCCACACCCGATATCGCCCTGGTCCAGTACCGAGGCAACAGCCGCCAGATGCAGGCCACGCGTTCGGCCGACGGTGCGCGCTGTGTCTCCGACACGCGGGTCTGGCGGACCGAGGGCAGCGGTCCCGGCGCGAGCGCCACGCTGTATCACCGTGACGACGACGGCGATGCCGGGCGAGTGCTGGCGCGCTGTCGCGAGATCGCTCCGGCCGACTGAGCGCTTGAAGCGGGCCGGGCCCGCCCCGACCATCCGTCCACGAACCGCCACGACCGGCGCCATCGCGCGGTCGCCTCACTTCACCGGGAGCCGTATCCATGGCGAGCGACAAGAGCATTCTGACCGAAGACTCGATGGACTTTCTCGAGCGTTATCTCAACAACGCCGCGCCGACCGGCTACGAGTCCGGCGGTCAGAAGCTGTGGATGGACTATCTGCGGCCCTACGTCGACGAATTCATCACCGACACCTACGGCTCGGCCGTGGGCGTGATCAATCCGGACGCCGAATACAAGGTGGTCATCGAGGGCCACGCCGACGAGATCTCCTGGTACGTCAACCACATCACCGACAACGGCCTGATCTACGTCATCCGCAACGGCGGCTCGGATCACCAGATCGCCACATCCAAGCGGGTCAACATCCACACCGACAAGGGCCTCGTCGAGGGCGTGTTCGGCTGGCCGGCGATCCACACCCGCAATCCGGCCAAGGAGAAGGCGCCGCTCAAGGACAATATCTTCGTCGACGTCGGCGCGAAGGACAAAGCCGAGGTCGAGGCCATGGGCGTCCACCCGGGCTGCGTGATCACCTATCCCGACGAGTTCTTCGTGCTCAACGGCGACAAGTTCGTCTGCCGCGCCATCGACAACCGGATCGGCGGCTTCATGGTCGCCGAGGTCGCACGTCTGTTCCACGAATCCGGCAAGCGGCCGGACTTCGGCCTGTACGTGGTCAACTCCGTGCAGGAGGAGGTCGGTCTCAAGGGCGCGGGCATGATCGCCGAGCGCCTGCGCCCGGATGTGGCGATCGTCACCGACGTCACCCACGACACGACCACGCCGATGATCGACCAGAAGGCCCACGGGACCACGCGCATCGGCGAGGGCCCGGTGATCGCCTACGCGCCCTCGGTCCAGAATCGGCTGCGCGAGCACATCGTCGCCGCCGCCGAGCGCCGCGAGATTCCGTTCCAGCGCCAGGCCCGGGCGCCGGCCACGGGCACCGACACCGACGCCTTCGCCTACAGCCACCAGGGCGTGGCCTCGGCGCTGATCGCACTGTCGCTGCGCTACATGCACACGACGGTCGAGATGGTGCACCGGCAGGACGTCGAGAACGTGATCCGGCTCATCCACGAATCGGTGAAGGCGATCGAAACCGGGCAGCGCTTCAGCTACTTCGACTGACGTCGGGCCCGATCCCGACCCCCGTGTCGTACACTCAAGGCGTGGACGCCGGTAGCGCGTCCACGCCGCGACACTTCGATCGGGAGCCGTCATGATCGGAAGCCTGGCCGCCCTGCTGGCCTTCCAGCTCGCCGGGGAGATCCTCGTTCGCCTGACCGGCCTGCCGCTGCCCGGCCCGGTGCTCGGCATGCTGCTGTTGTTCGTCGCCCTGCTGGCGCGGGGCCGCACCCCGCCGGTCTTCGCCGAGACGACGCGCGGGCTGCTGGCCTATCTGGGTCTGCTGTTCGTGCCCGCGGGGGTGGGCATCATCAGCCACCTCGACCGGGTCGCCGGCGAGTGGCTGGGCATCGCCGTGACCCTGCTCGCCAGCACTGCACTGGCGCTGGTCGCGACGGCCTTCACCCTGCGTTACATGCTGCGTCGCCAGGGGGAGTAGCGCATGGATCGCATCACCCGCGTCTGGGTCTATCTGGCCGAAACGCCCCTGCTGTGGCTGGCGCTGACGGTGGGCGTGTTCTGGGTCGCACAGCAGATCTATCGCAACGCCCGGGGTTTCGCGCTGCTCAACCCGGTGCTGGTCAGCATCATCGTGCTGGTGGCCCTGCTCATGCTCACGGACACGCCGTATCACGACTACTTCGACGGCGCCCAGTTCATTCATTTCCTGCTCGGGCCGGCCACGGTCGCGCTCGCCGTGCCGCTCGCCGGGCAGGCCGCGGAGCTGCGCCGCGCCTGGCTGCCGATCGCCGCGGCCCTGTCGGCGGGCTCGCTGACTGCCATCGTCTCGGCGATGGCGGTCGGCTGGGCGGTGGGGCTCACGCCCGAGACGCTGCTGTCGATGCTGCCGAAATCGGTGACCACGCCGATCGCCATGGGTGTGGCCGACGAGGTGGGCGGCCTGCCTTCCCTGACGGCGGTACTGGTCATCCTCACCGGCATCACCGGCGCGGTGATCGGCATCCCGCTGCTCCGTGTGCTGGGCCTGCGCGACCCGCTGGCCAAGGGCTTCGCCATGGGTGTGGCCGCGCACGGCATCGGCACCGCGCGGGCCTTCGAGCACAGCGAGCGGGCCGGCGCCTTCTCCGGACTCGGCATGGGGCTGAACGGCGCACTGACGGCGGTCCTCGTGCCGCTGCTGGTGTGGCTGCTGGGTTTCTGACCCGGGCATCGCCCCAGTTGTACTTCGGGGGCGCCGTCTCTATTTTCCTCCTAAAGCCGGAAACGCCCGACGGAGACCCCTCAAGCGATGTCGTCACACGATCTGGATGCCTGGATGTGGGCCGATGCGGTCAAGCGCCTCGAGCGCGCCGAAGGCCTGCAGCGACGCTTTTTCAGACCCGCCGGCCCGCGTCCGCCGCGACAGTGGGAGCCGCCGGTGGACATCTTCGAGACGGACGAAGCGGTCTGGGTCGTCATCGCCCTGCCCGGCGTGTCGTCCAGCCGCCTCACCGAACTGGAGGTCCGCGGCGACGAGCTGCTCGTGGCCGGGGAGCGTCCGGTACCCGCACCCGACGCGCGGGCCGCGCTGCACCGGCTGGAGATTCCGCATGGCCGCTTCGAGCGCCGCGTGGTGCTGCCCTGGCCGCGGCTGGCCCTGGCCGGCCACGAGCTCGTCGACGGCTGTCTCTACCTGACGCTGCACAAGCGCTGACACAGGCCCGTCGTGCCCCGGCCCGCGTCCTGTTCACCGCCACCCGCGCCGCGCGCCAGGCACACGCCGCGGGCCGATGAACGCGGCGCGCCGGCGGCGGCGGGGCAAAGCCCACGGATCGTGCCGTGCGCGACCGCGTCCGATTACGGCGCCGCGACGGATCGAAAGCCACACCGACTGTATTCATGACCATGAACGACGATATCGAAACCCGGGACGAACCCGAACGCCGCCCGGAGGCGGAGATCTCGACCGGCACGACGCTGGTCCATAGCGGCCGCGGCACGCCGCGTCCGGAGACGCTCTCGATCCTGCCGATGCGCGAGACCGTGCTGTTCCCGGAGCTGGTGATGCCGCTGGTGCTCAACGCGCCGGCCTCCATCGAGGCCGCCCAGTCCGCCATGCGCAGCGAACAGCCGGTGGGGCTGCTCCTGGCCAGCCCCAACGACGAGGACGGCCAAGACAGCGACATCCGCGACTCGCTCCACCGTGTCGGCACCGCCGTGAACATCCTCCGCTACGTCACTGGTCAGGACGGCCAGCATCATCTGGTCTGCCAGGGACTGGCGCGCTTCCGCGTGCGCGAGTTCATCGAGGACGATGACGGCCGGCTGACCGCCCGTGTGAACTGGATCGACGAACCGGAGGCCGAGGGCGACAAGCACATCGACGCCCGCATGAACCACCTGCGCAACCGCGCGCTGGAAGCCATCGAGCTGATGTCGCAGCCGTCGCGCGAGCTGGCCCAGGCCATCCAGTCGATCACCTCCGCGGCTCTGCTGGCCGACGCCACCGCCGGCTATCTCGGCCTCAAGCCGAAGGAGAAACAGCAGATTCTGGAAGCGGTCGAACTGGAGCCGCGGCTGGAACTGGTGCAGTCGTTCCTGGACTACCGCGTGGAGGTCATGCAGCTGTCCGCGGACATCAACCAGCAGACCCAGCAGCGCATGTCCGAGCATCAGCGCAAGGCGATGCTGCGCGAACAGATGCGCTCGATCCAGCGCGAGCTCGGCGAGGACGAATCCGTCGCGGAAGAAGTCGAGCGTCTGCGCGAGCAGCTCGACGAGGCGCATCTGCCCGAGGAGGCCAGACAGCAGACCGACCGCGAATTGAAGCGCCTCGAGCGCATGTCGGACGCCTCGGCCGAATACTCGATGGTGCGGACCTATCTCGAACTCATGGCCGAGCTGCCCTGGGTCAAGCTCTCCGAGGACCGCATCGACATCGGCGAATCGCGCACGATCCTGGACGACGACCACTACGGCCTGGACAAGATCAAGCGTCGCATCCTCGAGCATCTGGCGGTGCACAAGCTCAACCCGGAGGGCAAGGCGCCGATCCTGTGCTTCGTCGGCCCGCCGGGCGTGGGCAAGACCTCGCTGGGGCGCTCGATCGCGCGCGCGATGAACCGCGAGTTCGTGCGCGCCTCGCTGGGCGGCGTGCACGACGAGTCCGAGATCCGCGGCCATCGGCGCACCTATGTCGGCGCCATGCCGGGCACCATCATCAGCCATCTGCGCAAGGCCGGCACCCGCAACCCGGTGTTCATGCTCGACGAGATGGACAAGCTCGGCGCCTCCGCGCACGGCGACCCGGCCTCGGCCATGCTCGAGGTGCTCGATCCGTCGCAGAACGACAGCTTCAACGACCACTATCTCGGCGTGCCATTCGACCTGTCGAAGGTGATGTTCATCGCCACCGCGAACGTGCTCGATTCGATTCCGGGCCCGCTGCGCGACCGCATGGAGGTCATCGAGGTGCCGGGCTACACGCGCGAGGAGAAGCAGCAGATCGCCAGGCGCTATCTGGTCGGGCGTCAGCTCGAGCAGGCCGGCCTGGCCCGCGAGCAGTGCGATATCTCGGACGAGGCGCTCAACCGGCTCATCACCGACTACACGCGCGAGGCCGGCCTGCGCAATCTGGACCGCGAGATCGGCGCGATCGTGCGCCACGCCGCAGTGCAGGTCGCCGAAGGCAAGCCCGGTCCGGGCCTCATCGAGGCCGACGACCTGGCCGATATCCTCGGCCCGCGGCGCGTCGATAACGAGGTCGCCCTGCGCACCGCCACCGCCGGCGTGGCGACCGGGCTGGCCTGGACGCCGGCCGGCGGCGACATCCTGTTCGTCGAGGCCTCGCGCGCGCCGGGCTCCGGACGGCTGACCATCACCGGCCAGCTCGGCGACGTGATGAAGGAATCCGCCCAGGCGGCGCTGAGCCTGGTCAAGGCGCGCGCCGACGAGCTGAACATCGAGCAGGAACGCCTCGACAAGTCCGACATCCACATCCACGTGCCCGCCGGCGCGATCAAGAAGGACGGCCCCAGTGCGGGTGTGGCTCTCTACACCGCGCTGGTCTCACTGCTGACCGAGCGCAAGGTGCGTGCGGACGTCGCCATGACCGGCGAGATCAGCCTGCGTGGCCAGGTGCTGCCCATCGGCGGCGTCAAGGAAAAGACGCTGGCCGCGCACCAGGCCGGCATCACCACGGTGATGCTGCCCGCGCGCAACGCCAAGGACGAGCACGACATCCCGGACAACGTCCGCGAGGCGCTGGACATCCGCTATATCGAGCATGTCGACCAGGCCGCGGAGATCGCGCTGGAGGCCGCCGACTGAACGGGCCGGGCGCGTCGCGGCCGCGCGGGCGTCGTCAGCCGTCCTCGAGGGCCCGCAGCTCGGCCTCGAGGGCGAAGACGTGCTCGTCCGTCGCGCCGAGTTCGCGCAGGGCCGCGGCGAGATTCAGCAGATAGTCGCGGTTGGGCCCGCTCGGCCCTTCCGAGACCGCGATCCGGCGCGCGATCGCCGCCACCGGCGCCGGCCCCGCGAAGGCGGCGTTGTCCTCGGTGGCGATATACACCAGGCCTTCGTCGGTGGTGCCGTCGGCGAAGGTCATCTCCGTGGCGAAGCGCAGATAGCCGTTCTTCTCGCGATGATCGAGATGCTCGAAGACCGCGGGCGTGACCCGATAGGCCATGCCGAGGCAGGTCTCGCCCGGCGCCCGCACGAGCGTGGCCACCCGGCCGGGCGCGTCCGGCGTGCCGCGGTGATCGTGCGAGCCCTGCCAGAACCGCCGGACCCAGCCGGTGATCGAGGCCGGCCGCCGCTCGAGATAATCGAAGCCGGCCTTGTAGATCAGCGAGCCGTAGCCGAACAGCCACAGCTGCTCGCGGTCGGCGAAGCGTCCGGCCCGACGATTGGCCTCGATAGTGTTGAACGACATCGCCGCTGCGGCCCTAGGCGGCTCGCGAGGCGTCCGCGGACAGCGCACCGAAATGGCCGTAGAGGCGTGCGATCAGATCGCGCAGCGGCTGGGCCTGGATGCTGACCCGGGCCTGCAGCTCGGCCACGGCGTCCTCGGTCTCTAGCGCGTCGAGATCCTCCTGGATGACGTCCAGCGCGCGGATGCGCTTGAGGTCGAGGCTCTCGTCCAGGTCGAACTCGATCGCGTCGTCCATCGCCAGGTTCAAGCGCACCACCTGCATGCCGGCGGCCAGATGCGCTCGGACCTCGTCGCGCTGCACGTCCATCGCCGTCACGCGCACGCTGGCGCGGGCCTCGTCGGTGGATTCCAGCGCGGCCCGATCGCCCGGCGCGAATCCCGCGGGCAGGCGCTCCGGCTCGTCCAGCCAGAGGCTCATCTCGGCGGCCGGGGCGATGTTGCCGGCCGGGCGCGTGACCGGCAGGCTGACGAGCGCGTCGCGCAGGGATCCCACCACGGTCTCCGCGCGCTTCTCCGAACTGGCATCGACCCAGACCTGATGGTTGTGCAGATCGATGACCACGGGCGTACGCCGCGCCCGGGTGAAGGCCCGCGGCAGCAGCTCGAAATGGGCCTGATCGCGGATATCGGCGCGTTCCCGGCGGCTGACCTTGCGGCCCTCGCCGGCCTCGATGCGGTCGACGCGTTCGTCCACCTCGGCGGCCAGGACCGCACCCGGGAGCACGCGGCTGATCTCCTGATGCAGGCAGATCGCCAGACCGTCGACGACGTGCACCATCGCCACATCGCCCTTGACCGGCGGCACGAACCCGTGGGTGCCCGTCGACTGCGCGGCGCATTCCGGGCAGAGCGCCTCGGTCAGCTTCGTCTCCAGCTCGGCGGCGCTCCAGGCGAAGGGCTCGGAACCCAGAAAGACGCAGAGGTTTCGTATCCACATAACTGATCGACCTGTTGTTTTCGGACGAGGCGGGAGCGACCGGAAGAATTCGGCGGCCCGGGGCGCGGGTGCGTCGGCGGACAGTACCCAACCGTCCGGCCCAACTCAAGACGCCGGACGGCGAGGCCGATGCAGCTGTTGCCGACGGGCCGGCTGTGGCACTATCGCGCGCTCCCGACGGCCCGCGGTGCGACGACATAAGCAAAGACGCAAGCGTTCTTTGAACGCCGCGCCCGGCGCCCGCAGCCTCTAACATTAATCATTCTCGCATCATCGCCCGTCATGACCCGACTCGTTCCGTCGACGCTACTGATCGCCACCCTCGCGCTGTTCGCGCTCGCCGGCCCGTCGGCCCACGCCGGCGAGAACGTGGCCGCCGAGATCGGCTACATGCCCATTCTGCCGGACGCCCAGCTGTTCGTCGGCCTGGAGGACGGCTCCATCGCTGAGGCCGGCATCGACGCGCGCCCGGTGTCGTTCCAGAACGGGCCCGCCATGGTGCAGGCCCTGGCCTCGGGCCAGCTCGACATCGCCTATTTCGGCATCGGCCCGGCGATGGTCGCGCGCGGCAAGGGGGCGGACATCAAGGTGGTCGCCTCCAACATCATCGAGCAGATCAGCTTCATCGCGCTCGGCGAACTGGCGCCCTATTTCGAGGACGGCGAGGCGGCCACGGCGTTCGCCCGCTTCGCCGACGATACCGGCCGCCCGGCGAAAATCTCGACCTTCCCGCGCGGCTCGGTGCCCCAGACCGTGCTCGACTACTGGCTCGACCGCCGGCTCGAGGTCGATCGCGACGATATCCGCGTGATCGCCCAGGGCGCCTCGCAGGTCCAGCAGTCGCTGCTGACCGGGGCGGTGGACGGCGCCGCCATCCTCGAGCCGGTGATCTCCATCGTTCAGGACCGTCGCGACGACGCCCGCGTGGTCGCCGGCGGCGAGCGCATGTTCCCCGGCCAGCCCGGCGCCGTGGTCGCCGTGCGCGAAGCTTTCATCGAGGCCCATCCCGAGGTGGTCGAGCGGCTGGTGGCCGCCCACGCCGCGGCCACCGAGAAACTGCGCGCCGGCGACGACGCCGCGGTCGCGGCCGTCGCCGAGTATGTCGGCGGCGGCCGGCTGCCGGAGGCGGTGGTACGGCGTGCCATCGAGCGCTCGCACGACAACTTCGTCGCCGACCCGAACCGCATCATCGACGGCACCCGGCGCATGCGCGATTTCCAGTCCGATCAGGGCACGCTCGCGGCCGACCTGGACATCGACGGCCTTTTCGAGACGCGTTTCTTCGACGCGCTGGACACCGACGCGGACGACGACTGACCGGTGGCCGGCGGCGGGAACAGCGGTGACGCGCGCGGCGGCCGGGCGCTGCTGCGCATCGGCCTCGGCGCGCTGGGCGTGGCCGCCTTCGTGGCCCTCTGGGACGCCGCCTACGTGTTCAACTGGGCGCCCCGCGGCACCCTGCCCGACCCGTTCGCGGTCCCCGGCGCGCTGCTCGCCGAGTGGCGCGGGGATCGCCTGTTGCCGGCCGTCGGCTCCAGCCTCGTGCACTACGTCTGGGGCCTGGGCGTGGGCACCGTCCTCGGCTTCGGCGTCGGCCTGCTGTCGGCGACCTCGAGGGTCTTCGACGACGCCCACTACATGCTCGCGCGCATTCTGCGGCCGATTCCGCCGCTGGCATGGGTCGTCTTCGCCATCGCCTGGTTCCAGGTGAGCCATGCGGGTGCGGCGTTCGTGATCTCGATCGGCGTGTTCTGGGTCAACTATTTCGCCACCGCCGCCGGCGTGCGCGACGTCGACCCGCGCTACTACGAACTGGCCCGCGCCTTCGGCCACGGCGGCTTCATCAAGCGTGTCGGCAGCGTCACCCTGCCCGGCGCGGCGCCGGGGATTCTTTCGGGCATGCGCACCGGCGTCGGCCAGGCCTGGATGACGCTGATCGCCGCCGAACTGCTGGGCGTGCCGGGCATGGGCCAGGAGATGAACGCCGCCGCGGGCGTGGGCGCCTACGATGCGGTGGTCGTCTACATGCTGGCGATATCGCTGATCTACACGCTTTCCGACGGCCTGTTCGCGCTGATCGAGAAGCGGCTGCTGCGGTGGCGCCCGTGAGTGCGCCGGTGCTCGAGGTCCGCGACCTGGCCTATCGCTTTCCGGGCGCCGAGGCGCCGGTTTTCGAAGGCCTGGACTTCACCATCGGCGCCGGCGAATTCGTCGCACTGGTCGGCGGCTCCGGCGTGGGCAAGTCGACCGTGCTGCGCAACGTCTCCGGGCTGATCCGGCCGAGTGGCGGCAGGACGACCTCGCCGCAGGTCGCCGAGCGCGGCACCCGCGACACGGCCTTCGTCTTTCAGGATACCCGCCTGCTGCCCTGGCGGCGCATCCGCGCCAACGTCGGCTACGGCCTGGCCGGGCTGGGGCTGTCGCGGGCCGAGAAACGCGCGCGGATCGACGAGGTGCTCACGCTGATCGGCATGCGCGACTTCGGCCCGCGCTGGCCGCATGCCGTGTCGGGCGGCCAGGCCCAGCGCGTGGGTCTGGCCCGTGCGCTGGCGGTGCATCCGCGGCTGCTGCTCATGGACGAGCCGTTCTCGGCCGTCGATGCCCTGACCCGCCAGCGTCTCCAGGACGAGCTGCTGGAGATCTGGCGCCGACTGCGCATGGCGGTGCTGTTCGTCACCCACGACATCGCCGAGGCCGTCTACCTCGCCGACCGCGTCTGCGTGCTGCGCGGCGCGCCGGCGGACATCGTCTTCGACGAAGCGGTGCCGGCGGCGCGCCCGCACCGGCGCAACGATCCCGACCTGCAGGCCTTCGCCGTGCGCGTGGCCGACCATCTGTGAGCCGCCCATGAACGACGACCGCCTGCGCGTGGTCATCCACGCCGCCGACGCCGAGTCACTCGCCCGCGCCCGCAGCAACGCGGCCAACCTGCAGGCCGACGTCGCCGACGCGGAGATCGAGATCGTGATCAACGCCGCCGCGGTGGCCGCCGCGATCCGGGCTCCGCATGCCACCGACCCCTATCTGCGCGTCTGCGAAAACACTCTGCGCAACAAGGGCCTGACCGCGCCCGCCGAGTGGCTGCGGGTGCCGGCGGCGATCACGCATCTGGCGCGCCGGCAGCAGGCCGGCTGGGCCTACGTCCGGGCCTGATCGCGCACCGCGGCCAGTCGCGTCGCATTCAGGCCGGGCAGCACCTCGACCGCCGGGCGGGCGTGGAAATAGCCCTGCTGGAGCACGATGCCGCGGCTGTACAGCCAGCGCGCCTCGCCCAGCGTCTCCACGCCCTCCGCCACGAGCTCGATGCCCAGCCGTTCGGCCAGTGGCACGAGACTCTCGAGGATGGCCTGCCGCCGCGGCGACTCGGACACATCTTGAATAAGCTGGCGGTCGATCTTGACCACGTCCGGATGCAGATCGACCAGCAGATCGAGATTGGCGTAGCCGCCGCCGAAGTCGTCGATGGCGGTGGAGAACCCCATCGCGTTGTAGGCTTCGACGATATTGCGCAGATGGCGGCGATCGCGCACGTACTCGGTCTCGGTGACCTCGAACATGATTCGATCGAGCGGGAAACCCAGCGTCTGCGCCACGTCCAGCGTGGCCTGGATACAGGCGTCGGGTTCATAGACCGCGTTGGGCAGGAAATTGATCGACAGCAGCTGCCCGCACGACAGGCCGTGGGCGATCTCGATCGCGCGCACGCGACAGGCCTGGTCGAACCTGTAAAGCGTGCCCGGCGTGACCCACGACAGAATCTCGCCGGCGGATTCGCCGTCGATGCCGCGCACGAGCGCCTCGTAGGCAAAGGGCGCCCCGCTCGCCACGTCGACGATCGGCTGGAAGGCCATGGTGAAATCGAAATCGAGCGCGCCGTCACAACGTCGGCAACCCTCGTCCTCGGTTCGCAGGCATCGGGCCATGGGATGAATGCGGTGTGGTGGACGTCATAGGCGGTATCGGCCGTTCGCGGCGATCCGTGAGCGACGTGACACGAAAAAACCGGCGGCCACGCGCGCCGGTCGCCGATAACGCCCGAACGGACGCCCGCACCCAGTCCATCAGCCCAGAGAACCATCGCAAGGGGCGGCGATATTCCGCCTCCCGGCCAGACCGGCTCCCGCCCCATAAGATGAATGCATCGCCATACAATCTGGGCTGCCAGCGTGCTGCACGGGTCCTTAGAGGCGCCTCACCCGTCGTCGAGACCGCTTACCGGCATGCCCACTGCCAGCCGTCCGCCACGCGCAACGGCCGCGCGGACGCCGCCGATGCCGCGCAGCGCGCTGCGCATATCGACACCCAGCCGACGTCCGAGATAGCCGCAGGGTGGACAGGTCGAGCGCACGACGACGTGTACCGCGCCGATCACCAGCGTACGGCCGCGGTGCGCCCGCAGATCGAGCCCGGCGATGACGAGATTGCGACGCAGATCGCCCGCACTCACCTCACGCTCACCGGCCGCCCGCAGCCGCGCATTGCATCGCTCGACCGCGGCGGCGTCGATGAGCGACAGCTCGCGCGCACCGGCGAACAGACCGGCACGCGCCGAGAACGTGCCGGTGCCGTGGTAATAGCGATCCCCGGCCAGTCCGCGGCCGACCACGGCCGTGGCGGCGTTGCGGGCCACGACCGGCGCGCCGCGCTGCGGGGCGATGAAAATGCCGACCAGTCGGCCGACATCCTTCGGCTCCCGGTCGGTATCGATATCGTGCATACCCCTCCATGCTAGCGCCGACGATCGGCGCGCGCGCTTGAGCCGGCGGGGCAACCCTGCTGTGATGCGCAGATGAACGGGTCCACAGCAGCGCACGCCATGGCCGGGCCGGCATGACACTGCGCAACATCGACGCGCTGTTCCACGGTCGCGACGTGGCCGTGCTGGGTACGCCGGAAGACGACGCCCAGCGCCAGCTCGTGGCCAACATCGAGGCCTGCCTGCCGGCCGAGCGGCTCCGTTACGACCTGCCAAAGGCCGGCACCGGGGACGACGACGGCCTCGATCTCGCGGTGATCCTGTCCGAAGCCTGGGCCCAGCCCCGCACCGTGGACGCGCTCGGCGCCGCGGGCTGCCGGGCGCTGCTCTGGGCCGCGGCGGAGCGCGTGCCCACCCGGGCGCTGCAGGCCGCGCGGCCCTACAACCTGCGCGTGCTCGGCGGCCGCTCGGCGGGGGTGTTCGACACCAAGGCCGGGCTCAACGTCAGCACTCTTGCGCTCGAACCGCGCGCCGGCCGCGTGGCGCTGATCACCCAGTCGCAGTCGCTGGCCGCCGCCGCGCTGGACTGGGCGCTGGGCCGCAACATCGGATTCTCCTGGATGGCCTGCTCCGGCTCCGAGGCCGACATCGACGCCGCGGACCTGCTCGACTACGCCGCGCTGGACCCCCAGACGCGCGCGGTCGTGCTCCAGATCGGACGCATCCGGTCGCCGCGCAAGTTCATGTCGGCGGCGCGCGCGGCCGCCCGCGTCAAACCCGTGCTGGTGCTGCAGACGCGGCGCGCCGTCGAGGGCGGCCCCCAGGGCCCGGACCGGGCGCGCTCGGCCGCCTTCGCCCGTGCCGGCCTGGTCGAATGCGAGAATCTCGGCGGCCTGTTCGACGGCCTCGCCGCGCTCGAGCTGCTGCCCGCGGTGACCAACAGTCGCGTCGCGGTCCTGGGCAACGGCGCCGGCGCCTGCGCCCTGGGCACCGACGCCCTGTATCGCCAGGGGCTCACGCCGGCGCGCTTGAACAGCGGGCCGCGTCAGCGCATCACCAAGGCCGCACCGACCGCCAACGACACCGGCCTGGCTATCGACCTCGGCCGCGCCGACGTCGAGACCACGCTCGCGGCCCTGCGCGCCGCGGCCGCCGACGACAACGCCGACGCCCTGCTGTTCGTGCACAGCCCGGTCGCCGGGCAGCCGCACGAACCCATGGTGGCGGCGATCGCCGACGCCGAGATCAGCCCGCGGCTGATGACGGTCTGGCTCGGTCTGCACACCGCACAGCCGGCCCGGCGGGCCAGCGCGCTCGCCCGGCTGGCGACCTTCGCCTCCGCCGACGAGGCCGTGCGCGCGGTGCGTTATCGCGCCCAGTACCGCTTCACCCAGGAGCTGCTCACGGCGACACCGCCGCCCGACCCGTCGGTGACCGCGGACGTGGATCGGCAGCGCGAGCGTCTCGCCCTGCTGACCGCCGACAACGTGGAGTGGCTGTCCACCGACGAGACCCTGCATCTGCTCACCGCCTACGGCATCAGCGGCCAGACCGAAGCGCCGGCCGCGCTGCAGATCCACATCCGCGCGACCCGCCACGCCGAGCTGGGCATGGTGCTGAGCGAGGCCGACGAAAGCGTCGGCCTCGCCCCGGCATACGGCTTTCCGCCGCTGGACACCCTGCTGGCGCGGCGCATGCTGGAGACCGCCAGCGCCGGGCGCCTGCTGGGCCCGCGCGCCGCGGTCGACGCCCTGGCACGGGCGCTGGTGCGCATCGGCAAGCTCGTGGCCGATCTGCCCCAGGTCGCGCGCATCGACCTGCGCCTGGCCGCCGGGGCCCAAGGCCGGCTGCACGCGCCCACCGACAGCCTGATCGAACTCACCCAGACCCCGCTGCCCGAACGCGATCGGCTGGCGATGTCGCCCTATCCGGCGCGCATGCGTCACATCGTCACGCTGAAGGGCGACGTGCGTTACATCGTGCGCGCCATCCGGCCCTCCGACGAGCCGGCCGTGCTCGATCTGCTGGAAAGCCTCAGTCCGGAGGAGATCCGACTGCGGTTCTTCAACTACATCCGCCATTTCTCGCACGACATGGCCGCGCGCATCACCCAGGTCGACTACGACCGCGAGGTCTCGCTGGTGGTGAGCACCGTCGACGACCCCGAGGCCCTCGCCGGCATGGGCACCATCATCGCCGACCCCGACGGCCACGAGGCCGAATTCGCGATTCTTGTCCACCGCAGCCACACCGGCCGCGGGCTCGGGCGCCATCTGCTCGACTGCCTGCTCCGCCAGGCCGGCGCCCGCGGCATCGACATCGTCTACGGCGACGTCCTCGCCCAGAACAAGCCGATGCTCGCGCTCTCCCGCGATCTGGGCTTCAAGGTGCGGCGCTCGCTCGACGACCCCGGCAGCGTCCGCGTCGAGATTCCGGTACCGGACTACACCCGCCGCATCGCCTGACCCGCGCCTCGCCGGAATGCTGGTAGCATCGGGCTGCACTCGACAATCCGTGACCATGGCCTGCTGCTGCAACGAAAACGACGCCGACATCGCCGCGCTCCGGCGTAACCAGGCGCGCGTGCTCTGGGCGGTGCTCGCGCTCAACGCCGTCATGTTCGTCGGCGAATTCACCGCGGGCTGGCTGGCACAGTCCACCGCCCTGCTGGCCGACTCGCTGGACATGCTGGGCGATTCGCTGGTTTATGCCCTGAGCCTGTTCGTGATCGATCGCGGTGGCCGCGCCAAGGCCGGCGCGGCCGGCTTCAAGGGCAGCATCATGCTCGCCTTCGGCCTCATCGTGGCCGCCGACGTGCTCTACAAGGCGTTTCACGGCGCCGCGCCCGTCTCCGCGATCATGGCAGTCGCCGGCACGCTGGCGCTGATCGGCAACGTCGTCTGCCTGATCCTGCTCACGCGCCACCGCGGCGACGACGTGAACATGGGTTCGGCCTGGATCTGCTCGCGCAACGACCTGATCGCCAACAGCGGCGTCATCCTCGCCGCCGGACTGGTCGCGCTCACCCACAGCGTGTGGCCGGACATCATCATCGGCGGAGTCATCGCGGCCGTTTTCCTGCGGTCGTCGATCGGCGTGCTCGCGGACGCGCTCGCCCACTGGCGCCAGGCCGGCGACACGCGCGATGTCGGCCGCGCGCCCGGCTCCGGCTGATCGGCCGCCGGCCTTTCCGCCTGCGCCAAGCGTAACCGGCATGCCACGGGCCGATGACGAGCACCGGACGGCCGTGTAGCGCGAACGACGGTCATTCGCCTACAGCAGCCGAATCCGGGCCGAGTCGATGCGACAAGAGCGCATGTTGCGGCCCGACGCGTTCCTGCCGGCGGTCATCGCCGGGCCATCGGTCCGCCGCCGGTGCGGAGGATGACTGGAAATCCACGATCTGCGGCCGGCCCTGTCGATTGGTGCCCCGGGCAGGATTATTCGCGGCGGCGCCGATCACCCTCCGGGCCCGCGCCCAAGGCGCGGTTCGGTCCGCTGCGCGGACCGTCGAACCTGACTTGTCCAATGTCGCAGGTTCGAATGCTTGTTCGAAAAACCACAGGAAAGCGTCGGCTCCCGCCGACCCTTTCCTGTGGTGCCCCGGGCAGGATTATTCGCGGCTGCGCCGCTCACCCTTCGGGCCCGCGCCCAAGGCGCGGTTCGGTCCGCTACGCGGACCGTCGAACCTCACTTGTCCGCTGTCGCAGGTTCGAATGCTTGTTCGAAAAACCACAGGAAAGCGTCGGCTTCC
>NZ_AYKF01000085.1 GCF_003732545.1 Salinisphaera orenii subsp. halophila YIM 95161 | reverse complement strand
GGGCCCGGAAAAGCCGCTGGCGCGCGCGCTGGCGGCCGGGCGTATCCACTCCATGATTCTCTGGGGCCCGCCCGGTACCGGCAAGACGACGCTGGCGCGGCTGCTGGCCGCGGCCGTGGACATCCGTTTCGTGCAGATCTCGGCGGTCATGGCCGGGGTCAAGGACATCCGTGCGGCGGTCGCCGACGCGAAGGACGCGCGTTCGCGCGACGGCCGCGGCACACTGCTGTTCGTCGACGAGGTCCATCGTTTCAACAAGGCGCAGCAGGACGGCCTGCTGCCCTACGTCGAGGACGGCACGTTGGTGCTGGTGGGCGCGACCACCGAGAACCCATCATTCGAGGTCAACAACGCGCTGCTCTCGCGCACACGCACCTACGTGCTGCGCGCACTCGACGCCGACGTCATCCGCACGCTTATCGACCGGGCGCTGGCCGACGCCGAGCACGGTCTCGGCGATCGCGGGCTGGCCATGGACGACACCCTGCGCGACCGGCTCGCGGTGCGCGCCGATGGCGACGCGCGGCGGGCGCTGAATCTGCTCGAGCTCGCCGCGGACATCGCCGCCGGGCGCGACGAGGCCGCCGGCGCGGCGATCACCGGCGACGATCTCGACGAGGTCCTGCGCGAGGGCCTGCGACGCTTCGACAAGGGCGGGGACTACTTCTACGACCAGATGTCGGCCCTGCACAAGAGCGTGCGCGGGACCGATCCGGACGCCACGCTCTATTGGCTGTCGCGCATGCTCGAGGCCGGCTGCGACCCGCGCTACGTCGCGCGGCGCATCACCCGCATGGCCAGCGAGGACATTGGCAACGCCGATCCGCGCGCGCTGCGGATCGCGCTCGACGCCTGGGACACCTACGAGCGTCTGGGCACGCCGGAGGGCGAACTGGCGATCGCCCAGGCGGCGACGTACATGGCCTGCGCGCCCAAGTCCAACGCGGTCTATGCCGGCTTCAACGCCGCCTGGCGCGACGCCCGCGAGCACGGTTCGCTGGAGGTGCCCATGCACATCCGCAACGCGCCGACGACGCTCATGAAGGATCTCGGCTATGCCGAGGGCTATCGCTACGCCCACAACGAGGGTGACGGCTATGCCGCGGGCGAGACCTATCTGCCCGAAGCGCTGGTGGGCACGCGCTATTACGAGCCGGTGCCGCGCGGGCTGGAGATCAAGATCGGCGACAAGCTCACCCGCCTGCGCGAGCGTGACGCCCAGGGCGAGCAGCGCGCGACCCGCAGCCATCCCGAGGCCTCGCGCGACGGCTGAGCCCCGGCGGCGCCGGATCGCGGCCGCGTGTGATCAGACCGGCAGCCGGCCCCGAGGGATCGGAAACGCCGGAGCGGCGTGGTCGGCGCGTCGCGATGTGGCTCGGCCGGCGCTCCCGCGCCGGATCGGCGCGTATGCGGGCCTCGACACGGCGCGCGCAGTAATCGTTCCCCGGTCTCAGCCGTAGGCGGCGATCAGCCGGTCGGTGACGGCGGTCAGATCGTCGCCGACAACGGTCGGGGGCGTGCCCGCATTGTTGTAGACCGCGCCCTCGCGGGCCACGAAGGCGCCGTTGAAACCCGCGCGCAGGGCGCCGGTGACGTCCCAGTCGTGGGCCGCCACGAGACACAGCGATGCCGGCGCACAGGCCAGCGTGTCGGTGGCCACGCCGTAGGCGTCCGGGTGCGGCTTGTAGCAGCGTGCGTGGGCCACCGAGCGCACGTGGTCGAAGTGTTCGCTCAGCCCCGAGTGCTCGAACTGGGCGTCGACCGTCTGCTGGGCCGAATTGGTCAGCGCCATGAGGGTGAAGCCGGCGGCGCGCAGCCGCTCCAGTGCGGGCACCACGTCGGGATGGGGCGGCAGCCGGCCGATGGCGGTGAAGATCGCCTCGCGCGCGTCGGCGTCGAGATCGATGCGCCGGGCCCGGGCGACGGCGTCCAGGCAGTCCCCGGCGAGTGCGGAGAAGTCCATGAAATCGCCGGTGAGGGTGGTCACCGTCGACCAGTGCAGCAGGCTGGCGAACCAGGTGCGGCGCAGGCCCGCGTCGCCGAGATGACGGGCGAACAGCGAATCCAGGGGCGTGAGGTCGAGCAGCGTCTCGTTGACGTCGAACACGAGATGACGGGTCGGCATGGCCAGCGGTCCAGCGGGGCGGATATGCGCAGCGTATCGCCTCGGCAGGCGCAGCCGCCAGCCTGCCTCGCCCCAACGAAAACGGCCCGCGCGAGGCGGGCCGTCGTCGTGCCGGCGGTGCCGGCTATGTCGCGTCGATCAGAACGCGTACTTGGCCGAGGCCTGCACGCGGTTGATCTCGCCGTCGGCGCCGCTTTCGACCTCACGCTCGGCGTAGGCGTACTCGATGCCCAGCGTGATCGGCTCCAGCGGATTCCAGAGCAGGTTGGCGTGGACGCTGTTGACCTTCTTGGTCACGTCGTTATTCGGATTATCAAGCGGGACCGGGGTCTGCGCATCATCGTTGTCGACGTGGAGCGTGCCGACCACGAAATTGGAGCGCCACTTCGGGCTCCAGTAGTGGCGCAGGAAGGCATAGCCGCCGACATACGGGATGGTCTCGATGTCGCCGCTGTTGTCGACATAGCCCTCGTCGATCACGCCCAGGCCGAGGTAGCGGCCGAGGCCGTCGCCATAGGTGCCCGAGAAGCCGATCTTGTCGCCGCTGCCGCCGAGATTGACGGTGCCGGACAGGCGCACGCCGTAGCCGAGGGCGCTGTCGTCCTCGATGACGGAGTTGGTGTTCTCGAGGTTGTCGGCCGACACCTCGTGAACCAGGCCGCCCAGGCTCAGGTGGCCGAAGCCGGTCGACTGAGTGTAGCTGACCGTGGCTTCCGGCAGGCCGCTTTCGTCTTCCGAAAGTGGGTCATCATCACCATCGACCAGCGATACATCTTCGCCGGCGCCGAGGCTGGTGTAGGGGTTCTCCAGCGAGAAAGACAGCTCGCCCGGGGTCCAGTCATGATTGGTGTAGCGAACCTGCGGCTGGCGCGCGTAGACGATGCCTTCGTTGGAGGCGAAGAAGTCCAGCGTCTCCGGGAAGGCGCGGAGGTCCATGAAGTTGGACCAGGTCTGACCGAACAGCCAGGTGTCGTCGATCTCCATGAACGCGTGACGCAGCCGCGGCGCGAAGTCGTTGCTCAGCGCGTCGCTGCCGTCGGTGCCGTAGAAGTCGAACTCGACGAAGCCCTTGATCTTGTGATCGCCCAGCTCCGTGAGGCTGGTCAGGTTGATGCGCGTCTGGCGGGCGTTGAAGTCGGTGTAGCTGTAGCTGTCATCGCTGCCGACCGGAATCGTCGACGGGATATAGAAATTCCGGCCCTTCTCGCCGACCGGGCCGTCGCTGGAGGTGCTGTAGACCGTGTCGAACTTGACGTAGCCGCCGACCTTGAGTGTGGTGTTGTCCGACAGGCGGAAGCCTTCGTCCGGCTGATCGAGCTTGGACGACTTGTCCATGTCCGGTTCGGCGCTGCGTATGTTGGTGTCCGCCTGCTGCTGCGCCCGCGTTTCCTGCAGCATCTGCTCCAGACGCTGGATGCGCTGTTCGAGTTCTGCGTTGGTGGCGGCATTCGCCGAGCCGATACCGGCGCCGGTCGCGATGACCAGCCCCAGCGTCAGCGCCGAGGCGCCCTTGAGTGACGTATTCATTGAATCTCCCCTTTGCTGTGTTGCGCACTATCGCGGTCTGTCCCCGGGCCGTGACGAGAGGCCGAAGCGGCGCCCGGCGACCCTTCCATTGCGGAACAGGATTCCGAATCTAAACTGTATACCGTTGACTGTCTAGTCTCGACGGTATCGCTGCCGCCGTCGCTTTTTATTGGCTTCTGCAATGAAATGTGCCGGCGGGCCGGGCCGGTCACTGGGGTTGCGAGCCCGGCTGGATGCTGTTCCCACGGGTTGTCATTCGCGCACGGCGGTAATCCGGATTTCGGAAAAAAACAACGTTTCGCCCCCGTCCCGTGCCGCTGCGCCAGACGAAAAGATGAGGTTTGCCGAACATCCCTGGCGCTGGCCTTTTCGCCTTGTGGTGGGCATCCTGTGCGGGCGTTCCGACAGCGACTATTGGCAATAAGTCTGATATCGGTTCGTCGTATATGATTCCAGCTCGCGGAGTGGGGCAGAGCCTATGGCAGCCGAAACACAGGCGCAGCGCATGACGGTCCTGATCGCCGATGATCATCCATTGTTCCGGACCGCGCTCAGCAACGCCGTGAACCAGTGTCTGGACGCGCCCGAGCTACAGACCGTCGGCTCGTTCGACGAGCTTCGCGCCGCGCTCGAGGCGCATGCCACGGCCGATCTGTTGCTGCTGGATCTGAATATGCCGGGCGCCCGGGGCTATTCCGCGCTGGTGCACGCCCGCAGCGTGGCGCCGGCGCTGCCGGTGATCGTGGTCTCGGCCTACGAAGAGGCGAGCGTGGCGCGGGCGTCGCTGGACCACGGCGCTGCTGGCTTCATCCCCAAGTCGGCCTCGCCGGAGACTATGACCGAGGCCATCGCCACCGTGCTCGACGGCCGCACCTGGGCGCCGGACATGCCGGACGCGCCCGAGAACAGCGACGACGCCTTCACCGACAAGCTGGCACTGCTGACGCCGCAGCAGCAGCGCGTGCTGATCATGCTCACCGACGGTCTGCTCAACAAGCAGATCGCGATCGATCTCGATATTTCCGAGGCCACGGTCAAGGCCCACATCACCGCGATCCTGCGCAAACTCGGCGTGCATACACGCACCCAGGCGGTCATCGCCGCGCGCAGTCTCGAGATCGACTGGGCCAGCTACGGCCGTGGGTCGCAGGGCGCTACCGGCGACTGACACCACGCTCCCGCTGCCGTGGGCGGCGGATATTCCGGTTACGCCCTGAGCGCGGCTGAAGCAGCTTGGCATGGCCACGGCATCGAAACAGTCGCTGCGGAGATCGATTTCGCTGTCGGCGGTGCCCCGAGGTCTGTCGTGCGTCGGGGCCCGCTGTGCGCCCGGTAGCTACGATTCATGCGTGCTGTGATCGCGGCCGCCGGCCGGGTCTCGCGGCACGGCCTTGGGCTGTGCCGCGACGATGTCCCGCCGCGGGGCCGGTTTCGTTGTTTTCAGCGTCGCTGGGATGCATCGTCTCGCACGCCGGGGCGCGGGTCGAAAGCGGCTGGTGGCGAATGCCATCAGCCCCGGCCGGCTCGCGGCGATAGAGACGGTCGCCCGCGCGGCCGGTGACGCTGAATCGCAGCGATAGAAGATCACCCATGGGGCCGCCCAATCGGCCGGCACTCCGGCTCTGCCCAGCAATCGCCGGGCGGCCACCCGCGATTTGCATAGTGATGGGCCGGCGCCGACGCCGACGTCAAGCGTTCCGCTGGGTCGGTGGGTAAGGCGGTGGCCCGCCGGGCGTATCGATAACGTGCCCGAGGGACGTGCCGCGCCGGCCGCGGTCGTATTGCTACCGCGAAACGGCGTCATGCCTCGCGCGCGGCGCCGCGCGTCGCCTGGCTGAGCGCAGCCCGCAACTTGGCCGGGGCCAGCGGCTTGTAGAGTACGGTCACGCCGAGTGCCCGCGCCCGCGCCGCGATCGCGCGGTCGCGGTTGGCGGTGACCAGGAGACAGGGCACGTCGCGGACCGCGCGCAGCCGTTCGGCCAGTTCGAGTCCGTCCGGGGCGTCGGGGCCGAGATCGTAGTCGAGTATCGCGGCGTCCATGGGCTCGTCGCCGAGCACGGCGGCCGCGTCCTCGGCGGGCGCGGTGATGCATTCGATGTGCCAGCGCTCGAGCAGGCCCGTCATGGCGTCGAGCGACGCGCTGTCGTCGTCCACGCACAGCACCTGGTGTGCCGCGAGCGCGGCGTCGGCCGTCGGCGTCTCGTCCAGTGTGGTTGCCGCGGTGCTCTCGTGCGGCGCGACACGGGCGACGCGGATGCAGAACCGCGTGCCGCGGCCGACCGATGAGCGCACATCGATCGTATGGCCGAGCAGGCGCGCCATGCGGTCGGCCAGCGACAGGCCGAGGCCCAGGCCACGCTCGCCCGAGGCCGTGCTCGAGGCGCCGCGCTGGAACTCGTCGAAGATCGAGGCCAGCTGGTCGTTGGCGATCCCCGGCCCCGTGTCCCAGACCTCGATCCGTACGGTTTCGGCCTCGCGGCGGACGCCGATCAGCACGCGACCGTCGGGGGTGTAGCGCACGGCGTTGGAGAGAAAGTTCTGCAGGATGCGCCGCAGCAGGGTGGGGTCGCTGTGTACCCAGCAGCCCGACGGCACGCTGCGCAGCGTCAGGCCAGCCTGACGGGCCAGCGCGTCGAACTCCACGGTCAGCGGCTCCAGGATGCGTGCGAGCGGGAAGTCGATCTCGTTCGTCTCCCAGGCGCCGGCGTCGAACTTGGAGATATCGAGCAGGGGCTCGAGCAGGGCCTGGGCCGATTCGAGGGAGGCCTGGATATGCGTGAGTGCCTGGGCGCGGTCGGTGCCGCCGTCCTCGACGGCCGAGGCCGCGAACAGCCGTGCGGCATTCAACGGCTGGAGCAGGTCGTGGCTGGCGGCCGCCAGAAAGCGCGTCTTGCTCTGGTTGGCGCGTTCGGCCTCGCGGCGGGCGTCCACGGCCGCGCGCTGGGCGGCGGCGCGCTGATCGTTCTCCCGGCGCAGGCCTTCGTTGGCGCGTGACAGTGCGGCCGTGCGCTCGGCCACGCGCGCTTCCAGTTCCTCGTTGGCCCGGGTGAGCGCGGCCTCGGTCTGCTTGAACGCGGTGATGTCGTTGAACGTGGTCACGAAGCCGCCGCCGGGCATCGGATTGCCGGTCATCTGCAGCACGGTGTCGTTGTGCCGATGGCGCTCGAAGCGGTGCGGCCGGCCTTCGCGCATGTGGGCCAGACGCTTGCGCACGTGTTCCTCGACCGGGCCGGGGCCGCATTCGCCCCGCATGGCGTTGAAACGGATCAGGTCGGCCACCGGGCGACCGGTACGCACGAGCCCCGGCGGATACTCGAACAGCTCCAGATAGCGGCTGTTCCAGGCGACCAGCCGCAGGTCCTGGTCGATCACCGAAATGCCCTGGTCGATGTTCTCGAGCGCGGCCTGGAGCACGCTGCGGTTGAACTGGACGGCGTCGGCCGTGCGATCCAGCAGCCGTACCATGTCGTCGATCGCCAGATCGCGCTGGCGCAGTCCGGAGGCCAGCATCAGCCGCGCCGAGGCGCTGCCCACGACACCGGCCAGCCGGCGCTCGGCGAACTGCAGCAGGCTCGCGTCCACCAGCTGATTGGACAGGAGATCGCGGTCGTGGCGGCCGGCGTATTCGTCCAGCGCGGCGCGCGCCGCCTGCGGGCCGAGAAAACGCTGGAGCAGCACCTCCAGCTCCGCCACGCGGATCGCCGGCTGCCGGTCGTCGACCGGCCGGGGGTTGGCGCGCGGAATACCCAGATCGACGAAGGCGATCGCCTGGGCGCGCTCGATGAGGGTGGTCGGCGTGTTGAGCGACACCGCGGCCATCACCGCGATGTCGGCCGCCAGGATCCAGAACACGCCGTGGGTGAGAGTGTCGCCGAAGTCGTATCCGAACAACGCCTGCGGCGTCAGCCAGCTGATGCCCAGCGGCCCGGTCGCCATCCAGGCGCTGTCGAACCAGCCCACCGAAGCGAGGTTGGGCAGCACGAGCGTGTAGAGCCAGACCGCGAGTCCGGCCACGAGCCCCGCGAACACGCCCTTGCGGCCGATCCGGCGCAGATACAGCCCGCCGATCAGCGGCGGCAGGAACAGCGCCACGCCCGCGAACGACAGCAGGCCGATGGAGGCCAGCGCCTCGGTGGTGCCGAACAGCCGGTAGCAGCACCAGGCCAGCACCAGGATCACGGCGATCAGGATGCGCCGGATGCGCAGCAGCGAGCGGCTCAGGTCCGGATTGCCGATGAACCCCAGCCGCGGGATACGCATGGCCAGCGGCACCACGACCTCGTTGCAGAGCATGGTCGCCAGCGTCACCGTGGCCATGATGACCATGCTGGTGCCGGCCGAGACGCCGCCGACGTAGCCGAGCAGCGCGATGCTCTCGGCGCCCGCCTCCAGCGGCAGGGCGAGCACGAACCGGTCCGGATTGACCTCGCCCGGCGCGAACAGCACCAGTCCGGCGGCGGCCAGGGGCACCACGAACAGCGACATCAGGAACAGATACAGCGGGAACAGCCAGCGCGCGGTCACCAGGTCGCGGGTATCGGTGTTCTCGACCACGCCGACGTGGAACTGGCGCGGCAGACAGAATATGGCCGCGACCGCGAGGATGGAGGTGGTCACGAAGCGCGCGTCGATCAGCGGCTGATCGAACAGATCATTGAACGCGGAGACCGTACCGGCCTGGCGGAACAGATCGTCCAGGCCGTTGAACATGCCGTAGACCACGAACAGCCCCACGGCGAGAAACGCCACCAGCTTGACGATCGACTCGAAGGCGATGGCGTGGATCAGGCCCTGATGGGACTCCCGCGGATTGACGTGGCGGGTCCCGAATACGATCGAGAACGCGGCCATGAGGATCGCCACGTACAGCCCGGTGTCGACCCAGGGCGCATCCGGGGCCTCGACCACGGTCGACACGCGCGCGCCCTGGGTGAGCGTATTGAACGACATCGTCAGCGCCTTGAGCTGCAGCGCGATGTAGGGCAGCACGACCAGCAGCGCGATGGCCGAGATGAGCGCAGCCAGCCCCTGCGACTTGCCGTAGCGCGCGGCGATGAAATCGGCGATCGAGGTCGTGTTCTGCTGGCGCGAGATCAGCAGCATCTTGCGCAGGACCGGCGAGAACACGAGCAGGGCGGCCATCGGCCCGAGATAGATGGGCAGATACGTCCAGCCCTCGGTCGCCGCGCTGCCGACGTTGCCGAAGAACGTCCACGAGGTGCAGTAGACGGCCAGTGACAGCGCATAGACCACCGGCCGCGGGCCCGGCCGCTTCTGCAGCCGGCCGCGTCGATCCGCGGCATAGGCGATGGCGAACAGGATGCTGATGTAGATCAGCGAAAGCGCGATCAGGACCCAGGCGCTGACGATGGCGATTCTCCCCCGCGGCGCGTCGGCCGCTCGGCGTGTGGGTGTGCGGGCCGCCTGCGGGCTGCAGGCGACCGATGCGGCCCATATAATGCCGCGCAAATCCCAAGTTCTCGACGTTATGCTCGATCCCCGCCTGCTTCGCAATGACCCGCACGCCGTGGCCACGGCGCTGGCGCGGCGTGGTTTCGAGTTCGACGCCGACGCTTACGCCGCGCTCGACGCGCGCCGCAAGGCGCTGCAGACGCGCACCGAGGAACTCCAGGCCGAACGCAATCGCCGCTCCAAGGCGATCGGCCAGGCCAAGGCCGCGGGCGAGGACATCGAGCCGCTCAAGGCCGAGGTCAGCGGCCTGGGCGATCAGCTCGAGGCGGCCAAGCGCGAGCTCGACGCGGTCCAGACCGAACAGGACGAGATCCGCAGCGGCCTGCCCAATCTGCCGCACGACGGTGTGCCTGACGGCCTGTCCGAGGACGACAACGTCGAGCTGCGCCGCGTCGGCGAGCCGGCCGGGTTCGACTTCGAGGTGCGCGATCACGTGGAGATCGGCGAGGGGCTGGCCGGCATGGATGCCGCCGCCGCGGCGAAGATCACCGGCGCGCGCTTCACCGTGATGAAGGGCGGCGTGGCGCGTCTGCACCGGGCGCTGATCGCCTTCATGCTGGAGACGCACACGGCCGCCGGCTACACCGAGCTCAACGTGCCCTACATCGTCAACGCCGATTCGCTGTTCGGTACCGGCCAGCTGCCGAAGTTCGGCGACGATCTGTTCCGCCTGGCCGAGCCGGCCGACTACTATCTGATCCCGACCGCCGAGGTGCCGGTGACCAATCTGGTGGCGGACAGCATCGTGGAGGCGGAGGCGCTGCCGCTGCGGTTCGTCACGCATTCGCCGTGCTTCCGGGCCGAGGCCGGTGCGGCCGGCCGCGACGTGCGCGGCATGATCCGTCAGCATCAGTTCGAGAAGGTCGAGCTGGTGCGGATGGTGCACCCGGACGATTCCGAAGCCGCCCTCGAGGCGATCACCGCCAGCGCCGAGTCCATCCTGCAGGCGCTGGAGCTGCCGTATCGCGTGGTGGCGCTGGCGGCCGGCGACATGGGCTTCGCCGCCGGACGGACCTACGACCTGGAGGTCTGGCTGCCCAACCAGCGGACCTATCGCGAGATATCGTCCTGCAGCAATTTCGGCGATTTCCAGGCCCGGCGCATGGGCGCGCGCTATCGCGACCCGGACACCGGCAAGCCACGGCTGCTGCACACGCTCAACGGCTCCGGCCTGGCGATCGGCCGGGCGCTGGTCGCGGTGCTGGAGAACCACCAGCAGGCCGACGGCAGCGTGGCGATCCCGGCGGCCCTGCAGCCGTTCATGGGTGGCATCACGCGCCTGGCACCGGCCGGGCAGGCGGCGGCCGCTCAGTAGCGCGGCAGCGAATCCCGGATCTCGCGGATCAGCGCCTCGTACTCGGCGCCCGGAAACGTCTCCAGCACCCGGTCCAGCCGTTCGCCGGTCAGATGCGGGGCGAACATGCCGATGAAGCGCCGCATGTAGCCGCGCAGGAACAGGTTGTGCCGGAAGCCGATGTGGGTCGTGCTGGAGGCGAACAGATGGCTGGCGTCCAGGCGCACGAGGTCGGTGTCGGTGGCCGGATCGTAGGCCATGTTGGCGATCACGCCCACGCCCAGCCCGAGGCGGACATAGGTCTTGATGACGTCCGCGTCCACGGCGGTGAGCACCACGTTGGGCGTCAGTCCCTTCGCGTCGAAGGCCGCATCCAGATGCGAGCGGCCGGTGAAGCCGAAGGTGTAGGTCACGATAGGCTGCTCGGCCAGCGCCTCGAGTTCGATGCGCTCGACGCCGGCCAGCGCGTGATCGCGCGGGACCAGCACGCAGCGGTTCCAGTGATAGCAGGGCAGCATGACCAGCTCGTCGAAGTGCTCCAGTGCCTCGGTGGCGATGGCGAAGTCCGCGTCGCCCGCCGCGGCCCAGGCTGCGATCTGCGGCGGAGCGCCCTGGTTGATGTGCAGCGAGACCCGCGGATAGGCCTGCCGGAAGCGCTGGATGACGCCGGGCAGGGCGTAGCGGGCCTGGGTGTGGGTGGTGGCCACGCACAGGGAGCCGCGATCGGTATCGGCGAACTCGTCGGCCGTGCGGGTGATGTTCTCCACTTCGGAGAGCACCCGTCGCGCGGTCTCGAGAATGCGCGCGCCGGCGGGGGTGACGCGGTCAAGATGCTTGCCGTTGCGCTCGAATATGAGCACGCCGAGCTCCTCCTCGAGCAGCCGGATCTGCTTGCTCACCCCCGGCTGGGAGGTATGCAGGGCCTGGGCCGCGGCGGTGATGTTGAGCTGGCGTTTGGCGACCTCGCTGATGTAGACGAGCTGGCGTAGCTTCATGGCGCGCCTTCCCTCCGGCATGGATTTTATATTCCAACATATTATTAAACTATAAAAAGATATTTCTATCTGCTTTGATTGGCCGCTGCTAGTCTGCGCGCCTGTTTTCCATCGTTTCTGGACTGTGATGCTCGCGTTCAGCGCGGCCGGCCTGTTCGTCGGTCTGGCGGTTGGTGTGACCGGCGTCGGCGGCGGTTCGCTGATGACGCCACTGCTGATCCTGCTGTTCGGCTTCTCGCCTTCGGCGGCGGTCGGCACGGATCTGCTCTATGCCGCCGGCACCAAGGGCTTCGGCACCTGGCTGCACGGCCGTCAGCAGACGGTCGACTGGCGCGTGGTCGGCCTGATGGCCAGCGGTAGTCTGCCGGCGGCGGTGGTCACGATCCTGTGGCTGCATCTGGTCGGTCTCGAGCCGTGGGTGGAGGAGCTGATGACGGTCACGCTCTGCCTCGCGATCATCACCACCGCCGTACTCACACTCCTGCGGCGGCATATCCTCCGGTATCTCACTCGCGACGGCACGCTCGAGGAGTCCGGGCTGCCGGCGTCGATGCACCGCTGGCGCGAGCCGGTCACGGTCGTCGGCGGCGTGGTGCTCGGCGCGCTGGTCACGCTGTCGTCGGTCGGCGCCGGCGTGCTCGGGACCACGCTGCTGCTGCTGCTGTATCCGCGCCTGGCCGCGATCCGGGTGGTGGGCACGGACATCGCCCACGCCGTCCCGCTGACGCTGGTGGCCGGTCTCGGTCATTTGAGCCTGGGTACGACCGATCTGGCGGTACTGGCGTTCCTGATGCTGGGCTCGTTGCCGGGTATCTATCTGGGGACGCGGCTGGGCTCGCGCTTGCCCGACGGGCTGCTGCGGCCGATCATATCGGTCCTGCTGCTGGTGGTCGCCGTTAGCATGCTCTTCGACAGCGTGCGTACGCTCACGGCCGCCGGCTGAACCCGTCCGCCCGAGTCGCGCCGCATCTTGTCCGATGATCCGCTGAGTCTGCCGATATTCCTCCGCCTGTCCGGCCACCCGGTGCTGGTGGCCGGGGCGGGGCGCATCGCCGCCCGCCGCCTCGAGCGCCTGCTCGGCGCCGGCGCCCGGGTCACCGTGATCGCGCCGGAGGCGACCGCGGCGATCCGGGCGCTGGCCGAGGCCCAGCGTCTCGACTGGCAGGCGCGCGAAGCCCGTACCGACGACGTGGCCGGCTACCGGCTGTTGTTCGCGACCACCGACGATCCGGCCGTCAACGCCGCGCTCGCCGACGCCGCGCGGGCGGCCGGGGTGTGGGTGCAGCGCGCGGACGCGGCCGGCGAATCGGATTTTCTGGTGCCCGCGACCGTGACCCGCGACACGCTGCAGGTGGCGATCTCCAGCGATGGCCGCGCGCCGACGCTGACGCGCATTCTCGGTGCGCGACTGGAGAGCTGGCTGCCGCGTGCCTATGGCGATCTGGCGGCTCTCGCCGGCGAGTTTCGCGAAGCCGTGCGGACGCGGCTGCCAAGAGCGCATCGTGGCCCGTTCTGGACGCGTGTGCTCGACGGCCCCATCGCCGAGACCGTGCTGGCCGGCAGAACGGACCAGGCGCGTGTCGAGCTGGCGCGTGCCATCGACGCGGCCGCGGCCGGCGAGGCGACGCCCGCGACCGGCGAGGTCTATCTCGTGGGCGCCGGCCCGGGTGATCCCGATCTACTGACCTTTCGTGCCCTGCGTCTGATGCAGCGGGCCGACGTGGTCCTGCACGACAGCCTCATCCAGCCGGCGCTGCTCGATCTGGTCAACCGCGAGGCGGAGCGGATTCACGTGGGCAAGCGCGCGGCCCGGCACACCTTGGCCCAGGAGCGGATCAACGAACTCATGGTGCGGCTGGCGCGCGACGGGCACCGGGTATTGCGGCTCAAGGGCGGCGACCCGTTCGTCTTCGGCCGCGGCGGCGAGGAGATCGCCGAGCTGGCCGCGGCCGGTGTGCCGTTCCAGATCGTGCCCGGCGTGACCGCGGCCAACGGCTGCGCGGCCTATGCCGGCATCCCGCTGACCCATCGCGACTACGCCCAGTCGGTGGTGTTCGTCACCGGGCATCTCAAGGCGGGCGCGCTCGATCTATCCTGGCCCGAACTGGCGCGCGCCGGCCAGACCGTCGTGTTCTTCATGGGCCTGAAGAGTCTGCCGGTCATCTGCGAGGCGCTGATGACGCACGGGCTGGCCGCCGACTGGCCCGCAGCTCTGGTCATCGACGGCACCACAGCGCATCAGCGCCTGATCGCGGGCACGCTCGACGACCTGCCGGCGCGGGCTGCGGCTGAGACCATCACCGGGCCCACGTTGCTGATCGTCGGCGAGGTCGTGCGTCTGAACGCGACGCTGGGCTGGTTTCATCCCGACGGCGAACCCGGGGCATGACGTGAAAAGGCCCGGCATCGCGCACGATGCCGGGCCGGTCTCGGACGTCGTCGACCGCCGCGGTCGACGGTTGCGCCTTATTCCTCGCCGGCGAACACGCCGAGCAGCTGCAGCAGGCTGAGGAAGAGGTTGTAGATGGTGACGAACAGCGTGACCGTCGCGCTGATGTAGTTGGTCTCGCCGCCGTGGACGATCTCGCCGGTCTGGTAGACGATCAGGCCGGCCATGAGCAGCACGAACAGGGCCGAGACCGCCATTGACAGCGCCGGGATCGAGAAGATCACCGCGATCAGGCCCATCACGAAGGCCACCAGGATGCCGACGAAGAGCATGCCGGCCCACTGATTGAAGCGGCGGCCGGAGGCCAGCGCATAGCCGGACATGCCGAGGAAGATCGCGCCGGTACCGCCCAGAGCCATCATCACGATCTGACCGCCGTTGGAGAACTGCGTCAGATACATGTTGATGATCGGGCCGATGGTGTAGCCCATGAAGCCGGTCAGGGCGAACACACTGACCAGGCCCATCGCGCTATCCTTGGTCTTCTCGACCGCGAACAGCAGGCCGAAATAGCCGACCAGCGTGATGATGATGCCCGGATGCGGCGCGTTCAGCGCCATGGCCGTGCCGGCGACCGCTGCCGAGAACAGCAGCGTCATCGACAGCAGCATGTAGGTATTGCGCAGGACGCTGTTGGTGGCCAGCGCGGTCTGCGCTCTGGAGGTCTGTACAGTACGTTCCGCGGTCATGGAAGTTCTCGTGTAGGTGACTGATTCCAAGGCTAGCACGGCAGTCGTGGCTTGAAATCTTTGGTTGGATGATGCAGTTAAAACGCCTCGCGCAGCGGCGCCTGCGCCGTGCCTCGCTCGCTTGGACCGCGGCCCTGGGGGCCATGTTCCCCATGGCTTTCGGCATGGTCGCCTGCGGCGGCGCCGCCGATGCCGGGGGCGGCGACTGGCCGGCGGCCGTCGGTGCCCCGGAGGCGTCGGCCCGGCAACTGCGCAGATTGGTCAACCCGGGTTTCACCGTCGGCTACGACACGAGGCGCGGCCGGGCCGCCTGGGTGGCCTATCGGGTGACCCCGGTGGGACGCTACACGCACCGATCGCGGCCGGATTTCATCGCCGACCCGCGGCTGGACACGGCGCCGGAGACCCGGCGTTACGGGGCCGGACGCTACGATCGTGGCCATCTCGCGCCGAACTACGCCATCGGCCAGCTCTACGGCGACGACGCCCAGCGCGCGAGCTTCTATTACAGCAACGTCGTGCCGCAGCGGTCGCGGCTCAATCAGCTCGTCTGGCAGCGGATCGAGGAGATCGAGACCGACGAGATCGCGCCGGCCACGGGCACCCTGTGGGTGCTGGTCGGCCCCGTCCCGGCCGCGTCGGACAACGCCGCGCCCGCCGGTTTCTATCGCATCTGGCTCGCCCGCGACGACGACAGCGCCTGGCGGGTGCTGGCCTTTCGCGTGCCGCAGAGCGTACGCGGCGACGAGCGGCTGGATTCGTTCATCGTCTCGGTGGACGCGATCGAGGCCGAGACCGGGCTGGATTTCATGCCCGATCTGGCCGCAGCCCGCGAACGCGCGCTCGAGGCGCGGCCCGCCGTGGCCGAGACCTTCGGCTTCGCCGCCCACGCCTGCCAGCCCGCGCGCTACGGCGAACGCTGGCAGGGCCGCGACGGTGTGCGCCTGCGCTACGACCGCTGCGGCGCGCCGATGCGGGATTGATCACGCCGGCGCCGGGAGCGACGCTCGGCGGCCGATTCCCGGCCACCCACCGGTTGCGTTTGCGCTAAAGGCCGGGCGATGCGCGACGTTTCGTTCGGTAGTCGCGAGCGGCGGCCCGCGCTTGCGGCCCGCGTCGGCGGTGTGTGCGGCGCCGGTTCAGTCGCTGGCCGCGTCGGGCGCATCGAAATCGGCGACCCGCTCGTCCTCGCCCTCGGTCAGCAGCTGATCGACGCGCAGCTCCGCGTTCTTGAGCAGCGACTGGCACTGGCGGGCGAGCACCACGCCGCGCTCGAACTGGGCGAGGGCGGTCTCCAGCGAGACCTCGCCGCTTTCCAGCGCCTCGACCAGCGCCTCGAGCTCGGCCACCGAGGATTCGAACTCGGCCAGTCGGGGCGCGTCGTCTTCGGCCGCGGGCGGGGCGGGCGTGTCGTCTTTTCGGGCCATGGCGGAATCGGTATCGATTGGGCCTGCGAAGTGTAACCGCGCGGCGAGACCGCGTCAGGCGTGTCTTGCCAGCCCTGTCGGTCTAGCTTACCGTGCCGCGCAACCGTTCCCGCCCGTTCTCCCGAGGAGTCGATGGCCAGTCGCTACGATGCCGCCGATATAGAAGTGCTGTCCGGCCTCGACCCGGTGCGCAAGCGTCCCGGCATGTTCACGGACACCGCCCGGCCGAACCATCTGGCCCAGGAGGTCATCGACAACAGCGTGGACGAGGCGCTGTCGGGGCATGCCAGGACCATCACCGTGACGCTGCATGCCGACGGCGCGCTGTCCGTGGTCGACGACGGCCGCGGCATGCCGGTGGATACCCACGGCCAGCACGGCGTCTCGGGCGTGGAACTGATCCTCACGCGGCTGCACGCCGGCGGCAAGTTCTCCAGCAAGCAGTACCAGTTCTCCGGCGGCCTGCACGGCGTCGGCGTGTCGGTGGTCAACGCGCTGTCGACGGAACTCGTGGTGCAGGTCTGGCGCGACGGCCGTCATTACGAGATGCGCTTCGCCGGCGGCGAGAAGGTCGCCGATCTGACCGAAATCGGCCAGTGCGCGAAGACCCGGACCGGGACGATGCTGCGGTTCACCCCGGACGAAAGCTATTTCGACAGCCCGCGCTTCGCCACCGGCCGGCTCAAGCATCTGCTGCGGGCCAAGGCCGTGCTGTGTCCGAACCTCAAGGTGCGCTTCGTCGACGAGGCCGGCGAGGAGGACATTGTCTGGCAGTACGCCGACGGCCTCGCCGACTACATGGCCGATGCGCTGGACGGGGTCGAGACGCTGATCGCGCCGGCGTTCACCGGCGGCGAGAGCGAGGACACGCAGACCGTGGACTGGTCGCTGACCTGGCTGGCTCCGGAGCAGCCGGGCGTGGACGGCGTCGCCGAGAGCTACGTCAATCTGATTCCGACCGCGGCCGGCGGCACCCACGTCAACGGTCTGCGCTCCGGCCTGACCGAGGCGGTGCGCGAGTTCTGCGAATTCCGCAATCTGCTGCCCCGCGGCGTGAAGATCGCGCCGGAGGACGTGTGGTCGGGCTGCGCCTTCGTGCTGTCGGTGAAGATGAACGAGCCGCAGTTCTCGGGTCAGACCAAGGAGCGGCTGTCCTCGCGCGATATCAGCGGCTTCGTCTCCGGGGCAGTCAAGGACGCGTTCTCGCTATGGCTCAACCGGCACGCCGAGACCGGCGAGGCGCTGGCACAACAGATCATCGGCAACGCCCAGGCCCGCGCCCGATCCGCCAAGAAGGTCAAGCGCAAGCGCGTGACCGCCGGGCCGGCGCTGCCCGGCAAGCTCACCGACTGCGTGACCGACGATCCGTCGCGCTCGGAGCTGTTCCTGGTGGAGGGTGATTCGGCCGGCGGTTCGGCCAAGCAGGCCCGCGATCGCAACTTCCAGGCGGTGATGCCGCTCCGAGGCAAGATCCTCAACGCCTGGGAGGTCGATGCCGCCGACATCATGGCCTCCAACGAGATCCACGACATCTCCGTGGCGCTGGGCATGGACCCCGGCAGCAACAATCTCGAACGGCTGCGCTATCACAAGATCTGCATCCTCGCCGATGCCGATTCGGACGGCCTGCATATCGCGACCCTCCTGTGTGCGCTGTTCGTCAAGCATTTCCGCGCGCTGGTGGCCAACGGGCACGTGTTCGTGGCCATGCCGCCGCTGTTTCGCATCGATGCCGGCAAGGAGGTCTTCTACGCGCTGGACCGCGATGAGCGCGACGCCATCGTCAAGCGGCTGGAGAACGAGAAGAAACAGCGCAAGATCGGCGTGACGCGATTCAAGGGCCTCGGCGAGATGAGCGCGCTGCAGCTGCGCGAGACCACCATGGCGCCGGACACCCGGCGCCTGGTCCAGCTCGGCATCGAGCCCGCCGACGAGGCCAGCGCCAGCGTCGACGAACTGCTCGACATGCTGCTGGCGAAAAAACGCGCCGCCGACCGCCGCGACTGGCTCGAGGCCCGCGGCCACGAAGCCGAAGTCCAGTAACCGGATCCCAGACCCATGGCCACCCCTTTCGAACACGACAGCGAGCGCCTGCCGCTGAACACCTTCGCCGAGAAGGCCTATCTCGACTATGCGATGTACGTCATCCTCGACCGGGCGCTGCCGCATGTCGGCGACGGTCTGAAGCCGGTCCAGCGGCGCATCGTCTACGCCATGTCCGAGCTCGGCCTGTCGGCCGCCTCGAAGCCGAAGAAGGCCGCGCGCACGGTCGGTGATGTGATCGGCAAGTTCCATCCGCACGGCGATTCGGCCTGCTACGAAGCCATGGTGATCATGGCCCAGCCGTTCACCTATCGCTATCCGCTGGTCGACGGGCAGGGCAACTGGGGCACCGCCGACGACCCGAAATCGTTCGCGGCGATGCGCTATACCGAATCCCGGCTGACCGCCTATGCGGCCACGCTGCTCTCCGAGCTCGGCCAGGGCACGGTCGACTGGCAGCCCAATTTCGACGGCACGCTCGACGAGCCGGTCACGCTGCCGGCCCGCCTGCCCAACGTGCTGCTCAACGGCGGCACCGGCATCGCGGTCGGCATGGCCACCGACATACCGCCGCACAACATCCGTGAGGTGGCCGCGGCGACCACCCATTTGCTGGAACACCCCGACGCCGACGTCGACGCGCTGATCGCGCACATGCCGGCGCCGGACTTCCCGACCGGCGCCGAGATCATCACCCCGGCCGCCGAGATCCGGAATCTCTACGCCACCGGCAACGGCGTGATCCGTCTGCGCGCGACCTACACGGTCGAGGCCGGCGAGGTGGTGATCGACGCGCTGCCGTATCAGACCTCCGGCGCCCGGGTGCTCGAGCAGATCGCGGCCCAGATGGCTTCGAAGAAACTGCCGATGGTCTCGGATCTGCGCGACGAATCCGACCACGAGAACCCGACCCGGCTGGTGATCGTGCCGCGCAGCAACCGCGTGGACATCGACGCCCTGATGGCGCATCTGTTCGCCACCACCGGGCTCGAGAAGAACGTGCGCGTGAATCTCAACGTCATCGGTCTGGACGGTGCGCCCCGGGTCAAGAACCTGCGCGATCTGCTGTCGGAATGGCTGACCTATCGCACCACCACGGTCACGCGGCGCCTGGAACACCGGCTGGACGCGGTCACCGACCGCCTGCATATCCTCGAAGGGCTGCTGGTCGCGTACCTGAACATCGACGAGGTCATCCACATCATCCGCACCGAGGACGAGCCCAAGCCGGTGATGATGGAGCGCTTCTCGATCACCGACGTCCAGGCCGACGCTATCCTCAACCTGCGTCTGCGCCACCTCATGAAGCTCGAGGAGTTCAAGATCCGCGGCGAGCAGGACGAGCTGGAGGCCGAACGCCAGTGGCTGGAGGTCACGCTCGGCTCGAAGGAAAAGCTCAACCGGCTGATCGCCGACGAGATCGCTGCCGACGCCGAGCAGTACGGCGACGATCGGCGCAGCCGCCTGGTCGAGCGCGGCCAGGCCCGGGCCCTGTCCGAGGCCGATCTGCTGCCGAGCGAGCCGATCACCGTCGTGCTCTCCCGCGAGGGCTGGATCCGCGCCGCCAAGGGCCACGACGTCGACGCGCCCGGGCTGAACTTCCGCAGCGGCGACGACTACCTCGCGCACGCCCCCGGGCGCACCAACGACACGCTGATCGTGCTCGATTCGACCGGGCGCAGCTACAGCCTGGCCGCACACAAACTGCCTTCGGCCCGCGGCCAGGGCGAGCCGCTGACCGGCAGCCTGAGCCCCGCGGACGGGGCGCGCTTCGTCGGCGTGGCCCTGGGCGACGAAACGCTGCGATGCGTGCTGGCGAGCACCGCCGGCAACGGCTTCGCGACCACCCTCGGCGAACTGGCCAGTCGCCAGAAATCCGGCAAGGCCACCATCACACCGGGCCGGGGCGCGGTGGCGTTGGCGCCCACCCTCTTTGCGACTGCCGACGCCGAGGTCTGCGTGGTCACCAGCGCCGGCCAGCTACTGTGCCTGGCCATCGAGGAGTTGCCCGCGCTGGCCAAGGGCAAGGGCAACAAGCTGATCGCGCTGAAAGGCGACGAGTCGGTCGTGGCGGTGCAGGCGATCGCGGCCGAGGCGACGCTGCTGCTCTACAGCGGCAAGCGCCACATGGCGCTGAAATCCGGCGAGCGCGACCCCTATCGCGGGCCGCGCGCCTCGCGCGGGCGGAAACTGCCCCGCGGCTACACCCAGGTCCAGGCGCTCGCGGTGGCTGCCGGCAAACCGGCGTCGTGATACCGACGAACCGCTGACCCGCGGTCTTCAGGGTCGGCCGCGGTCGCCACGCCGCACGTGCGCTCGAACCGGTGTCGGTGCCCGGGCAAGTGCCGACGGGCCGCTCGCCGGATAACGCGTGGTCCTCGTCACCGCCCGGGGCCGTCCCGCGAGCATCGCGGCGTCGGCCGCCGTCGCTTTCGGGCCGGTCGTCGGACGGCTTCCATTGCAGCCGGTCGCGACGATCCGAGCGCGCCGGATCGCGCGTGGTGCGCGGCCCGGGCCGCCGTCGTTGCCGGGGCCGCCGCCAGCCGGGCGTTCGCCCGCTCAGCGCAGACGGTTCTCGGTGTGGGCGAGCGCCTCGGTGTCCGGCTCCTGGATGAAGTGGCCCTGCACATAGTTCACGCCGGCCTGCCACAGCCGGGCCATGCTGTTGGCGTCCTCGATCTGTTCGGCGATCAGCGGGATCTGGCGTTCACGGGCATTGGCGATGATCGCGCCGAGCTGGCCGTCCTCGTTGCCGCCGAGGACCTGCCGGGCGAAATCCGGGGCCAGCTTGATGAATGCGGCCGGGAGGTTGTCCAGCACCTGGATCGCCTTGGGCGTGCTGCCGTAGTGGGTGAGGGCGACACGAAAGCCGTCCTCGTCGAGGGTGCGGGCGAGCGCGCGGGCCGCATGCGTCTGTGCGCGGACGTCGTCCTCGCGCAGGCTGAGGATCAGCTGGTGCCGCGGGATGGCGCGTTCGCGCACCGCCTCGCGGAGGGCGGCCACGAACGCATCGGCGTTCGACAGCGTGGCCGCCGAGAGTTTGACGAACAGCGTGATGTGGGCGTCCTTGGCCCGCTGCTGGTCGATGACCGCGATCGCGCGGCGCGCGACCCAGCGATCGATCTCGGGCATCAGCCCGGCCTGTTCCGCGGCGCCCAGAAATTCGCCCGGCCGCACGAGTGCGCCGCGATCGTCGACATAGCGCAGCAGACAGTCGAAATAGGGCTGGCTGTCGCCGGCCAGGCTCGTGATGCTCTGGTAGGCCAGGCTGAAGCGATCGCGAGCCAGCGCCTGCTGCAGCCGTGGCACCCACTGCTGCGCGTCGGCTTCCGGATCGGCGTGCTCCGGCTCCGGGGACTCGCAGGCGCGGCAGGCGTTGCCGCCCTCGGCGCGCAGATCGTAGGCGGCGTCCATGACCATGCGCAGCCGCTGGTCGGCGCCGTGCACACCGCCCGCGACCAGCGGGATGTGGGCGACGCTGGCGGACAGCGTCGCGCTGTGGCGTTCGTCGCCGAAGATCTCCTCGGAGAGCATCTGGTGAAGGCGTTCTGCGCTCTCGGCGATCTCGCGGCTCGAATGCCGTTCGACGAGCAGCACGTATTCACCCGCGCCGAAGCGGAACACGCGATCCTCGCCGCGCAGGTTCTCCAGCAGGAACAGGCCCAGCTCCTGCAGGACGAGGTCGCTCTGGGCCAGACCCATGCGATCCTGCAGCGTGGAGATCTCGTCGGTGGCCACGAATATCAGGCCGGGGACGCGCTCCGGACTGCGCGCGTCGGTGTGGGCAAGCACCTTGTGCAGGGCCATGCGGCCGTCGTGCAGCGGTCGTTGCGGCGCGTTCGCGATGGGCGCGCGCCCCTGATCGGAGGCCTGGAAAACGGCGCTCACGCGCTGGCGGCCGCCGGGTTCGTCCACGCCGGGCTGGAACAGTGCCCGCACCGGCTGGCGCCGGCCTTCGCGCGTGGCGAGATCGAACACCATCGACGTATCGGTGTGCTCGCGCGCGACCTGGGCGATGGCCTCCTCGACCCGGCCGCGTTCGTGCTCGGCGACCGCGTCGAGCAGATCGAGGCCGTTCGCGTCGGCGACGTCCGCCAGCCCCAGCAGCCGGGCGAACGCCGGGCTCGCGTCCACGATGCGGCCGTCGATGAGGCTCGCCCGGGCGTCCTCGCCCTGGCTGAGAAGCACGTCCAGCCGGCGTTGCGCGTGCACCAGGCGCTGGCCGAGATCGTGGCGTGCCAAGCGGCTGTGGCCGATCTCCATCGCCTGCGCAACGCGCCGATTCAGTGTCGACGCGTCGTCGAGCGGACACAGATCCCAGGCGCCTTCGGCCACGGCCTGTAGGGCATCGAGACCGGCCTCGGCCGTGACGAACAGCAGTATCGGGGCGTCGTCGGCGAGATTGCGCAACAGCGCCAGCGCCCGGCGGGCGCTGTCCGTCTCCGCCGGGCAGACGAGGCCGTAGAGCGCGATCGCGCCCACCTGCTCGGGCGAGACCACGTTGGCCGGATCGCTGGCATGAATCAGTTCGCAATCGTGCGGCTGCGCCGACAACGCCGCGCGCACGGCTTCGATCGCGTCCTGTTCGCGACCGATCACGACTGCCTTGAGAGTTTCCGGCGTCGCCTCGGACGGTGCCGCGACGCTCGCCTGTGCCTGATTCACGCCTGATTCACGCCTGAGTCCCCTGTTCGCTTGCGGTCCAGCCTAACGTGCCGGCGCCGTGGTCGCGCGTACGCTCTTGGCCGCCGCGCCGGGGGTCTCTCGCGCCAGCCGCGGCACGAGATAGCCCGGCAGAAGGGCGGCGAGCTTTTGCATGATGTCGTCGGCCCGGCGTTCGTCGACCTCGAAGTGCGCCGTCCCGGCGACCCGATCCAGCAGATGAAGATAGTACGGCATCACGCCGGCGGCGAAGAGTTTTTCGCTGAGCGCGGCGAGCGCGTCGGGGCTGTCGTTGACGCCGGCCAGCAGCACCGCCTGATTGAGCAGGGTGGCGCCGGTGGCGCGCAGCGCCGCGAGCGCCCGGCAGACATCGTCGGAGAGTTCGTTGGCGTGGTTGGCGTGCACGACGATCACCACCTGCTGGCGGCGCGCGGCGAGCCAGTCGATGAACCCGGCGTCGATGCGCTCGGGCAGCACGATGGCGGTCCGTGTGTGCAGCCGCAGCCGGTGCACGTGGTCGATGCGGTCGAGGCCGTGGCCGAGCGCGGCCAGACGCGGGTTGCTCAGCGACAGCGGGTCGCCGCCCGAGAGGATGACCTCGCGGATGCTCGGGTCGGCGTCGATGCGGGCCAGGGCGGCGTCGGTGTGGGCGCCGCCGGCGTGCTGGCCGGCATAGTCGAAATGACGCCGGAAGCAGTAGCGACAATGCACCGCGCAGGCGCCGGTGGTGATCAGCAGCGCCCGGCCGTGGTACTTGTGCAACACGCCGTCGCCTGCGGCACTCGCGTTGTCCCCGACCGCATCCCAGTCGAAACCGGGGACCTCGGCGTGCTCGTCGGCGACCGGCAGGACTTGGCGCAGCAGCGGATCGTGCGGGTCGCGCCGGCGCATCCGGGCGAGATAGCCGCGCGGCACGCGCAGGCCGAACAGCGCCGTCGCCGCGCGCGCGGCGGCGCGCCCCTCGGCGGGCAGTTCGAGCGCGTCGTACAGGGTGTCGACATCGGTGACGGCCTCGCGCATCGCCTGCTGCCAGCGGGGGGCGCTTTGCGCTAGACTGACGCGCTTTCGCGCGGCGGCGCTCGAGGGCTCGGCGGGCGCGTGTTCCATGCCCTCCAGTCTAGAGTGCGGCGCCTCGCGCGCCAACACGCCGCTGGCTCGACCGATCCGGAAGTTTTTCTATGGCGCAGTTCAATACCAATCAGTTCAAGGGCGGTCTCAAGATCATTCTCGACGGTGATCCCTACACCATCGTCGAGAACGAGTTCGTCAAGCCGGGCAAGGGGCAGGCGTTCAATCGCGTCAAGGTGCGCAATCTCAAGACCAATCGCACGGTCGAGCGGACCTTCAAGTCGGGCGACTCGGTCGAGGCCGCCGACGTGTTCAACCTCGATCTGCAGTATCTGTATCAGGACGACGAGTTCTATCACTTCATGGAGCCGAACTCGTTCGAGCAGTATCAGGCCAGCGAGGCCGCGGTCGGCGACGCCGCGAAATGGCTCAAGCCCCAGGACCATTGTGATGTGACGCTGTGGAACGGCGTGCCGCTGCAGGTCGACGCGCCGAACTTCGTCACCCTTGCGGTCACCGAGACCGACCCCGGGGTGCGCGGCAACACATCCAGCGGCGGCACCAAGCCGGCGACGCTGGAGACCGGCGCCGTGGTGCAGGTGCCCCTGTTCATCGAAGAGGGCGAGGTGCTGCGCGTGGACACCCGCAAGGGCGAATACGTCTCCCGCGCCACCGAGAGCTGACGGGCCCGGCCGCCGCGCGTTGACCGACGAGGCGCCGAGCTGGCGGCCGAGCGCGACCCGCGAGACGCTGGCGCGGCGTGCGGCGCTGTTAGCCGACGTCCGCCGTTTCATGGCTGAACGCGGCGTGATGGAGGTCGATACCGGCGTGATCGGCCGCGCGCCACCCGCCGAACGGGGGCTGGATGCGCTGTCGGTCAAGGACGCGGGCTGGCTGGCTCCTTCGCCCGAGCACGCGCTCAAACGCCTGCTGGCCGACGGCAGCGACGCGATCTATCAGCTCGGCCACGTCTTCCGCGCCGGCGAGTCCGGCCGCTGGCACAACCCCGAATTCAGCATGCTGGAGTGGTATCGCCCCGGCGCCACGATGTCCGATGTCGTCGAGGAGACCGCGGCGCTGCTGGCCACGGTGGCGGATACGTCCGTGGTCGAGCGGGTCCGCTATCGCGACGTGTTTCGTGAACACGTCGGCCTTGATCCGCTCACGGCCGGGCCCGCCGCGCTCGCCCGGGTGGCAAACGAACGCGGCGTCGCCCCGCCCGGGGCTCCGGCCGACAGCCGCGTCTTCTGGCTCGATCTGCTCATGAGCGTCGTGGTGCAGCCGCGTCTCGGGCGGGACGGGCCGGTCTGTGTCAGCGGCTTTCCGGCCGACGATGCCGTGCTCGTCGAGATCGAACCGGCGGATGCCCGGCTCAGCCGCCGGTTCGAGATCTACTGGCAGGGCGTCGAGCTCGCCAACGGCGCACAGGAATTGACCGATCCGGCGCGCGCGCGTGCGGCCATGGCCCGTGAAAACGAGGCGCGCGAAGCCGCCGGCGTGGCGCCGGTGCCCGTGGACGCAGCGCTGCTCGCGGCGATGGACTACGGCCTGCCCGCGAGCGCCGGCGTGGCGCTCGGCGTGGACCGGCTGCTCGCGCTCATGCTCGGCCACGACGGCATCGGCGCGGTGCTGCCGTTCGCCTGGGCGCGCCGCTGACGCCGCGTATCCGGCCAGCCGAGCACGGTCGAAAACGTCTCGAACCAGCGCCCCGCGTTGCGCGCTTGCGCCTGCCGCGGTCGACCCGGCGCGTTCAGGCGCCGGTGCCGAGCCGGCCGATGGGGGCGCCCAGCCGCAGCGGCCGGCCGGCGGCGAGGGTGTCCGGCCATTCGAGGGCGCCGGGGCCGAACAGAAGAATGACGCTGGAGCCGATGGCGAAACGGCCCATCTCTTCGCCGCGCGCGTGGTAGGCGGCGTCGATGTCGCGTTCGGCGACGGGCTGGCGGTGCGGCGCGCGCCGATGCGGCGGACAGATCGTGCCGGCCCAGCGGGTCTCGATGCCGCCGACGATGAAGGCGCCGACCATGATCAGCGCCATGGGCCCGACCGCGGTGTCGAACAGGGTCACTAGGCGTTCGTTGCGGCTGAACAGGCGCGGGATGGCGCGCACGCAGCGCGGATTGACGCCGAACAGCCGCCCCGGCACGTAGCGCATGTCGCGCACGCAGCCGTCGAGTGGCATGTGCACCCGATGATAGTCGTGGGGCGCGAGATAGAAGGTGGCATAACGCCCGCCGAGGAAGGCGGCGGCCCAGCCCTCGTCGCCGCCCATCAGGGTCTGGAGGTCGTAGGTCATGCCCTTGGTCTGGCAGATCGTGCCCCGGTGGGCCTCGCCGCAGGCGCCGAGCGTGCCGTCGACCGGCGAGACAACGGTCTCCGGATCGCTCGGCAGCGGGCGCTGTCCGGGCGCCAGCGCGCGGGTGAAGAATGCGTTGAAGGACGGGTAGGCCTGCGGGTCGGGTTCCTCGGCCTCGGTCATGTCGATCGCCGGGTACAGACGCAGGAAGCCCGCGATCAGCGCGCGCCGTAGCCAGCCGGCGCGGGCCCCGGCCAGCGTGTGGGTGCCGCGCGAGATCAGCCGGGTGGGCAGCAGCCAGAACAGGGCGGCGAAAAGCCGGTCGGCGTGGCTCGCCGGCGTGCGTTCGGACATGGGCATGCGAGGTTGGCAACGGGCAGCGCAAGCCTAGCGCCCGGCGGCCGTCACGCAAAGCATGGCCGGTGGTTTATCCTAGTCGCGCCCGCACCGGCGCCGGCCGCAACGGCGGGAGCCGGCGGACGGGCCCGCCTGACACCAACCGACAGATCGACGGGCACGGTCGCCCGGGTATCCGACATATGAGCCACGACAGCCCCCCGGACATCACCGCCACGCTCACGCGTGTGCTCGACTATATCCGCTGGGGTGCATCGCGCTTCGCCGCGGCCGGGCTCGCCTTCGGCCACGGCAGCGACAATCCCGTGGACGAGGCCGCGCATCTGGTCCTGGACGCGCTCGGGCTCGATCACAGCCTCCCGGATGCCTATCTCGAGGCCACGCTGACGCCGGCCGAGCGCGAGACCGTGCGCGCGACCATCGAGCGGCGCATCGACACGCGCCTGCCCGCGGCCTATCTGACCGGCAAGGCCTGGTTCGCCGGGCTCGAATTCTTCGTCGACGAACGCGTGATCGTGCCGCGCTCGCCGATCGCGGAGCTCGTCGAGAACGCTTTCCAGCCCTGGCTCGGCCATCGGGAGCCGCTGGCGATCCTGGATCTGTGCACCGGCAGCGGCGCGATCGCGATCGCCTGCGCGCTGGCGTTTCCGGAGGCGCGGGTGGTCGCCACCGATGCCAGCGCCGACGCGCTGGACGTGGCCCGGATCAACAGCGACAAGCACGACATCGGGCCGCAGGTGGAATACGTCGAGGCGGATCTGTTCGACGGGCTGCCGGCCGAGCGCTTCGACCTGATCGTGACCAACCCGCCCTATGTCAGCCAGGCCGAGTGGGCCGGGCTGGCGCCCGAGTATCGACACGAACCGGGTTTCGCCTTCCACGGTGACAGCGACGATCTGTCGCTGGTCACCCGTCTGTTGTTCACGGCCCCCGACTATCTCGTCGAGGACGGCCTGCTGGTGCTCGAGGTCGGCTACAGCGCGTTCGCGCTCGAGCAGCGCCACCCGGATCTGCCCATCACCTGGGTCGATCTCGAGCGCGGCGGGCTCGGCGTGGGCGTGCTCGAAGCGGAGGATCTGGCGGCCTGGGTCGCCGCACAGCAGCAGGAGCGTCACTGATGGCGGGCAACACCTGGGGACAGGCCTTCACCGTGACCTCCTTCGGCGAGAGCCATGGCCCGGCGATCGGCTGCGTGGTCGACGGCTGCCCGCCGGGCATCGCGATCGACGAGGCGCTGCTGCAGACCGATCTCGACCGGCGCAAGCCCGGCACCTCGCGCTACGTGACCCAGCGTCGCGAGGGCGACGAGGCGCGCATCGTCTCCGGCGTGTTCGAGGGCGTGACCACGGGCACGCCGATCGCGGTGATCATCGAGAACACCGATCAGCGCTCGCGCGACTATTCCAAGATCAAGGACGTGTTCCGGCCCAACCACGCGGACTACGCCTACCTGCAGAAATACGGCGTGCGCGACTATCGCGGCGGCGGCCGTTCCTCGGCCCGCGAGACCGCCGTACGGGTGGCCGCGGGTGCGATCGCACGCCGGGTGCTCGCCGAGCGCTTCGGCGTGCGCATCCAGGGCTATCTGGCCCAGATGGGCCCGATCCGGCTGGCCTGCGAGGACCTGGATGCCGCCAATACGAACCCGTTCTTCTGCGCCGAGCCCGCCCGCCTGGGCGAGCTCGAGGACTACATCAACGCCCTGCGACGCGATGGCGACTCCATCGGCGCGCGCATCGACGTCGTCGCCGCCGGCGTGCCGCCGGGCTGGGGCGAACCCGTCTTCGACCGCCTCGATGCGGATATCGCCAAGGCGCTGATGAGCATCAACGCGGTCAAGGGCGTGGAGATCGGCGACGGTTTCGGCGTGGTCGAGACGCGTGGCTCCGAGCACCGCGACGAGATGGCGCCGACCGGCTTCCGGAGCAACCACTCCGGCGGGATCCAGGGCGGCATCTCCAGTGGCCAGACGATCCGCGCCAGCATGGCGCTCAAGCCGACCTCGAGCATCGTCATCCCGGGGGATACCATCGACACCCGCGGCCAGGCCACGCAGATGCGCACCACCGGCCGCCACGATCCCTGTGTGGGTCTGCGCGCCGCCCCGATCGCCGAGGCCATGCTCGCGATCGTGCTGCTGGACCACGCGCTGCGCCACCGCGGCCAGAATGCCGACGTCGACAGCGGCCTGCCGCCGATCGGGGACGAACCCGGCGGCTGAACCGCTCGCCTCGCGCCGCGCGCCTCGGGCATAGTGATGCCGGTGTGGCGCGACGACGGGGGATCGATTGATAACAAAAGGATTTGTGCAAACACGGCGGTTCGTTCTGGCTGTCGTCCTGGGCATCGGCGTGTCGACCGCGCATGCCGACATGCAGGCCGCCCGGCAGGCGCTGTCGGATAGCGACTACACGCAAGCCGTCGAGCAGCTCGAGGCCGTGCTCGCGGAGCGGCCCGACGACAGCGAGGCACGGTTTCTCAAGGGGTTGGCACTGGCCCGCAGCGGCGACACGCAGGCCGCGATATCGGTGTTCGAAGAGCTCACCGAGCAGCGAACGGATATGGCCGAGGCCTGGAACAATCTGGGCGTGCTGAGGGCCCGCCGGGGCTCGCTCACCGACGCGCGCGACGCGCTCCAGCGCGCCATCCGGATCGATCCGAAACACGGTCCGGCCCAGGAGAACCTCGGCGACATCTACGTGGCCCTCGCCCGAGAGGCCTACGGCCGCGCGGGCGATCTGGAGGAGGACAACGCCATCGCCCGCGCCAAGCGCGAGCAGCTCGCCGCCTTCATCGACAACGCCGGCGGCAGCGGAATCGGCGCGGCGGACACGCCAGGCGATGCCGACGCCGGCGCGACCCCGAACGCCGAGGGCGGCGATAGCGCCGACCGCGCCGTCGTGGATGCGGACACGCCGGCCGCGGCGGTTCAGCGCTGGGCCGACGCCTGGTCGGCGCAGGACGTGGCCGCCTATCTCGGGGTCTACGCCGAGGACTTTGTGCCGGCTGAGGCGGACAGCCGCGCCGCCTGGGCCGCCGAACGCCGCGAACGCGTTTCCTCGCCGGCGCGGATCGAGGTGAGTCTGGGCGATACGCGCATCGAGCGGCGCGGCGATCAGGCGCTGGCCCGTTTCGAGCAGCGCTATCGCTCCGATACCTATCAGGACGTCGAGGCCAAGGCGCTGCTGCTGACCGAGACCGATGACGGCTGGCGGATCCTGCGCGAAGGCGCGCCCGACGCCATCGAGTTCACGGCGGCCGGCGACGCCATGCCGTCGCGCGAGGACGAGCGGACCCGGGCCTCGGCCGACGCCGTTGCCGCGGAGGTGCGCACTGCGCTCGACAACTGGGCCGAAGCCTGGTCCGACCAGGATGTGCAGGGCTATCTGAACGCCTACAGCGACAACTTCGAGCCGGCGGGCGACCGGAGCCGGGCGGCCTGGGCCGAGGCGCGGCGCGAGCGCGTGCGCTCGCCGGACCGGATCCGCGTCGAACTCGATGACATCCGGGTGACGCGCGGGGCCGACGACACGGTTCGGGCCCGTTTCGAGCAGCACTACGAATCCGAGGGCTATTCGGATCGCGAGCGCAAGCAGGTGACCCTCGAACGCGAGGACGGCGGCTGGCGCATCATTCGCGAGAGCTGAGCGGGGCGTCGCCGCGCTCGTCCTCGAGCAGGGCGAGCAGGCGTGCGGCGGCGTTCGACAGACTGCGCTGCGGGTGCCGGACCGCGCCCAGGCGCCGGTGCAGGGCCAACCCCGGCAGCTCGAGACGCACGAGTTCGGGATGCGCCATGGACGCCGGCAGCACGGTCCAGCCGATGCCGACGCCGGCGAGCATGCGCAGCGTCTCCAGGTAGTGGCTGGTCATGCGCGGGGCCACCGCCACGTCGTGGGCCGCCAGCGCCGATTCGATGATGGCGTAGGTGTAGCTGTCGACCGGCGGCAGGATCGCGGCATGCGCGGCCAGGTCCGCGACGTCGACCGCCCTGCGCTGCGCCAGGGCGTGGTCGCGGCCGACGAACACGCGCATGGGGTCGTCCCAGATCGCGTGTTCGGTGAGCACGGGATGGGGCGACGTCGGCAGGGTGATCACTGCGAGCTCGCGGGTGCCGTTGGCCACCGCCCGGCAGGCGGTCTCCGAATCCATGAACAGAATCTGCGGTTCCACGTCCGGATAGCGGCGGACGTAGGTGCGCAGCACCGCCGGCATGCGGTGCAGGCCCACATGGTGCGAAAGCGCCAGCCGGAGCGGGCCGGCGACGCGGCCGCCGAGATTGTCGAGGGCACGCTGGCCGTCGGTGAGCACGGCCAGCAGCTCGCGGGCATGCGGCAGATAGGCGCGCCCGGCCTCGGTCAAAGCGACCCCGCGTCCGACCCGGTCGAACAGGGGATGGCCGAGCCGCTCCTCGAGATTGGCCAGGCGTTTGCTGATCGCCGGCTGGCTCAGGTGCAGCGTCCGCGCCGCGGCCTGGAACGAGCCCTGATCGCAGATGGTGACAAAGGCGCGGATGGATTCGGTCTGCATGGGCTGCAACTGGTTCCGGAAAGTAATGGATTATATCGATAACATTCATTTGAGTTATTCGCCGGCGACCCATACGCTCTTGCGCGTATCGCCAGTGAGGAAGTCGTCATGGCTCAGACGTTGTACGAGAAAATCTGGAACGAACACCTGGTGCGCGAGGAGGGCGGCAACGGCCTGCTCTATATCGACCGCCACATGGTCCACGAGGTGACCTCGCCCCAGGCCTTCGAGGGCCTGCGTCTGGCCGGGCGCGACGTGTGGCGTGTGAGTGCCAACCTCGCGGTGCCCGATCACAACGTGCCCACGATCAACCGCGAGGGCGGCATCGCCGACACCATCTCGCGGGCTCAGGTGGAGGCGCTGCAGGCCAACTGCAACGAACACGGCATCCGCCTGTTCGGCATGGGCGATCCGCGCCAGGGCATCGTGCACATCATCGGCCCGGAGCAGGGCGCGACCCAGCCGGGCATGACCATCGTCTGCGGTGATTCGCACACCGCCACCCACGGCGCCTTCGGCGCGCTGGCCTTCGGCATCGGCACCTCCGAAGTCGAGCACGTGCTGGCCACCCAGACGCTGCCGCAGTCGCGTTCGAAGACCATGCTGGTGCGTGTCGACGGCCAGGTCGCGCCCGGTATTTCCGCCAAGGACATCATGCTCGCCATCATCGGCAAGATCGGCACCGCGGGCGGCACGGGCTACGTCATCGAATACGGCGGCGAGGCGATCCGCGCGCTGTCGATGGAAGGGCGGATGACGATCTGCAACATGTCCATCGAGGCCGGCGCGCGGGCCGGCATGGTCGCGGTCGACGACACCACCATCGACTACATGCGCGGGCGCAACTATGCGCCGGACGGCGCCCAGTGGGAGACCGCCGAGGCCTACTGGCGCACGCTGGTCTCCGACGACGACGCCGAGTACGACCGCGTGGTGGTGCTCGACGCCGCCGAGATCGCGCCGCAGGTGACCTGGGGCACCTCGCCGGAGATGGTCGCGCCCGTGACCGCGCGGGTGCCGGCCCCCGAGGATGCGGGCAGCGAGACCCAGGCCGAGGGCTGGCGCAACGCGCTCGAATACATGGACCTGACTCCCGGCGTGCCGCTGACCGAGGTCATGCTCGACAAGATATTCCTCGGATCCTGCACCAACGCCCGGATCGAGGATCTGCGCGTGGCGGCGCACTATCTCGAAGGGCGGCGCATCGCCCCCAACATCAAGCTGGCGATGGTCGTGCCGGGCTCCGGCCTGGTGAAACTGCAGGCCGAGAAGGAAGGCCTGGATGCGATCTTCCGGGCGGCGGGCTTCGAGTGGCGTGACGCCGGCTGTTCCATGTGTCTGGGCATGAACGACGACAACCTGCTGCCCGGCGAGCGCTGTGCGTCGACCTCGAACCGCAACTTCGAGGGCCGCCAGGGCAAGGGCGGACGGACGCATCTGGTCAGCCCGGCCATGGCCGCGGCGGCCGCGGTCTACGGGCACTTCGTCGATATCCGCGAGCTCGAGGCCACTCGCCGGTGAACGCGGTCGCCGCGAACGCGGGCGGCGGCGGAGCCGATGGTGGCTGGGACGCCGAGGCCTACGGCCGGCACGCGCGCTTCGTCGCCGACCGGGCGGTCTCGTTGGTCGACTGGCTGGCGCCGGCGCCGGGCGAGCGGATACTCGATCTGGGCTGCGGTGACGGCGCGCTGAGCGAGCGTATCGCGGCACACGGCGCCGACGTGCTGGGCCTGGACAGCAGCACGGCCCTGCTCGCGGCCGCCCGCGACCGCGGACTGGCGGTGCAGGCCGGTGACGGTCAGCGGCTGGCGTTCGACGCGGTTTTCGACGCCGTGTTCTCCAACGCCGCGCTGCACTGGATGAAGCGCGATCCGAGTGCGGTGATCGCGGGCGTTTATGCAGCGTTGAAGCCGGGCGGACGCTTCGTGGCCGAGTTCGGCGTGGCCGGCAATGTGGCGCCGATCCGCGAGGCCCTGCGCGTCGAGGCTGCTGCCCGCGGCCGGATGCCCGACGAACTCGATCCCTGGGTTTTTCCGGCGCCGAAAACGTATCTGAAACAACTCGAAACGGCCGGTTTCTCGATCGAACGTGACGACTGCTTCGAACGGCCGACGCCGCTGCCGGGCGACATCGATGACTGGCTGACCACGCTCGCGCGACCGTTCGTGCACGCCTTCGCCGCGGGCGACGAACGCCGGGACTACATCCGGGCGGTGCGCGCCCGGCTCGCACCGGTCCTGCAGGACGCGGACGGCCACTGGACCGCGCCCTATGTGCGGCTTCGCTTCGTCGCGCGCCGGCCGGGCACGCCCCGTTTTGCGACAACCCCTTAACGAGAGAACGTCATGCAGGCATTTACCATTCACGACGGCATCGTCGCGCCGCTGGACCGGGCCAACGTCGACACCGACGCGATCATTCCCAAGCAGTATCTGAAGTCGATCCGGCGCACCGGCTTCGGCCCGCATCTGTTCGACGACTGGCGCTATCTCGACGCCGGCGGGCTGGACGTCGACGTCGCCACCCGGCGCGAGAATCCCGATTTCGTGCTCAACACCGAGCCGTATCGCGATGCCTCGATTCTGCTGGCGCGCGAGAACTTCGGCTGCGGCTCCTCGCGCGAGCACGCGGTCTGGGCGCTCGAGGATTTCGGCATCCGCTGCGTGATCGCGCCGAGCTTCGCCGACATCTTCTACAACAATTGTTTCAAGAACGGGGTGCTGCCGATCGCGCTGCCCGCCGATACCGTCGATGCGCTGTTCGCCGCGGCAGAGGCGCGCCGGGGGCTGGAGGCGCGCGTGGATCTGGTCGAGCAGCGTATCGGCCTCGACGACGGCACGGCCTACGATTTCGAGATCGACGCCTACCGGCGCAAGAACATGCTCGAAGGCCTGGACGATATCGGCCTGACGCTGCAGCACGCCGATGCGATCCGGGCGTTCGAGGCGCGGCGGGCCGGCGAAAAGCCCTGGATCTTTCGTGAACTCTAGGGCCTGTTGCCGTGTCGTACGAG
>NZ_AYKF01000084.1 GCF_003732545.1 Salinisphaera orenii subsp. halophila YIM 95161 | reverse complement strand
TCGAGCGGCGGGCTGCCGCCCGCGCCTCGATCGGCCTGCACCACGCGCACCGAAACGGGGATACTGCGCGCGATCGCACGATTCGAGGGCATGCATGGGCAATGATCTGAGCCGCTGGGCGGCCGCACTCGCCGACAGCGATCGGCCGACCTACCATGCGATCGCCGATGCGATCGCCGACGATATTCAGGCCGGCCGCCTGCGAGCCCAGCAGAAGCTGCCGCCGCTGCGGGCGCTGGCCACAGCGCTGGGCATCAACTTCAGCACCGCCGCGCGCGGCTATGCCGAAGCCGCCGAGCGCGGGCTCATCGACGGCCGGCCCGGCAGCGGCAGCTATGTACGCGGCGAGGTGCGCTCCGACCCGGTCCATCGGGCGAGCGCGGTCGGGCCGATCGACATGAGCATGAACATGCCGCCCGAGCCGCGCGATCCGGCGCTCGTCGCCCGTCTGCGCGAAGGGTTCGCCCGCCTCGGCCAGCGCGGCGATCTCTACGATCTGCTGCGATATCAGGAATTCGGCGGCTCGCGTGCCGATCGCGAGGCCGGCGCGGCGTGGATGGCCCGCCGTCTGCCGGGGGCTGATCCTGCCAATATCCTCGTGTGCCCGGGCACGCATGCGGCGCTGCTGGGGCTGATGGCGGCGCTGCTGCGCGCCGGCGATACGCTGGCCTGCGAGGCGGTGACCTACCCCGGTATCAAGGGCATCGCCGCCCATCTGGGCATCCGCCCCGTCGGCCTGCCCGCCGATCGCGACGGCCTGGACCCGGACGCCTTCGCAGCCCTGTGCGCGGCGCATCCGCCGAAAGCGTTGTACGTGAACCCGACCTTCAACAACCCGACCACGGCCACGCTGCCGGCCGAGCGCCGGGCCGCGATCGCCGATACCGCCCTGCGCTACGGCGTGCCCATCATCGAGGACGACCCCTACGGCTGCCTGCCGCGGCAGCGCCTGGCGCCGATCGCCACCCTCGCGCCGCAGCTGACCTTCTATGTCGCCGGGCTGTCGAAGGTGCTGGGCGCGGGGCTGCGTATCGGTTATCTGGTCACCCCCAACGTGCGCTATACGGCGCGCCTGTCGTCGACGCTGGCCACACTCTCGGTGATGGCCAACCCGGCGATGATCCAGCTCGCCACCCGCTGGATCGAGGACGGCACGCTACGCGCGGCCACCCGCGCCATCCGCGCCGAGTCGATCGCACGCCAGCGCCTGGCCGCGCGCGTACTCGACGGCATCGCCTACCACAGCCAGCCCGAGGCCTTTCACCTGTGGCTGCCGGTGCCCGCGCCGTGGAACCGCATCGAGCTCGCCACGCGCCTGCAGGGCCACGGCATCGCGGCGGTCGTCTCGGACGCCTTCGCGATGCGTGCACCGGCGCCCGAGGCCGTGCGTATTTGTCTCGGCGGCGCGGCCAGCCGCGAGGACTGCCACCGGCATCTGGAGATCATCCACGACGCCATCGAACACCTGCCGGCCATGGCGGCCGGCGGCACCGGCGAGCCGTTCGTGGATTTCTGACGTCCGCGGCGAGCGTCTTCGCTCAGGCGGCCCCACCGATTCGCACGATATAGGCGAGCAGCCCGATCACCGTCAGGCCGAGCACGGCGGACAGCCCTTTCCAGAAGCGGTTCGGGTCGCGCTCGATCAGCGGCAGGGCGTGATCGGCCATGAAGGCCTTGTGCGGGTGGTGCAGATCGTAGACGAACTCGGCGACTTCGGCGTAGCGCCGGTCCGGGTTCGGATGCAGCGCTTTCTTCAGTGCGCCGTCCACCCAGATCGGCACGTCCGCATTGTAGGTGATCGCGCTGCTGTATTTAAGGCGGTGCTGCGCGGCCGCACTGCGGGCTCGGGGAACCTGCGTGCCGTAGGGCAGCCGGCCCGTGAACATCTGTTGTACGACAAATCGGAAATACGTTGCTGCGCCCCCGCATGTCCAATTTTCGCTAAATCGCACAACGCGCTTTCGCTTGTCGGTAAAGGTGCCGGGTGTTCGTCGCACCATTCTCGTGACTCGCACAAATGACAGCGCAGCCCTCGATCTGTTTTTCGCGCAGGCCATGCGTCGCATATTTCACAAAATCTTGGTCCGGTCATGTTCTCCACCATTTGTCGTCCAACAAATCACTGCAGTTGACGCCGGCTTCGCCGCCGCAACTGAGTTCAGGTGTTATAGGTGATCGCCGCGAGCGAGAAGAGATCCGAGCGCACCGTACCGCGCTCGCCGAGGAAATACTCGGGTGCGGCGTACTGCTCGGTACCGAGGATCTCGTCGGCCCCCAGCCGGCCGGCGCTCTCGCTGATACCCGCGACCTCGACCGCGCCGAAGTCGATGATCTTCACCGTGCCGGTGGCATCGATGAGGATGTTGTCCGGGCGCAGGTCCTGATGAATCATCTCCTGTCGGTGAAAGGCCAGCACGCCCTTGCCGATCTGGGTGACGAGTTCCCGCACGGCCGCCATCTCCAGACGTGGATGGTCGATCATCCACTGGGTCAGCGTCGTGCCTTCGATGTACTCCATCGCGACGTAGACGTGCGCCTGCCGGTGGCGGCGGCCGGCCGGCTTGAGCACATGGGGGCTGTCGAGGCGCCGCGCGATCCATTCCTCCAGCAGAAACCGCTCGAGCAGGACGGGATCGTCACGCAGATCACTGCCCGGGGTCTTGAGGGCGACCGGGCGGTCGGTCTCCATCTCGCGGGCGAGATGAATGCGGCTGCGTGACGAGACATGGAGCTGGCGCACGATCTCGTAGCCCTCGAAGGTGTCGCGCGCCTCGAGCTCCGGGGGATGGGGCAGCCGGGTGAGCCGTTCGGCGATATCCTCGGGATCGCTGTGCGGCACCGCCTCGACGCGCACGACCTGCGCGGTCAGGTTGTCCTCGCTGCCGGCCTCGAATGCCCGGGCCGCAAGCTGCTTCGCGGCGGCGTCGGGATCCTCGGCGTGCGCCGCCAAGATCTCGGCGATACGCGCGTCGTCGACATGCTCGTGGACGCCGTCGGTGAGCAACACGAAGACATCGCCAGTCGCGATGGAGTGCCCCCTATAATCGATGTCGATGCGCTCGCCCACCCCCAGCGCCCGGGCGAGATAGCTCTGACCGCCGCCGATGGCCACCCGGTGGTCCTCGGTGAGCTGCCCCAGACGCCCGTCGCGCAGCCGATAGATGCGCGCATCGCCGACGTGGAACACATGGGCGGTCGTGGCCTTCAACACGAGCGCGCTGAAGGTGCAGACATAGCCGCGGTCGGCATCCTCGCGATACGGGCTCTGGCGTGTCTGGGTGTGCAGCCAGGCGTTGGTCGCGGTGATCACGCGCTCGGCCGAGCGTCGGACCGACCAGGCCTCGGACGTGCAGTAATAGTCGTCGAGGAAGCCGGCGACCGCCGTTTCGCTGGCGACGTGGCTGACCTCGCTGCTGCCGATGCCGTCGGCGATGGCGATGGCGATCCCCTTGGAGGCCAGCGCCGGCCCCTCCGGCGTGCAGAGGCCGTGGAAGTCCTGGTTCATCGCCTTGCGACCGGCGCTGGAGTACTGGCCGGCCGCTATGCGCAGCTGTTCGGACATGACGGTGCCCCGGTCGGTCACGCGAAAACGGGGCGCGGCGACGGGCGCCGGCCCCGTGGGCTCATGCGGATCGTCGCCGCGTGCGGCCGCGCCACAAGGTCGGCGACGAACGCGATCACACGAACTCGCGCTTTGCCTGCGTGCGTACGTGGGTCGTGTACAGCGTGAGACCGGTCAGTGCAATGCCGCCGACGATGTTGCCGAGCACGGTCGGGATCTCGTTCCAGAGCAGGTAGTCCCAGACCGTGAAGCCGCCGCCCAGGATCAGGCCCAGCGGGAACAGGAACATGTTGACCACCGAATGCTCGAAGCCGAGATAGAAGAACACCATGATCGGCATCCACATCGCGGCGATCTTGCCGGTGGCCGAGGTCGAGACCATCGCGCCGACCACGCCCATGGACACCATCCAGTTGCACAGGCAGCCGCGGATGAACAGCGTCATCCAGCCGCCGAAGCCGTGGTCGCGATAGCCGATCGTGCGCCCCTCGCCGATATGGGCGATGGCCTGGCCGACCTCGTTGATCGGACTGGAGAAGCCGTAGGTGAAATTGACCGCCATGATGAAGGCCACGGTGAGCGCGCCCAGCAGATTGCCGATGAACACCAGCCCCCAGTTCTCGAGGATGCGTGGAATGGTCACGCCCGGCCGGCCGTCCAGCCAGGCCAGCGGCGTGAGCATGAACACGCCCGTAAGCAGATCGAAGCTCATCAGATAGAGCATGCAGAAGCCGACCGGAAACAGGGCCGCGCCGAGCAGCGCATTGCCGGTGTTGACCGTGATGGTCACCGCGAACACCACCGCCAGCGCCAGGATGGCCCCTGCCATGTAGCCCCGGATGATGGTGTCGCGACGACCCATGTAGATCTTGGATTCGCCGGAATCCACCATTTTCTTGACGAATTCGGCAGGTTGCAGATAGGACATCGAGTAATCCCCGGTTTATTGAATCGAAAGCATTCGAAAAGCGTCGGCTGGTGCGGTGGCGGCCGTGACACAGCCGCCACCGCGACGCCGCGCTACCAGCGCACGTAGGGCAGGAACTTGCCGCTCATCACGATCTTGACGCGGTCCCCCTTCGGGTCGGGCTCGCGCTCCACGTCCATCTTGAAATCGATCGCCGACATGATTCCGTCGCCGAATTCCTCGTGGACACATGCCTTCACGGCCGGGCCGTAGACCGCCATGATTTCGTAGAAGCGATAGATCATCGGGTCGGTGGGCACGGTCTTGTCCATCCACTGGCCCTTGAGCGGGCAGACCTGCAGCGCGTCGGCCACGTCGTCGCCCAGATCCAGCACCGCACACAGTTTCTGGGCGATGTCCTCCGGCGCCGACGACTCGCCGAGGGCCAGCGAGGCGGTCCACACCGGCGACATGCCGATCTGATCGGCGATCTCGGTCCAGCGCATCCCCCTGGCCTTCTTGGCGTCGAGAATCGCGCGTGTCATTGCCTGTTTTTCCATAACGTTCTCCCTGCGATGGGTCATATGAGTGGCGGTAACGCCGCGCCGTTGCCGCGCGGCGACGGGACCGCGGTGCGGTCTCGTTCGGATGGCACCGCGGTGTTCCCGCGGCCGGCGCCGGGCCGTGTCATCCCGAGGCTCGGCGGATGGCGAAGCTGTCGACATAGGCCTGCGGGGCGGCCGAGTCGAAACGCTTGTTCATGATCGTGTAGTGGCGGCGGGTCTCGGCCGGCGGGGCGTAGCCCAGATCGCGCATGACCCGCCCGCAGTCGGTCGCCAGACAGACACGCTCGGCGATGCCCTGGTAGTCGACATCGCCGCGGACATAGCCCCAGCGCTTCATCTGGGTGAGGATCCAGACCGCCATCGCGTGCCAGGGAAACGGATCGAAGTCGATCCGATCCGGAACGTTGTGGACGCCGCCCAGACCGTCCTCGAAGTGGCCGGTGAGCACCTGCTCGACCACGCTGACCGGCTGGTCCAGATAGCGCGCCGGGGCGATCGCCTCGGCGATCTCGCGGCGGTGGCCGAAATCGGAGGAGTAGTGCGTCGCATCGACGATCGCCTTGAACAGGGCGCCGAAGGTGTTGGGCATGGATTCGGCCATGTGCCGGCTTGCCGCGAACGCGCAGCACGGATGACCGTCCCAGATCTCCTTGGTGAGCAGATGGATGAAGCCCACGCCCTCGTGGACCGCACGCTGGTTGAACGGGTCCGGGGCGAGATAGCCGTCGACGTTGCCGCGGCGCAGGTTGGCCACCATGTCCTGCGGCGGCAGCACCCGGATCTCGATGTCGCGGTCCGGGTCCAGGCCGTGCTCGGCGACGTAGTAGCACAGCAGGAAATTGTGCATGGAATAGTCGAAGGGCACCGCGAACCGGAAGCCCCGCCACTGGCGCGGATCGCGCCGCTCCCGATGATCCCGGTGCAGCGTGATCGCCTGGCCGTTGATGTTCTCGACCGCCGGCATGTAGAAGGGCATGGGCGCCGAGCCCGCGCCCATGTCGATCGCCAGCGGCATGGGCGTGAGCATGTGGGCGGCGTCGTGCTCGAGGCTCACCGCCTTGTCCCGGGCCACCGCCCACCCCGGCGTCTTGACGACCTCCACGTCGAGACCCTGCTTGCGGTAGAAGCCGAGCGGGTCGGCCATGATGATCGGCGTGGCGCAGGTGATCGGCACGAAGCCGACCTTGAGCTGGCGCTTCTCGAGGCCGCCGAGATCGTCCAGCTCCTGATGCACGGCCGCCTTGGCTGCCTTGAGCGGAAACACGCTCGACAGCGCGGCGACCGCGGTGCCTCCGCCCATGGCCTGGAGGAAACGCCGGCGCGCGCCGTCGCGATGGCCGAATACCGCACGCACGACCGTGCTCTCCACCAGCCGATCGACCAGGCGCTCGCGATCGACCGCGGCCGGACCGGCGATACCGGCCTCCGTGGCGGCGTGATCGTGCGCATGCGGCTGATGCAGACGCACCTCGGCATCGAACGGGTCGCCCAGCGGCGCGTGGCGATTCGGGCGCTGCGGGTTGCGATCGTCATCGGCCATCAAATTCCATCCCCCGTGCACGAAAAAGGGCATACCGCCGTCGACCGGCCGTACGCCCCTGGCTGCAGTCCGTGCCTGCGCGACGCTTTCCGCCATTGGAGGGCCGCGAACTGCCGTGCGACGCGCGGGCATTGAACCGATGACTGCGGTAGCAACGACCGTGCCGGCAGGCGCGGAACGACGGCGCGAGACCGGCCGTCGCTCAGCTGCCGGCGTCGGGCGGTCGGGCCGACGATTCCCGTGAGCGCATGGCGCAGGCGCACGAACCGGTTACCGCGCGGTGCCGGGTCAAGGCCCGGCGAGCGACGCCGGCTCTCGTCCGGTACGACATTGACGATGATGCGTATCGCCGGCGGCCCGAATACCGGCTCGCCTGCCCCCACCGGCACGCGGCGCGGCATCAGACCGCCCCCCGCTCGAGCACCCAGCGCGCCACCGCGATCAACCGGCGGCGCCGGGCCATCGCCATGTTGCGCAGCGTGGTGTAGGCGTTGGCCTCGGTCATGCCGTAGCGCTCCATGAGCAGGCATTTGGCGCGGGTGATGACCTCGCGCTCCGACATCTGCCGGCGGGTGCTGTCCAGCTCGGCCTGCAGCTGTTCGCGGGCGCGGAAATGCCCGACCGTCACCTCGATCAGCGACCGCAGCATGTCCGCGGACACGCCCTGCACCGCATACGTGCTGATGCCGGCAGCCGCGGCGTCGCCGACGGTATCCGGGTCGATCGCATCGGAGAGCATGAGCATCGGCTTGGGGTAGCGCTCGCCGATGTGCATGAGCGATTCCAGCGTGTCGCGCCGGGCCGAATTGGAGCTGGCGATCACCACATCGGGCTCGAGTTCGATGACGCGATCGAACAGCGCCGACGGCTCGGAAACGCAGGCCAGCACCTGAAAGCCGGCCTCCGCAAGGGCGACATCGAGCCGGTCCACGGACCAGGGTTCGAGATCGACCAGAACCACCCGCAGCCCGGCCGCCGACGCCTTCGAGGAATGGCATGCCGACTCAGACAACGCCTAGCACGCGAATCCCGCGGGCGCGGCCACGAGCCGCGACAGCGCGCGGACCGGGGGCCTCGCGACTGCCGCGCCAATCGAATCCGGATGTCCCGTGGCTGGTCTGTGCATGGTTCGGCTTCCCAAAAAAAAGGCGCCCATCGATCCGCTCCGGGCAGATCGATGCACGCCGTCGTTGGTGTCCTCTCGATTGTCGGCCGACCGGCTGGCAGTCGCGGATCGCCATTGATCCCCAGCGCGGTGGCATGACGAATCTCGCAGAATCCGTGCCAGCCGTGGAGCGACGCGCGAAGCCGTCGCCGCGTCAACGACTTGCCGGCCGTCCGGGCCCCGGGCCAACATCTTGCGTACCCTGCCGCTGCACCAGATTGGTTCAGCTGCACCAGAAGCTACTGACGCTCGCGCCGCCGCCGGAGATCCGTGTGGCCTTGGCTCGACCCGAGCCGCCGTCGGTGCGTCGCGGTCGCGAACGCATGGGCGATGCGCGGCCGGATCACCCCGCTGCGGCGAACGCACGGACATCGCCGCGGCGCCGCGAGGCCCGGCGGATGTGGCCGTGGCGCCAGGGCAGACGACGACGCGGGCGTCGACAACGCTGCAAACACAGCGCCACGCGTCTGCCACCGCAAGACAGCGGGAGATCGCCTGCATCGCGGGATGTCGGGACCGCATCGAGGTGGGCGTCGCGGGCGGCCGCTACCGAAGCCGGCCGTGGCGGATCAGGGCGCGGCGGCCGGCGTGTCGCGCGGCGACGTGTATCAGGCCGCGATCCGCGCCCGGCTCGTCCGGTCAGTCGGCGTAGCCGATGCGGATCGGGCCGCGGGCGCGGAGGGCGTCCACCGCCCGGCCCCGCTGGGTGACCACCAGCTCGCCGGCCCGGGCGCGCTCGGCGGCCACGCGCCGCACCGCGGGCATCAGCGCGCGCCAATCGCCGTCATTGCCGCCCGCCAGCCGTCGGGCGACCTCGGAGGGGCAGACGGTGCGTCCGGGTTCCCGTGCATCCAGCAGTGCGCGCACGGCGGCGACGATGGTTTCGGCGTCCGGTCCGTCACTCATCGGCCGGCTACGGAGGCGGGTTCGAACCGGTAGTCGTCCGGGTCCAGCCGCGCGGTCATCCGCCGGAAGGTGAAGGTGAAGCCGGGCCAGTTGTTCGTCTGATGACCGGCCGCGGTGCGATACCAGGAGCCGCAGTCGCCGGCCCAGACCGTATCCTCGAGCCGTGAGCGGATGCGCCGGGTGTAGCCGGCCTCGCGTTCCGGGCGCACGTCCATGCTGCGCAGGCCGGGGTCGCGCAGGACCTGCACGCACTGCATCACATAGTCCACCTGGGCCTCCAGCATGTAGACGATGGAGTTGTGGGCAAGATTGGTGTTGGGGCCGTAGAGCAGGAACATGTTGGGAAAACCGGACACAGAGATGCCCTTGTAGGCGCTCGCCCCCTCGCCCCAGGCGGCGGCCAGCTCGCGGCCACCGGCCCCGGTGATGCGCATCGGCGCCAGAAAGTCGGTGGCGTGGAAGCCGGTGGCGTAGATCAGCACATCGGCCGGATGACGGCGGCCGTCGTCGGTGACCACGGCATCGGGCTCGATCCGCGCGATCGGCGCGGTGACCAGGTCGACGTGATCGCGGTCGATCGCGGGGTACCAGTCGTTGGCCATCAGGATGCGCTTGCAGCCGATGGTGTAGTCCGGCACGAGCCGGCGGCGCTTGTCGTCGTCGCGCATCTGTCGACGCGCCTGCCGGCGGGCCGCCCAGGCGAAGACCTGCAGGATCCGATGCCAGCGCGTGAAGGCGAGCGCCCGGGCTTCGTTCTTCCAGTAGACCAGGCCGCGGTGGCACCGGGCGAGCCACGGCCAGCGGGCGAACCGGCGCTGCTCACGCCGGCTGAAGGCCCGGTCCGGCTTGGGAATGACCCAGGCGCCGGAGCGCTGGAAGACCAACAGGCGCGCCGCCGACTCGGCCAGCCGCGGCACGAACTGGATCGCGCTGGCGCCGGTCCCGATCACGGCCACACGGCGGCCGCCCATGTCCACGTCGTGGCGCCAGCGCGCGGAATGAAACGCCGCTCCGGCGAAGTCCGCCTGCCCGGGGATGTCGGGCCGCGCCGGCCGGTTGAGCTGGCCGCAGGCGGTGACCAGCACGTTCGCGTCGTGGCGATCGCCGTCGGCCGCGGTGAGCCGCCAGCGCCCGCCGGCCTCGTCGTAGTCGGCCGCCGCGATCTCCACACCGAAGCGGATGTGCGGCGCCAGACCGTAGTACGCCACGCAGTCCTCCAGGTAGGCCAGGATCTCGGCCTGATCGCCGAACTTGCGCGACCAGTCCGGCTTGGGCGCAAAGGAGAACGAATACAGATGCGACTCCACGTCGCAGGCCGCACCGGGATAGGTGTTGTCGCGCCAGGTGCCGCCGATGCGATCGTGCTTCTCGAACAGGGTGAAGGTGTCGATACCGGCCTGCTTGAGCCGGATGGCCATGCACAGGCCGCCGAAGCCGGTCCCGATGATGGCGATACGGGGATCGGTCTCTCGGTTTGCGCTCATCGACAACGGCCCCGGGCGAGATCACAGGCGCCAATGTCACCCGCCGGCGCCGGTCGGGGCAAGCCGCGGGCCGCGGCTCAGTCCATGGCCGACGCGCCCAGACGCAGCCGCAGGATCAGATCGGCGACACGGCGCTGCGGGTGGCGGCCGGCCAGCACCGAGTCGATCAGCGCTTCGAGCTCCGCGCTGTCCTTCTGCCGATGGGCCAGAATCAACGGGATATCGGAGTCGCGGTGGGACGGACTGCCGTGCCACGAATGATAGAGCGGCGCGAAGTAGTAGCGCTCATCGGCGCGTTCGCGATCGCCGTTGTGCGCGATCAGGATCACGTCGCCGGCGCGATCGCCGTGCGGGCCCTCGGTGAGCTCGCGCAGGCGGGCCGCCAGCTGCGGGTAGGCCGGCCGCGGGGTCGCGGCCAGATAGTCGGCCACCGGCTGGCTGCGGCCGTCGCCGCGATAGACTTCGAACACGTCGCCGTCGTCCCGGTGCCGGCGCACGAGGATCAGATCCAGCGTGCCCTGCATCTCAGGCACGAGCAGGCCCTGCAGATTGTTGCGGTGATAGAGCTCGGCAGCGGCGTCGATATCCGATCGCCGCGCGGGCCGGCGCCAGTCGCAGGGGCTGGTGTGGGCCGCACAGGTGCTGCGGTCGGCCACGTAGACGTAGGCCATCGCCCCCTGGTAGGCGAGCACCGCGTCAAAGAAGACGTCGTCGGCCACTTCGAGATCGAACGGCCGCACGGTGAAACCGCCGGCCTCAAGCACCTGACGCGGCTCGCCGGCGCCGTCGATGCCCAGCGAATGGGCGTCGTCGTGGACCACCCCGGTGTGGCCGTGATCGGAGATGAGCAGGACATAGCGGTCGTCGAGCGCACCGGTCTCCTCGAGCGTCTCGCGCAGTTCGGCCATCATCGGCTCGATACCCTGCCTGAGGTAGGTCGCGCGGCTCTCGTCCGGCGGCGCGTCGGTGATGTGGGCGTAGTGATCGAGCCCGGGCAGGTAGATGGTGATGACGTCGGCGGCGGCCTCGCTTTCCAGCAGATCGTCCATGTTCTCGATGACCTCCTCGTCCAGCTCACGGAACAGCGACAGGGAGTCGTCCTCGGTGAACCAGTCCAGCACATGGGTCTGGAACAGCGAGTGGAAGGCATCGAGCATCGCCGTCCGGTCGGTCAGAATCAGGCGATCGGCACCGGCGTAGAACTGATGCATGCCGACCCAGACGCGCACGCCGGGATCACTCTCGCGCAGACGTTGGTAGACCGTCGGCGCTTCCAGCAGATCGTTGGCGTAACCTTCGGTGTAGATCTGGAAGACCTGGGTGGCATTCGAGATCGTCACCGGCACGGGCGCGGCGAATTCACCGGTCTCGCGCACGAAGTATTCGTTGCCGGCGACGCCGTGCACCGCCGGGTCCACACCGGTCATCATGGTCGCCCACGACACCGCCGTCGACGTCGGCAGCGTGGCCAGCAGGCTGTCGTCGAAGGCGGCATGCGGAAAGCCCGCGCCGTCGCCGCCGAGCAGGCGGGCGGTTTCCGGCAGCTCGCCGGCGCGCAGCATGCGATACAGCAGCGCCCGGTCGATGCCGTCGATGGCGAGCACCAGCAGCTGGGGCCGGTCCCGCGGCGCCGGTCGCGCGGCGGGGTCGGTCTCGCGCAGCTCGACCTGATCGCCCGCGACCCAGAACTGGGCCGCCTGCCAGACGCAGCCGCCGAGCCCCAGCGGCAGACTCAGTGCCAGAAACGCGAACACCGCGGCGCGTATCCTGCCCGCGAACCTGCTGTCATCCATGTGATCGTTATCCCCTGCCCTTGCTTCGGAACACCGTTCACGGCGAACGGCGCCCGGCCCGAATCCATCGACGCCGGCCACGATGGCGACGATGGCCTGCATCCCATTGCGCGCGACTGAACGCGGCCGAAAGACGATAGCGCAGCCGCTCGCCCCGATCGAATCCCGACAGGCACGACCCCGACGGCGCGCCCGCCCCGGGCGCCCGGCGAGGCACGGCCCTGCTGCCGGGACGCCCCGCATCGTGACGAGCCGGGCCGGATCCGGAACGGCCGCCGGCGTGTGACGTTCCGCGCACCGGTAACGGACTCATCGGGGAACGCGCCCGAATGCTGCACCTTGCAGTCTTGACGCCGTGTTAATACGGATACCGGCAGGCTGGCGCGTGTGTAAAACCGTGCGCCGCCTCGTCGGCGCCGCCCGTCTGCTGCGCAGACCGCGCTCAAGGAGCCGAAGTGGAACTACTGCTACCCCTCGCGCTGGTGTTCACGTTCATCGCCGCGTCGATCCTCTATGTCTACCGGTTTCGCGGCCGCGTTCGCTACGACAGCTTCAAACAGTATCTGCGCAAGGGCTGGCCGATCTTCAGCCCGCTCAACTGCCTGCTGTATCTGTTCACGCAGGAGCGGGCGCGTCAGCCGATCATGGACCTCGACCGGTTTCCGGAGCTCGACGTCATCCAGCGCAACTGGCGCACCATCCGCGAGGAGGCGCTCGCCCTGCACCGCAACGATGTCTTCGAGCAGACCAAGCAGGCCGGTTCCGGCGGCTACTACGACATCGGCTTGCGCACCTTCTACAAGTACGGCTGGAGCAAGTTCTACCTGCGCTGGTATGGCACCACCCACAATTCGGCCAAGCGCATGTGCCCGGAGACGACGCGCCTGCTCGAGCAGGTCTCCTGCGTCAACGGGGCCATGTTCTCGGTGCTGCCGGTCGGCTCCAAGCTCACCCGCCACGCCGACCCCGCGGCCTGTTCGCTGCGCTATCACCTCGGCCTGGCCACGCCGAACGCCGACGCCTGCTATATCAACATCGACGGCACCGACTACTCCTGGCGCGACGGCAAGGCGCTGCTGTTCGACGAGACCTATCTGCACTACGCGCACAACGACGCCGAGGAGGACCGGGTGATCCTCATGTGCGACGTCGAGCGCCCCACCCGCGTCGTCGGCCCGGTAGTGAACTTCTTCTACAAGCGCCTGATGCGCGCGACCGTCGTGCCCAATACCGAAGAGGACGAACGCGGCCTGGCCAACAGCGTCTTCGCGCGGCTCGCGCCGATGCTGTCGAACACGCGCGAACTCAAGGAAACCAACCCGGGCCGCTACACCACCATCAAGTACGCGGTGAACGGCACGCTCGTCCTGCTCGCCTCCGGCCTGCTGGTCGGCGCCTGCTTCGGCCTGTACTCGCTCGGGGCCATGGTCACCTGAGATCGCTCGTCGCGCTTGCCGATCGCCCCGGCCCCGAGCGCGCGTCGCCGCCGATGCCGCGTGCAAGGCGGCGCGACCGGTCGAATCCGCCGGGCCCGGTGGACGCGCCACGATCTTTGTCAGGCTCGACGCCCGCATCGCTTCGCGGCGTATCGTCTGCCGTGCGTTTCCTCGGCAGCGAGTGCGCGGCCGGCATCCGCGCCGACGCCGTCCGCCCGATAGGCGTCGGTGGATTCGGCGGCACCGCGCGAAGCAGCACCATGCCGCCGCGTTCGCCTGACAATACCCCGCCACGCCGGCGCCGCACGCTGAGAGATCCCCTGCCTCACGCGCGGTGCACCGGCTGCCCCCGACGACGATGGCAGGAAAACTGCTTGCCATCGTCGAGACCGGGCCGATCGTCGCCCCGGCCGCCAATCGAGGGCCCATATGTTCGAGGGCATTGACCCGGCCGTTTCCGCCTGGGTGATGACCACCGCCACCGCGCTGATCGCGGCTCTCGCCGCGACCGCCGGCTATGCGCTGCTGATCAAGCTCGGCTATCGCCTGATCCAGCGGCGCGCGATCGCCCGCGATTTCCTGGAGCAGTGCGACACCGCCGGCGGCGTGGCCATCTTTCTGCTCACCCTGCAGGCGGTATGGCACGCCGCCGACGACGGCGTGCCGTGGATCGCGGCCACGCGCCACATGAACAGCCTCGCACTGATCCTGGCGCTGACCTGGGCCGCGCTGAAGGCGACCGCCGCGATCGGCGACGTCATCGTGCGCCTGAATCCGGCGGTCGACGGCCGCCACCACGCCGCGCGCAAGCTCGAGACCCAGGCGCGGTTTCTCACCCGCGGGCTGACCGTGCTGATCGCGATCATCGGCATCTCGGCGGCGCTGATGACGTTCCCATCCATCCGTCAGCTCGGCACCAGCCTGCTGGCCTCGGCCGGCATCGGCGGCATCATTCTCGGTTTCGCGGCCCGCCCGGTCCTGACCAACCTGCTCGCCGGCCTGCAGATCGCGCTGTCGCAGCCCTTTCGGATCGAGGACGTGCTCAAGTTCAAGGACGAGTGGTGCTGGGTGGAGGAAGTCACCACCACTTACGTGGTGCTGCGCACCTGGGATCTGCGCCGGCTCGTCGTGCCGCTGCAGTGGTTCATCGAGAACCCGTTCGAGAACTGGACCCGCCGACCGACCAGCCTCATGGGGCCGGTGTTCATGTGGCTGGACTACCGCATGCCGGTGGCGCCGCTGCGCGCGGCGTTCGAGCGCATGCTCGAAGCCGACGCCGCCTGGGACCGCACCATCGGCACCACCCAGGTGGTCGAGGCCGGCGAGCATGCCATGCAGGTCCGTTTTCTGATGAGCGCGGGCGACTCGGTGGAACTCTGGCATCTGCGCTGTCGCATGCGCGAGGCCCTGCTGGACTTCATCCAGCGCGAATACCCGGACTATCTGCCGAACGTACGCGCGCGCCTGAGCGAGGCGCCGGTGCCGGCTGCCGCGACGCCCGCGGCCGAGGTCGGCGACCGCCCGCCGGACTGAGCCGTCAGACGCGCTCGGCGTCTGCCTCGGTCGCGATCCGGCGCAGCGCATCGGCCAGCGTCGTCGGCGGCTGCGCCCCCGCAAGCAGATAGCGGCCGTCGACGATGAACGACGGCACCGAGGAGACGCCGAGCGCGCGCCAGTGCTCGATCTCGGCTCGGACCCGTTCGCTGTAGCGATCGGAGACGAGGATCGCACGCACCTCGGCGCCGTCCAGACCCAGCGACTCGGCGATCGGGGCCAGCACCGCCGGATCGGTCGGATTCTCGGCCCGGCCGAAATAGGCTGCGAACAGGGCCCGGTTCATGGCCGCGTCGCAGCCGTGGTCCTTGGCGTGGGCGAGCACACGGTGGGTGTCGAAGGTGTTCCAGGAACGACGCGCCAGCGCCTGCTCGAAGTCTAGCCCGAGCTCGCTCGCCGCGGCGACGATCTCGGCCTGCGAAGCCTGCATCTCGCTCTCGCTGCGGCCGTATTTCTCGCTCAGGTGCGCCAATATCGGCCGGCCCTCGGGCGGCACGTCCGGGTTGAGCAGGAACGGATGCCATTCCACCTCGAAGCGCAGCTCGTCGGCGAGCTGCGTCATCGCCTGCCGCAGGCGCGCCTCGCCGATCGGACACCAGGGGCAGACGACATCCGAGACGAGATCGATCTTAACGGTTTGCATGCGGCGTCCTGTAGGAGTGATATCTTGACGGTTGATTCCCGAACCGCCGGATTCAAGTGCCGAGGCGTCGAGGCCGCCCTCGCGGTTCACGGCAGGCCATCGACGACGGCGCGAGCGATGCGACAGCCACCCCGGCGAACAAGCCGCGACCTCCCGGCTTCCACGCAAGCCGTCGCAAGCGTTGTCCTGCGGCAATGCGGGGTTCCGTCACACCAGTGCCGAGCAACACCACGGCGCGCACGACGCCTCGGCCTGCCGCTAGACAGCGCCTGCCGGAAGCGTTGAGCAGGCCAATCCACCCTGACCGGCCCTGAGGTGTTGCAAGTGCGGATCGTGGCGCGCCACGACCGGCGGCTCGCACCTTACCGGGCACGATCTGTCGTCTCCAACGCGGCGTTCGAAGCGTTGACCGCCCTATATCGCCTGTTGAGGTTTCGTCCGTGTCCGCGCCGAGCGCTGTTGTGCGGCCACACGACGCATAGTCACTCTGCGCCAGCATGCGGCAACGCTGGATTACCGGATCTTGTTAATTCCATGGGCACCTGTCCCGAAGGGTTGGGCCGCCCACGAGAGATCGGCTATGGGCACCCATCGGCGTTGCAAGCCTGGGTCGTGGCACGCCCAGAGCCGTCGGCTCGCGCCTTGCCGGGCACGATTTGTAATCTCCAACGCGGCGCGTACGAGACATCAACACGCCTAAGACGTGGGGCCGGGTCGATTCGCGGCCTCGCCCGACGGCGACGCCGGCGCGGGGCCGTCCTGGCGGAACGCCACTGCCATGGTCAACGCGCTCTCGCAGAACGCCATGACCTCGTCGAACTCGGCCTCGGGCAGCTGCCGCGCCGCCTCGTTGCCGCGATAGATGTTCATCCACTGGCGGTCGCGCTCGATCATGGTCGGCAGCCGTCCCACGCCCCAGTCCTCGGCCAGCGCCCAGAGCCGCGGATTAAAGCCGCGCACGAGCTGGATCAGGAACGGGACCGGATCGTTGCGGGCCAGCAGCGACGTCAGCCGCAGAATCAGCTCGAAGGAGACCGTGGCCGAGCCCTGCTCCACGGCCTGAAGCAGGCTCTTGTCCTCGAGATCCAGCGCGCGGGCCAGATCGTCGCGCGACAGACCGGCGGTACGGCGCGCGTCGCGCACCGCCTCGCCGGCGCGGCTCATCCAGGCCTGTTGTTCCTCGGAAAGCACGCGACGCTGAGCGCGGTCGAGGATGAGCGTACGGCCGATCTCCAGCGTCATTCCGCCAACGCGCCGCGCCAGGGCGCTGACGGCGTTGCGCGACAGGTTCGCGGTGAAATGGGTGACCTGACTCAGCCGCCCGCGTTCGGGCCCGTCCGTGGCGCTCATGTTCGAGCCTCCGTTGTCCCACGTTCACACCGGATAATGCACGCCCGTGCGCGCCAGCGACACCGCCCAGAGCGCACGGGCGACATCGACGCGGCCCGCATTCGGGCGCGCGCGTACCCGCACCGGATGCCCCCACAGCTCGCGCGGGCCGTCGGGGCCGATGTAGTCGCCGCCGCGCACCGACGCGGCCGTGGCGGCGTACAGGCTCGGCAGCGCGCCTCGGGCAGCGGACTGGCCGAACAGGGCGTTGGCAAGCCGTGCCGCGCGGAGGCGCCAGCGGGCGCCGCGCTCGCGCGGGCCGGCCAGCTGCAGGTCCGTGGCCGCATAGCCGGGATGTGCGGCGACGCTCACCAGCGGCCGTCCGGCGGCTGCGAGCCGGCACTGGAGCTCGAATGCGAACAGCAGATTGGCGAGCTTGGACTGGCTGTAGGCCGCCCACGGCCCATAGGCGCGGCGATCGCCGTCCAGATCGCCGGGATCGACGACCCCGCCGCGATGCTTGAAGCTGGACACCGTGACCACCCGGCCCCCGGCCGCCAACCGATCGAGCAGCCGTCCGGTCAGCGCGAAATGGCCGAGATGATTGACCCCGATCTGATACTCGAAACCATCGGCCGTGCGCCGCTCGGGCAGCGCCATCACGCCGGCGTTGTTGATCAGCAGGTCCGGTGGCGCCTCGCGCTCGCCGATATCCTCGGTAAAGCGCTGCACCGAGGCGAGATCGGCCAGATCGAGCCCTGCGACCCGCAGGTCCGCCGCCGGGTGCGCGCGGCCTATATCGGCCGCGGTCGCCGCGCCCCGATCGATATCGCGACACGCCAGCACCACCCGGGCGCCGGCCGCGGCCAGCGCACGCGCGGTCTCCCGGCCAATGCCGCTGTCGGCGCCCGTGACGATCGCGAGCCGTCCACGCTGATCGGGCACGGCCTCGGCGCGCCAGCCGCTCATGGCGCCGATACCGGCGCACAGCCGCGCCGCGCGCCGACCGAACGGTTCACCACAGGTGCCGGATCGCGCGTCACCGGCCGTGCCCTGGCCTCCGGCCTCGCAGGCGCTCTGCCGCGAACCACACGGACGATCACTAAACGCCGGCGGAGCCCCCGATGGCGTCGGTCACGGCCCGCCGCGGTATCCGACTTCTGGCGGACAAAAGCCGCTGCGACGCCGCGACCGGCGCGCGCCTACCACATCAGATCGTCGGGCACCGGATAGTCCGCGTAGGGATCATCCGGATCGGGGGCCGGATCGTCCTCCGGCCGGGCGCGCCAGACGGCCTCGGGCATGAGCGCGGCGATGCGGTCGGCGGCCTCGCGGGGCACGAGCACGGCACGGCCGCCGTGGCGGACGATGCCGAGCCGGCCCGCGGCGAGGTCGCGGCGCTGGCGGTCGCTCACGGCGATGCGCCGTATCGCGTCGCCGATGTGGTAGTTGTACTGCACCGCGTCGTCGGCGTCACCCTGGGCGGCCACCGCGTGACCCTCGATCAGCTGGGCGACCGATGCGTCCCGCTCGCGGGCCTCGCGGCGGCGCTTCTGTTCGGCGTTGAGCGCCCGGTCGCGTTCGCGTTTGGCCGCCTCCGCGGCCGCGATCTCGCGGGCGGTGTCCGGCGCATCGGTCGCCGCGCCCTGCTGCCGCGCGGCCTTGTCCCGGGCGGCCTTCTCACGCCGCGCCTTCTTGGCCTGCTTGGGCCGCGCCACGCCCTTGGCCAGCAGTTGATCCTGCAGCGATTTGCCCATGCCTGTCGCCTCTCGCATCGTTGCCGCGGACTGTCGCGACACAGTCTACCCGCGCATTCGGGCTGCGCCGACCCCGGTGTGCCGCACGAGCGGGCGATCATGGCCGCGGCGGTCTTGAACGCGTCCGGGCATCGACGATCGACGTCTGGCGGCCGGCCTGCGGGCGGGTTCGCGATCTCATGCGCCACGCGCCGCCCACCGGGCGCCCGCTACGATCTCGTCAGACCGGCCGCACGCCGTCATGCGCGCGCCGTGCCGCGCGGGCCAGATCGGCGACGAAGTCGCGGTAGTCGCCGGCCGCGCCGCTGCGGAGCAGGTGTGCGGGATGGAAGGTGACCAGGCAGGCGCGCTCGCCGACCTCGACGATCCGGCCGCGCTGGCGGGCCACCGTGACCGGCCGCCCGAGCAGGGTCCGCGCGGCGGTCGCGCCGAGGCAGACTACGAGCGCCGGCCGCAGCAGTTCCAGTTCGGCGTCCAGCCACGGCCGGCACGCGGCGATTTCGCGGTAGGCCGGCTTGGCGTGGATACGCGCCTTGCCCCGCGGTGTGAACTTGAAGTGCTTGACGGCATTGGTCAGATAGAGCGCGGCGCGATCCAGGCCGGCCTCGGCCAGCGCGCGGTCGAGCAGTCGGCCGGCCGGGCCGACGAACGGACGCCCGGCCAGATCCTCGGCGTCGCCCGGCTGCTCGCCAACGACCGCGATGCGGGCGTCCGCGGGGCCCTCGCCGAACACCGTACGGGTCGCCGGCCGCCACAGGGGACAGCCGCGACAGGCCGCGGCCTGCAGCTGCAGCCGTTCCAGCGAGGCCTCCGGCGTGCGCGCCACCGCCGCCGCCTCCCGGGCCGCCGGGCGCTCGGGACGCGGGCCGCAGCGCAGCCGCTCCGAGCCGCCACCCTGCGCCTCCATCGCCGCGACGCGAGCATCGGCACCGGCGATCAGCGACGGAATCAGCTCGGCTTCCGGCATGTTCTTCCAGTACTTCGCCGGCATTTCCGACTGCATCGCCCGCCGCTTCAGGCGCGCGGGATTGAAGATGCTGCGGTAGTAGACGCGCCAAGCGTCCTCCAGCGCGTCGCCGGCCGGGGCGGCGGCCGCGTCGCTACCCGCCGAGAACCACGGCCGGCCCCGGCCCTCGTAGTGCAGGCAGCGATCCGGTGTGAGGATCGACCAGCGCATGTTGGCGAAACGCCGTACGAAGAAATCCGCGACGTGGGCGATGATCTCGTGCTCGGGTTCGAACCAGGCCACGTAGCGCGGCTCGCCGTCGATCGCCTCCGGGTCCGGAACCGCGCGGAAGCGCACGAATGCCTTCATCTTGTGGGCATCGCGCCGGACGGCTTTCGCATAGCGGTTGGCCCGCGCCACGTCGGCGTCGCCGGCCAGCGCCAGCAGATGTCGTTCGCCTTGGGACAGACGCCAGAGCAGCCGGTAGAGCAGCGCCCCGCGATCGGCGCTGCGGTGGCAGACCACCGCGCGCGCCAGCGCTCCGAAGGCCTTCGGCACGCGTGGCCCGACGACCCGGGTCGGCTCGTCGCCGCGCGCCGCAGGATCAGCCTGCCACCAGAGCGCGTCCGGCGCGCGTCCCGCGCGCCACTGGACACACGCGGCATGCCGCCAGGCCTCGAAATCGGGCGCGAACCGCACCACGGTGCGCTCGGCGCCGGCGGCATCCGCCTGGCCGAACAGGGACGGCTGGTGCATGGTCAACCCGCGCCTGCGGGCCATAGACCGTCGAGAGCGGCCGCGGTCGCCAGCGCCGTGAGCACCGCCCAGCCGAAACTCGCGAGCGTACCAATGATGACCAGCTCGCTCTTGGCCGGGTCGCGCGCGTATTCGAAGCGCAGGATCGATTTGGCGGCGATCACGAAGCCGATCGCGTTGAACTCGCCGAGAAGCACGAACAGAAAAACGAGACCGCGTTCCAGCCAGCCGATCCAGGCCCCGGCGCGCAACTCGTCGGCGCCACCGGCATCCTCGGCCCGGCCGGCCGCGGACCCTGGCGATCCGGCCGAACGCGAGTGCCGGATCCCGGCCAGCAGCTGGGCGAGCATCAGATCGCCCACCCGCGTCGCGGCGATGACGCCGGTGACGAGCGCGGCCGCGGCCGCCAGCCCCTGGGCCGCAGTCGAGCCGAGCACCGCCGGCCACAGCCCCTCGGCGTAGGCCTGGGGCAGGAGCGCGGCCACGATGCCGATAGACAACAGATGGGCGCACTGATCGGCACCGAACAGCCGCAGTGCCGCGAAGGGATGTCGGGCGCGCCGCGCCAGCGCCAGTTTGGCGGCATCGATGCCCGCATGCGCGAGGGTGACGACAGCGACCGCGATCAGCGCACCCGGCGTCCAGGCCGCGAGCGCGACGAACGCGCTCGCGCCCACGATCGCCGTATGCCGGAGCAGAACGACGCGCCGATGCTTGCGCGCGACCATCGCGCGGCTCTGGAGCACGAAATCGGCCAGCACGTGCGCGAACGCCAGCATCGTCAATGTCGCGAGCATGACGGTCGCCTCCTGTATCCGTGGCCCCACCGGGCACCGGTGGCGCGACGCCCGAGCGATGTCATATCAGCCGTATTCGGCTGATTTTCCAAAATCAGCTTTATTCGACTGATGGGCTCGGAACGACTGAATCCACTGCGGCCTCGAAGCGGGCCACGGCATCGAGCAACGCGTGGCCGTCGGCCCGCTCGAAATGCGCGTGCACCGTCTGCGGCGCGACCTCGAGCGCCGCCGCCACGTCGATCATCGCCGGTGCGTCGGGCACCGCGAGCCGGCCGAACACCTCGGCCTGGCGTTCGGTCCAGCCCTGCGAGCAGCGGTCGCAGACCGCGAACAGGCCGTCCGCCAGATCGTCCAGGGCGACGGACCCGAGCCCGCCGCCGAAGCGCCACAGCCGATGCGTGCCGAGCCCCTCGAGCGCCCGCCCCGACGCCTCGAAGGCCGCGCCCGAGGACGCGGCCAGCCGCGCGCCGAGGCGAGCCGGGCCGAACGCCGCGGCCAGACGTGTCTCCACCGAGGGGTGCCGCGACCGGATCGCCGCTCGCAGGCCAAGGGCCGCGCGCAGCGTCCAGCGCGGCGCGCCGAGATACAGCTGCCAGCCGTCGCCGCGAAAACGCTCCTCGCGCACGTCCGGCGCCCCGGGCCAGGCGGCGACGACGCCCGAGAACGCCTCGATCCCGGCCATCACGCCATCGAGCGTCTCGGCCGACAGCGCGCCGGAACGCACGATGTCGCCGGTCAGCACGCATACCGTCGCTGTCATCGCCACCCCCGCTCGTCGCCAGCCGGATCATCAGAAGTCGAAAGTCTGCTGGGCGGCGGCGGGCGGCGCAAACCGGGCGCGCAGCGCGGCGCTGGGCGCATCCGCGACCGCCGGCCGGTGATTGGCGCAGACGATGAACGGCATGGCGCGGGCGATGCCGGCCTTCAGCGCGACCAGATCCTCGAGCCGGATCCGCTGCCAGCGCCGGATCGACAGCAGCCGATTCACCGATTTCACGCCCAGCCCCGGCACGCGCAGCAGCCGGGGACGCGAGTCGCGGTTCAGGTCCACGGGAAAGAAACCGCGGTTGCGCAGCGCCCAGCCGAGCTTGGGATCGACGTCCAGATCCAGCATGCCGGGCGTGACGCGGTCGTCGCCGCCGGCCGTGATCTCGTCGGCGCCGTAGCCGTAGAAGCGCAGCAGCCAGTCGGACTGATACAGGCGATGCTCGCGCATCAGCGAGGTGCGCCGCGCGGGCAACGCCGCCGAGCTGTCGGGAATGGGCGAGAAGGCGGAGAAATAGACCCGCTTGAGCCGATAAGCGGCGTACAGATCCGCCGTGGTCGACAGGATGTCGGCATCGGTCGAGGGTTCGGCGCCAACGATCATCTGGGTGGACTGGCCGGCCGGGGCGAACCGGCCCGGGCCGGCCGCCTTCGGCCGCGCACTGGTCACGCGTCGGGCGGCGCGCCGGTCCTCGGCGTGCGCTTCGCTTCGGGCACGGATGCGCGCCATCGACAGCTTGATGGTGCGGTGGTCCTTTTCCGGCGCGAGCCGATCGAGCCCGTCCTGGGTCGGCAGCTCGACGTTGATCGACAGGCGATCGGCGTAGCGGCCAGCGGCGGCCAGCAGTTCGCCGTCGGCATCGGGAATGGTCTTGAGGTGGATATAGCCGCGGAAATCGTGATCCTCGCGCAGGCTGCGCGCGACCCGGACAAGCTGATCCATGGTGTAGTCGGGCGTGCGGATGACGCCGGAGGACAGAAACAGCCCCTCGATGTAGTTGCGCTTGTAGAACGCCAGGGTCAGGTCGACGACTTCCGCGGTCGTGAAGCGCGCCCGAGGCACATTCGATGAGTTGCGGTTGATGCAGTAGCTGCACTCGTGGATGCAGAAGTTGGTGAGCAGGATCTTGAGCAGCGAGATGCAGCGCCCGTCCGGCGCATAGGCATGGCATATGCCCGAGCCGCCGGCCGAGCCGACACCGCGTCCACCGACCGAATCACGGCGCGCGCTGCCACTGGACGCACAGGACGCATCGTACTTGGCCGCATCGGCCAGGATGGCGAGTTTGCGTACGGTTTCCATTGTGTATTTTTATACAGTCACGAAGCGTATCGGTCCAGTACGCAGCCGGCCGGTGGCGGGGTTGCACCCCCGCCGCATTGCCCTGCCGGCGCACTCGGGCGAGACTGCAGTTCCGACACGAAAAGCGAGACGAACGTCATGGCGTTTCTACAGGTTGCGACGGAGAACGAGGCCCCGGTCGAGCTCTACTACGAGGATCACGGCAGCGGCCGACCGGTGGTCCTGGTCCACGGCTGGCCGATGAGCGGCCGCAGCTGGGAGCCCCAGGTGGGGGCCCTGATCGAGGCCGGGCATCGCGTGATCACCTATGACCGGCGCGGCTTCGGGCGCTCGTCGCAGCCCTGGAGCGGCTACGACTACGACACCTTCGCCGCCGATCTGCAGGCCCTGCTGGCCCACCTCGACCTGCGCGAGGCGACGCTGGTGGGCTTTTCCATGGGCGGCGGCGAGGTCGCACGCTATCTCGGCCGCTACGGCTCCGAGCGCATCGCCCGTGCGGTGCTGGCCGCGGCGGTGCCGCCGTATCTCTACAAGAGCGACGACAATCCGGACGGCGGCCTGGACGATGCGACCATCGCCCAGTTCGAGGACGGCGTGCGCGGCGACCGCATCGCCTTTCTCGAGGACTTCACGACCCAGTTCTTCAGCAGCGAGCAGGGCCTGCTGGTCAGCGAGGCCAACCGGCAGTACCACCGCCAGATCGCCTCCTTCGCCTCGCCCAAGGGCACGCTCGACTGCATCGCCGCCTTTGGCCGCACCGACTTCCGCGGCGATCTCGAGCGCATCGACGTCCCCGTGCTGATCCTGCACGGCGATGCCGACGCCATCGTGCCCTTCGAGGTCAGCGGCAAGCGCGCGGCGGACATGATCGGCGACAGCTCGGTCTCGGTGATCCAGGGCGGGCCGCACGCGATCAACGCGACCCACGCCGATGAATTCAACCGCGCGCTGATCGACTTCATCGCCTGAGGGCGGGCAGCGCCGGGGTACGGACGACGACCGGCCAACGCCGAGGCGCCGGCACACCGATGCCGCGCCCTCGGCCGCCGTCGCGGCTCCCGAGGCCGCTTAACCGCACCGGCCGGGCCCGCCGCGGCGAGCGGCCGCGGCCCGTTGCCGCATCCGTGCGCGTCCGCCCCGCCCCGCGCCGTAGCCCGGGACGGCGGAGGGCGCGTTCAACCGCCGCCGCATGCGGGCGGGCGTTGCGCCGCAGCCGCGCTGGCGTACCCTACGCGGGCCGCCGTCCGTCCGCTCGACCCGAGGACCGTCCGTGTCGTCACCGATCATCTCGATTCAGGGCCTGACCAAGACCTTCGCCTCCGGCTTCACCGCGCTCAAGGGCATCGACCTGGAGATTCCGCGCGGCGAGATATTCGCCCTGCTCGGCCCCAACGGCGCCGGCAAGACGACGCTGATCAGCATTCTCTGCGGTCTGGTCAACCCGAGCGACGGCCGTGCGACCGCCGACGGCCACGACATCATCAGCGACTATCGCGCGGCGCGCGAAAAGATCGGGCTGGTGCCGCAGGAACTGACCACCGACCAGTTCGAGAAGGTCCGCGCCACCGTCGCCTTCAGCCGCGGGCTGTTCGGCAAGCCGAAGGATCCCGAACGCGTCGATCGGGTCCTGCGCGAGCTGTCGCTCTGGGACAAGCGCGACGCCATGCTCATGACGCTGTCGGGCGGCATGAAGCGGCGCGTGATGATCGCCAAGGCGCTGGCCCACGAGCCGAGCATCCTGTTTCTCGACGAACCCACGGCGGGGGTGGACGTCGAACTGCGTCGCAGCATGTGGCAGGTCGTGCGCGCGCTGCGCGAGTCCGGGGTCACCATCATTCTGACCACCCACTATCTCGAGGAGGCCGAGCAGATGGCCGACCGCATCGGCGTGATCAACGCCGGCGAGCTGGTCGTGGTCGAAGAGACCCACGAACTGATGCGTCGGCTCGGCGAGAAGCGTCTGACTCTGCAGCTGGACCGGCCGCTCGAACGCCTGCCGGCGGCGCTCGCCGATCACGATCTGACCGTGAGCGACGACGGCTGGGCCCTTATCCACACCTATAACAGCCGCGACCGCGCGGCCGGCATATCCGCGCTGTTCCGCGATCTCGACGCCGCCGGGGTGGGCCTGCGCGACGTCGACACCCAGAAGAGCTCGTTGGAGGAGATCTTCGTGGATCTGGTCAACACGGGAGGCCGCGCATGAATTTCCACGCCATCGCCACGATCTACAAGACCGAGATGGCACGCACATGGCGCACGCTCTTCCAGAGCGTGGTCTCGCCGGTGATTTCAACGTCCCTGTACTTCGTGGTCTTCGGCTCGGCGATCGGTTCGCGCATCGACGAGGTCGGCGGCGTGAGCTACGGCGCCTTCATCGTGCCCGGGCTGATCATGCTGACGCTGATGACCCAGGGCATTTCCAACGCCTCGTTCGCGATCTATTTCCCGAAGTTCATCGGCACCATCTACGAGCTGCTCTCCGCACCCATCTCCTACGTGGAGATCGTGATCAGCTATGTCGGTGCGGCGGCGACCAAGTCAGCCATGCTCGGGCTGATCATCCTGGCCACGGCGTCGCTGTTCGTGGATCTGGAGATCGCGCATCCGTTCATGATGCTGCTGTTCCTGGTGCTGACCTCGGTCACCTTCAGCCTGTTCGGCTTCATCATCGGCATCTGGGCCGACAATTTCGAGAAACTCCAGCTCGTCCCGCTGCTGATCGTCACACCGCTGACCTTCCTCGGCGGCACCTTCTACGCGATCGACATGCTCCCGCCCCTGTGGCAGAAGATCACTTTGTTCAACCCGGTGGTGTATCTGGTCTCCGGCTTTCGCTGGAGCTTCTACGGCGTGGCCGACGTCAGCGTGGGCCTCAGTCTGGTGATGATCACGGTGTTTCTGGCCGCCTGCATGGCGCTGGTCGCCTGGATCTTCCGGACCGGCTACCGGCTCAAATCATGACCGCGCCCCAGTGCCAACGGCTCCAATGGCCGGCCCCATGGCGGCCCGGACGGTGACCATGCTCGCGATCTCCGGCCGCGTCGGCCTACCCATGCACGAGGTCGAGCTGCGGGCGATCCGCGCCCGCGGCGCTGGCGGCCAGAACGTCAACAAGGTCGCCACGGCGATTCATCTGCGCTTCGACATCCGGGCCTCATCGCTGCCCGACGTCTACAAGGAACGCCTGCTGGCGCTGGCCGACCAGCGGATCTCGGCGGACGGGGTGATCGTGATCAAGGCCCAGCGTCACCGCACGCAGGAGGCCAACCGCGCCGACGCCCTTGCGCGACTGCAGGCGCTGATCCGCGCGGCCACGCGCGAACGCAAGAAACGACGCCCCACGCGCGCCAGTCGCGCGGCCCGCCGAAAACGCGTGGACAACAAGACACGACGCGGCCGCAAGAAGACACTGCGCGGACGCGTCGACCCGGAGTGATCGTCGGAATGGCGTATTCAAGCGCCGCCGACGACGTGCTAGAACAACCGCGGTAACCATGATTCGAGAGCCTCGGTCCTGCGCATGAGCGAACCGACCATCACCCGCGCCGAAGTCCGGCGCTGCATCGACAACCGCGGCCCGGGCCTGCGCTTTCCGCCGGCGGTGGAGCGCGCCTTCGAGACCTACCGCCGGCGCCATCAGGCGCGCGTGACGCTCGCCACGATCGGGCCCACCCTGCTGATCTACAACCTGTTTCTGATCGTGGACTTTCTGCTGCTGCCGCAGACCTTCCTGATCGCACTGGTCGCGCATCTGCTGGTGGTCACGCCGGTGATCCTGCTGGCCGGCTGGCTCGTCCGGCGGGAGCCGGGGCTGATCCTGCGCGAGTCCCTCACGGCGACGATACCGCTGGCCATGGTGGCGCAGATTCTCTGCGTCTATGCGCTCAACAGCGGTCCCTCCGCGGACCAGTACCAGTTTCTGGTGCTGCCGGTGCTGATCTATGCCTGCGTCAATCAGCGGCTGGACTTCCGGTTCGCCGCCGCCACGACCGCCCTCATCGTCGCGGCCTATCTGGCGGTCCTGCTGCCCCACGCCAACACCGTGGCCACCCAGCTCGTGGGCCTGACGATCATGCCCTGTGTGGCCTATCTGGGAATCGCGGCCAGCTATCGCATGGAATGGGACACCCGCTATGCCTTTCTGCGCCGCCTGCAGGACCGGCTCAAGCGCGAGGAGGCCGAGCTCGCCGCGCGGCACGATCCGCTCACCGGCCTAGCCAACCGCTACGCGCTGGAACGGCGGATCGAATCGCTGCAGACGGGCCTGCACGGCAGCGATCTGTCGGTGGCCGCGCTCATGATCGACGTCGACCACTTCAAGGCCTTCAACGACCACCACGGGCATCCCGAGGGCGATGCCTGCCTGCAGCGCATCGCCGGCGCGCTCTATGCCCGGCTGCGCAACGACAGCGACCTGGCCGTGCGCGTCGGCGGCGAAGAGTTTCTGGTGCTGCTGCACGGTGCCGGCCTGGCCGACGCGGTGCGCATCGGCGAACGCATCCGGCACGCGGTCGAGGGCTTCGGCATCCGCCACGCCGAGCGCCATGACCACGGCGTGGTCACGGTGAGCATCGGCGCCATGGCCGGGTCGCTGGCGCGTTTCCGGGTCGACCAGCTCATCGACGGCGCCGATTCGGCGCTGTACGCGGCCAAGGACGCGGGCCGCAACCGCGTCTGGCCGCCGTTCGACGAGGCCGATGCGAATGCGCCGGGCCGGACCCGGCATGCGCCCGCCTGACAGGAACCCGCGCCGCGAATCATCGCCCCGGCCGGCCGTTCACCGCATGCATAGAGCGCGCTCGGGCTGGACCAGCCGCGCCGACGGTGCTGACTCGGGGAACGCGCCGCCGATACCGCGGACGGCCACGGCGCGAAAACCTTGGCGCCCGGCGCCGCGGATACGTTCTTCGCAAGGGCTCGGTTGGACAAGACGGGCGTGGCCGCGCGCTCGCGGCGCCGGCACGGTCGAGCGTCGGCGCCGTCGCCGAGGCCCTACCGCGTTGCAGGCGTCGCCACGTCCGCGCGTCGGCGTCCGCCGGGCTGGTCGGCAAACCGGGCCACGTCGGCCGCACGCGGCCCCCGTCGACTGCCACGGCCCTGCGGGCGGTGCCGCGCCGAAGCCTCTAGCCGCTGGAGGCGGCCATGCGGGCGCGCTGCGCGGCCACGCGGGCCCGCAGATGCCGCAGCCGGCGGTCGTGAATGCCCTGCGCATCGAGCCGCGCGACCGTGCTGTCCAGATAGTCGGCGGCCGAACCGATTTCGCCGTGGCCCGTGGCCAGCAGTTGCACGACCTCGGTCTCGTCGAGGCGGCCGCAGTAGTTCTCGTGCGCGCGGTTGACCACGAACGCGATCGCGGCGACCGGTCCGGCGTCGGTGCGCAGCCGGACCCAGCGCGGGGTATAGACGCCGGTGAGCATTTCCCGGCGCCAGATCATGAGCAGTTCGTGGTCGAGATCGTCGACGGCCACGCGCAGCGCCATGCCGGGACAGGAGCCGCCGCGGACCAGTCCCAGCATCAGACCGGGGGCATCGGGGCAGCCGCGGCCGTGGGTCAGGCGGATGCGGAAATCGCGGTGATAGCCGTAGAGACGCGCGTCCCGCCACTCCGCGACCGCGACGCAGGGGTTCCACAACAGCGAGCCGTAGCCGAACAGCCAGACGCCGTCGGCCGCGCCCGCCAGCGGCGGCCGGGCGGCGAGCGTGTCGCGGATCGAGGCACGCATGCCGGCGTTCGAGATCATGGGCAGATCGGGGTGGCGGCGGCGCAGCGTCTCGCGCAGGCCGTCACGTTCGAGCACCTCGCGGGTGATGCCGCTGGGCAGCCCGCCCGGGGCCGCGTTCGAATCGGTCATGGTCTTTAGTATTGCGCGCCTGGCCGCGGACGTCGAGCCACGCCGCCCGAGCGGTTATCCTGCGGGCATGCGCGATCTGGACGATCTGTTCGCCGGGCTGGCCCGGTCCCGTTTCCGCCGCCGCTTCGCGCTCGGCCGGCGCGAGGCCGACTATCTGGCCCAGCGCGGTCTGGATGCGGTGCTTGCACACGGCGCCGAGTTCGTCGCCGACCGCCTGGCTCCGGCCCGGCCGGCCAACGACGGTCGCCAGACCCCGTGGCGCAACCACCCGATCTTCGTGGCCCAGCATGCCACCGGCACCTGCTGCCGGACATGCCTGGCGCGCTGGCATCGCATTCCCGCCGAGCGCGCGCTGTCCGCGCGGGAACAGGCCTATGTGCTCGCGGTGATCGCGCGCTGGCTGCGCGGCCAGCCCGAAGCGGCGACCGCACCGCGCCAGCCCGACCTGTTCCGGGATTGAGGCGCGGCGAACGGGGCATGCGTAAGCGCGAACGCGCATGCCACGGAGGTCGACTCCACCCGCGCGGCCGATCGTGCGAGAGTAGTCGGCGACCGACCAGGAACCGATCTCAACCAAGGGGACATTGCATGCCAAGCGATCCGGAACTGAGCGCACTTCAGACCAAGCTGACCGAGGCCACGGCCGGCAGCGCCTTCACACCGCGCGAACGCGAGCTGCTGGTCGACGGACTGCGCCGCATCGAAGCCGATCCCGACGCCCGCCCGACGCCCTTCCGGCGGGAGCTGGACTTCTTTCTGGTCTGTCTCGGCTACTGCCTGCTGGCGTTTGCGGTCATCGTGACCATGCGCTGGGCGGCCAGCGATCCGCTGGGCGGCGCGGGGGCGTTCGGGCTCGCCTTCATCACCGGCCTGAGCGCGGCCGCGCTGCAGCGCTACTATCCGCGGGCCCGGGCCGGAACGAGCGGCTGGAGCCGGGTCGTCGTCGCCGGGGCGGGGCTGGTGATCTCGCTGTTCGCGCTGACCGCCGCCGGCGCGATCGGCGCGGTGCTCGGCATCGCCGTCGGGGCCGTGACCTTCCAGGCGCTTCGCCGCCAGCGCAACGCGCCGACCGCCCATGACGCATCCGCGAGCGGCCACGCCGGCGGCCAACCCGCCTGAGGCAGAATCCCGTCGTCGCCCCACCCGGCCCGGGCGGGACGGCGGGCCCGTTTCAGACATAAAAAAAAGCGGGACCCTCGGGTCCCGCTTTTTCATGGGCGACGGACGGACGCCCGTCGCCACCATGGCCCCGGCGTTCAGCCGAACTGGTTCATGGTGTTGCTCTTGCCACCGGCCTTCAGCGCGTTCTCGCGCGAGAAGAACTCCTTGTGGTCATCGCCGATGTTGGAACCGGCCATGTCCTGGTGCTTGACGGTGGCGATGCCTTCGCGGATCTCGGCGCGCTGGACGCCTTCCACGTAGGCCAGCATGCCCAGATCGCCGAAGTAGCCCTTGGCGAGCTGATCGGTCGACAGGGCCGCGGTGTGGTAGGTCGGCAGCGTGATCAGGTGATGGAAGATGCCGGCCTTGGCCGCGCCTTCCTTCTGGAAGTCACGCGTCCACTCGTCGGCCACCCGGGCGAGCTCGGTGTCGTCGTACTCCGGGCTCATCAGCTGGGCGCGGTCGTAGGCGGACACGTCCTTGCCCTCGTCCTTCCAGGCATCGAAGACCTGCTGACGGAAGTTCAGCGTCCAGTTGAACGACGGGCTGTTGTTGTAGACCAGCTTCGCGTCCGGCACTTCCTCGCGGATGCGATCGACCATGCTGGCGATGTGCGCCACGTTCGGGGTCGAGGTCTCGATCCACAGCAGATCGGCGCCGTTCTTGAGGCTGGTGATGCAATCCAGCACCACGCGGTCCTCACCGGTGCCCTTCTTGAACTCGAACAGCCCCGAGGACAGACGGTTCAGGCGCACCAGCTTGCCGTTCTGCTTGATCACGACGTCGGAGGCGTTGATCTCGGACGGATCCGTGATCTCCTCGCCGTCGAGGTAGCTGTTGTACTGATCGCCCAGATCGCCCGGCTCGTTGGACACGGCGATCTGCTGGGTCAGGCCCGCGCCCAGGCTGTCGGTACGGGCGACGATGATGCCGTCGTCCACGCCCAGCTCCAGGAACGCATAGCGCACGGCGTTGATCTTGGCCAGGAACGAGGCATGCGGCACGGTGACCTTGCCGTCCTGATGGCCGCACTGCTTGACGTCGGACACCTGGTTTTCGATCTGGATCGCGCAGGCGCCGGCCTCGATCATCTTCTTGGCCAGCAGATAGGTGGCCTCTTCGTTGCCGAAACCGGCATCGATGTCGGCGATGATCGGGATGACGTGGGTCTCGAAGTTGTCGATCTTCTCCTGCGCCTTCTTAGCGGCGACTTCGTCGCCGGCTTCCTTGGCCTCTTCGAGGTCACGGAAGTAGTGGTTCAGCTCCCAGGCGTCGGCCTGCTTGAGGAAGGTGTAGAGCTCCTCGATCAGCGACGGCACGGTGGTCTTCTCGTGCATGGACTGGTCGGGCAGCGGACCGAACTCGGAGCGCAGCGCGGCGACCATCCAGCCGGACAGGTACAGATAGCTCTTCTTCAGCGAGCCGAAGTGCTTCTTGACCGAGATCGCCTTCTGCTGACCGATGAAGCCGTGCCAGCAGCCCAGCGACTGGGTGTACTGCGACGAATCCTTGTCGTACGCCGCCATGTCCTCGCGCATGATCTTGGCCGTGTACTTGGCGATATCCAGGCCCGTGTGGAAACGGTTCTGAGCGCGCATGCGCGCGGCGTGCTCGGGGTTGATGGCGGCCCAGGCGCTGCCGTTCGCGTCGCGCAGCGCTGCCACGGCATCAACGTCTTTCGAGTACTGAGACATGTCGTTTTTTCCCTCGGGTTGAGTGAACACCACAGGCGGCGAGCTCGGGCGACGATCCGCCCGCCGCGCCCACCGGTATCGGGATCGCATTCTAGGGCGCGCCGACGAATACGAACAGTAAATGGATTTGATATCGGACATTCACACCATGAATATTAAAGTGCCTGCTCGCATGGCCCTGCAACGGCCGTGCGGCCGAACACTCGGCCGCATGGCGTAGCTCGATCGCTGTCGGCGTGTCCACGGAGCGACGATCGATATCGTGTCGCACCGGCCGGATACGGCATGATCGATAGTCGGGCGCCGATAAGAGCGATCGGCGCGGGTCGAGCGGTCCGTGAGCACAAACCCGCATCGCCCGACGGATCGCAAGACCGTTCGCGCGCGGAGGCGCGCGATCCGCTAGGCTCCGACACCCATGACGGACACCAACTATCCGATCACGCCGGACGGGCGCTACTTCGTCGCCCGCAGCCGCCTGTGGCGCCGCAGCGACCCGTCCCTGACCGACGCCGAGCGTGACGCCCGGGTGCGCGACCTCATGGCCGCACGACGCGCGGTCCGCGATGCCGCCGACGACGGCGAGAGGCGGGCGGCGCGCGAACGCGTCCAGACCGCCAAAGTCGCGCTGGGTGAACGCGGCCCGGTGTGGTGGTGCGACGGCGCGCCTGACGAAAGCCGCCGGCATCCGGCCAACAGCCGCTATGCGCCGTGGTGGGCCGCGCTCGATGCGGAGACCCGGGACGCCGGCACGCGTTGATCGACGCGACGACAGCGACGACCGGCGCGCCAAGAAACGGCCCGGACGCCCGGGTACGCACGACGGCGAAGATTGCGCGCCGCGATCGGCCGCAGCCGCCGACTTGACGCGGACCGGTGCAACGGCCCGATGATGGACACGACAATCCTGTGGAGATTCCCATGGCCGAATCGAGTGATTCGTTTCACGAACCCGTCGAGCTGCTGTCCGCGCAGACCCTGGAGGCCCATCGGGGCATCGTCTCCCTCATGGAGGAGCTGGAGGCCGTAAACTGGTACAGCCAGCGCATCGACGCCGCCGAAGACGCCGAACTCAAGGCGCTGCTCAGCCACAACCGCGACGAGGAGAAAGAGCACGCGATGATGACGCTGGAATGGCTGCGGCGCCGCGACCCGGCGCTGGACGCCCAGATGCGCACCTATCTGTTCACCCAGGGCGACATTCTGGCCGCCGAGGAAGACGCCGTGGACGAGACCGCCGCCGAAGACACGGCCGCGGCCGACGGCTCGCTCGGCGTCGGCAGCCTACGGGAGGACTGAGATGAATCATCTGCATCGTGAACTCGCGCCGATCACCCCCGCCGCCTGGGCCGAGATCGAGGACGAGGCCCGGCAGACGCTCAAGCGCATGCTGGCCGGGCGCAAGCTGTTCGACTTCGAGGGCCCGCACGGCTGGGACCGCGCCGCGGTGAATCTGGGCCGGGTCCGGGCGCTCGACGCCGCCCCCGAGCCGGCCGCACGCATCCGCCAGCGCCAGGTCCAGCCCCTGATCGAGGCCCGCATTCCCTTCGAGATGGACCGCGACGAGCTCGAGGCGGCCGCCCGCGGCGCCCCGGACATCGACCTCGACGCGGTCACCGAGGCCGCGCGCCGCGCCGCCCTCATGGAGGACGGCGCCCTGTTCAACGGCTACGCGGCCGCGGGTATCACCGGGGTGATGGAGACCGCCGAGCATCGCCCGCTGACCATCGCCGACGACGACTACGGCCAGTATCCGGGTCTGGTCGCCGAGGCGACCGACGCCCTGCGCAGCGCCGGCGTCGACGGCCCCTACGCGATCGCGCTCGGCCCGCGCTGCTACACCGAGCTCACGCGCACCACCCAGCAGGGCTATCCGGTGATGGAACACGTACGGCGCATCCTCAAGGGGCCGATCGTCTGGGCGCCGGCGGTGGATGGCGCGGTGGTGATGAGCATGCGCGGCGGCGACTTCGTGCTGCACGTCGGCCAGGACTTCTCCATCGGCTACAGCAGCCATTCCGAATCCAGCGTCTCGCTCTACATTCAGGAGAGCTTCACCTCGCTGGTATTCGGCCCGGAGGCCGCG
>NZ_AYKF01000083.1 GCF_003732545.1 Salinisphaera orenii subsp. halophila YIM 95161 | reverse complement strand
ACACCGGAGGACCACCTGATGGGGTTTGCGATCCGCCGTGGTCGATACGGCGATGACAAACGGGATCTTGTGGGGTGAACCGCGGCCGCGCTGGCCGGGTTTGTCGGCACGCTCACCGCCGAGATAGGCGTCGTCGATCTCGACGCGCCCGGATAATTGGCGGCGCGATTCACGCTCGACCATGACCTGCAGCAGTTTCTGCTTGATGCGCCACGCGGACCGGTAGCTCACGCCGAGCTGGCGCCGCAGCTCCAGAGCCGAGACGTTGTTCTTGGCCTGGGTCATCAGATGCATGGCCAGAAACCAGGTCGTCAGTGGCAGTTTGGTCGAGGCGAAAATCGTGCCGGCGGTCACCGTGGTCTGGTGCCGGCATCGCTGGCACTGCCAGTGGGTGCGGCCGACGCGCTCGAATGTCGTATGCCGCCGACAATGACAGGCCGGACAACGAAAGCCGCTCGGCCAGCGCGCCGCCGCCAGCGCCGCCTCGCACTGCGCTTCGGTGCCATGCCGTTGCATGAACTCGCGCATCGACAAGCCCGGTTGCATTTGAACCCGATTGATCGCCATGACATGTCTCCTGTGCTGTCATGGTCTGATTATCCGGCGCGACTGGGTCATTCCGTGACCCGGCTGAGTTTCGGGCCTAATCAAGAGAGTGCTTATGTCGTCGCTGAGGTGGATTAGGGCGGTGAACTTGTATCGCGTTCAGCACATCAGCCAGCTGCGAAACATCATGCCGATTCGCGCCGGTCACGACGAGTGACAACGGGACCCCACGCGCGTCGACCAGCAGATGACGTTTGCTGCCATTTTTTCCCCTGATCGGTGGGATTGGGTCCGACCGTTTCCTGCGCCATGGGAGCTTTCATCATCGCGCCGTCCATGCTTTGCCATCGCCAGGCGATCCCTTCCATATCGTCATATTCAGCCAAGCCCGCTTGCCAAAGGGCGACAAAGAAACCGCGGCGCTCCCATTCCAGGAATCGCTTTTGGATGGCGCTCGCGCTGCCGAAACGCTCAAACGGCAGAGCTTTCCATTGGCAGCCCGTGCGCAATACATACACGATCGCTTCGAAAACAATACGCGGCTCTTTAGGTTTTCGGCCGCCCCCCCGCTTTACGCCGATACGCGCTTTGCGGATTGCCTTGGCGTGGCTCACGCGGCGGAATAAGCGGCGCCACACGTTCCCAGAAAGCATCCGACACTTCCCAGGATTCAACCCGGGACTGACTCATAGCTGCCTCAATACATTTTTACCTGTATCAAACAGTATAATTTATTTGCGGATAAGTTCTAGGGCATGTCGTCACGAGATCTGTTGTCATAGGGCACTGATACTTCTGATCGACGACACAGCATGTCGGATGCCCAACATCGCCACGATCTAACGGACCGTCAATGGGCCTTGATCGCGCCGCACTTACCTGGCCGCGCGGGCCAATGGGGCGGCGTGGCCGAGGACAATCGCCAGTTCGTCAATGCCGTCCTTTGGATTCTGCGCACCGGGGCGCCGTGGCGCGATTTGCCACCGGCCTATGGGGGTTGGAAAAACACCCATCGACGGTTTTGCCGCTGGCGTGATCGCGGGATCTGGGAAGCTTTGCTCGAGGTGCTGATTGACGAGCCCGATTTCGAATGGCTGATGATTGATGCCAGTCATTGCAAAGCGCAGGCGAGCGCCGCCGGCGCGCCCGGCGGCAACGATGGCATCGGCCGCACAAAAGGGGGCTCAACACCAAGCTCCATCTGGCCGTGGATGCGCATGGTATGCCGCTCCGAATCCTTGCAACGCAAGGTGCCCGAGCGGATTGTGCAAAAGCTGATGAACTGATCCGTGACTTCGAAGCCGAGCATTTGATCGCGGACAAGGGGTACGACAGCAATGCGATCGTGAGCCAGGCGCGAGCGCAAGGCATGCAGGTCCAGGTGCCATCGCGCGTACACCGCAAAAACCCCCGCGCCTTGGATGCGGCACTGTATCGCCACCGGCACTTGGTCGAAAACGCATTCGAACAACTCAAACGGTGGCGTGGCCTCGCGACGCGCTACGCCAAACGACTCTCGTCGTTCCTGGCCCAAGCTCAGATCGCGTGTCTCTGCTTATGGCTTAAAATTTCGTGACGACACGGCCTAGCACTGGCGTTCTGAGGTTTGCTCATCGACTCGATACCCAGGAACGCGCCGTGCCGAGCCGTAAAACCACGTCGTCGAGGCCGACCGGCGCCAAGCCCATGAGCATACCGCAAGCGTCGAATCATGCCGCGGGTCGGCACACGTCCCGGCCCATCAAACCGGTGTCAATCTGCGATGAAACAACCCTGCAAGCCCGGCTTCATCGAAGCTGCCTAGCAGATGACAGTGGGCGCTAGTACACGTCCAGATCGTCGGCGAGCACCACATCGCCATCGTAGGCGGCGCGCACTTCTTCCAGCGTGCTATCCTCGTCGGCGCCGTAGAACAAGTTATGGACGATCACGAGCTTGCCCGGCTTGGCCTGGTTGGCGATCTTCGCGAGCTCCGTACTCACGGTATGGGCATCGTGATGATAGTTCTGCCAGAACTCCGGCAACGCCGACAGTCCTTCCTGGCTAATAGCCTCGTGAATGAGAATATCGGCGCCCTTGGCCTGTTCGGCGACGACCGGCGAATAAGCCGTGTCGCCCGAGATGACGATCGTGCGATCGTCGGTCACGATCTTGTAACCGAAGGCATGAGCCAGCGAACCGTGCGGCACCGAGAAGGCGTCGATACGGATACCGTCGTCCTCGAACACCGTGCCATCTTTCGTGATCTCGGTGACGTTGGCCTTGTAGCCTTCCTTGTCCTTGATCGGCTGGTTGCCAGCGAAGCGCGCTTTCAGATCCGGCGCCATCATCTCGTATACGCCGTCGGACATCTGCTGGGTGCCCGGCGGCGGGCCATAGACGTTGATATGCGCATCCCGACGCCACCAGTAGGTGCCGAGCATCTCCGGATAGTCGAGCATGTGATCGCTGTGCAGATGGGTAAAGAACACATGATCGATATTCGTCGGGTACAGCGCCTTGATGTCCTTCTCTTCGGAGGCCCGGATGGCGTTCTGAACCGCCCCTCCGCCAAGATCGAACACATAGGCCTCGCCGTCGTGCACTACGGCAAAGCTCTGGCCGGCACGATCGCCGTCGGGCACCGGCGTGCCCGTGCCCAGCATGACTACCTGCGTCTGGGCGGCCACCGGCAAGCTCAAACACAACAACACTACAAAACCGGCCCTACGAAGCGCCGGAACGCGGAACGTTTTCATTGTTTATTCCTCTCTGGATCTGCGCTCACTCGCGACGCGCAGTGCGTTGACGAGGACGCTATTCATGAGTTGAGGCCCAGCCGATGCCCGCGCAAGTGCAGGCATCGGCTCTGCCGCGCCGTTTAGAACAGAAAAGACGCACGAATCGAGGCGTACTGGGTATCGTCACCGCCGACGTCCTGGATGACTTCGCCCACGTCGTAGTAGAGATATTCGAGATCGAACGTCAGATTGGCGGTCGCCGCCCAGCGCACGAACATCTGATAGGACGTGCCCAGACGACTCCCCGGCACGCCGGCCGTTCCCGCGATCGGCCGCATGCCGGGCACATAGGCGGCGTCGTCGTCGCTTTCACGCCAGAGCGCGAGGATGGTCGGCGACACAGTCACGCTCGAGGTGGGCGCAAACGCGAACTGCGGGCCGACCGCGATCAGATTCGATAGCGTGGTCAGCGACGCATTGCCATAGAACTTGCCGTTGGCCGGGAACAGCGGATCGAAGGTATTCGACTCGCCGTCGTCGGGATTGTCGTCGCCGCTGGCGGCATCGAAGCGCAGCGCCACGCCCGGTTTGCCGGTCACGTCGTTGAAGGTATAACCGGTCGAGCTGGACATACCCCAGGCCTGGATATCCTGATCACCCCGGTCGCCGAACTGGTACAGCGTGTCCAGGGTGAAATCGACGTTGTTCACCGCGCCGTAGATGCGATTGCCGACCGTCTGGCGGTTCTCCTCGAGCGGCACACCGTTGAATACCGCCGCATCGCGCCGATAGCCATAGTAATAGACATCGTCGTCGATGGATTCGGTAAGCGGCAGCGTGGCATACAGGCCATAGAAATCGCCGCTGTCGTTGGAGGTATCGTTGAACGACCCCTCCTGAACCGTACCCACGGGCCGCGTTGCGAAGGCATTGAACTTGTAACCGTTCGGGTCGGCATACATCAGCCGTACGCCGTCAAATGCCAGGCGTACATTGGGCACCGCGCGGGGGGTCGTGTTGACGAACTCGCCGTAGGCCATTTCCTGCCGGCCGACGCGCGCGGTCAGCCGGCCGCCCGAATAGGTATCGGTGCCGAAATCCAGAAACGCCTGGTGGACTTCGTTGTTGCTTTCGTCGTAGGGCGAGAAGGTTTCCTTGCCCCACGACTCGGTATTTTCGAGTTGCACGAAAGCCCGTAGCGCGTCGTCGAACAGATGCAGGTCGGCGTGCAGCTGGATGCGCTGCTGCCAATAGCTGTCGTTGTCCACACCCGACAGACCGAAGCCGGGGTCATTCTGGTCTTCGTAGCGATAGCGAAACCCGCCGCCGAACTGCAGCCAGGAACTGTCCGATACCGGGATATATCGAATCGGATCGAAGAAATCATTGTGTTTGCTCGAGTCGGCCAGAAAATCGTAGTTCTCGAGATAACGCGGCGGGCCCGGACGAAGCGGGCGCGAACGTTCCATATTCGGTCCGGCATGCGCCGATAGCGCCGGGCAGCCCATCGCGGCCAGCCCGAGCAGGCACGCCGCCGGCGCCAAGCGGGTATTCAATCCTCTCATAGCATCTCCTCCTTGGAGTAGTTTCTTAGGAATTATTTTATAATCAATTATTTATTATTTATAATAAGCACGAAAAAAAGGCTTAGGCCGTTTCCTCTCCGTTCTATCTTCTGGCTAGAGCAGTAACTGGGTGAGTACCGGGAACGCGACCAATAGCCCCAGCCGAAACAGGTCCGAAATAATGAACGGCGTCACGCCGCGATAAATCTCGCCGAGGCTGACGTGCGGCGCGGTTGCCTTGATCACGAATACGTTCATCCCGACCGGCGGGGTGATCAGGCCGAGTTCGACGGTCAATACGGTCACGATGCCGAACCAGACCGGATCGATGCCCAGGCTGGTCACGATCGGATAAACCACCGGCACCGTGACCAGCAGCATCGCGATCGCGTCCATGAAACAGCCCAGCACGAAGAACAGCGCGAGCATGCACAACAGCACGCCCATATTGGATAGGCCCAAGCCGGCGACATACTCGGTCACGGCAAAGGACAGGCGCGAGGCCGATATGAAATAACCGAGCGTTTCGGCGCCGACGATCATGAAGAACACGATCGCCGACAATGAAAGCGTTTCCTGACAGGCCTGCCAGAGCCCGCGGGTACGCATACCCTTGTAGAGCGCATAGACCAGGGTTGCGAATGCGCCGATCGACGCCCCTTCAGTAGGCGTGAACAGCCCGCCGTAGATACCGAACACCATCAGCGCGAATACGCCGCCGAACGGCAGCAGTCCAGTTATCGACTTGAGCTTGTCGACAAAAGATGTCGAGGCCGAGGGCGATGCCACGTCCGGGCGCAGCTTGACCACGATATAAACCGTGATGCAGTAGAATAGCAGCCCCATCAGGCCCGGAATCAGCCCGGCGGCGAACATCTCGCCCACCGATTGTTCGGTGATGATCGCGTAGAGCAGCAAGGCGATCGAGGGCGGAATCATGATCCCGAGCGTTCCGCCGGCGGCGAGCGCGCCGGTGGCAAGCGACGGCGCATAACCGTTGCGTTCCATTTCCGGCAATGCCACTCGGCTCATCGTACTGGCCGTGGCCAGCGACGAACCCGAAATCGCCGAAAACACGCCGCAGGAACTCACCGCGGCGATCGCCATGCCGCCCTTCCAGCCCCCCGAAGAGCGTGCGCGAGGCATCGAACAGGCTGCCCGCCATACCGGAATGCGAGGCCAGCACCCCCATGAAGATAAACATCGGAATGGCACTGAAGCTGTAGCTGGTCAGCACTTCCAGCGGCACCGATTTGATCATCGCCAGCGCCGCATCGAACGAGATCACCTGGGTGAAGCCGAAAAAGCCCACCAGCAGCATCGACAGCGCCACCGGCACGCGCAGCGCCAGCAGCACCAGGAGGATTGCCATGCCGGCAAAGCCGATCGTTTCAGGCGCCATCGTCGACTCCCTGCACGAGACCGCGAATGCCGTGGATGAGGCTGCGCACGGTGAAGATCACCAGCAGCACCGCGGCCATTTCATAGATCACGAATTTGGGCATCGCCAAGTCCTGGGTCACCTCGCCGAATTCGGCCGCCGAGCGCGCGGCTTCGTGGATACCCCAGACGAGCACCACGCCGACGGCGGCAAAGATGAGCAGATTGAGGCCGGCGATCCGTGCCTTGATCGCATCGCCGAGCTTGTTGGTGAACACTTCCACCACCACCTGGCTTTTTTCCACGTGGCCGGCCATGGCGCCCAACAGCGCGGCCAGCAGTAGGTACTTGACGAGCTCGACGCTGCCCATGAACGTCAACCCGCTGGTCCCGTCGGTCAGCTGGAACAGAAAACGCAGGGCCACATCGATCACGGTCACCATCATCATGGCCAGAAGCGCGACACCGGCGATCGCGAGTGCCGCGCGTTCGAGCCAGATACTCAGGCGCATCAGTACCTTCATATCGCTCAGCCGGCGGCGCAGTCTTCAGACAGAGCCATGGCCTGTTCGTAGACCTGGCGTGCGGGGCGACCACGCGCTTCCAACTCTTCGAGATAACCCTCGGTGGCTTTCTTCAACGGCGGGCCCCAGTCGGGATCGTCGAGCGGCTCATCGATATCGAAGATGGTGTGCTCGGGGCCCTGGGCCTGCTTGCGTCCGGCCGCGTCCTCGGCGGCAAACACTTCACCGGCCTTGTTCGCCCACTTCATGCCACTGTTGTCGTCGATGACCTGCTTGAGATCGTCGGGCAGACGCTCGTAGGCCTGCTTGTTCATGGTGGCCACGAAGGTCAGCGTATAGAGCGGCATCTGCGTGTGGTAATGCGCCAGCTCGTTGAGCCGGAAGGTTTTCATGCCTTCCCACGGCAGCGTCGTCCCGTCGATCACGCCGCGCTGCATGGCCTGATACGCCTGGGGCGCGGGCATGCCCACCGATTGAGCGCCCAGCGAGGTCAGCATTTCGCCGACCACCGCCGTGGGACGACGGATACGCAGCCCGTCGAGATCCTCGGGCTTGCGGACCGGCGTTTCGCGGGTGTTGATGAAACCCTGCCCGGTCGTGAACATGAACAGCACATGCGAATCGCGATACTCCTTGGCGAAATCGCTGTTGTTCTCGTAGAGCTTCTGGGCGATGCACGAACCCTGGGGCGCGCTGCGCGATACCCCCGGCAACTCGACGATCTGGGTCAACGGGAAACACCGGGCGGTGTAGCCCTGGGCGGTCGCGGTGATATCGGCCAGGCCGTTGACCGTCGCTTTATAGGACTGATCGGCCTTCGAGAGCGTCTGCGAGGGAAAGATCTGGACCTGCAGCTTGCCGTTGGACTGTTTCTCCACGGCCTCGGCCCAAGGCTGGAACACCTGTTCGTTGATCGCCGAACCGCCCGGCCAGAAGTGGGCGAATCGCAGTGTGGTCGCCGCACTCGCCGAGCCGGCGGCGCCTATCAACAAGGCCGCGCCCGCGGTGATGGCCCAACGCGGCCGCCTGGAAAACAAAGTCATGATGGCTCCTCATCCGTTTGTCGAGTCACATGCCGGCGCCGTTTATATACGATTTGTTCGCCGTGCGCACGCCTGTTCGTGGAACAAACCCTGATCGGGCGCCTTCGGCAAGCAAATAGGACTTTAGTCGAATACCCCCGTATATTCCCGGTTGTGCGGCCCATGCCGGTTCATACACAACGCGGGCTCGATACTGTGTGGCGCGACCGCGCGCGGCGATGCCGACGTCGATCGACGACCTAATCCGGTTACGCCGATCCGACCGCGTCGCGGGTGGCCGCGCGCGCAGCCGAGAGCACCGTCTGTGCGAACCAGCGCTGGGCGGCCGAGGCCTGGCCGGCCGCGTGGGTATACAACGCCACGTCGAAGCGCGGCACATGAAACGGCAGCTCGAACATTCGCAGCCCGCCGTCGCGTACGAATCGAGCGGCAATCTGCGCGGGCACGATCGCCAGCAAGTCGCTACGCCCGATCAGGGTCGGCAGGCTCGAAAAACGCGGTACGGTCAGCCGCATCTTTCGCTGGACGTCCGAGTCGGCCAGAACCTCCTCCGCAAGACCGTGGCCGCTGCCAGCATCGATACGCACATGATGTTCCCGTAAAAACGCAGCGAGGTCGGGCGTATCGCCAATCCGGGGGTGTTCGCCTCTCGCCACGCCGACATAGCGTTCACACAGCACCTGTCGGCGTTCGAGATCGTCGCGCCCGAGCCGGCGACTGCAGATCGCGGCGTCGATATCGCCGCGCGCCAGATCCTCTGCCACACGCTCGACATCAAGTGCGACCACCGTGATCCGAACGCCCGGCGCGCTCGACTCCACGGCCGCGAGAATGTCGGGTAACAGCGTGAGTTCGCCCAGATCGGACAACGCGATGACGAATCGTCGCGTCGACCGGGCCGCATCAAACCGGTGGCCCTGCTCGAGGGCATCGTCGATCGCCACCAGCGATGCGCTGAGGGCGGGATACAACTGCACCGCCACCGCGGTCGGGCGTATGCCGTTACGAGCGCGCACGAACAGCCGGTCGGCCAGGCGTTCACGCAGTCGCGCCAGCCCGTAGCTGACCGTCGGCTGGGTCACGTGCAGCCGACGTGCGGCCGCACTGACACTGCGACATTCGTAGAGGGTGACGAAGGTACGAACGAGATTCAGGTCCATGGCACCACGGTTATCGATAGCATCTATACCGATTAACGATACTATCGATTTGATCGCTGACGCGGATCGACATAGTTTGACCCGGTCATTCCAGCGCCAAGTCTTGCGATGCCCAGCGTTCATACCTGTGTCTACGATTTTCTGCGGGCCCAGGGCCTGACCACGGTCTTCGGCAACCCGGGCTCCAACGAGCTGCCCTTTCTCAAGAACTTCCCGGCCGATTTTCGCTATGTGCTCGGCCTGCACGAAGGCGTGGTGGTGGGCATGGCAGACGGCTTCGCCCAGGCGTGCGGCGCGCCGGCGCTGGTCAATCTGCATGCGGCGGCGGGCTCGGGCAACGCCATGGGCGCGCTGACCAACGCTTGGTATGCGCACTCGCCGCTGGTGCTCACCGCCGGTCAGCAGGCCCGCGAGATGGTCGGCGTGGAATCCATGCTCGCCAACGTCGACGCAGCGCAACTGCCTCGCCCGCTGGTGAAATGGAGCTACGAACCGGCCTGTGCTTCGGACGTGCCACGCGCCCTCGCCCAGGCCGTTCACAGCGCCCGCCTGGCGCCGTCGGGGCCGACGTATCTATCCATCCCGCACGACGACTGGGCCGCCGAGGTCTCGCCGCGCACGGCCGAACTGCTGCAATCGCGCACCGTCGCGACCGCGGGGCGGCCCGACGACGAACAGGTCGATGCCCTGGCCCAGCGTATCAACGCCGCCGCCAATCCGGTGCTCGTACTCGGACCCGCCGTGGACGCCTGCGGCGCCAACGAGCGCGCGGTCGCGATCGCCGACCGGCTGCGTCTGCCGGCCTGGATCGCGCCATCGGCCTCGCGTTGCCCGTTTCCCACCAACCACCGCAGTTTTCGGGGCGTTCTGCCCGCTGCGATCAAAGGCATCGCCGAGCTGTTCTCCGATCACGATCTCGTTATCGTGATCGGCGCGCCGGTGTTTCGCTATCACCAGTACGCGCCGGGCGAATATCTCGCCGACGGCGCGCAACTGATCCATATCACCGCCGACCCGAACGAGGCCGCACGCGCGCCGATGGGCGACGCTACGGTCGGCGATATCAGCGCGGTTATGGATGCCCTGCTCGCGCGCCTCGCCCCGGCGACCCGTGACTGGCCCGAGCCCCTGCCACGGCCGGGCGGCGTGGCGGACGAAGCGGATCGGCTGGCGCCGGAAAACGTATTCGATGCGATCGACGCGCTCAGCCCGGAGGATGCGATCTATGTGAAGGAATCGACTTCGACGGTCACCGCATTCTGGCAACGGGTGACCCTGCGCCATCCCGACAGCTATTTCTTTCCGGCGGCCGGCGGGCTCGGCTTCGGTCTGCCGGCAGCGGTCGGCGTGCAGATGGCACAGCCGCAACGCCGCGTGGTCGCCCTCATCGGTGAAGGCTCGGCCAACTATGCGATCACCGCCCTGTGGAGCGCGGCGCATTACGAGATACCGGTGGTCTTCGTGATTCTCAAAAACGATACCTACGGCGCCCTGCGCTGGTTCTCGCGTCTTCTGGACGCCGAGGATGCCCCCGGTATCGACCTGCCCGGGCTCGATTTCTGCTCGATCGCTGCCGGCTACGGCGTCCAGTCCGAACGCGCGACCGACGGCGAGACGTTTCGCCGGGTCTATGCCGAGGCGTTGGCACGCACCGATCGGCCTACGCTTATCGAAGTGCCGACAACCACCATCGAACCCTGACCGTAGCGGTTGGTGGCCACGCACGACGATATGCCGATTGCCGGCGCAGGTCTGAAAATCGCACGGTCCGGGCGCTCGCGCGAACGCGGCTATTTGACAGCCTCACGCAACTCGGCTTAAGTGAGGCCATGCTTTACGAACGGGTGTTCGTGAAGCGCACGGACATGTAGCGCAGAAGCCCGAACGCCGCGCGTGGTCGCTTTGTAAAAGGAGGCAGCATACCCAACACCCCCGATCAGATCGTCGCGAACTCGAAGCTGTCGTCGTTTCAGATCGTGGCGATCGCGATCACCGTCGGGCTCAACGGCCTGGATGGCTTGGACGTGCTCTCCATCAGTTTCGCCGCGCCCGGTATCGCGGACGAATGGGGCATCAACCGCGCGGCACTCGGTTTCGTGCTCGCCGTCGAACTCATGGGCATGGCCGCGGGCTCGATCCTGCTCGGCGGCATCACCGACAAGAAAGGCCGGCGGCCGATGATTCTCGGCTGTCTGGTGGTGATGACCGCGGGCATGATGCTGGCCGCGACCGCCAACGGGGTGACGAGCCTGTCGATCTGGCGGCTGATGACCGGTCTGGGCATCGGCCGGCATGCTGGCCGCGACCAATGCCGCCGCCGCCGAACACAGTAACGACAAGAACCGTAATCTGGCGGTTTCGCTCATGGCGATCGGCTATCCGATCGGCGCGATACTCGGGGGCTCGGTGGCCGCGTGGCTGCTGCAGTACTACAGCTGGCGCACTGTATTCATGCTCGGCGGCTGTATGTCCTTGCTGTTCATTCCGATCGTGTGGCTGCGCCTGCCGGAGACCGTGGCTTTTCTGTGCCAGCGCCAGCCCAGGGACGCGCTCGAACGCTGCAACCGTACGCTCGAGCGCATGGGCCACGCGAACGCTGAAGCGCTGCCGCCCGTGCGCGAGCAGGCGTTCAAGGGCGCGACCAGCGACTTGTTCAGCCCGGCGTTGATCACGACCACCACGCTGGTGACCCTGGCCTACTTCACCCATATCGCCACGTTCTATTTCATTCTGAAGTGGGAGCCCAAGATCGTCGTCGACATGGATTTCGCGGCCTCGTCGGCGGCCGGCGTGCTGGTCTGGGCCAACGTGGGCGGCGCGATCGGCGGCGCATTACTGGGCTTTCTTACCCGGCGCTATCCGGTTCGGCTACTCACCATCGGCGTCATGCTGATCACGTTCGTCATGGTTTGCGTGTTCGGCAGCGGCCAGACCACGCTCACCGGCTTGGCGCTTGTCGCCGCGACCGCGGGTTTTTTCACCAATGCCGGCGTGGTCGGTCTCTATGCCATTTTCGCCGAGGCATTTCCGACCCACGTACGGGCCTCGGGCACCGGTTTCGCGATCGGCGTCGGACGCGGCGGGGCGTCGCTGTCGCCGATCATCGCCGGTCTTCTGTTCGAGGGCGGCTTCGGTCTGCAAGGGGTGGCGATCTTCATGGCCAGCGGCGCACTCGTGGCGGCGCTCGCCCTGTTCTTCGTCAAGACCCAGCGCGAACCCGGCCGGGCCTGAACCCGTAACCGCACAATCGACGACTACAGTAGGCGTGCCGGTGGCATACACGTGCACGCCCGGCGCCGTCGTACGCCCGCCACGCGGCGCAGAACGCGTCTTCACCGTCACGCCGGCGTGCCGACACACGAATCGAGCGGCGCGGGTCGATTCGCGCCAGCGCGGCGCGCGCGGGTCAATACAGTGCGTCGAACATGAGCTTGATCGCGAGCACGCCGAGCACCGCTAGAATCACGCGATCGAACACCGTGCGCGGCAGATGCCGGGCCAGACGGGCGCCCACGGGCATGAATGCGGCCAGCGGTACGAGAGCGCACGCGCTCAGCAACAGCCGATGCGGGGTCATCAGCCCCAGCGTAGCCAGCGCCGGAATCTGTACCGCCGTCATCGCCACGAAAAAGAACGACGCGGTAGAGATGAAATAGGGCCGCTCGAGCTTGAGCGCGTTGAGAAACGACAGCGATACCGGCGCCGAAAGACCCGAGGCGCCCTGCAGCAGTCCCGCGACGAACCCGGCCGGGCCGCTGATGCGCCGCGCGATCTCGTAGCGGATGAACCAGTCCGGGCGTGACAATTTGAACCCGATATAAGCGATCACGCCCAACGCCACGATCAGCGACAGCAAACGCGGCGAGAGCTGGGCGAGAACCACACTGCCGGCGATCACGCCCAGCGCGCCGAAGCCCGCGAACGACAGGTTGAAGCGCGCCGGCAGCCGCTGCGCACGAAAACGCCAGGCCTGCCAGCAGTTGGTCAGCAGGTTGGGCATGAGCATGACCACCACCGCAAACTGCACGTCGAACATCATCGCAAGCGCCGGCACCGCAAAGATCGGCGCGCCGGCGCCGGTCGCCCCCTTGATGACGCCGCCCAGAGCGAGGCAAACGAAGGCGATGACGAGTTCGTAGAAGGTCATGCGATATCGATTTCGACAGGCCGGCGGAGGAATGCCGCCAACGCTTGGATAGACGACCGGCCCCGCATGGGCGATAGACCGGTCACACGGTGCGAACGGGCCGGCTTGCACCGGCCGAAAAGCCGCGACGATCGATTCGTACGATCGCCGCGGCCACGGGCCGCAGTACCCGCCCGGACGATATCGGGCTAGATCGGATAATGGCGCGGGCCGGTCTGCAGGGTCATCCAGCGCAGTTCGGTGAACTCATTGATGCCCGCCTGGCCGCCGAAACGGCCGTAGCCGCTGTTCTTCACGCCGCCGAACGGCATCTGGGCTTCGTCGTGCACGGTCGGGCCGTTGACATGACAGATACCCGACTGGATCTGCTGGGCCACGCGCATGCCGCGGGCGCCGTCGCCGGAAAACACCGCGGCCGACAGCCCGTATTCCGTATCGTTGGCCAGTTCGATGGCCTGTTCTTCACTGGAAGCACGGATCATCGCCACGACGGGACCGAAGGATTCTTCGGCGTACAGGCGCATGTCGGCGGTGACCCGATCGACCACGGTCGGCTGCATGACCACCGTTTCCGCTTCGCCGCCGCAGGCGATCGTCGCCCCCTTGTCGCGGGCATCGGCGATAAGCTCGTTGAGATGCTGGCGCGACGGCTCGCCGATGAGCGTGCCCAGCGGCGTCTGCTCTTTCTCCGGATCGCCGGCCTCGAGGCTCTCGGCCTTACGGGCGAGCTTTTCGACGAAGGCATCGGCAACGGTGTCCATCACGATCAAGCGTTCGGTCGACATGCAGATCTGGCCCTGATGGAAGAACGCGCCGAAGGCGGCCGCCTCGACGGCGGCATCCAGATCGGCGTCGTCGAGAACCACGAACGGCGCCTTGCCGCCGAGTTCCAGCAACGCCGGCTTGAGCTGGCGCGCGGCGGTTTCGGCGATGATGCGCCCCACCGGCGTGGAGCCGGTGAAATTCACGCGCCGCACCTTCGGATGCTCGATCAGTGCTTTGACGACCGCGGGCGCATCGTCCGGCGCATTGGTGACGACGTTGACCACGCCCTGATCCAGCCCGGCGTCGATCAACGCGTCGCCGATCAGCGTATGCGTGGCCGGGCACTGCTCCGAGGCCTTGAGCACCACGGTGTTGCCACAGGCCAGCGCGGTCGCCACCGCACGCGTGCCGAGAATGACCGGCGCGTTCCAGGGCGCGATGCCCAGTACCACGCCGCAGGGCACACGCACTGAAAACGCGAAATTGTCGGGCACATCGGTCGGAATCGTCTGCCCCGCCACCTGGGTGGTCAGCGCCGCGGCCTCGCGCAGCATGCCCGCCGCCACGTGCACGTTGAAGCCGGCCCACATCGGCGTCGCACCGGTTTCGGCGACCATGTTCTCGATAGAGGCATCGGTTCGCGCTTCGAGCACGTCGGCGGCGGCCAGCAGTTTCGCCCGGCGCGCATGCGGGCCGATGCCCGACCAGTCGGCGAACGCGGCATGCGCCGCCTCGACCGCGGCCTGGGCGTCTTCCACGCTGGCCGCGGCGGCCCGGGTGGCCACCTCGCCGGAAACCGGCGTAAGTCGTTCGAAAGTGGCTGCGTTCGCGGCGGCTTTCGATTCGCCGCCGATGAGTAGCTTGATGTCCTGCACTGATATCTCCTCGTTCGAGTTGTCGTCGGTCGTAGCCGTGAAAACCGCGTCGCGCGCCGTGTCGATGCCGTGTGCATGGCAGGGTCGGTTGCGCGTCAAGTTCGCATGCCGGCCATTCGCCCGCAAGACGCACGGTACCCCGGCGTATCGATTATGGCATCCACCCCGGGAGCAGGACTCGGGCGCGTTGGGCAGCGGCCGAGAACGCGACCGATGTTCGCATCACGAACTTCAATCGTCGTTGCTACACTGCGACGCAATCCTCGATTCACCGACCGAGCGCGACGTGGCATCCGAACCGATCGACGACAATCCCGCGGGCCTGGCGCCCGATCACCGCGACTTCGTGACTGCGCTGGCCACGGGGCTGCAGGTCATCCGCGCCTTCGACGCCAATCATCCGCGCATGACGCTCAGTGAAGTGGCCGCGCGTACCGGCATGAACCGGGCGAAGGCAAGACGCTTTCTGCTTACCCTGCACGGTCTGGGTTACGTGCGCCGCCGGGATCGTTATTTCGAACTCGCCCCGCTAACGCTGCAGCTCGGCTATGCCTTTCTGTCGGCCAATAATTATCAGTCCGTGATTCGACAGCATCTCGAACACATCACCGAGGCGACCGGCGAGTCGTCGTCGATGGGCGTGCTGCAGGGCTCGGACGTGATCTATGTCGCGCGTTCGGCCGCGCCCCACCGCCTGATGACCATCGCGTTGTCGGTGGGCACGCATCTGCCGGCCGCGGCGACATCGATGGGCCGTATGCTTCTGGCCACGCTCGAACCCGACGCCTTGTCGCAGCTGCTGGACGGCCTGACGCTGGAGACCTACACGCCGCGCACGATCACCGACCCCCAGCAGCTGCGCGCGCATATCGAAACCGCGCGGGCACAGGGCTATTGCATCGTCGATCAGGAGCTCGAATCGGGCCTGCGCTCGCTCGCGATGCCAGTCTACAACATGCACGGTTCGCTGCTGGGTGCGATCAACGTAAGCACCAACGCCGCACGCGTCGATAAAAAGACGCTCACCCAGCGTTTCCTGCCCCTGCTCCGGCAGACCTGTCGCGAGATCGCCAGCCAGGTGAGCTGATATTTACCCGTGGATTCGCCCCGAGTGCGGCATGCCACACTCGGGCGCCCGTTCTGCCCTGGATGACTGCCATGCTCGATCTGTTTCTGCGTCACCCGTTCATGAGTTCCGTGGGCGAAGCGGCCTGTACGCCGCAGGCATTCGTCGACGCCATGTGCCGCGTGGAAATCGCGCTCGCCCGGGTCCAGGAAGACGCCGGCTTGCTGGCCGCCGGCACGGCCGCGGCGATCGCCGACCAGATCGACATGACGGCGTTCGATCTCGACGCGCTGGCCGCCGACAGCGCGGATGGCGGCAATGTCGCGATTCCGTTCGTCAAGCAGGCCAAGGCCATGCTGGCCGCCGATCTGCGCGCGAGCTTTCATCGCGGCGCGACCAGTCAGGACATCGTCGACAGCGCGCTCATGCTGGTGCTCAAACCGCGTCTGGCCCGTTGTATCAAGCTGCTCGGCCAATGCCGTGGCGACGGTCTGGCGCTGATGACGCGCCACGAAAACACGCCGATGATCGGACGAACCCTCATGCAACAGGCGCTGCCGATCACGTTCGGCGCCAAGGTCGCGCAGTGGCTTTGGGGGCTCGCCCAGGCCGAACGGCGTCTCGCCCCGGTGGCCCGCGACGGCCTGCTCGTGCAGCTCGGCGGCCCGGTCGGCACGCATACCGGTTTTGCCGATACCGGGCTCGATCTCATGGACGCGCTTGCGGGCGAACTCGGCCTGGCCTGTCCGGTGCTGCCCTGGCATACCGATCGCCAGCCGATCCTCGCCCTCGGCGATGCCCTGGGTGCGGTGGCCGTGGCCGGGGAAAAGATCGCCCTCGACGTGGCGTTGATGGCCCAGACCGAGGTCGGCGAAGTCAGCGAGCCGGCCTCGACCGGCGCCGGCGGCTCGTCTTCCATGCCGCACAAGCGCAACCCGGTGGGCTGTGCGCGTATCCGCGCCGCCGCGCGTCAGGTCCATTCGGCCGTGGCCCTGTTGCACAACGCCGGCGCCCAGCCGATGGAACGCGGTCTGGGTGAATGGCACGCCGAATGGGCCCCGCTGGTCGATGCCGTGCTTTTCGTCGAGGGCGCACTGGAAACCCTGCAACAGCTACTGGCCGGGCTCGATGTGCATACCCAGGCGATGCGGCGCAACCTGGCGCTGACCGGCGGCGCGATTCTCACCGCGCCGATCACGGCTTTCCTGGCCGAACGCGTGGCGCACGAACGCGCCGCCGAACTGGTCGCCCAGGCCACCCACGAGGCGGCCGAAAGCCATCGCGAGCTCGCCGACATACTCCTCGACCACGCCGAAATCAGCGCCGTATTCGACGCCGAGGCGGTGCGCGCGGCCGTCGACCCGGCCGCCCATACCGGCGCGAGCGCGGCCCAGGTCGCCCGTGTTCGTCGCGCGCTCGAATCGTTCTAGCGCAGCGGCCGAGCGGCCATCCGGCAAGCGAAACGGTCGCCAGCGTTGACGCTCATGCCGCCACGCTTTAGGTTATTCGCTATGCAAACTCGTGTTCGTTTAGCGCACAAACCGAAAGGCTAGTCCCATGGCAGAGTTTCTCTCGCTGCATGATGCCGTCGCCCGTTACGTCACCGATGGGGCCACCGTCGCGATGGAGGGCTTCACCCATCTCATTCCGTTCGCGGCGGGCCACGAAGTCATCCGCCAGAAAAAACGCGATCTCACCCTCATCCGGATGACGCCCGACCTGATCTACGACCAGATGATCGGCGCCGGCTGTGCCAGCAAACTGATCTTCTCCTGGGGCGGCAATCCGGGCGTCGGCTCGCTGCATCGGCTGCGCGACGCGGTCGAAAAAGGCTGGCCGCATCAGATCGAGATCCTCGAGCACAGTCATGCGGCCATGGCCAACGCCTTCGAGGCCGGCGCCTCGGGTCTGCCGCTGGCGGTGCTGCGTGGTTATATCGGCTCGGATCTGCCCAAGGTCAACGATCAGATCAAGTTCATCGAATGCCCGTTTACCGGCGAGCGGCTGGCCGCGGTGCCCGCGATACGTCCGGATGTGTCGATCGTGCATGCGCAGAAGGCCGACCGGAACGGCAACGTGCTCGTCAAAGGCATCATCGGCGTCCAGAAAGAGGCCGTGCTGGCGGCCACGCATTCGATCGTGACCGTGGAAGAGATCGTCGACGAGCTCGACGTGCATGCCAATGCCTGCGTGATCCCGGGCTGGGTGATCTCGGCCGTCGTCGAAGCGCCCGCTGGCGCGAAGCCCTCCTATACCCACGGCTACTATTCACGCTCCAACAAGTTCTACAAGGACTGGGACGCGATCGCCCGCGACCGCGAAGCGTTCACCGCCTGGCTGGACGAACACGTCTTTGCCGCAGGACAGGACAACGGAGACACGGCATGAGCGAGCGCTACGATTCCTCGGAAATGATGACGGTCACCGCAGCGCGTGCGCTGCACAACGGCCAGAGCTGTTTCGTGGGCATCGGCCTGCCCAGCGAAGCAGCCAATCTGGCCCGTCTCACGCACGCGCCGGATGTCGTACTCATCTACGAATCCGGGACCTTGCAGACCAAGCCCGAGGTACTGCCGCTGTCGATCGGCGACGGCGAACTGTGCGAAACGGCGTTGACCACTGTGTCGGTGCCCGAGATGTTTCGCTACTGGGTCCAGGGCGGCCAGATCGACGTCGGTTTTTTGGGTGCTGCCCAGGTCGACAAGTATGCGAACCTGAATACCACGCTGATCGGCGACTACACCCAGCCAAAGGTCCGCCTGCCGGGCGGCGGCGGCGCGCCGGAAATGGCGACCTGTACGGGCGAGATATTCATCACCCTCAAGCATTCCAAGCGCACGTTCGTGGACGCGGCGGATTTCATCACCACGGTCGGTTTCGGCCGTGACGGGACCGCCCGCGACAACGTGCCCAACATCGGCCGCGGCCCGACGCGCATCATCACGGATCTGTGTGTGATGCAGCCCGATACGCAAACCAAGGAACTCACGGTAACCTCCCTGCATCCGGGCGTGACCCGGGCGCAGGTTGAAGAGGCCACCGGCTGGGCGATCCGTTTCGCCGCCGATCTGGGCGAAACGCCGGAGCCCGACGATCACGAACTCGAGGTGCTGCGCGATCTCAAGGCGCGCACCGAAAAACACCACAGCGAGGCCTAAACATGTCCGAGAACGTTTATCTCTGCCATCCCGCCCGTACAGCGGTCGGCCGCTTCGGCGGCATGCTGGCAAGTATCCGTCCGGACGACATGCTGGCGCATATCATCAAGGCCGTCATCGCACAGGCGCCGAATCTCGACCCGGCGGCGATCGACGACGTGCTCATGGGCTGTGCCAACCAGGCCGGCGAAGACAACCGCAACGTCGCGCGCATGAGTGCGCTACTGGCCGGCCTGCCGACGAGCGTGCCGGGCGCGACGATCAACCGTCTGTGCGGCTCCAGCATGGACGCGATCGGCACCGCCGCACGCGCGATTCGTGCCGGCGAAACGAAGCTGATGCTGGCTGGCGGCGTGGAATCCATGTCGCGCGCTCCCTATGTGCTGGCCAAGGCCGAGTCCGCCTATAGCCGCCAGCAGATTCTCGAGGACACCACCATCGGCTGGCGTTTCGTCAATCCGCTGATGAAAGAGTGGTACGGCATCGATTCCATGCCCGAGACCGGCGAGAACGTCTCCGAGCAGTACAAGGTCTCGCGCGAGGATCAGGACGCCTTCGCCGTACGCTCGCAGGAAAAGGCCGAAGCCGCCCGTGAAGCCGGCCGGCTGGCTGAAGAGATCACCCCGATCGAAATTCCGCGCCGCAAGCAGGACCCGCTCGTATTCGATACCGACGAGCATCCGCGCGCCGGTACGACGGTCAAGAAACTCGCCAAGCTGCCGACGCCGTTTCGAAGCAACGGCACCGTAACCGCCGGCAACGCCTCGGGCGTGAACGACGGCGCGGGCGCGCTGCTGGTAGCCGGCGACGAGGCGATCAAGCAGTTCGATCTGCAGCCCAAGGCACGCATTCTCGGTATGGCCACCGCCGGCGTGGAGCCGCGCATCATGGGCATGGGCCCGGTCTATGCCTCGCGCAAGCTGCTGGATCGCCTGGGTCTGACCATCGACCAGATGGATATCATCGAGCTCAACGAAGCGTTCGCCAGCCAGTCGCTGGCCTGCCTGCGCGAACTCGGCGTGCCCGACGACGCCCCCTACGTGAATCCCAACGGCGGCGCGATCGCGCTCGGCCATCCGCTGGGCATGTCGGGCGTGCGTATCGTCAGTGCCGCTCTGCACGAAATGGCGCGTACCGATGCCCGCTATGCGCTTTGCACGATGTGTATCGGTGTCGGCCAGGGCATCGCCACCGTCATTGAGCACGTCTAACACGCAGGAGCCGAGTCATGGCGTTTGTCGAATGCAACGGGCGGGTGATCTGTTATCAGGAGAGCGGGGAAACGGCCCTGCCCGCGGTTTTGTTCGCGCACCCGCTGGGCATGTCGCAACAGGTCTGGGCCGATGTCGTCGCGCGTCTGCGCGGGCGCTATCGGTGTATTCGCTGGGACCTGCCCGGCCACGGCGCCAGTGCGCCGGCTAGCACGGCCGTGACCGCGCGCGATCTCGCCCGCGACGCGCAGGCGTTGCTGGCAGCGCTCGGCGTCGAACGCTGTGGGTTCGTCGGCACCTCGATCGGCGGCGTGATCGGCCAGGCCTTGCTGCTCGACGCGCCGGAATGGCTCGATCGCGTGGTGCTTACCAATACCGGCGCGGCGATCGGCACGCCGGACGCCTGGCAACAGCGCGCTGCGCGTGTGCGTAGCGAAGGCCTCGAACAGATGGCCGCCGAACTCTCGCAGCGCTGGTTCGCCGATGCCTACAAGGATCAGCAGCCGGCGGGGGTTGCCGGCTGGACGCATCAGCTCGCACGTACCGACGATGAAAGCTATGCCCGGCTGTGCGAACTGCTCGCCGAAGCCGATTTCCGCGGCAAGCTGGCCGGCGTCGATCGCCCGGTTTGCTTGATCGCCGGCGCCGAGGACCCGGCCACGCCGGTGTCGGCGCTCGAAGCATTGGCCGACGAACTCGGCGGCGCGCCGCTGGACACGATCGACGACGTGGCCCATGTGCCGTCCGTCGAAGACAGCGATGCCTTTACTGATAGCTTGCTTCACGCCTTCGCTACGAACGACGACGACAACGCCCCGCCGCTGACCTATGCCCAAGGCCTGGAAACGCGCAAATCGGTACTGGGCAGCGAACACGTCGAGCGTGCCGGCGCGTCGGCCACAACGCTGGATGCGTCCTTCCAGGACCTGATCACCCGCTATGCCTGGGGCGAGCTCTGGGGCAATCCCGATCTGTCACGCACCCAACGCAGCCTGATCACGACCGCCATACTCGCCGCGCTCGGACGCGATGGCGAGCTGATCCTGCATCTCAAGACCGCGCAGCGCATCGGCGTAAGCGAAGCCGAACTGCGCCAGGCGCTGATGCATGTCGCGATTTATGCCGGCGTGCCGGCCGCCAATCATGCCTTCAAGCTCGCCAAGGAGCAGGGTTGGGGCTCGAGCGCTGCGCCGTAACCGATAGTGGCTTCATGACGCCGCCGCTCGATCGCTGACGATCCCGTGATTCATTCGCCGATCAAGCTGCGCCATCTGGTCGCCTTTCAGGAGGTAGCACGGCTGGGGCGGATCAAGTCCGCCGCCGAGGCGCTGTCGATCACCCAGCCGGGTATTTCCAAGACCCTCCGCGAGCTCGAGGAGAGCCTCGGCGTCAAGCTGTTCGAACGCCTGCCCCGCGGCGTTCGCCTGACCCCGGCCGGGCGCACCCTGCTGCGTCATGCCGCACCCGCTCTGCGTTCGCTACGCGAAGGCATCGATGCGATCCGCCAGGACACCGTCGAAACCGTGGTACGTCTGGGCGCGCTGTCCAACGTCGAAGGCGGGCTGCTGCCCGAAGTGCTGTATCGCCTGCATGCTCGCCAGCCCGACCTGCGCATGGAAGTGGATACCGGCACCAGCGCCGCTCTGCTGGCACGCCTGCGCCTGGGCGAGCTGGATCTGGTGCTCGGGCGCATGAGCGAGGCCGAAGAGATTCGCGACCTGCAATTCCAGCATCTCTACTACGAGCCGCTGATCGCCGTCGTGCGGCGCGATCATCCGTTGCTGACGAGCAGCCACGCACCGGACACCCCCGCCCTCATGGCCTACCCGTGGGTTGTGCCGCCGCGCGGTACTACCCTGCGCGAACAGCTCGAACGATTCTGGGTCGAACAGGCGGCCGAACCGCCGCGCCTGGCCGTGGAAACCCTGTCGTTGCCGTTGAGCACACGCTATGCGCTCATGTCCGACGCGGTATGGATCACGCCGCAGGATACCGCCCGCGAAGCCATCGCCGCCGGCACGCTCGTACGACTGGCCCAGCCAATCGAAGCACGCGGCGGTTCCGTAGGTTATGCGGTGAACACCAGTCAACCGACCCCGCGTGCGGTCGAAGATTTCTGTGATTGCCTGCGCGACGTGGCCGCCGCGTATCCGGTGTCCTATAAATTAAATAACCTATAGGTTATATCGAGTCGCCCGACTTTCACTTGGCAATCGTCATCGATTCGCCACAATCGAATAGATAACAAAACACGTCGCGTGCGAGCTATAGGCCGTGCGCAGCGTGCCATGCAGGAGATTTACATGGCGCAGAACGACCGTACCGCCTTCGTCATGCGTGATCGCGGCTGGCACCCGCGACCTTATGCGCCCGCTTACAAGACCACAGTCGCACGCTCGCCGCAGCAGTCGCTGGTCAGCCTGCAGACGCCGACCGCCTCCGAGCTCACCGGCCCCGATTTCGACAATTTCGTGCTGGGCCCGGTCGATAACGACCTGTTGCTGAACTTTCGCCCCGGCACGGACCGCGACGGTCTGCCGATCGGCGAGCGCATCATCGTCTATGGCCGGGTCGTCGATCAGTACAACAAACCCGTGCCCGGCACGCTGGTCGAAATCTGGCAGGCCAACGCCGGCGGGCGCTATCGGCACAAGAAAGACGCCTATATGGCGCCGCTCGATCCGAATTTCGGCGGCGTGGGCCGGACCGTGACCGATGCCGACGGCTGGTATCGCTTTCGTACCATCAAGCCGGGCCCTTATCCGTGGCCCAACGATGTGAACTCCTGGCGCCCGGCACATATCCATGTGTCGGTGATGGGTCCTGCGATCAGCACCCGGTTGATCACGCAGCTCTACTTCGAGGGCGACCCGCTGATTCCGCTGTGCCCGATCATGCATACGCTCAACGACCCCGACGCGATCGACACGCTCGTCGCCCGCCTGGACAAGGCCGGCTCGCGGCCGATGGACAGCCTGGCGTACCGCTTCGATATCGTCACCCGCGGCGCGCTGCAGACCTATTTCGAGAACCAGGGGTGATGTCCTGCCTCGCACGTAACCTTGCGTTGCGCAGCGCACTCGTCGCGCCTGCCGGCGTTGTAAAACCTCGCCGCAGGCGCCGCTACGACGCGGCCCTAGGGCCTGTTGACGTTTCGTCCGGGCGCCGCGTTGGAGACCGCAAATCGTGTTCTGCAAGGCGCGAGTCGCCGCGTCGTGGTGTGCCACGGCCCAGACTCGCAACGCCGCAGAGCGCGATTTGCGGCCCAACCCTTCGGGACAAGCGCTGTTTTGCGGCAATCCAGCGTTCTAGCACGCTTGCGCAGAATGACTGCGCGGCACGTGCTACGCCTCGTCTTGCCGCAGAACAGCGCTTGGCGCGGACTCGCACGAAACGTGAACAGGCCCTACACCTTGCCAGACACGCCGATTACGCCTGCTCACAGAGGCAAGAAACTTACGAGACAGGACATAAGCCATGACACAACCGACAAAAGACGGCGGCCTCATGTATCCCGAATCGCCCTCGCAGACGGCCGGACCCTATGTTCATATCGGCCTGGCGCTGGAAGTGGCCGGCCTGCCGCCACGCGACGACGAGATCGGCCCGACGATCGCCACCACCGCGGCCGAAGGCGAACCGATCGAGATCGTCGGCACCGTGATCGACGGCAACGGCGACGCGGTCGAAGATATTCTGGTCGAGGCCTGGCAGGCCGACGCGAACGGCGTCTATCAGACCGATTTTCGAACCGATCGCGCGTTTCGCGGCTTCGGGCGCAGCGCGCCGGGCGAGAACGACGCCGGCCAGTGGTCGTTTCAAAGCGTAAAGCCTGGTCGAGTCACGCACCCGAACGGCGGCGAGATGGCACCGCATATCAATCTGATGCTGTTCGCCCGCGGTATCAATATCCATTTGAACACGCGGCTGCATTTCGATGACGAGAGCACGGCGAACGCGGCCTGCCCGTTTTTCAACGGCCTGCCGCCCAGCCGTCGCGACACGCTGGTCGCCCGGCGCGAATCCGACGGCGAAACCGCGCGCTATCGCTTCGAGATCCATCTGCAGGGCCCGCAGGAAACGCTGTTTTTCGACTTTTAGAACAAGCCTCTCAGACCAACGACTAAACACGCCGCGACATTCGATCGCGCGCCGTTCACGAGGAGATCGCCATGAAGACACAGGTCGCCATCATCGGCGCCGGGCCATCCGGGCTGCTGCTCGGCCAACTGCTGGCACGCCGGGGCATCGACAACGTCATCCTCGAACGCCGTTCGGGCGAATACGTACTCTCGCGTATTCGAGCGGGCGTGCTCGAACAGGGCACCGCCGATCTGCTGCGTGAAGCCGGCGTGGCCGATCGCATGGACAGCGAAGGCCTGCCGCATACCGGCTTCGCCCTGGCCTTCGGCGGGCGTCAGGTTCGTGTCGACCTGGAGGAGCTCACTGGCGGCAAGACCGTAATCGTCTATGGTCAGACCGAAGTCACCCGCGATCTCATGAACGCGCGGGAAGAGGTGGGCGCGACCACGTTCTACGAAGCCGACGACGTACAGCCGCACGATTTGGAAAGCGATACGCCCTATTTGACCTTCACTCACGACGGCGAGGAAAAACGCCTAGACTGCGACTATATCGCTGGCTGCGACGGCTTTCACGGCGTCGCGCGCACCTGTATTCCCGAAGATCGGCTGCGCATATTCGAGCGCGAGTACCCGATCGGCTGGCTCGGCCTACTGGCGGACACTCCGCCCGTGGACGACGAACTCATCTATGCCAGTCATGATCGCGGCTTCGCACTGTGCAGCATGCGCTCGTCCACGCGCAGCCGGTATTACATCCAGGTGCCCGATACCGAAGACGCCGACGACTGGTCGGACGACGCCTTCTGGGCCGAACTCAAGCGGCGCCTGCCCGAGCACGTCGCCAATCGGCTGGTGGCCGGCGAATCGATCGAGAAGAGCGTCGCACCGCTGCGCAGCTTCGTGGCCGAACCCATGCAGCACGGGCGCCTGTTGCTGCTCGGCGACGCGGCGCATATCGTGCCGCCGACCGGCGCCAAGGGCCTGAACCTGGCCTGTAGCGACGTGAACACGGCGTTTCGTCTGCTCTGCAAGATCTACGAAGAAGGGCGTGGCGACCTGCTGCCACGCTATTCCGAAACCTGCCTGCGCCGGGTCTGGAAATCCGAGCGTTTTGCCTGGTGGATGACCACCAACCTGCATACATTCTCCGACAACGACAACTTCCTAAGCCGTATGCAGCGCGCGGAGCACGATTACTACACGAACTCGACCGCGGGCCTGACCACGATCGCCGAAAACTATGTAGGCCTTCCGTTCGAGATGCTCGAAGCCTGAACGGCACACCGTCACCCGCCTGTAACTGCGACACCTGTCTGTCTCGGTGACGAAAGCCGGGGCTATCGGAAATCGAATATTTCCGATCGCACGGCGAGAAAGAAGTCAGCAAGCTTCGATAGCCAATCGACCTTGGTGCTCCAGCGCCCACTCCCCCATAGCAGGCACAAACTTCGCGCCCGGCGGCACGCCTGGATTCATCTACCGCCGATGCGTAAGGCATTGGACTGCGCATAGGTGCGCGAGGGCGTACAACGCCGCGTGCGCGATCAACCCGTGTTCAACGCCCTGGTGGCGATCACGACGCGTCGGCGCGTGTGCTGCGATCGATGCGGCCGCCACAAATAAGAACAGTGGGACGGGCACTGGCCCTACCAGCGCCGACCACCACCTTGCGAAAGCGATCAGCCGCCCGGCTCGGCGCCGACCCAGGCGGTGGCCAGCTTTACAGCCTTGTTCGGGATCGACCCAAACCGGGCCAGCAGATCCATTTGGACAAACTACCGGCCGCCAATCGCCGTCTGCGGACAGCCCACAAGCGGCATAAGCGGGATCAGACCGTGTCGGCAACAGCGGGATGCCCACGGGCCTACGGTGCTAAGTAGGCCTGCACAGTGGCATGCGGGGCCAGGGTCAGCCGCCGCGAATGGCGGCAGCGCTGTGCCGAACGCATCAAGCTCTGGCCACCCGCTGCATACCAGTGCGCTGAACGCATCAACACCATGAGCGTGATCAAGCGGCGGGCGGCTACGCTTACAGGCCTGCATCCTGCAAATACGGACGGTCTTCCCCGGTTCTGTTCGGTGAAACTAAAAAATTAGAGTCGCAAGCACTGCGGCAAACACGCCATTGAACCGATAAAAGCCGGGTTTGGCCCGGCGTCACTCGCAGACAGTCGCGCTATCGAACACCCGTTACCCGATCGTAACGCCCTTAGCTGACAGGTGCCGAACCCAGCGTACGCTTGTCCGAGGAACCGAATTTATAACGGCTCACTACGATAAGTAAGGCGACCGCAAACAGCGTTACCAGCCAGGACGTGCCGCATAGGAATAGAGCGACCAGCCCCGCACCTACGAGCAGTACGCGTAATGCGATCGACAGCGGCGCCTTCAGGTAACCGACCAGACCTGCCGACAGAAGGAACACACCGACAATACCGGCTACCGTCGCGTTCGCGATCTCCAACCACGTTCCTTGGAACAGAAACGCCGGATTGAACACGAACACGAATGGAATCAAATAAGCGACGATCGCGAACCGAAGCGCATAACCGGCTGTACGCATGGGCGGCGACTGTGCGATCGATGCCGCTACGAACACCGCAAGACAGACCGGCGGCGTCAAGAATGAGAGCGTACCGAAATAGAACACGAACATGTGCGCGCTCAGATCGTCGACTCCGACTTCCACCAGTGCCGGCCCGACAAGGATCACGAGAATGATATAGGTCGCAGTGACCGGCACGCCCATTCCGAGCACGATACAGCCGATCGCGGCGAAGCCCAGCAGCAACCAGACGCTGCCGCCCGACAATGTGACCAGATTCTGGGCCAGACTCGATCCCAGCCCGGTTAACCCCAGACAACCGACGACCAGGCCAGCAACGGCACACATGATCGCGATGAACACGACTGCTTCACCCGCCGTCGCGATCACGTTGAAATAGCCACGCGCACTCTGACGCATCCAGGCCAGTGCGAGACTGACGATAATCGTGATGCCAGTACCCATGAACGCGGACGCCGCCGGGCTCCAGTACAGCGCGAACAAGGTATAGAGCAGCCCGGCGAACGGCAGAACGACCGGCAGTATCTCGATACACGAACGACGCAAGCCCGGCAGGTCATCGCCCTGCCAGCCGGTGATACCGTTGCGCCCCGCCTCCATGTCCACCTGAAGGTAGACACACAGATAGAACAGCAGCGCCGGGATCGCGGCGGCGATGGCCACCGTGCTGTACGGAATACCGAGGAATTCAGCCATCAGGAAGCCGGTCGCAGCCATGACCGGCGGCAGTACCAGGCCTCCAGTGGACGCCACCGCCTCAATCGCGGCTGCCTTGGTATCGCTATACCCCACGCGACGCATCATCGGGATCGTCAGCATACCGGTGGTCGCGACATTGCCCGAGGCACTACCCGACAGCGAGCCGAAAAAGGCGCTCGACAGCACCGCCACCTTGGCCGGGCCGCCGCGGCGACGGCCCATCAAGGCGAAGGCGAAGTTGGAAATCGCATCGCCGCCGCCGACCAGGAACAACACCTGACCGAACAACACGAACGCCGCAACGATGGTGGCCGCCACGTATAACGGCGTACCGAGGATCGCGCCGGTGCCCAGATAGTTATAGATGAGCAGCCGGTCGAGCCCGATCACGCGGGTTTCGAAAACGCCGGACAGATGATGGCCGAAATAGGCATAGCTCAGCGCGACCAGGGCCAGCCCGACCATCACCCAGCCCGCCTGGCGGCGGGCCGCCTCGAGCAGCAGCACGACACCGATAGCGCTGACAAGGACCTTGTCGTCGGTGATCAACCCCATCGTGGTGATCAGCGAGCCATATTCGAACGAAATGTAGCCGCCGATCGCGAGCGCCGCGAGCACCAGGATCACGTCATACCAGGGCACGTGTGCCTGTTGCTTGTGCGCCGCACGCGCCGGCACGGTCATGAAAGTCAGGGCCAGACAAAGCGTCAGAAAAAACGCCAGGAACTGTTCCTTGTAGACGATCAAGCCCATGTCCGGTAACACCCGCGACACGTAGACGATCGTCGACACGGGCACCAGCGCCGCCATCAGGCGGGCGAACAGGGCCCATAGCCCTGTCAGAGGCCTTCGATTCTGTAACACCGTAATCTCCTCTTTCGACCCCGGGCCGCTCGCCGCCTATCGGTCGCACCGCGGTTGGCCCGACATGACGCCGGGCCAACCACAGTCTCGCTACGCGAACGCATCGCCCTGCGGGCTATGACAGTGCGCCGGCGCGAATCAGCGTTTCGCGCGCTCGGCTTCTTCGGCAAGCAGCTGCTTCTGGCGCTGGGCCATGTCGTCGGTCCACACACCCTTTTCCTTGTAATACGCGATCGCCGCCGGATGGTAGGGCAACGCGGCCTGGGTACTGACGAAGCGATCGGGTGTCCAGGTCGACAGGCTGCGATGCACTTTCGGCAGCTCGTCGTGGTGCGCCCAGAGCGCATCGATCACGGCCGTGACCTTGGCATGGTCCAGGTCGGGGCGGGCATAGATGGTTTCCGCATAGCTCAGGGTATAGGTGTCCTCGGCCACGCCGACCGAACTGCCTTTCTCGACCAATAGCGGCACGAAGGCCGGCCCGACGGCTTTAGAGCGCGCCATGGCGTCCTCCGAGGGATCGATCGGCAGGATCTTGGCGCCACTCTGGGCATTGAGCTGTTGCAGTATGCCGCTGCCCACCGAGCCGACCGCGGCATCGGCACGGCCTTCCATCACCGCGCGTACGCCTCCCGGATAGCTCGACACGTTCACCACGGACACGTCGTCACGGCTCAAACCGCCGTTCGCCAGTACCGCCAGCGCGGTGATCGTCGAACCAGCGAATGCACCGTAGTTGGCCACGACCCGCTTGCCCTCGAGATCCGCCACCGAGTCGATACCGGCGCCCTTGCGCACTACCAGCGACAGGCGGATCGGCGAGCCGAGCATGACGGTTTTCATGCGATAGCCCTTGCCCCCGTTGGCCCCGTCGTACGGGCCTTCGGCATCGGCGGCCAACAGCGCGCCGATCGGACTGGCCAGGCCGATATCGGCTTCGCCGGTCATGAACATCGGGAAAAACACGGTGCTGGACTGGGGCAACACGTCCACGCGCAGATCGGTATGCCGGCCGATCGTCGAGGCGATCGCCTGGGACTGTGCGTAGAACAGGCTGCCGGTGGGGTTGCCGCCCATGACCATGATGTCGGCCATCGCCGCGCTCGACAGCAACGTCATCGCAGCACCTAGCAGCGCAATACACGCTTTGCCGAATCGTTTGTTTCTTATCATCGTTTCCTCTCTATCGCATCGCGTGCTGCGTTGGGCACGCCTTCTGGGTGGATGGGTTTCTAAGCCACGGTCTGTCGCCGTGTTTTCATTCCGTTGTGGCCGGCACGAAGACGTCTGAATAGAAATTCGCCTCGTCCAAGCCGCCGTCTTCGATCAACCGGTCGTGGGCGGCCTGGACCATCGTCTGGCTGCCGCAGGCATAGACTTCGTAGTCCGCCAGATCGGGATGATCTTCGAGCACCGCCGACTGCACATAGCCCTGCCGGCATGCCGGCGCCTGCGATTGTCGCGACAGCACCGGCACGAACGAGAACCAGTCGTAGCGTTGATCCAGCGCCTGCATCTGCTCGAACTGGTAGATCTCGTCACGCGTACGCGCGCCCCAGTACAACCAGACGCGACGGTTGACCCGGCGGCGCACCAGATCCTGGAGGATCGAGCGGATCGGCGCGAAGCCGGTACCGGTGGCCAGCAGAATGGTTCGGGCGTCGTCGCTGTCCGACAGCGTGAACAGGCCGAACGGCATCTCGAGTTCAAGCGCATCGCCGACGTTCAGACCGCCGAGAACCCGGTCCGAAAAATAGCCGCCGGGCAATCGCTGCACGTGCAATTGAACCGCATCGTTGTCGCGCGGCGGATTGGCCAGCGAATAGTTGCGGCTCAGGTCGTCGTCGAGCAGCAGTTTGACGTACTGCCCGGCCTGAAACGGCACCCGCCGGCCGATCGGAAAACGCAGGTGCACGATACGCACGTCGGCGGACGGGGTATCGATACGAAAAACATGGGCCTGCATACGCCGACGCGCCGGGGGCGTGCGATCGGTGATATAGACCGGATCGATCTCGATATCGGTCAGCGGCACCGCCTGGCATAGCTTGACCGCGTCCAGCGGCCCGTTCTCGCGGCGCGCGCCGGGCCCGCAGGCGACTTCACCGGACACGACCCGTGCTTCGCAGCTCGAACACACGCCCTTGCGACAGGAATAGGGCAGGCCCCAACCGGCCCGTTCGGCCGCATCGAGCACGGTTTCGCTTTCGCCGCAGGGGAAAACCGTCTCGCGGCCGGCAACTGTGATCTGTCTTTGCATTTCGGCTCCTTTCACGGCGCTAGGCGGCAACATTCCCGGCGATCGCATTCAGCGTGGCGAGCAAGGGCCGGTGATCCGCTTTGCCCTGGCCCGCGATATCCGGCGCGCTGCCGTGCCCCACACTTGCGAACATGAAATCCGCGCCCAGCGAATAGGCCACGCTTTCACGTTGGGCCAGGAGCTTGATCGGGATATGGCCCTGATCGTGAAACATGGCGACATAGCCGTCGCAACGATCTTCCGACAGCATCAGATCCGCGCCGAGCGGGCCTTCGATACGATGGCCGGCTTGCTTCAGACGGGCGACCGCCGGGCGCGTCACCTGCTCGTCCTCGTGACCGAACAGGCCGTTCTCGCCAGCATGCGGGTTGATCCCGAATATGCCCAGCCGCGGCTTGTCGATACCGCGACGCGCCAGCGCCGCGAGCGTGATCTCGGCCGCGCGCACCACCATGGCCTCGTTGACACGGGTGACCGCGTTGACCACCGACTCGTGCAAAGTGACGTGGGCAATACGAAATCCGCCGCCTTCCAGCATCAGGATCACCGAATCGGCTTCGGCGTGCGTAAGTTCGCCCAACAGCGCGGGATAACCCTGGAACGGGGTACCCGATGCGTTAACCGCGCCCTCGTGATGTGGGCAGCCGACGATCGCCTGCGCGTCGCCCGAGGCGGTAAGTTCGATGGCGGCCTTGAGATAGGCCACGGTCGCGGCGCCCGAGGCCGGGCCACAGTCGCCGGGCCGAAAGGCCTCGGCAGGCAGCGCGGCCACATCGACCATATCGACGGTATCCGTAGCCCCCGTCGACAGCGGCGCGCCCGGCGCCCAGCGGCGTAGTGCCACCCCTACGGCCGCCGCGTAGTGCTCGAGCACATGGGCATCGCCTACCAGCACCGCACGCACCGGCGAGCCTGCGGCCAGCGCCTGCGCCGCGGCGATCGCGATCTCCGGGCCGATGCCGTTCGGATCGCCGATCGGCACGGCCACCACGAACGCAGCGCTCATAACGGCAACGCCAGCAGGGTATCGATCGTCTTGCTGTCGCACACGACGATGCGCTTGGCCAGAAGGGCGCGCCCTTGTTCGACGACATAGCGGTCGATATAGCGCCCGGAAGCGAACACGCTCGTGCCGCCGTTGCGCATGATGCGCACGACCATGAAACTGGTCTCGACGTCGATGCCGTCGTCGCTCACATTGCGGATATCCGGCTGGCCCAGCAGATGTCGATAGCTTTGTTGCTCGTAAATATTGGCCTCGTTGAGCGCCGAAATACGGTCCTCGAGCATGCCGCGGCTATCGGCATACATCAGGCCGGCCTCGAAGCCGGCGGCATAGTTGTCGGCCGTGGTCACGACATAGAGACAGGACTCGGTAAAGAAATCCGGCCAGCTCTGGGCTCGTTCGTCATCGACACAGCGCGTATAGGCCGCCTGCGCACGGGCGATCAGATGAAACAGTTCGCTCTGGCTGAGTGGTACGCCCGTCATACGTCCATCTCCCGACGGTAGGCTTTCCAGAAGCCGCGGATCGAGGCTTCGGTTACCCGGCTTTCGCTCGACTGGGCATCATGGCCGCCCATTTCCATGATCGAGCTGTGTTCCGGCACGCCGGCAATGCCGCGCTGTACGAAACCGCCCACGCAGCCGTCTTCCATCGAGACATAGCCGGCCGGACCGACGAGGTTGCTCTGCTTGAGCCGGATCCGGCGCTGCTCGGGGGTGTCGTCGGTGAAGCCGAGATAGGTCCAGTTGAGCTCGGTCTGCTCGACCGACTGCGGAATGATCTGGCGCACGGCGATGCAGTTCTGAATCTGCTGCAGCACGAAGCCGGGGAATACCGACAGAATCTGGAGCGTCACGCCATCACCGAATTCTTCGAAGTTGTCGAGCAACGACGGGTCGGCCAGGCGATAGTCGCTTTCCGAGCGGATTTTTTCCTTGGCGTAATCCTCGTCGCGTTCGGCGTCGGGATCGATCGCCGAATAGCTGACATGGTTGCCGCCGTCTTCGCTGACGATGATCGCGCCCTTCTGCGACAAACGATTGATTTCGAAGGTCGTGAAGAACAGATGCAGGATCGAGGCGTGGTAGCTGTCCTTGACGTTCTCGAAATACAGCTTCCAGTTGTTGGGCAGCTGTTGGGTGAAACGGCCGATCACCTCGAGCTTGCGACCCTTGAGTACGCGCTCGACACAGGCCAGGACTTCATCGCCGAGGTATTCCTCGATCGCCGGCACTTCGTTGGAGAAGCTGCCGAAGACCAGCCCGTAGAGCGTGGTCACGCGCAGCTTCATGGGCCCGTGCTTGGCCATGCAGAAGTTGTCGGGCATGCCGCCCTTGCCACCGATACCGTCCTTGAAGGCGATACCGGTGAGATCGCCCTGCAGGCTGTAGGTCCAGGCATGATAGACGCAGGTGAAATCCTTGGCCTTGCCGCGATCGTCGAGCGCGAGCAGCGCGCCGCGATGCGCGCAGCGGTTCTCGAACGCATAGATTTCGCCGTCTTCGGCGCGGGTGACGATCACCGGCGTATCGCCGATATGGGTCGCCACGTAATCGCCGGGCTCGGCGATCTCCACTTCGAGACAGAGATAGTTCCAGGTCTTGCCCTGATAGATACGCGCCTGTTCACGGGCATAGACATCCTCGCGCTGGAAGGTCCAGTACGGCACCCGGCTGAGCTGGCCTTCCGGCCATTCGGTGGGTGGGGCGATGTCGTTTCTTATATTCATCGGTTTCGATCTCCGCTAGCATTGAATCGCAATTATCGTTCGATTATCGAACGCTTGTTCGACTTTCGAACAACACTATTTGGGAGATTTCATCGTGTCAACCCCGCGCGACAAAACATTCGACGCCAAGGCGCGTCCAGCGGAGTGGATGGCCGGCCTGGCCAAGGGACTGGCTATCATCGAAATGTTCGACGGCGTTCGATACACACTCACATCTGCGGAAGCCGCTCGGCATATCGGCATTTCTCGAGCGACCGCGCGCCGTTGTCTATTGACGCTAGCGGAACTGGGGTACGTTGAACGCGACGCCGACCAATACTTCAAGCCCAGCGCGCGCCTCATCCGATTATCGCGTGGCTATACAAAGCCGACCTCGTTCACCGAGGCGGCACAGTCGATGCTCGACAGCATGCGCGACACGCTCGAGGATCCCGTTTCGATTACGATGCTCGAAAACGACGAATCGGTTTTCGTCGCCCGCGCCGAGACTTCTCGCGTGGTGACCACCGGCGTCAAGGTCGGCGGTCGTCTGCCCATATATTGCTCCGCGACCGGCCGTGTGCTCATCAGCGACCTACCGATCGAGCGCGCTAAGGCCAAGCTGGCCGACAACGATCGCGTCCGCCGTACCCCAAAAACATGCACCGAGCTGCCGGCACTGCTCGAGCGAATCGACGCCGTACGCCACGACGGCATCGCAATCAGCGACGAAGAGATCGAACTCGGCATGCGCGCCATGGCAGCGCCCATTCGCGACACCGCAGGAGCCGTTGTCGCCGCGCTGAGCGTAAGCACGTCGTCGGCGCGCGTATCCGTCGAGGCTATGCGGGCACGCTATCAGCCGGTGCTGCTAGCCCAAGCGATGAAACTTTCGGACCTATGGCAGACATTTGAGCGGCCCGGAAAATAGCGGCATCGTAATACTCGAAGCGGTACAGCTTTCGCAAGATTCAGTTGGTATAACCCCACTAGAGCATTTTGCCTATTTATTGAGTCATCTATAGCCAGCATGGGCCAGCAGGTTGCGACATTCGGCCGGGGTGAATTGGCGCAACGCCTCCGCGATCCCGTCCCAGAGCGCCGCTCGGGTACGGGCCGCGGTGCGCCGCAATAGCGCCTTGAGCTTGGCAAACGCCATCTCGATGGGATTGAGATCGAGCGAATACGGCGGCAAGTAGAGTAGCCACGCGCCGGCGCTTTCGATGGCCTCGGGTACCCCGGCGACCTTGTGCGCGGCCAGATTATCCATGATCACGATATCGCCACGCATCAGTTCTGGCGCCAGCCGCGCGCGCACCACCCGCGACTCGTCCGGCCGCCGCCGGGCCTTGAGGCCCATGCGT
>NZ_AYKF01000082.1 GCF_003732545.1 Salinisphaera orenii subsp. halophila YIM 95161 | reverse complement strand
GATCAGCGCCGTCGGCCGCCGGTGTGGGGCCGTCGTGGCGGCGGCTTGCCGCCGGGTTTGTCGCCGGCGCGGTGCAGGCGCCGGTCGGCCGCGCCGGCGATCTCGCCGTGCAGCTTGAGATAATGCGCCAGACGCGCGGCGTCGACCGTGCCCGCGGTCGCCGCTGCGCGCAGTGCACAGCCCGGGTCTTGCCGATGCCGGCAATCGCGAAAGCGACAGCGCCGGGCGAGCGCGTCCAGGTCGGCGAAGTGGGTCTCGGCGAGGTCTTCCTCGCCGGTCGGCTTGAGCTCGCGCATGCCGGGTGTGTCGATCAGGCAGGCGCCGGAGGGCAGGGCGATCAGGGCGCGGTGCGTCGTGGTGTGGCGCCCGCGCGCGTCTTTTTCGCGGACCGTCCCGGTCTGCATGCGCTCGTGCCCGACGAGTGTGTTGGTCAGCGTGGATTTGCCGGCCCCGGAACTGCCGACCAGGACCGCGGTTCGGCCCGCCGCCAGCCAGGGCGCCAGGACGGCTGTGCTTTCCGGCTGCCTGGCGTTGATGGCGAATACGGACAGATCGCGCGTGGCGAGTTCGGTCGCCAGGGCCCGGGCCGCGGTCGCGGTCGGGCCATCGCGTCCGCCATCGGTATCGGCCTTGGTCAGCACGATCACCGGCCGCGCGCCGCCGCGCACCAGTAGCAGATAGCGCTCGATCCGGCGCGGATTGAAGTCGCCGTCCAGCCCGCAGACGATGAACACCGTATCGATATTGGCGGCGATCACCTGCTGCGCATAACGTTCGCCGGCGACGGCGCGCTTGATCGCACTGTGCCGCGGGAGCAATGCGACGGCGCTGGGCTTGCCACCGGCGTTTCCGCTGATCAGAAGCCAGTCGCCCACGGCCGGGCGCGCCTCGGGCGCCGTGGCCGGCCGCTGCCACTCGGGCAGGGATTCGATGCGGAAGCCGTCGCCGCGGCCCTCGGACACGATATAGCCGGAGCGATGCTGCTCCACAACGCGCGCCGGACGGGCGTCGGGATGGCCGGCGATCGTCGTCGCCCAGCGGCCGGCTGGCGGCGCGCCCTCGTGGGGCCAGCCGATGGCACGGAGCGGTGCGAAATCGGGGCTCAAGCGGCGAGGCGAATGGGGATCATGGCGGCATTCTATCCCGCGGCCGGCCGTGCCCGGTCGAGAATAAAGATCGAACGATGATTCAGGCGGCCCGAACGCGTGTAGAGTCGTCGGCCTGATCCCAATGACGCGTCTTTCGGAGTACTCGCTGCATGCGTGTTTTCAACAACCCGGTCGGATCCGGGTCGCTCTGGTTCGATAATCTGGCCACCGCCGAGGGTACGCCGGTCGCCTACGATCCGCAGGCCCGGGCGTTCGTGCCCATGCCGCCGTTCTGCGCCAATCGCGAGCGTATCGGCTGCAACTGGATCGCCCCCGAGCAGGGTGCCTTCTGTCGCTCCTGTGCGATGACCGCGCTGGCGCCGGATCCGTCCATCGAGAACGTGATGTCCGACTGGGCGGAGACCGAGGCGGCCAAGCGCTGGGTTCTGGACAACCTGGGGCGCTGGCACTGGTTCCGGCCCGAGGACCCGGGCACCCGGCCCGTGTTTCATATGCTGGGCGAATACGGCGACACGCCGGCGCCCATGGGGCACGCCGACGGAGTGGTCACCATCAGCGTGGCCGAGGCGGACCCGGTGGTGCGCACGAAACGCCGGCAGGCCCTGGGCGAGCCGTATCGCACCATGGTCGGTCACATGCGCCACGAGATCGCGCATATGCTCTGGTGGCGGCTGAGTCTTCGCAACGATTTTCTGGATGCCTTCCGCGACATGTTCGGCGACGAGCGCGAGGATTACGGGGAGGCGCTCAAGCGGCACTACGGCAACGGCCCGCCGGCGGACTGGAATCAGCGTTTCCTGACGACCTACGCCTCGGCCCATCCCCATGAGGACTGGGCCGAGACCACGGCGCACCTGCTGCACCTGACCGACCTCACCGACAGCTTCGCCGCGGCCGAGCTCTCATCGCCGGATCTGCCCAGCCCGGGCTGGGATCCGTACACCGAGACCGACTCGGAACGCCTGATCTACGTCGCAGCCGCGGTCGCCGTGGGCATCAACCACGTGAATCGCTCGATGGGCCTGGCCGATCTCTATCCGTTCATGCTGGCGGAGTCGACCCATCGCAAGCTGGCGTTCGTGCACGACTGGCTGCGGCGGGGCGCCCAAGGGCTCTGATACGGCCGGTTCGTGGCCCGGGGCGGCTTCTTAGCCGCGGGCCCGGCTCGGTGTATGGCGTTCGTGCGGGCTGGCGGATGCCGACGTCGCGGCGATCGCCCCGGCCTGTACGGCCAGTACGCGCCCCAACCCCCGGGTCGGGCTGCATCCGCTAGCGAGCGTAGTCGATCATCGAACCCGGCGGCCAGGATGATGAGTGCCGTTCGCGGCCCGAGCCGGTTCCTGCCGGCAGGGCCGGGGCGGGGGCATCTTTTACACCTGCCCCGCGACGCCGCGGTCGGGGACGCGTCTATGTGACGCCAGCCGCCTGCCGGTCCTGCAGCTTGAGCAGCGCGTACTCGTGCCGAATGCCCTTGAGCAGCGAATAGCACATGAGCAACAGCACGAAGGTGAACGGCAGGCCGGTCGTGACCGAGGCCGCCTGCAGCGCCGACAGCGCGTCGGCGCCGCCGACCATCAGGAGTGCTGCGGCGATGAAGCCCTCGGCGGCGCACCAGAACACGCGCTGGGCGGCCGGCGCCTCGGTCTTGCCGCCGGCGGTGATGGTGTCGATCACCAGCGAGCCGGAGTCCGACGAGGTGATGAAGAACACCAGCACCAGCACGATCGCCAGGAACGAGGTGACGCTCGTCAGCGGCATGTTCTCGAGCATGCGGAACAGCGTGAGCGACGAATCCTGAATGCCACCGGCCAGCGAGCCGACGCCGTTGAGGGCCTGGTCGACCCCGGCGCCGCCGAAGGCCGTCATCCAGATGCCGGTCACGACCATCGGCACGATCAGCACCGCGGTGAGAAATTCACGGACGGTTCGACCGCGTGAGACGCGGGCGATGAACATGCCCACGAACGGCGACCAGGAGATCCACCAGGCCCAGTAGAAGATGGTCCAGGAGTGGTAGAAGCTCTGGTCGTCGCGGCCGATTGGGTTGCTCAGCGGCAGCAGGTACTCGGCATAGCCGCCGAAAGTGGTCAGCAGGTTGCCCGCGAACGCGAACACCGAGCCGGCGATGATCACGAACAGCAGCAGCAGACCGGCCAGGCCCATGTTGATGTTGCTGAGCAGCTTCACGCCACCGTCGATGCCGCGCAGGACCGAGACGAGTGCGACCGCGGTCACGCCGGCGATGATGCCGATTTCCAGCGGCAGGTTGGCGGGCACACCGAACAGGAATTCGATGCCGCCGGCGGCCTGCTGGGCGCCGAAGCCCAGCGACGTCGCCAGCCCGAAGATCGTGGCGAGCACGGCCATCGTGTCGATGACGTTGCCGAGCGTGCCCCAGACACGATCGCCGAACAGCGGATAGAAGGTCGAGCGGATCGACAGCGGCATATCCTTGTTGTAGGCGAAAAACGCCAGCGACAGCGCCACCACGCCGTAGATCGCCCACGGATGCAGCGCCCAGTGATACATCACCGCGCCCATGGCGGCGGTCTTGGAGGCCTGGTCGCCGCCGGCCACGTTCAACGGCGTGCCGGCCCATTCGGTGAAGTACCCGACCGGCTCGGCCACGCTCCAGAACATCAGCCCGATGCCCATGCCGGCGGCGAACAGCATCGCGAACCACGACAGGAGCGAGAACTCGGGCTTGGCGTCCTGACCGCCCAGGCGAACGCGGCCGTAGGGCAGGCAGATCAGCAGCAGGCAGAACAACACGAAGATGTTGCCCGAGAGCAGGAACAGCCAGTCGAAGCTGTTGATCACCCAGTCGCGGGTGCTGGACAGCCCGGACTTCGAGGCCTCGGGGAAGATCATCGAGCCGACGACGAAGACCACGATGAGCACCGCGCTCCAGATGAAGACCGGATTGTGCAGATCCAGCCCGAACGGATGGATGTTGTCCTCGCCGATCTCGTAGTCGAAATCGTAGCGTTGTTCGAGTTCGTCGACTCGCTGGTTCGTGTTCATCGAATGAAGCCCTCCCCTGGACAAATGGCCGCGGCCGACAGCGAACGGTGCGCGAGTGCGTGCACTCGGGATGCTGTAATCGCGGTTTCTGTCGGCTAGAGCCTAGGCAGCCGGGTGCGTGGTGTCAAAACAGCCGACGGCCGGATCGGTCGACTCGGCCGGGGCCGAACGCCGGGCGGCCCCGGACTGACGGCGCGCGATGACCGGTAGCGCTGGTGTCTGGATCGGCGGCATTCGCGCGTATCGGCGCCTTGTCGAACCCGGCCGCCGGCTATTCTTCGGTTGCCGAATCAGGTGCTCGAGTGGTGAAGGAATGTGACTGTACGACGCACAGCCGGGTCAGGCCTGCCGCGTGCAGTTGCGCCCGGCGTGCTTGGCGCGATAGACGGCGCGGTCGGCCCGGTCGATCAGCCGATGGATACGGGCGGTATCGACATCATGAGTGGTGGCGATGCCGATGCTCAGGGTGACGCTCACCCGGTCGTCGTTGTCCAGAACGATCGACGTCCGCGCCAGATGGCGGCGTATACGCTCGGCCAGGTCATGGGCGGCCGTTGCGTCGGTGGCGGGCAGGAGGGCCGCGAATTCCTCGCCGCCGTAGCGACAGAGCTGGTCGCCGTGGCGCAGTCGGTTCGCGATCTCCGCGCTGACGTATTGCAGGATCTCGTCACCCGTCTGGTGGCCGTGGGCATCGTTGACCCGCTTGAAATGATCGATATCGATGAACAGCAGCGCCGTCGGACCGTCGCTGGAATGCGCGGGGGCCGCGGCCTGGAGCAGCGCGCGGCGGTTGGGCAGGCCGGTGAGCTCGTCGGTGCGGGCCAGCCGGTGCAGGGCGCGTTCCGCCCGGTCCAGCCGCTGGATGAGCGCCAGCAGGCCGGCGATCAGCGGCGGCATGATCGTGATCGAACAGGTCAGCGCGATGGTGTAGCCGAGCAGCCGGTGCTCGAGCCCCGCGAGGCGCATCGCCACGCCGGTGATCGTCAGCGCGAGGATGATGTTGGCGAGGGTGAATACCGCGACTCCGCGCCAGACGCCGACGTGCCGCACGAAACGACGCAGCCGGCCGGCGGTGTCGGGGGGAGCAATGGGTGATTGTCGTCTCGCGGGGGTCATCGGCCTCGGCGTGGCTCGCGCTGTGTCGGGCGGTCGGCATGTCTTGCGGCCGCCGGGGTCCGGCCGCTGCTCGACGCGCACGCGGTACGGATGCGAATGTCGTCGGGCGCGTGCCGTCGCGGGAAGCGCTTGTCGGTGCCGAATGTTATCGGCGTGCGTCGGCCCGGCATTAATGCCGGCTGGTCGAAGGACGAGATCCGGCGTGCGGAATACGCCACGGCGAATCCAGGCGTGGACCGGCAGGCCGAGACCTGCCGGCGCCGCCCACGACGGGTTGGCCCGTGCGATGCCGGGCTCGGGCCGGGGTGCGGGCGTGGTGTCGGTGCCGTACTGCTTCTCGGAGCCTTGCTGACGCCCGTTTCACGTTGTGCAATGCTGCCCGTCGAACGAATGGCACACCGTCGGCGCAGCGATCCGCCGGCTCGAAGGAAGCGCATCACATGACCGATGAGATGGGCGAAACGCGCAAGGCCCTGTACGAGCGGGCCCAGGAGCGCGAGATCGCCGGCCGTTCCCGCATGAGCAAGCCGGAGCTGGCGGCGGCGCTGGAGCGCGAGTCCCACGAGGACGCGCGGCCGGTGGTCGCGAGTCGCGTCGATGCCTTCCGCCGGCTCGCCGAGGCGGTTGCGGCCGGGGAGTTCGTGCTGCGACCGCGTGTGCTGACCGGCCACGACCGGCGCCTGCACGTGCGCCAGTGTCTGCGCGAGGATCACGATACGCGCATCGCGGCGTCGTCCGAGGAGGCCGAGGTCAAGTTCGACAAGCTGTCGGATTCACTGTTCTCGTTCTTTCGCGGTACGGCGCTGCTGTTCTACCGGGACATGGCCGGCGACGATGCCTGGATGCCCACGGTGCTCACGCTCGGCGATGTGCACCCCGAGAATTTCGGCGTGATGCCCAACGTGAACAACGTGCCGATCTTTTCGGTCAACGATTTCGACGAGGCCTACTACGCGCCCTTCACCTGGGACATCAAGCGCGGCGCGGTCGGCTTCATGATCGCCGCCGAGACCGAAGGCGAACTCAAGCGTAAGCACCAGGTCAGGATCGTGCGGCATTTCGTGCGCGGCTACGTCGAGGCCATGCAGCGGCTGGCACGCGAGGGCACGGAGCAGGACGAGGAAATGCGCTACGACAACGCGCCGAAACTCATCCGCAAGCTCATCGAGGACGCCGACGAGGAGCGCGCCGAGTGGCTGACGGACGACTACCTCAACGAGACCGGCACCGGCTTTCAATCCAACGAGGAGCTGGTGCCGATCTCCTCGCGCCGGGACGAGTTTCAAAAGATCACGGACCGGCTGGTCAGCGAGAACGATATCGAGGTGCCGGCACGCGCCGATCGCATGCGCGTCAAGGACGTGGCGATACGTCAGGGCCAGGGCACGGCGTCGCTCGGACTCAACCGCTACTACGTGCTTATCGAGGGTCCGCAGCGTGACGGCAGCGACGATCTGATCATCGAATACAAGCAGGCACGGCGCTCGGCGCTGTCGGGCCTGGTGCCGCCCTCGGCCTACGAGATGGACTCGCGGGCCGAGCGCATCAGCCACGCGCAGGCGGTGCAGCTGGTGCGCGGCGACGTCTTCTACGGCCATATCGAGTTCGACGGCCTGAGCTACATGTCGCGCGAGCGCGCCCCGTTTCGCGACGATATCGATCTGGACGATCTGTCCAAGGGCCAGTGGAAGGACTACGCCGGCATCTGCGGGCGCATGCTCGCGCGCGTGCACGCGCTGTCCGATGAGTCCGGCAATATCGATTACGACATCGAGCCGGCCATCGTGAACGCCATCGGGCCGCCAGAGCTGTTCGTCGAAGACATGGTGGAGTTCGCGGGCGAAGCCGCGGAACGCGTGCGCCGAGACCATCGGCTGTTCCGTGCCGACCATGCGCTCGGCGCCTTCAAGCAGCTCGATATCGTGCACCGTTGAGATGATGGTTCGCCCGGGCGGCGGCCCAGGCACGTGTCGCCGGCCGCACCTCTAGGGCCCGAGCGGACCGTATCGCGCCGTCGTCGGGCGGTCGCCCTTGCGATCGTCGAGCGCGCATGGCCGTCGCGCCGGGCGAGACCATCTGCGTTTACCCATACGTCAGGCGCGCCGCCGGCGCGCTGGCGAGATTCGTCGAGGACAATGCCCATGGATGAACAGACCCGCATCGAAGCCGAAGCGGCCGCGTTTCGCGACCTGATCAAGCACCTGCAGCAGCGCACGGACGTGCAGAACATCGACCTGATGAACCTGGCCGGTTTCTGCCGCAACTGCCTGGCCAAGTGGTACCGCGCCGAGGCGGAACGGCGCGGCGTGACGATGGATTACGACGAGGCCCGCGAGCACGTCTACGGCATGCCCTACGACGAGTGGAAGACGCGCCACCAGGCCGAGGCCAGCCCCGAGCAGAAGCAGCGGTTCGAGGCCACGCAGTCGATGCACGCCGATACGCGCGGCGGCAATTAGCGCTCGCTGACACGTCGTGCGAACGCCGCGTTGGGCGATCGCATATCGTGTGAGGCAAGGCACGAGTCGCCGATCCGGCGCGCCACGATCGGGACGTGAAAGGCCGCAGACGTCGATGCTCATCGGTCCATACGGAGCCCGACCCGAAGGGCCAAGGCTCCGAGACATTCACGACGTGCGGCAATTCGGTGTGATCGCACGCGGTCGCGAAAGTCGCTGCGCGGCGTGCGTTACGTCTCGTCACGTCGCATGACGGTGTTCAGCGCGCTCGCATGACGATTGACCCGGCACTGGGCGACGTGCACCGCAGCCTCGGCGGCGCCCGACGGCGCCTGATGGGCCGGGCATCCCGGGTGGGGGCCGAAGACCGCTCGGCCGAGTGGACGCGGCGGCTGCCTGTCGTGACCGCTCCGGCTTTCAGGGCGGCTCGGCGGCAGCCTGCGACCGGGCCGATACGACTGTTCGGCCGCTTCGGCCACGGCTTGTCTTCGACCGGCTGGTTCGCTATAGCTCTTGCATCATTTCGCCACCGGTCGCCCCATGCGCACAACGGCTTTGAAATACTTGTCGATCACGCTTGTGCTGGCCGGACTCGCCGGCTGCTCCGATGGGCCCGAAGCGGCCGATGTGCAGCCGCTGGTGGAGGACTCGCTGCGCAGCGGCATCGTCCATGCGCGGTCGATGGCCGAGACGCTCGGCGGTGCCGACGGTGTCGCATTCATCGAGTCGCTCGGCGCGCCGGAGCCGGCGGACGTGCAGGTCGAACATGTCCAGATCCTGGACAGTCGCGAACTCGACCACGGCGACTACGATCTGGACGTGCGCTACGACGTGGTCGTCGGCGACGAGCGGGAGGTCGTCAGCCGGCGCCTTCGGCTCAACGAGACCGCCGATGGCTGGCGTCTGGTGCCGGCGCCATCCCGGTGATGCGTCGGTGCCACGGGGGGTGCCGATGAAACCCACGCCACGCGTGACGGTTCGTCCATGACCGGCCGCCGGCGCTGCGTCCGGCGTATCGGCCGTGTGGCTCGGGGCGAATGCGGCCGAGGCTCGTCGCGACGCCGTCCGAGTGCCGGGGTCTGAGCGGGCATGTGGTATGCGCTGACCGCCGATGCGGTGCTTCTTATCCACCTGGCATTCATCCTGCTCGTGGCCTGTGGCGGCGTGCTGGCTCTGGCCTGGCCGCGACTGGCCTTCGTGCACGTGCCGGCCGCCTGCTGGGCGGCGTATGTGTCGTTTTCGGGGCGCCTCTGTCCGTTGACGCCGCTCGAGCAGGCGCTCAGGCGAGCGGCCGGGCAGGCGGGTTATAGCGGTGGTTTCATCGATCATTATCTGATGGCGCTGATCTACCCGGCCGGGCTTACACGATCGGCACAGATGTTCATCGGCGCGACCGTGATCGGTGTCAATGTCGTGCTCTACGCGTGGCTGGTCTACCGCGCCCGGCGCTCGTGCGACGGCAAGCGTTGACGCGATTCGCTTCGGGCCGGGCGCGACTGCGCGGTTTCGGGCGGCGGGATCGCTTGCCCCCTGCGAGGGCTCCAGGTCGGCGCGGGCTGTTGTGTATGATACAGCGCTTATCGGCGCCCCCCCGACGTCACATGACGCGCGCGCGGGAGCCGGCGCATGCCGGTTTCATCCCCATCACGCCTACGGCGGTCGAGCCGAGGTGAATCCAAACCGGGTTCGGGCCGATGACGGTCATGGAAAGCGATGTACAGGTCGCCCGGGCGGGCGGCGGATCGACAGGTGTAGGGGGTGACGATGAATCGACTCGATGTCAGCGGCATACGCTGGGATCTGGTCATGGCGCTGGCGGCCGTCGTGGTGTTCTGCTTCATCGGCCGTGACTGGCTCAACGGCCTGACGCTGGATGTGCTGCACTACTTCGAAGCACCCGCGCATGTGTCGACGGGCAAGCCGTAAGGCGAGTACCGACTCTTCGAGGTCGTCTCCCGCTGGTTTCCGCTGGTGGCGATGATGCTCTTCGTGGACGTCTATCTGCATGGCACGTCCCGCCACGAGATACGGCTCGCGTTGGTGGCCGGCTTCTTTGCGCTGGCGATGTATGCCGCCGAGTCCAACTTCGTGATCGGGCGCCACCAGTTGTGGATCGGTACGTTCTTCGGCGGCTGTCTGCTTCTGCTGCTGTGGCCGCGGCGGCAGTGGCTGCTGCTGGGGGTGCTCGCCGCCGCGGGCGTGGCGATGCAGGCCGGACACATCGGCGACTGGTGCTCCAACCATTGCAACGAGATCGGCGGACTGAGCGATGATGTCGCCTATAACTTCCGCATGGTCGAGGAAGAGCTCGAGATGCTGGGGGCGGCCCTGTATCTGCTGTTCGCGCTGATGTGCTGGGCGGCTGCCGGCCGGGCGCCCTCCGGCCGGCATCTGCTGGCACGCGCGGTGTGGCTCGTGCCGCCGATGCTGGTCGCCTACGGCAACAGTCTGCAGCACTATCAGCGCGATCCCGGCCATCTCGTGCTCAAGTTCGCGCTGTTCACGGTGCTGGTCGGCGCCGCGGCGCTGCTCTGGCGGCTGCGCGGCAGCCGGCGCGAGCTGGATGCGCCACGTGCTGCCCTGTCCTTTGTATTTGCCTTCATATTCATCGTGATGCCCGCGATCTACGGTAACTACAGCGCCAAGATATCGACGGTCCATGTCTATATCTGGGTGCCGCTGCTCATCTGTCTGTATCGCTATCTGGTGCACCGCCCGCCGATGGTGTCGGCAGATACGCGTGCATGAAGCGTCGCTCGCGGCGCCTCTCGTGGACGCTGACCTGTCGCGAGGCGCCCGCCGGCCGGCGACGAAGCGTGCCGGCCTTGCCATAGTCGCTGGCGCCGGCGCGGCGCGCGCTCTGGCAATGTCTGCCCTGAGCGTATCGAATCGCGCCCGCGGCCTGCCCCGATGCCGCGGGAAGCGTTTATCCTGTGCGCTTTTACGCGGACCGGGCGCAGCGCGGGCAGACCGCGAACCGGGAATTACACGATGAAGGCGAAGACCATCTACCACGGGCTGCGAAGACGCGCCCAGGCCACCCATGCCGTGCCACGCTTCGAGGGGCGGGAATCCCGGCATCACGAGAGCGTGCCCGTATGGCGACTGCTCGCAGAGGCTTCGGCGCACGCCCTCAAGGCGCGCCGGCGTCTGACCGACGTCGAGACGTTCGTTCAGTTCGCGGGGTTTCCGCGCTCCGGTCATTCGCTGATCGGCTCGATCCTGGATGCGCATCCGCAGGCCCGGGTGTCGCACGAACTCGACGCCATGGGGCTGCTGCACCAGGGCGTGCCCTTGGCCGCGATCTTTTCGCTGATCGACCGCAGGGCGCTCGAATTCACGCGTCACGGTCGCTGCTGGAACGGATTCTCCTATCTCGTGCCGGGCGGTGCGCACACCAGCGCCGATCCGCTGCGGGTGCTGGGCGACAAGAAGGGCGATCAGGCCGTGCGCCGCGTGGCCCAGGATGCGGGATTGCTGGATCGTCTGAACCGGCGGCCGCGGCCCGCGAAGAAATGGATTCTGGTGCTGCGCAATCCGTTCGACAACATCGCCACCATGTCGCTGCGCAAGGGCCGGGCCTACGACGAACTGCGCACGTCGGTGGCGGCCGAGGATTTCGACGCGGCGCTGCGCGCCTATCAGGCCGATGGCCGCATCGCCGACGTCGCGCTGGATTCCCAGATCGAGGACTACGCCGCGCTGTGCCGGACGGTCGCCGACATCAAGCACCGGACGGCGCCGGCCCACTGGTTCGAGTTGAGCCACGAGGCCCTCACGGCCGATCCCGAAGCCACGATCCGTTCGATGCTCGCCTTCCTCGATTTGCCGGTCGACGAAGCCTACGTTCGGGCCTGCAGTGGTCTGGTCCAGCGGACGCCGAACCGCAGCCGCGATCGGCTCGACTGGCCCCAGGACCGGCAGGCGCGCGTGGCGGCACTGACGCGCGAATTCTCGTTTCTCAATCGCTATGATGAGACATGAGCGCGGTCGATGATCGATCCATCCATCTCGTCAGCTGTATCGGCGTCGATACGGAATTCGCGCATCTGCCGCATTTCCTCGATCACTATCTCGCGCTCGGCGTCCGGCGCGAGAACGTCCATCTGATACTCAATACCGACGATGCGGGTTCGCCGAACCTGGCGCGGGCTCGCGCGCTGCTCGAGAGCCGGCAGCTGCCTGCCCCCGATGTCTGGATCGGGCCCTACACCAGTGACGCCATGTGGGCGCGACGGCGCGACCTGCAGACAGAACGCGTGCCCGCCGACGCCTGGGTGGTCAGCGCCGACGTGGACGAGTTCCACGAATATCCCGCGCCACTGGGCGAGATCATCGCGCACTGCGAGGCACTCGGCGTCAACTGCGTGCAGGGCGTGTTCATCGATCGCATCGCCGCCGACGGTCGCCTGGTCGACGTCGACCCGGACCAGCCGATCGGGCAGACGTTCGCCCTGCAGGGCGATGTGCAGTGCACGGTCGGCCGGACCGGGCGGCACCACGACTGGTTCGGCACGATCAAGGTCATGCTGCTGAAGGCCGAGCTTCTGCCGAGCCGGGGCGGGCATCATCCGCAGAACGGCGACGTACCCGTGCGTTATCTGTTCGACCGGCATCTGGCGCGCTTTCCCGCGATCGGCCGCGCGCGCTTCAGGTTCTTCATCCCGTTCCGGGTGCATCACTTCAAATGGACCGCGTCGATGGCGCAGACGCTGCGCCGCCGGCTCGCGACGCCGGGCGTCAGCGCCGCGGGCGCCGAGTACGGTCGCAAGCTGGTCGACTACGTGGAGGCCGAGGGCGGCATCCGCCTGGCCGACATTCCGCTGCGCTCGCGCCACCGGGTCGATCCGCTCGGCTGGCGTCGGCGCGTGCGGATGCTCCGCCTGATGGCGTCCGCGCTGGCGCGGGGCGACGACGCGCGCTATATCGCTCGACGAATCCGACAGAGATTGTCCACATGACCGACTGGCAGTTGCAGCAACTCACCCAAGGCACCGACGAAGGGCGTTTCCATACGCACAGCTATTACGATATCAACGTCTTCGATTCGACGAGCCGCTATGTCGCCGCGCACTGCGTGGCGTTTGCCGAACGCCAGCCCACGGCCGACGATTCGGTCGAGGTCGGGGTCATCGATCTGGACGACGACGCCCGCTGGATCCCGGTGGGCACGAGCCATGCGTGGAGCTGGCAGCAGGGGCCGATGGCGCAGTGGGTGCCCGGTCGAACGACGCTCATCTGGAACGACCGCGACGACGATACCTTCGTCACCCGCGTGCACGATCTGGCGAGCGGCACCACGCGCACGCTGGGCCGCCCCAGCTACGCCGTCGACCCGAACGGGCGCTTCACGCTGTCTCTGAACATGGCGCGGCTCCAGGCGGTACGCCCCGGCTACGGCTACGCCGGCGGTCGCGGCGCACGGCTGTCCCAGCGCGCGCCCCGCGGCGACGGCGTCTGGCGCCAGTCGCTGGACGACGGCGGCGATACGCTCGTGCTGTCGGTCCGGCGCGCCGTGCGCTTTCTCATGTCGCGGATCGGCTGGCGCGCCTATCTGCGCCACACCCGGTCGCGCTATCGCTACTGGTTCAACCACGTCAAGCTCTCGCCCGACGGCCGCCGTTTCACCGTGAAGCTGCGCTTTCGCACCCGCGGCGGCGGCTGGAACGACCGCATGGGCGTCAGTCTGACCTGCAACGTCGACGGCAGCGATCTGCGTCTGCTCGCGAGCGCGACCTCGCACGTGATCTGGCTCGACAACCGCTCGCTCTATTTCTGGCAGCGCGACGGTTTCTATCTGTACGCGGACGAAGCGCCCGAAGGCCGGCGCATTCGTCAGATCGCGCCCGAAGCGCTGGGTGCCAACGCGCACGTGCGCTATTTCCCGGGGTCGACGCGGCGGTTCGTCTTCGATACGCCCTACGCCGAGGAGATCGATCTCTGCGTCTACGACGAGTCGGACGCCAGCGCCCGCCGCATCGCGCGCTTCGGCAACCATCGCCCGAGCCGCGGTCCGTTCCGCTGCGACCTGCACCCCTGTCCGAGCCCGGACGGCCGCAGGATCGTGGTGACGTCGCTCAATGACGGCGGACGCCAGCTGTATCTGCTGCACGGTTCGGATTGAGAACGACTCGCGGCGAGCGGGTCGGGCGGCCGGGGCGCGTGCCCGGCGTCTGCCGCGGCATCTGCGCCCCGGGTTGCCGCGGCTTCGCCCGTCGTTTGGCGGTGCGGGCTTGAACCACGGCGGGTCGACCGTGATCCATCGATTCCGGCTGGGTGGGGTCCGCGTGGTGGGCCCACTGGCCGCGGCCGAGCGAACTGACTCTTGAAAGGAATGGCATGAGCGAAAGGCGTCCGACGGTCGCGGTGGTCATGGCGACCTACAATCGCGCCCACTTCATCGGTGCGGCACTGGACAGTCTGCTGGGCCAGACCCGGGTGCCGGACGAGATCCACGTCATCGACGACGGCTCGACCGACGATACGGCGGCGACCGTCGCCGCCTACGGTGATCGCGTCAATCTGATCCGGCAGCCGAACCGGGGTCGGCCCGCCGCGTTCAATCGCGTCATCCCGGATATTCAGACCGATTACATCTGGCTGTTCGACGATGACGACCTCGCGCTGCCCGACGCGCTGGCACGGCATCTGGATTTCCTCGGCAGGAATCCGAAGTACGACTTCAGCTACAGCCCGCACTATTTCTTCGAGCACACGCTCACGACCGACGGCGCGCAGGCCAATCCCCTGCTGGAATGGCCGGCCGACCCGCCCGAGTCCTTCCTGCTCTGGCTGATGGAGTCGCATTTCGTGCCCGCCCAGCTGCAGGGCATGCTGATCCCGACCCGTTGTTTTCGACAGGTGGGTCCGTTCGACGAAACCCTGCTGCGATCCCAGGATCACGATTTTCTGCTGCGACTGGCACGCCACTGCCGGGCCGGGCGCATCGATGCGCCGACCTGGGCGTTTCGCCAGCACCGCGGACAGCGGGGCGCCGGCGATGCGGCCCACGACGAAGCCAGCCGATACCACGTCTGGCGGCAGTATCAGCAAACGATCTATCGGCGCGTCCGGGCCGCGCTCGATCTCGCCGAGTACCTGCCGCCGTCGCAGCGCGCTGACGTGGGCGGTCCGGCCGAGGCGTCGCCGCCGCCGGGCGACCGACGGCTCGCCCTGCTGCGGCGCGGCGCGATCATGTCGATTCACGGTCTGCCCGAGGCAGCGGTCGAGGATTTCCGGCTCTACGGTGCGGTCCATGACCCGTCCGGCGCGCGTATTGCCGAGGAAGAGCGGACGCATATCTCCAGACTCGGCAACGTGGATAACCGCGAGACCCGACCGCCGCTGGCGTATTTCCGGACTCTCGGCCGTCTGGCCCATGCGCGCCGGGGCGCGTTGTCGGCGCTGCTGCGCGGGGCCTACTGGAGCGTGCGTCGGGAATGGCGGGCCGGCCGTTACGGGGATGTCGTGGTTCTCGCGCCGACGCTGATGAGCCTGTGTCTCGGCTACGGCCTCGGCTGGCTCTGCCGGCCCTCGATTTCGCACGGCTGAGCGCGGCGAGTCGCGGCGTGTTCCGGTGGTGGATATTGCTGCGAATCCGATGCCCGAGGGTGGCGAGGGGTGCACTGCGGCCGGGGCCCGGTCGCGCCGGCCCTGTTTTCGCCCACGCAATGATTCCGTCCGGCGTCTCCGGCGGTGCTGGTTCGCGCCGCGATTCAGTCGTCCGTGCCGGAGGCGGCGTCCCCGGCCGCACGGCGACTGAGCACCGCGCGTACCCGGATCTCGATCTCGCGCGATACCCACTCGCCCTCCGGATCGGAGGCCATGCCCAGATCGGCCTCGGCCCGGTCCAGCGCGAGTCGGCCGGTGACGGTCGCGGTGTTGTCGTCCAGGCTCAGTGTGAGGGGCGGGATGTCGATGGCGTTGCCCTTGATCGTCAGCACGCCGTCGACCGCGTAACGATCGGCCTCGATCGGTCGGATCGCGCGGCTCTCGAAGGTGGCGGCCGGGTGATTGGCGACGTCGAACCATTCCTTCTCGTGCAGGGTGCGATCGTGCATGGCCACGCCGTCGGTCGCCGAGGCGGTCTCGATGGTGGCGTTGATCGACGACTCCGACACCGCGTCATTGTCGATGCGGACATCGACGCGCCAACGTTCGAAGCGGCCGTTGAAGGCACTGCCGCCCTGCTCGCCGGCGAACCGGATCGCGCTTGCCGATCGCAGGAGCCGCCATTCGCCGGGGGCACCGCCGCTGTCGACGGTATCCGAACCCTCGCTGGTGTCGCTGCCGTGCGGCGCGTCGGCCTGACGCGTCGTATCCGGGCGCAGCAGCGCCGCGCCGACGCCGACCACCAGAATCAGGCCGATGCCGGAGGCGAGCGCGACGCGCCGGCCGGGCCGCGGCAGCATGTGGGTGAGCACGGCATCGCGGTCGATCCACTGATGCTTGAGCGCGGCGCCGACGTGCAGTGCGGCCAGCGCCGCCGTGCTCCAGGCCAGCCACGTGTGCAGATCGACGGTGGTCGCGGCCCAGGTCTCGCGAAACGCGCGCGTTTGTTCGTCGAGCCCGAACAGATGCGGGACCTCGAACAGCCCGAACCAGAGCGTGGGCACCTGCAGGGGCGTGTCGCCGCGCCACTGCGCGGAGACATACAGCCAGCCGGTTAGCGGCAGCGCGATCATCAGCACATAGAACAGTGCGTGCGTGGCCCGCGCGGCCGCGCGTTCCCAGAGCGGCATGGCCGCGGGCAGCGCCGGTGGCGGATGCCCCAGCCGCCACGCGAGCCGGAGCAGGCTGAGAATCAGCACCGTCAGCCCGATGGATTTATGCAGCTGGAACGCGTCCACCGCCAGGGCGCGGGTCGCGGAGGCCTCCACGGCCCGGCGCATCCACCAGCCGAGCGCGATGTTGCCGAGGATCGCGGCCGCGATCAGCCAGTGCAGGACGATGGCGACGGCGGTATAGCGTTCGGCCGGTTGCATGCTCATGCGTTACTGTCGGCGGACGGGCCCGATCCGCGCAACCTATACCGCGTTTGCGCTTGCGGCGATCGGCGCGGCTGCCCGGCCGGTCGCGATGATCGCCGCTGTCGACGGGGCTCGCCGTCGCGCGCCGTGGCCATCGGCCGCAGCCGGCGCTCGCATCGCGGGATCCGGCCCCCGGTGTGGATGGGCCGTGACGGGCCGGTCACAAACGCTTCGGGAGACGACGATGAAAAAGCTCAAGAACGAGAAAGCGCTGACCAAGAAGGCGCTGGCACTGGGCATGGACTACGGCGAGCGCCGCGGTGCGGTCGAGTTCGAGGCCACCGATTCCGCGGCCGACCGGCTCGAATACATCTATCGGCTGCTGGTGCACGACGGCATCATCCAGCCGCTGCCGGAGAATCAGGTCTCGCAGAAATCAATCCAGCACAAGCTGGCGATCTGGGCCTCCAAACAGCCGGACCCGGCAGGCTGACGCGGCATCTCGGTCGCGGTCGGCTCCGCGCCTGCCTTCGAGCGCGCGACGCGGCGGCTTCAGCCCGTCAGGGCGGCCAGGGCGCCGAGCACGAGCCAGGTCGTGTAGCCCACGAAGATCGCCAGCAGCACGCCGCCCTCCAGGCGGCTGAGACGCGCACGCGGCGCGCGCCAGCGCATCGCGAAGAGCAGCAGCAGGACCGTCATCGCCATCATCACCGGCCAGTCCCGTTGCACGACGATCGGCTCGATGTCGATCGGCGCGATCAGCCCGGCGACACCGACCACGCCCAGCGTGTTGAACAGATTGGAACCGAGCACGTTGCCCAGCACGAGGTCGTGGGCGTTGCGGCGCAGCGCGCTGATGGAGGAGGCCAGCTCGGGCAGCGACGCGCCCACCGCCACGATGGTGAGCCCCATGACGAGATCGCTCACACCGAGCGTGGTCGCGATGGTCACCGCGCCCCAGACCAGCAGGCGCGAACTCGCCACGAGCAGGATCAGGCCCACGATCAGCCACGCCACCGCGCCCCGCAGGCCGAGCGTCGGCGGCTCGGTTTCGACGGCGGCCGCGGCGGGTCCGCTCGTGCTCTCGATCGGCCGCCGCGCCTGGCGGACGCACAGGCCGAGATAGCCGATCAGCGGCACCAGCAGGAGAGCGGCGTCGAGCCGCCCGATGGTGCCGTCGAGCAGCAACAGCAGCGAGCCCAACGTGACCGCGGCCAGCAGGGCGAGCTCGCGGCGAACGACACCGCTGGCCACGATCATCGGCGACAGCAGGAGCGTGAGGCCCAGGATCAGCCCGATGTTGGCGATGTTCGAGCCGTAGGCGTTGCCGATCGCCAGCCCCGGTTGGCCCGACCAGGCGGCCAGTCCCGAAACCACGAATTCCGGCGCCGAGGTCCCGATGCCGACGATCACCGTGCCGATGATCAGCCCGGGCAGTCGGAAGTGGTGCGCGGTGGCCACCGCGCCGTCGACGAAGCGCTCGGCACTCCAGATGAGCAACGCCAGGCCGACGATCAGGGCGAGCCCGGCCATCAGCATGACGGGAACCGGTGGGGGCGACGATTCATGGGTTCAGTCCCGGATGACGTTCGGTGTCGGCACTCTAGCAGCCGCCGCCCGAACCATCATCGACTCCGCCGGCGGCCCTCGTGCGCGGTGGTCACCGCGGGCGGATCAGCAGATTCTGGTGGGCGACCCCGATCCGGCCGTGGCTGTCGTAAAGCGTCGAACTGCTCAGGCCGACGCCGTCGGCGCCGGCGATGGTTTCGCTGTCGAGGCCGATCCATTCCCCCTCCGGAGCCCGGTGAAGGTAGACGGTGAGATCGGTGTTGGCGAAGAGGAAATCGTCGGCCGGGAGCACCCAGCTGATGCCGTTGCCGAAGTCGGCGGCGGCGACTGCGCGCATGGTCGCCGTGTTCGCAACCCCGGCGAGCAGCGGCACGCGCAGGCGAAACCAGGCCGCGGCCGGTCCGGGCGTTCGCGTGCTGCCGCGTGCGACCCGGATCTCCATGGCTTCGTGGTGAAAGGATTCGCCCGCCGGCATGCCCGGTGTCTCGAAGCCGGCACGGCATTGCGCGGGCGCCGGCGTGAGGCGGCGATCGGGCGTGGCCGGCACCTCGACCGCGGTGCGCCGGATCATGAGGGCGACCGCGCGGCCGATGACGAAGCCCGCGTGCTCGATCTCCAGGCGCAGGCGTCGGGCCGTGCGTGCCCGCCCGCTGTCGATGCGCACCGTCAGCGGCGCGATCGGCACCGGCCGCGTGAGCTCGAAGGTCAGCCGGGCGAGGGCGAACGCCGGACCTGTTGCCTCCTCGGCCAGATGGGCGAGGAGGGCGGCCGGCGCTCCGCCGTGCTGGGCGCGCTCATCCCAGGGGCCGCGTGCCAGGCCGCTGGGTTGGAATAGGGCGCCGTTGCGCTCGTAGACGGCGGTCGGGCCGGGCGATGTCATGAGGGCTGGCGTCGGCGAATGGGCAGGGACAGGCTGTCACGGTTTTCGGCCGCACACGAGGCACGGCGTCAGCCCTGGGCCTGTCAACACTTCCTGCGAACGCCGCGTCGGAGACCGCACATCGTGTTCTGCAACGCGTGAGTCGCGGGTCGTGGCGCGCCACGATCAAGACTGGCAACGCCGCAGAGTGCCCATGTTTCATGCGCGGAACCCGTCGGGCCAAGCGCCTCACGAAACGACCAGGGTGCGGCAATCCAGCGTTGTCGCGCGCTGGCGCAGAATGATTGCGCGGCACGCGCTACGCCGCGACTTGCCGCCCATGGTCGATTTTCAGGAAGCGCTTGGCGCGGGCTCGCATGAGAAGTGTTGGCAGCCCTAGCCGACGCCCGTGGCCCCGGCGGCGGAGAAGATCGTCGGCGAGCTCGGCAGCATATCGCCGAGCGCGGCGGGGGCCCAGTGGGGCAGCGACAGGGCCAGCAGCGCCAGAATCAGGGCGGCGGCCAGGCTGGCCCGGCTGGCGGTATAGCAGGAGAGCGCCTCGGCCACCGGGCCGCTGCAGGTGTGTCGGCGCGCCGTGCGACGACTGCTGCGGTGTTCCAGGGCTGTGGCGCACAGCTCGATCGCGGCGATGCTCAGGAAGAACACCGCGGCGGTGATCGGCCAGTGCGCTCCCAGCCCGGCGAGCAGCCGTCGTCCGGCTTCCGGCCACGGCCCGCCGAACCACGGTGGCAGCGTCGCGGCCTGGGCCGGTGCGGTAAGCACGAGGCCGGCGACCAGCATGCCCCCGAGCAGGAGTACGCCGCTGAACAGGCCGGTCGCCAGGCGCTGGCCGTGGCGTCGACGCTGTCGCCGAATCAAGGCGGCGAGGCGGGTGCGCAGGCCGTCGACGCGTGCCGGCGCGGCATGCGCTTCGGGCCACGGCGTCAGTCCGTCGCGCGCGAGGCGCGCCCCGGTGATGCCCCGGCCCGTGGCGCTGGCGTTGACGTCCGCCAGAATTCGCCGCGGATGCACGAATCGGCGCCGGCGTTCCATCCGGTCGAGCATCGTCTCGATGCGTTCGATCTCGACGCGTGCGGTCGCCGTGGCGATCTCGTCCACGAGTTCGGCGCCGGTCAGAAGGGCATCGTCGGCCTCGTTGCTCACGAGACGCATGCGCCGGTCATCGAAAGTGACGTCGATGATGTGGATGTGCTCCGGGCGGTACGTCGACTCCAGTCGCCAGCGCCCCGGTTGCAGCAGCTCGATCGCAGTGAACACGAAGCGGTCGCCGTCGCTCAGTTCGCGCTCCACGGCGGGACCGACGAGAGTCTCGTGATCGCCGCAGTAGATGTCCTGCGTGCGTTCGGCGCAGGCCAGCACGGCCTGCAGGCGGGCGCCGCGGCTGTAACGGCCGGTGCCACGGCAGACCGTGCAGCGGTCGGCGCCGGGGTCGGCCGTGTCCGGATCGCTCGTGGTGCCGGCGCAGTCCGGACAGGCGACCGTGCTCATCACCGTGTGGCCGATGCGGGCGGTGAGGGCGGCCCAGGGCAGATGGCCGTGCTCTGCGATGGTGGCGCGATGGTCGGTCAGTGCCGCGTCCAGCGCCATGCCGACGCGGCGTCGATGGATCTCGATGCGGGCCGGCAACTGCGCCTCGGGCACGATCTCCAGCCGGGGGAGCGCGGGATCGGGATCGCCCGCACAGCACAGCGCTTCGCGGGTGACCCGGACCACGCCGATATCGTGTCGATGCACGGCCACGGGCACGGGCTCGACCGAGTGGATCGTCAGACCGGCACGCAGCATCGGGTCCACGCCGCGGGCGCGCAGTCGGGAGACGAATGCGTTGTGCGCGACATCGGTCATCGTCGTCATCCTGTCGGGCGGCCGGTTCCGCGCGGCGCGCCGCCGTCGCAGTAGTGGCCGGGCGATCCGGTGCCGGGTCGGCGCGCGTTTCGTCGGGGGCTATTGCGGTTGTGCACCCTTGATCGCCGTCGCTCCGTCGCTCCGTCGCCCGGCGTCGTTTCGCTACGGTGCCGTCGGTCTTCCGGAAAGCGGATCGCGAATCCGTGTTCGGGCATTCCCAGCAAGAAGCGGGCCGATGCGACAAAGGCGCGTATTCGCGGCGTGGGTGGGGCTGAGAGGTGACAGGGGTGTCATGTTTATCGACACCGGAACGGCCCGGGTCGATCGCGAGATCATGGTGAAACCGACGCTCAGCCCTCGGCGTTGATCGGTGGGCGCCCCGTCCGGGTGTCGTTCGGGCCGACACCACGCGGATGCGGGCGACCGCCATGGGCGAGTGAATGTCCGGAACGCGTCGGGGAGCGCCGTGCCGGACGGGCGTGCTCGTATCGGCGTGGTCGATGGCGCGCGCGGCCGGCTTTCGCCGGCCGCCCGTCGCGGCAGGGGACGCCCTTCAGGCGTGGGGCCGTATTGGCCGCAGCCCGCCGCTCGTCGCCGATGTGCAGTCGTATGCTGGCCGCCCGGCGCGTGATTAGGCGCTCGACCGGCTGTGCGACCGGCCGAGCCGCCTCGCGCGTGGGCGGCTGTCATGGCGGCAGGAGCGGACCGTAGCTGCTACCGGCCGCGCGTCGGGGCAGCGTCCGGCGATGTGGTCAAGCCCCGGCATTCGTGCCGAGGGGAGCCGAGGGTCGCGGCCCCCCGTTGTTCCGCCGGCCTGTCCGTTACGGCGCCCCTGTCACGCGTGTCGAGACGTCGGCCGATTCCGGCGCGGCTCGCCGATCGGTCGCGGCATCCGCCGCCGCGGCATGCAGACGCTAGTCGCTCGAATCGATGCCGCTGTCGTCGATTCGCTCCCGCGAACCGTCGGGGTAGACGAGATACGTCTCGCCGCCGGAGGCAGCGGGGCCGACCGTGCCCTTGCCTTCGCGATCGGCGGTCATGCCGGCTTCGAACTGATTGAAGTTGATGCCCTCGGCCGGCGCGTTGGTCGACGGGTTTTCGATGTTCTCCCGAGTGTCCAGCGAGTCGTAGATCTCGGCCACGCGCGGATTGGCCTCGGCCTCGGCGCGGGTCAGCGTGCCGTCGTCGTCGCTGTCCAGCCGCTCGAACAGCGTCTGCAGCGAGATGGTGTCGCCGGCGGCGTCCGCCTCCGTTTCGGCGGCCTGGGCGGCCACGGCGGCGCCGGTCGCGAGCGCGCCGGCGGCGATGAGCGGTGCGAGTCGATGCATGGCAATCTCCCTGGGCGTTGTGGCGTGGCGTTGGCGCCGCGGTTCGGATGGGGCGCCGACGCCTCGACAACATCGCCGATTCGGCGTTTCGGTGCAATGCAGGCCGGCCACAGGTACTTCGATGTGGCCGGCGTGCGGGTTCGACGGCACGACGTGGCCGTGCGCCCCACGGCCGAAGCTGCGGCCCCGCGGAGGCCGCGGGCCGCATTGCTCACTCGGAGCGCATGCTATGTTGCGGACAGAGTCCGATTCACCGAGCCGCCATGAAGACGCCCCTGCTGTCAGTGCACGCCCCGATTTTTCTTGTCTGCGCCTTGGCGATGTCGGCCGCGGCCGCCGCGCCGGCGCTCGACACGCGGGCCGGCCCGGTCCAGCTGCATCCGGTCGAGCATGCGAGCTTCGTCATGGAGTGGAACGATCGCACGATCTACGTCGATCCGGTCGGGCCGGTCTCGGCCTACGCCGAGCACGGCGCCGCGGACGTGCTGTTGCTCACCCATCCGCACGGCGATCATCTGGACACCGAGACGCTGGCCGGACTCGATCTGGATGGGGCGACCGTCATCATGCCGCAGTCGGTGGCCGACGAGATCGACGGCGACTTCGGTGCCGACCAGCGGATCATGGCCAACGGCGATACGCTCTCCGTGGCCGGCATGGAGGTCCGGGCGATGCCGACCTACAACCTGCCGCCCTCGGAGGACGCCTATCATCCGAAGGGCTGGGGCAACGGCTACGTGCTGACGCTCGCCGACAAGCGCGTCTACATTTCCGGCGACACCGAGGGCATCCCGGCGATGCGCGCCCTCGAGGATATCGATCTCGCCTTCGTCTGCATGAATCTGCCCTACACCATGGATGTGGACCAGGCGGCCGATGCGGTGGCCGATTTCGAGCCGGCCATCGTCTATCCGTATCACTACCGCGGTCAGGACGTGGCCGACTTCAAGCGCCAGGTCAACGAGCGGACCGACGCCGTCGAGGTGCGCCTCGGCGACTGGTATCCGGAATAGGGGCAGCGCCGGGCCGTTCGGGCCGCTCGTAGAGGCGCGGCCCGGCCGCGTCCATCCCGGCGCGCTCGCCCGCGGGGCGGCGGATGGCCGCCCCGCGGGCAACGACGGCGAGGCTACTTGCGGCGGAAATCGACCTGTTCGATCCGCGTCTGCACGCTCTGGCCGCACTCCCAGCAGTTGGCGTGCGGGTCCACGTTCGGGGTGGGGATATCGGCACGGTGCGCCCGGCATTCGGGCGTCGAAACGCCCAGACGCTGATCGCGGGCCTCGACCCGGTCGGGATCCACCTGGCCGTCCTCTGTGAAGGCCATCATCAGCTGCGGTACGCCGTAGGGAAAATCGTCGCGATCGATCTGCCAGGTGTGGAAGGTCTTGCCGTAGGTCGTGATCAGGTCCTCGAAATAGGCGTGTTCGGCCATTTTGGGGATCCCGGGTGCGACCAGCTGCCCGGATTTGATCTCGTAGTGATGGCTGTGCCAGAGCCGCTTCTCCTCGGCCGGCAGGCGCTGGTAGCGCTCGGCGCTGATGATGTATTCGATGCCGATCAGACGCGCGTCCGCGCGATTGGAGTCGAATATCACGCACTGGTGCAGGTCCGGCTCGAGGTGGATGCAGAAATGCGTGGCCTCGACCTGCCGGCCCATGTCGTCGGCGTACATGTGGAAGCCGTTGAGATAGGTGTTCATCGACTCCAGCGGGATCTTGCGCTGCAGTGCGCCGGAAGCGCTGTCGAGCAGGCGGTGCTTGAGCGGATGCCCGCGCCCGGGCACACCGTTGCCGCTGGCGCGGCGGCCGAGCATCAGGCCGGCCGCGGCGGCCACGCCGGTGGCCAGGCCGAGACCGAGGGCGGCCAGGCCCGAGTCGGGCTGGGACCGGCGGGCGATCGGTTTGCTGCGTCGTGACATGGGACCTCCATTGGCGTCGGAACGCGCGTGCGACGGGAACGCCGCATCAAGTCGCAGTGTGGGTCGCCCGCGCGGGGCTGTCTCTCAGGAAAACTCCCGAGACCGGCTCAGCACATCACGTCGCAGCAGAACACGCGGTGGGGCGTGTCCGGGCTGCAGACCGAGAGCGTGACGCAGAGTGCGGTGCCCGTGCTCGAGCGGTAGGGCCGCGAGATTTGCACGCGACGCGGCTCGTTGACGGCGCTGCGGAAATAGCCGCGGCGGAATTAGGTGCCGCCGCTGGTATCGGCCACGGGGTCGAAACGCCGGGCGCGCGCGTCCCGGTCCTCGACGCCGCGGTAGTGCCCGATCTCCTCGCCCCATTCGTTGAGCAGATAAACGCGTGCCGTACGCGGCAGCGCCAGCAGCGAAGCGACGGCGTCGTCGAAACCGGTGCCCTGCTCGATGGCTTCGGCGACGGCCCGAAAGACGTCCAGATGGGGCGCCAGCGACTGACGGCTCGCCTGCTGCTCCTGGCTGGCGGTCTCGGCGAAGTTTTGGGTCAGCGCGGCCAGTGCCGCCGTTGTCTCGGCCGTTTCCTCGGCGTTGATTGCGCCGGTGGGATAACCGAAGTGAAAGCCCTGGACGAAATCGATATCGGCGTCGAGGGCGATCAGGCCCTGATCGTGGGTTTCGACCCCTTCGGCCAGCACGAAGCTGCCGGCCTCGTGCATGAGCGCGACCAGGTTCGGCAGTATGCGTCGCAGCCGGTCGCTGTGGTGGGCCTCGGCCTGGGCCATCAGGGAACCGTCGAGCTTGATGATGTCCGGGGCCAGCCGCCACACCCGATCGAAATTGGAGTGTCCGGTGCCGAAATCGTCGAGCGCGACCAGCGCGCCGAGAGAGCGGAAATAATCCACGGCTTCCAGGAGCAGGCCCTCATCGCGGATGCGGCCTTCGAGAATCTCGATGACCAGTCGATGGGGGCTCAGCGAGGCCTGTTCGAGGATATCCGCGAGCAGGCCGTCGTCGAAGCCGCGGCTCGTGATGGTCCGTGCATCGACGTTGAGAAACAGCCAGCGTGCCGGCGGCGCGATCGCGGCGAAGTTGTGCACGTGCAGTCGCTGGCAGGCGGCATCGAGGGCCCGCAGCTCGCCGTGATCGGACGCCCAGCCGAACAGCCCGGCCGGGCTGACCGGGATTTTTGCGCCCAGCTGTGGCCGCACGAGGGCTTCGAAGCCCACCGCGCGGCGATGGCTGAGACTGAAGATCGTCTGGAAGACACTGTGCAGGCGATAGGCGCCGAAGGTCGCCGTATGCGGTGCGACACGCTGCCGGCTGACATCGGACGAACTCATCGGCCGACCATGGTGCCGTCTGCCCGCATCCTGCGTAGGGGCGCACGGCGTCCCGCCGTCGGCACCGGCGGACGCTGTCCGGATGGGCGGATGCAGTCGTATGTCCCCATGGCGCGCCTCCACTGGCACACGGAACCCCGTGCAATCGCTATCGGCGGGGCAGGCCCGAACTGAAAGCCATATTCAGCTTCGACGCATGTCGATGCAAGCATTGCGATCCTTCGCAGCCAAGTCGTGCCGGGCGTTTGCGGCCACGTGGCGGCTGCGATGGCCGCTACGAACGCGGATACCGGGGCCTATGATCGATGCGGGCCGTGACGCCGGAGGACGGGACGACCGTGATCAATGGTGTCCGTTACCGCCCCCTCTCAGTAAGGCGGCCGGTCGCCTCGGCGTGCCGGGTGGCCGGCGCGACTCAGGCCGATTCGAGTGTCCACGCGGGCAGCAGGCCGCGGCGCCGGCTCCGGCGCCCGGCGACGAATCGCCGGGCAGGCCCGGAAGCGGTGACTCAGTCCTGGGTCCCGGCGTTGCTCTCGCGGCGTTCCTCGACGTCCGGCGGCATGAGATTGCTGTCCGTGCTGCCGAAGAACAGGAGCGACGAGCGGTCGAAGTGGGAGAACCCATAGACCGGGTCGCTGGCGTCCTGCAGCGCGCCGGTCTCGGCGTCGTAGAAGGTCAGCCGGAACTTGGCCACGCCGGTGCGTTCCTTGCTCTTCCAGAGTGAGATTTCGGGCGTCTTGAACGGCCCGGCCAGCGGGATGGGTACCGAAGCGCTCGGAACGCCGAGCAGTCGTTCGCGGCGATCGATCGACAGCGCGCCGCTGCTGACCTCGGCAATGGTGTCGGCCTCGTCGGCGCTGGCTGCGAGGTTGTATCCCTGCTTGAGAATCGCCGCCCGGATCGCGCCGATGGCATAGCTGGACTGGTAGTCGTCCGACGAGCCGAAGTGGTCGGTGTTGACGAACACGGACGTGCCCGCCGGCAGATTGGGCGAAATGCGCTGGCTGGCCTCGTCGGCCGCGGTGGACAACAGCATCTGGTGGCGTGCCGTCTGATCGGGTTCGGTCTCCCGGAGGGTCGTGCAGCCGCCGAGGAGGACGGCAATGGCCAGGAGAAGCAGCGGATAGCGGATCATGGGCGTTTCTCGTGCGTGATTCGATGCCACACTAGCAAATGCGGGCGGCAGGGCGTGGACGGCGGTGGCAGGAATCGCCCATCGCGCCGGACCGACCGTCGGTTCGGCGCTCTCGCAGCGCGCGGGTGCTACGGATTGCCGATTCGCCGGGCGGCAGGCATCGTGCCGCGCATCCTTTCCTCCGGCCCGCCGTGTCCGCCCATGAATCAATCCAGCTGGCTTGCCGGCGACCTTGGATCGCTGATCGGCGTGGTCGTGTCGGGCCTGGTCATTTACGCCGCGCTGATGCTGTTCACCCGGTTGGTGGGCCTGCGCAGCTTTTCCAAGATGTCGGGGTTCGACTTCGCCATCACGGTCGCGCTCGGTTCGGTGATCGCATCGACGCTGCTCAATGACAAGCCACCGCTGGTCACCGGCATCGTGGGCCTGGCGGTGCTGTACGGCATTCAGTACAAGATCGCGCGGCTGCGGCGCTCCTGGCCGGCTTTCGCCCGGCTGATCGACAACGAGCCGCTCCTGCTCATGGCCGGCGAGCGCATCCTCGACGATCATCTCACCATGGCCCGGGTCACCCGGGACGACCTGCGCGCCAAGCTTCGGCTGGCCGGGGTCACCCATCCGAGCCAGGTGCTGGCGGTGGTCATGGAGACGACCGGCGACGTGGCGGTCATCGAACGGCGCGAATCGGTGGACCCGGACCTGTTCTCGGGCGTGCGCGGGCGTGAACTGCTGGCCGGCGTGCTCGCCGAACAGCCGACGTTCGACGCCCGTCGACAGACGTCGCGCAGCGCTTGATTCCGGACGCGCCGACGCCATTTAAGAGGTTGAGCGATGGGCTCGTTATCAGAGAGGGCATCTCGATGAATGCACTGCGCACGACCTTCCTGCTGGCCGGGTTGACCGTGCTTCTCGTGCTGGTCGGCAACGCGCTCGGCGGCACCGGCGGCATGGTCATCGCACTGGGCTTCGCCGTGGCGATGAACTTCGGCAGCTACTGGTTCTCCGACCGTCTGGTGCTGAAGATGCACGGTGCGCGCGAGGTGGGCGCCGACGAAGCGCCGGAGCTGCACGGCATCGTCCGAGAGCTATCGCAGCGCGCCGGTCTGCCGATGCCGAAGGTCTATCTGATGGAATCGGTCACGCCCAACGCGTTCGCCACCGGTCGCAATCCGACCCACGCCGCGGTCGCGGCCACCACGGGCCTGATGCGGCTGATGAACCGCGAGGAACTGCGCGGCGTGCTCGCGCACGAGCTGGCGCATGTGCGTCACCGGGATACGCTGATCAGCGCGATCGCCGCGACCTTCGCCGGCGCGATCGCCATGATCGCCAACATGGCGCAGTGGGCCATGCTGTTCGGCGGTTTTCGCGGCAACGACAATCAGGGCGGCGGAATGCTGGGCGGCCTGGCGATGATGATCCTGGCGCCGATCGCCGCGACGCTGATCCAGCTGGCTGTATCGCGTTCGCGTGAATATGCCGCCGATGCGGGGGGCGCCGAAATCGCGGGTAGCCCGCGGGGCCTGGCCAGCGCGCTGCGCAAGCTGGAACAGGCCAATCACGCCCAGCCGATGCAGTCGGCCGAGCGTAATCCGGCCAGCGCGCACCTGTTCATCGTCAACCCGCTGAGCGGTACGAGCGTGTCGAAGCTGTTCTCGACCCATCCGGCCACGGAGGAGCGGGTCCGTCGCCTGGAGTCGATGGCCCCGGGTACGCGGGCGCGGATGTAGCCGCTGCCGGCTGACGAAGCCGGCGGCTGTTTGGTCAGCATGTCGCGTTCAGCGCGGTGCGGCTCGGATTGCGAGGGCTGCCGATCGGAATGTGCGGGGCGACAGGGCGGTCGTGGCGGATGACTCATGGACCGCCCGTCGACGGAACAGACGCCCCGTAAAATTCGCTGGGCGCAGCAACCCGGCCTTGCCGCACGCGGGCGAGCGGGGCGCCGCCGCAACGCTTCGTCCGGGTGCGCAACAGTGTCGGCGCGGGCTCGGATGCAGTCGACGGTCTAATCCGGCCCCGCGCCGGTCGCGTTCCGGCGTTCTCGGCGCAGACGCTCACTCAGATCGTCGGCGTTGCGGTCCAGCCGGCGCGCCTCCGATGCGCTGTCGAGTCGCTCGCGGTTCTGCTCCAGTTGCCGGGACAGGTTGTCGCGCTGCCGGCTGCGCGAATCCAGGCCGCGATCGAGGCTGTCCGACCCCGCGCGCCCGGCGGGCGTGCGGTGGTCGTTCAACCCGGCGGCCAGCGCCGGCGCCGTCACGACGCCGGCGAGCGACAGGATCAGGATCAGGCTCGTGCGGCCTCGGTAGCGCATTGGGACCTCCCGCGATATCGGCGTCCGTCCGGGGGGCGGTTACGTCGGCGTGCGCCGGCGCGATGCGGCGCGGCCGCCGGCCGCCAGCAGCGAGCTGCCCGCTGACGGGCTTCAGCCGCCGCTGATGTAGTGCTCGAGCTGTTTGATGAGAAAGCGCTGTTCAGCGATCACGGCCTTGACGAGGTCGCCGATGGACAAGACTCCGATCAGCGTGTCGCCCTCCATGACCGGCAGATGGCGGAAACGCTTGTCGGTCATGAGGGCCATGCATTCCTCGAGGGTTTCCGAAGGCTCCGCGTAGGCGACGTGAGTGGTCATGACGTCGCGGACTGCGGTCTCGCGGGACCGCCGGTTCTCGAGGGTGATCTTGCGCGCGTAGTCGCGCTCGGACAGCAGGCCCACCAGCCGCCCGCCGTCGAGCACCAGGACGGCGCCGATGTTCTTGTCGGCCATGAGCTTGATGGCGTCGTAGACCGTGTCGTCCGGGGCCACCGACCACATGTCGGTGTCCTTCTCCCGCAGCAGATCCCTGACCCGTTTCATTCATCTCTCCAGCGCAGTTCGGTTGTCGGCTCGAGTCTAGAAGGTCCGCGCCCGACGGTATAGCGCGACCCGCCGGACGAGGGCCGTGCCGCGCGCGGATCGGCGGCGTCCGGGGCAGGGTCTCCGAGCGCACCCGGGGCCCGTCCGGGACCCGGGTGCGTCGGTCACACCGGTCTAGTCGGAAACGACGCTGAGTTCCACACGCCGGTTCTGGGCGCGCCCGGCGGCGGTCTCGTTGGTCGCCACCGGCTCGGATTCGCCGTGGCCTTCGGTCGCCGTGATGCGGCGCGTGTCGATGCCAGCACCCATCAGATACGTGCGCACCGATTCCACGCGGCGCTGCGACAGGTCGAGGTTGTAGGACTCGGAACCGACGCTGTCGGTGTGGCCGTCGATGCGGAACCGCACGTCGGGACTGGCCTCCAGCGCGTCGACGACGTTGTCGAGGCGGTTCTCGGCGGACATCGTCAGATTCGACGAATCGAACTCGAAGGTCACGCCCTTGAGCACGATCGGCGACTGCTGCTCGATCGGGCAGCCGCGGGCATCGACTTCCACCCCGCGCGGGGTGCCCGGGCATTCGTCGCGGCTGTCGGGCACCCCGTCGCCGTCCGAATCGCCGTCGGTCTGGGCGATCTGATCGCCGCACTCGGCCCGCATTTCCTTCTTGGGTGCGTTGGGCGTCTGCCAGCAGTTGCCGTCGGCATCCTTGTAGACGTTGCCGTCCGGGTCGACGACATAGGCGCCGCCGTCGTCGTCGGCATCCCCGGAGGACGGTGCGGCGGCACAGCCAGCGAGTGCGATCGCCGCCGTCGCCGCCAGGGCCAGGCGGCGCCAGTCGAAAATGGTTTTCATCGCTCGTTCTCCCTTTATCGATTGTTGTTCGTCGAGAGCGGCCGCCGTCGATCCATCCGCCGGCGTCCGATGTCCCCTCTCTTGTTTTTCGCGTCATTCTGCCCGCGGGCAGCAGTACGACCCAATACCATGTTTGCATCGCCGCGGCAATCGTGGCGGTCGGCGGGGCCGTGCTCCGGTCGGGATCAGTCGGGCGCGGCCGGCCCCGGACGGTGGCCGGCCCGCCATGCGATCGCCCAGATCGCCAGGCCGCCGAGCGCGAGCACGCAGCCGACGATGCCCGTCGAGCGCAGGCCGAAGCCGGCCGCCAGCGCCAGACCGGCCAGCCAGGGGCCGAGCGCGTTCGCGGTGTTGAAGGCCACGTGGTTGAGCGCGGCGGCGAGATTCTGGGCGTCGCCGGCGACATCCATCAGCCGGGTCTGCAGCACGGTGCCGAGCGCGCCGCCGATGCCGATGCAGAACACGTCGACACTCAGCAGCCAGACGTTGCCGGCGACCAACGGAAACGCCGCCAGCGCCATGGCGCTCCATACCAGCAGCCCGCCGGCCGTGGGCATCAGCGCGCGATCGGCCAGCCGGGGCAGCACGATATTGCCGAGCGTCATGCCGACGCCGAAGATCGCGAGAACGAGCGGCATCCAGCGCTGGCCGACACCGGTGACCGCGTCGAGCGTGGCGGTCAGATAGGTGTAGACAGAGAACATGCCGCCGAAGCCGATCGCACCGATCGCGAGCGTCAGCCAGACGGCCGGCCGCGCCAGCGCGCCCAGCTCGCGCAGGGGGCTGGCCTGGGCCGCGGCCCGGTCGCGTGGTGCGAACAGTAGAATCAGGGCCGCCGCGAGCAGCGCCAGACCGGCGATGACCCAGTAGCCGGGCCGCCAGCCGGCAAGCCCGCCCAGCCAGGTCGCCAGCGGCACGCCGACGATGGTCGCGGCGGTCAATCCGAGCATCACGTAGCCGACCGCCTGCGTCCGGCGCGCCGGCGGCACCACGGCTGCCGCCACGAGCGAGGCCAGACCGAAATACGCGCCGTGCGGCAGGCCGCTGAGAAAGCGGAAGCACACCAGCCAGCCGTAGCTCGGCGCCAGCGCGCTCAGCGCGTTGCCGGCCGCAAACAGCACCATCAGGATGAGCAGCAGCGGTTTGCGGGCCATGCGTGCGCCCAGCACGGTGATCACCGGCGCGCCGAAGACGACGCCGAGGGCGTAGGCGCTGATGATGTGACTCGCCGTGGATGGATCGATGTCCAGGCTGGACTGGATGAACGGCAGCAGGCTCATCGTCGCGAATTCGGTCGTCCCGATGGCGAAGCCGCCGGTCGCCAGGGCGATGAGCACGAAAAGCGGATTGGCGGGCGTCTGGGACATGGCGCAGGGCTCGGGCGGCGCGTCGGCGAATGGCGTGATCGATCCGGTGGCATCGAGGCGCGCTGCGTATCCCGACCGGGCGCCCAGTCTAGCCCGGCCATTGTTGCGTTGCGGTAAACGCGGTCGTGACGCCGCGGCATGCGCCGGCATCGCCGCCGGGGTGACGCGCGCGCCGCGGGCAGCGATGATGAGGGCACCACGACACACGGGGCTGGCCATGCGCTGCGCCGGAATCGCTCTACTCGCCGTACTCTGGGTGACCACCGGATCCGCGCTCGCCAGCCCGGCTGGTCTGGTCTGGCGGGTTGAAGGTGCCGAGAACCACGTGTATCTCGCCGGCTCGATGCACATGCTGCCGCCGCGGGCGTATCCGCTGCCGCCGCCCTACGAACGCGCCTATGAGGCGACCGAATGGCTCGTGCTGGAGGCCGATCAGGCGGCGCTGCAGCGGCCGCAGGCGCGCGACGCCCTGCTGGCGGCCGCCCGCTACGACGCGGGCGATCTGCGCTCGCACGTCGGCGAGGAGTTGTATCGGCGCACGCGGGCCGTGGCGCGCGATCAGGGGCTGTCGATGCGGCGGCTGGACGGCTATCGGCCCTGGTTCGTGGCCATGGCGATCGAGATGCAGTCCTACCGGGCGGCCGGCTTTCGCCCGGATCTCGGCCTCGACGGCCATTTCCACGAACGCGCGCTCGCCGACGCCCGCCCGGTCCAGCCGCTGCAGGCCATCGACGCGCACCTCGCCATCGTCACCGACATGCCGGCATCGCTGTCGCGCGACCAGCTCGCCATAACCCTCGACAGCGCCGACGAACTCGCACAGGCGCCGGCCGACATCTATGCCTACTGGCGCAACGGTGACGCGGCGGGGCTGGCGGCCTCCGTCGCCGAACAGGCCGACGCCTACCCGGCGCTCTACGACCGCCTGATCTACGATCGCAACGAGGCCTGGTTGCCGACCGTAGAGCGCCTGCTTGCACGATCCGGCAACGCGCTCGTGCTGGTGGGCGCGGTTCATCTCGTCGGCCCGCGTGGTCTGGTCGAGCGGCTGCGCGCGAGCGGGCACACGGTCACCCGCGTGGAGTGACGCCGATCTCGGCGGTGGCGCGGCGACATCTGCACGGCGAGCGGTGCCTGCACGCCAACCCCGCCCGACCGTCGATCATCGCCGCGCTCAAGGGCCAGTCTAAGGTTCCCGTCCACGCCGCGATCGGCCGCGCCGGGCGTGGCGGTCGGACCGGAGCCCGCCCGGGCGCGACCGTCCAAGTTCGTGCCGTTCGGTATCCGGCGATGCGAGGCCGGAATCGCGCCTTGGGCGAGCACACCCGCTGCGGCCTCGGCCGGATTGCACAGGGCAATGGCATGCACGGTTCGGATGGATTTGTGCCGCCGCCGGCCCTTGCGCATCGATGCGATCACGCCCTCAGGCGCTACGTCGACGAAACGTGGCGCAATAGCGACGAAGTCGGGTGTGCGCAGGTCCACCGGCCCTCTAGGAGCGGTTAATCCTTATATGAACATCGCGTTGGAGACCGCAAACCGTTGGTGTTGCGCCATGGTCAAGACTGGCGACGCCGCAGCGCGCGATTCGAGGCCCAAGCCTTAGGGACACGCGCTGCTGTGCGGCAATCCAGCCTCGACGCAGCGTGACTGCGCGGCGTGCACGACGCCTCGTCTTGCCGCCCATAGTCGATTTTCAGGATGCGCCTGGCTCGGGCTCCAACGACGTGTTGACAGGCCCAGAACAGGTACCGATCGCCTGGTCTGCCGGACAGGTAACGCGCGAGATGAACTACATCGCTGTCAGCTGTCGTCACGATCCAAATCCGAAGCTGCTTATTTTCTGCCCATAAGCCGTTCGGTCCGGCTATCGCCGGGTCGGATCGTGGGCGGAGAACACCCGCCGATAGGCGTAGATGTAGGCGCCAAAGAAACCGGCGGCGATGTAGAACGGGGCCGCGAGCATGCCGCCGCCGAACAGCAGACCCGCGAACAGGGGGCCGATCGCCCGCGGCAGCTGGATGGCCACGCTGCCGGTGCTGACGGCGGCGCCGCGCCGGTGCGGGCGCACGAGGCTCACGGTCAGCGCCTGCCGGGCCCCGGCGGTGCCACGGTTGAGCGCCGAACGCACGACGTGCAGTGCGGCGGCCATCCAGAAGCTCGGCACCAGCGGCAGCACGAGCAGGATCGCGAGCCCCAGACTGCGCATCCAGACCACAGCACGGACCACGCCGATGCGATCCACCAGCCGGCCGGCGAACAGCGACGAGACCGCGGTGACACCATAGGCGAGCGCCATGACCGGGCCGATGTCGGCCGGTCCGCGCCCGAAACGCACCGCGAACCAGTAGGTCATCAACGGCCCGACCAGGCCGATGGCGATGCCGTTGAGCGCGTTGACGCCGAACAGCCAGCGCATGAGCGCGTTCTCGCTTCGCCGGGTCGCGCGGTCAGCTTCTGCGTCCGCGGCCGGTCTCGCGGTTGTAGCTTGTGGCGCCGCTGCCGGTGCGTCACGCGCGAGCGCGATCAGGACCAGACAGACGAGCGAGCCGGCCAGCACCAGCGCGAACAGGGGTCGGTAGGCCAGCGCCCCCGGCAGCAGCTCGCCCAGCAGGGCCGGGCCGGCCCCGAGCAGCGCGCCGATGCCCATGCCCGAGAACCCGATGGCCATGTTCAGGCTGTACACGCGGCCGCGCTCGCGCCGGGGCAGGGCCTGCGACAGCCATGACAGCTCGATCGGCGCGAAGGGGCCGCTGCTGCCGTTGGCGCCGCGCCCGAAGCCGCCCACCACGGCGGCGATCGCGAGTGCGGCCGGCGCGGCCGTGCACAGGGCGATGACCGCCGCCGCGGCCTGTGCCGCCTCGTAGGCGAGCAGAAAGACGCGGCGGCCCAGACGGTCACTGGCCGGGCCCAGGGCGACGATCAGCGCGGTATCGATCAGCAGGCCGGCCGTGAACAGTGCCCCGATCGCCGGCGCCGACCAGCCGAGTGCGTCCAGATAGAGCGCGAAGGCGACGATCAGCGCACCCTGGCCGACGCTTCGCGCCGCGCGCGCAGCCAGCAGCAGACGGGTATCGCGGGGCAGGGTCGTCCAGCGGCGGCGCATGCGGTGTCGGTGGCCGGGCAAGGGCGAAAGCCTAGCCCGGATATTGCACCAAACAGAACGGCGAAGCCGGTATAATCTCTTTAGTAACAACCAATTACTT
>NZ_AYKF01000081.1 GCF_003732545.1 Salinisphaera orenii subsp. halophila YIM 95161 | reverse complement strand
ACCGCACGCGGTGGGCGATTAGCCGCCCAAGCCGCGGTCATCGCTGGCTTGATGCAATATCCGGGCTAGCAGCCTGCCGTGGCGACTGACTGCTACTGAATGCGGCACAATATAAAAACCGATGTCTATTCGCAGAACAGGTACTTAGCCGTCGAGTAATCAGGCGTAAAGTTGGACAACACGCCGATATTCGCCCGGAACGACGCCGGCGTGGCTACGTACAAAACGGGTGAAATTAGCTTGGTCAGCGAACCCTAACTCACGGGCAAGTCGCCCGATCGTGGCGCGATCCTGGGAACGAGCGAGGTGCCGACAGATATCTTCCATTCTGAGCATGTTCGTAAAAACTTGCGGTGTGAGCCCTGTGCAGCGTTGAAAACGCAAAAAGAAATGAGCCCGAGAAAGATACGCCTCGCGCGCTAGTTGGTCCATTACAGGCGGATTCCTCACGTTGTCTTTTAGATAATTGACGGCGCGAAAAATCCGCGCATCCGATACCGAAAGTCGGCTCCGTTGCGATGCTCGACTAGGGTCTCTCAGCCGCGAAAACGGCTCGACGATGGCGAGCATGAGATCGAACAACAGATTTTCCAGTCTCGTCCGTGACACCACGTAAGCCGCCGTTAGCTCCGCTATAAGCCCATCAGCCAATCGCCGGATATGCTGTGAAATACGCACACATGGCGTAGGAAAAAAATCGCGCGTTGCACTCAATAGAAGCGGATCATAGATATCGGCAAGCCACTGCGGCTCGATATAGAGTGCTAGATACAGGGTTCGGGGGGCGCTCGCACGATGGCCATAGGAGTGCGGCTCTCCAGCATTCACTAGAATAGCTGTATCCTCAGTCACCGGAAACGGCCGACCGCGTACGCAAAATGTCGAATCGGCGCCACTGGCTTTGAAAAGCACGTGACACTGAGAATGGGCATGCGGCACGAGGGGTCTGTCCATATCCAAGAGGGCCACGCGGCCAAACTGACCTTGAAAAATCGCGATTGCGACAGACATATGCCCCTTCCGGAAACGTGTACCGAACGCTGTTGCCCACCCACCAAGATCACTTGCTCTTACAACGTAAGCTATGGGCCCACACGCTACATACGGTGCCCATTGAAACGTAGTCGTGCAGACCGCTTCGGATAGAACGCTAGCTGTAGCGGTCGACCACGCGCTGGTATTGGCTGGGCGCGGCACCGAGATGATTACGGAAAAAACGCGTGAAGTGCCCTTGTTCGGGAAAACCGAGGGACTCGGAGATATTGCCCAGCGAACCGCTGCGCGCCGAGCCGAGCGATTCGCAGGCTTTTTTCATGCGGATCATGTTATGCATCAGATGCGGTGTGATGCCGGTGTTCTTGCGAAACAACGCAAAGAAATGGGCACGCGACAAACCACACCGCGCTGCTAGTTCGTCCATACGGATATCTTCGGCGTAGTGGTCCATCAAATACTGATTGGCCCGGCGTATCCGACCGTCGTAAAAACCGGACGGCGCTATGACCCGCATCCTGTCGAGGTGTCGATAATCCGAAAACGACTCACAGATCGACACCGTAAGATCGGACAGCAGTTCCTGCATCAGATCCTGATTGCTGAGTGTGAAGGACATCATTTCCGCGATCAGCGCATCGGCAATGCGACGCATCGGCCGATTCAACTGCACGCCCCGCCGTAGGAAGAAATCCGGGCGTGCACTCAAGGCCAATGGGCGCTGTAAAGCAGCCAGCCAGCTGGGCTCGATATACAGTGCCAGAATGAGCGTACGCGGCGCGGCGGGCTGGTGGGCGTAGTAGTGCGGCTCCCAGGCGTTGACCAGTACGGCGGTCTCATCCGTGAGCAACTGCTTCTGGCCGTTAACCGAAAAATAGGTATCAGCGCCCGTTGCCTTGAGCAGCACATGGCACTCTGAATGAGCATGCGGCACCAGCGGTTTGTCCATATCCAGCAGGGCGACCCGGCCGAAATCGCCGTGCAGCACGCGCTGTGCGATCGACATCGCGATATCCTCCGTCGATGCTCCGAGCGCAGCAATACGCTTCGGCATCGATAGTGTTTGTCATAGCGTCACATTACCACTGGCTAACACCGCAGGTACCAAGCCACGTTGGCGATAGCGTCAGCCCATGGAAAATCAGTGGGTTCCGGTCGTAGCCGAGGGACGCTCCTCGGCGTGCGGGCCGGGCGAGCGCTCGAGTATCAGCGAAACGAGCACACCGAACACGAGCGCCCAGAATGGAGCACTGATACCGAATAGCGTTATGTTGCTCATGGCCACGACCAGAGCCACGAACGCGCCGGTCTGATGACCCAGCTGACGGGAAAAAGCCTGTTGAAACGCGAGCAGGAGTACGCTGATCATCGCTAGTCCGCCCACTACCATGATCAAAGGCTTGGGTAAGGCAAGCACGAACGGCACGGCCACACCGGCCACCAGGCCGAATACCCCGAACAACACTGCATTGACGATCGTGGCGCCGAAGCGCTTCTCCTTGTCGTCGCCGGCTTCTTCAGACGAGCAGATCGCGGTCATCGGTCCGGCGATATTGGCGTTGTGGCCTCCAAATATACCGGCCAGAATGCCCCCGATCCCGCTGATGATGGTCATGGCGTTCACCGGCGGCCGATACCCTTCCGCCATGAGCACGCCAGTTGCCTGTGCGTTTTCGGCGCCAATGATCAACAGGCTCAACGGCAGGGAAATAGCTAGAAAACCGTTGAGAGTGAATGACGGCGCGGTCAGTTCGGGGCCGGTAAAAGCCAGCGGCACGTCCGCGGGCTGCAGCATGCCGAAAGCAAGCGATGCGACGAGCCCGACCACGAGCGCAGCCAGCACCGGCGGGACCGACCGCAGCAGACGCGCCGCAAGTAGATAAGCCAGAACGGCCGACCCGGCCACAGCGGGTGCGTTGCTGACCGCATCCACCGCACCGGTACCGAATCGAATCAACGCGCCGGCAATCATGGCCATGACAATCGGCATGGGCAACCAGCGCATAATGCGACCGATCACGCCGGACAGCCCCAGCAGCAGGATCACCACCCCGCTCATGATGAATGCGCCTACGGCTTCGTTGAAATTGACGGTTCCGAGCGCGCCCACGAGGATTGCGGCACCCGGAATCGAGTAGGCGCCGGTAATCGGCTGGCGATAGCGCAACGCCATGACCAGGCTGATTATGGCCCCGAGAATGTAGACCGACATCAGCCAGGCGACCGTCTGTCCACCCGTGAGGTGCCCCGCATCGGCCGCGCTGATGATGATCAGTGCCGGTCCGGTACAGCCAAAGATCGAGGCCACCGTACCGGCACTGAAAGCCTTGAGTGTCAACGCGCCGCGCAGTGCGCCCACACCTTTTCGAAAACTGGGCTCGCCGGCCATGGCGGAATTCGAGGCTATTTGTTGTTCTGTCATCATCACCTCCTCGTCCGTGTATCAAGCCACGCCAGACCGGTCGCCTCGCGATGCGCGTCAGCTGCCGCGGAATGCTGCCTTGCGCTTCTCGCCGAAGGCTTCCACGCCTTCGCGGAAATCGTCCGACGTACGCAGACGGGCATAGCAGTGGCCTTCCATCTCGATGGCGACCGACAACGGCGAGTTCTCGCCGTCGTTGATCAATCGTTTGGCGGTACGCTGGGCCAGCGGCGAGAAGCGGCGCAGTTCATCGACCAGCGCATCGGTTGCGGCTTCGAGTTCGGCATCCGGAACGCATTCGATTGCAATGCCCCAGTCCAGCGCCGTCGCGCCCGGAATACGCTTGGAGCGCATGACCATGTGTTTGGTACGGGCAATGCCGATCATCTTCTGCAGCCGCGCGGAGCCACCCGAGCCGGGAATCTGGCCGAGGTTCTGTTCCGGCAGTGCATATCGACAACTCTCGCCGACGATGCGGAAATCGCAGGCCAGCGACAGCTCGAAGCCCACCCCGAAACAGTAGCCATGATTGACCGCGATCACCGGCTTGCTGCAGCGCTCGGGCGCAGCCACGTTGTCCGCGAGCTTGGAGACGTGCTCGGGGGATGCCTCCAGGAAACCGCGTATGTTGCCGCCACTGGAAAAGTGTTCGCCCACTGCGCGCAGCACGATCACCCGGACGCCGTCGTGCGCATCAAGTGCTTCGAACACCGCACGCAGCTGGTCACGCTGGGGCATGGAGATGACGTTGAGCGGCGGACGCTCCAGTACGATATCGGCACGCTCGCGCTCGACGTCCACGCTCACGCTAAAGCCGTCGTGCGCGGCGCCGAGTGCGCGGTCGATGAGTTCCTGATCCATTAGTGCAGTCCTGTTATGGGGTTTCATGAGGGGGTGTTGGCGCCGTCGACGACATAGCGCTCGGCGACCAGTTCGCGACGCAAAACCTTGCCAACGGCAGATTTAGGTATTTCCTCGACGAAGACATAGCGCCGCGGCCGCTTGAAGTTCGCCAGGCCCGAATTCAGGCAGTGTTCCTGCAGCGCCTGCTCGTCCACGGCCTCGCGGCGCTTGATGAAGGCAGTCACGACCTTGCCCCACTGCTCATCCGCGAGGCCGGCGACCGCCACCTCGGCAACCGCGGGGTGCGTGGACAGTGCGTTCTCGACATCCACGGGGCTGACATTCTCACCGCCGGTGATGATCAGATCGTCCAGGCGCCCGGTCACGAACAGATCGCCCTCGTGATCGAAATAGCCGGTATCGCCGGTGAAGAACCAGCCATGTTTGAGAGATTTCGCGTCGGCTTCAGGACGTTTCCAGTAGCCTTCGAATGCCTCATCGCCGGCCATGTCAGCGACGATGGCGCCCTCTTCGCCAACGGCCGCAGACGTATCCGGACTGTCGGCCCCAATCGGGACCACACGAATGCGCTGATTAAGCGCCGCACGACCTGAGGAGCCGGGCTTGCGCGCGGCCTGTTGGTCGATGGTATAGGTATAGACTTCGGAGCTGCCGTAATGATTGACGAACAGCTCGGGTTGGAACGCCGCCTCGACACGCTGCATGAGGCCGTCGCTCATGGGCGCACCCGCGAATCCGATCTTGGTGACGCTCGCGACGCGCTCTTGCGAGAAATCCGAATGCTCGAGCAGCATGTGATACAGCGTCGGCACGAGATAGAGATTGGTGACGCCGGCGCTTTCGATGGCGCCGATCGTGGCCGCGGGATCGAAACGCGGGATACATACGAAATGCCCGTCGATCAGGGCCATCGCCAGCAACGAGCGCACCCCCATGGTGTGATACAGCGGCATGACACCCAGGGTGCATTCGTCCTGTCGATAGAGATTCTGGGCGACATGCGCAAGCGCGGCCGCGCGCTCTGCGCGATGCCGGCGCGGCACGCCTTTCGGACGACCACTGGTGCCGGAGGTATAGAGCATCAGCGACCAGTCATCGGCCTCCGCACGCCGAATGAGCGTCGGCGGCGCATGCGCGGCCAGCGCCGAGAACGACATGGCGCGGTCGGCCACTGCATCGTCGGTCGCGATTAATGGCCGATCGCCCAGTTCCTGGCAGCTGGCGATTGCCTCGCTGCAGGAAGCGTCGAACGCCACGGCCTTGACCTCGGCGTCCGCGATGCAATAGTCGATTTCATCGGCCTTGCTGCGCCAGTTCAGCGGCGTGACGATGATGCCGGCAAACTGACAGGCCCAATGCAGCGCCGCCATCTGCCAGCGATTCTGCATTATCACCAGCAAGTGATCGCCGCGCGCCAGGCCAAGGGTTTCGAGGCCGTTGGCGATTGCCTGAGTCTTGTCGAACCACTCGCGATACGTAAATCGCACTGTGCCATCGGTAATGGCCGGCGCGTCGGGCCGGCGTTCGACGGCAGCCAGCAGCGTGCGTCCGAGATCAAACATGCGACGTCTCCGGTGGCGCGCCGCGACGTTGGGCGGCGACTTCGAGTACGGCGGCGACGATGCCGGTATAGCCCGTGCATCGGCATAGATGGCCCGAGAGCATGTCGCGAACATCGAGTTCGCTCGGCTCGGGTGTCTTGTCGAGAAATTCGGCGCAGGAGTTGAGAATGCCGGCGGTGCAAAAGCCGCATTGCAGGGCGTGGTGTCGCTTGAAGGCGGCCTGCAGGTCACCGAGTGCATCGCCGTCGCACAATCCTTCGACGGTATCGATACGCCGGCCCTCGGCCTGTACGGCCAGCATCAAACAGGCTCGCGACGCCACGCCGTCCACGCGTACCGTGCAGGCACCGCACACGCCGTGCTCACAGCCGAGGTGGGTACCGGTGGCACCCAGCTCATGCCGAATGAAGTCGCTCAAGAGCATGCGCGACTCGGCCTGCCCCACGCGCTCCTTGCCGTTCAGAATCAAACGTACCCGGCACGGGGTATTCGCTGCGATACGGGTCATGGCGTTGCCTGCGTCAATAGCTTGTGTCCCAACTCTCGAACCAGCTGGCGCCGGTAGGCCGCCGAGGCATGGGCATCGCTCTCGGCGCCGAGAGACCAGGCGAAGATATTCAGTTCGGTGTCGAAATCGCGGTCGCGCGGTATACGTCGAACCACCGGCCGGTCGGCCACCCCGCCGGCGCCCAGCACGATCTCGTCCGGGCCGATCACCGCTGCCAGCGCTACCAGCGCGAAATCGCCGTGGCGCATGGCCACTTCGGTAAACCGGTAGTCATGGTCCGCGCGCGCTAAGGGGAAGCGCACCTCGGTTAACAGCTCATCGGGCTCGCGCGCGGTGGTGAGCAGGCCCTGGAAGAATTCGGCAGCCGGCACCACGCGCCGGCCGCGGCGCCAGTGTCGGCGTTCCAGCACGACCTCGCCGCCCAGTACTGCGAGACTCAACGGCAGCTCGGCGCTGGGGTCGGCATGGGTGATCGAACCACAGACGGTGCCCCGGTTTCGGGTCTGAAAATGGCCCACCCAAGGCATTACCCGGGCCAATAGCGGCGCATGCTCGGCGAGTTCGGGCCAGGCAAGGAGTTCGGCCTGGCGCGTATTGGCGCCGATGCAGAGCCGGTCGTCACGAATCTCGATATAGCCGAGATCGGCAACGCCGCCGATATCGATGACCAGCGCCGGCTCGGCCAGACGCATATTGAGTACGGCCATCAGCGATTGGCCGCCGGCGAGCACGCGCGCATCGCTACCCGTATCGGCAAGCAGCTTGAGAACCTCGCCGCGGCTTTCGGGCCGCGCATAATCGAAAGCTGCCGGCTTCATTTTTTGCTCCGGCCGAAGAGACGGCGAAACAGGTCGACGATGCGTTTCATCCACGAGCCGGCGTTCGAGCCGCCGCCAAGTTCGACGGCCAGACGGGAAAAGATCTGGCCGATGATCACGCGTGCCGCACCCTGCAGCATGCGTGCGCCCACGGCCGCGAACTTGCCGCCGATCGCGGCCTCGTAGTCGTAATCCAGCCGGGTACGATTGCCTTCGATAGCAGTCAGGCGCACACGCGCACTGCCCTCGGCCGTGCCCATGGCGCTGCGCCCGACACCGCTGAGTTTCAGAGCATGTGGCGGCTCCAGCTCACTCAGATTCACGTCCGCCTTGTAGCGGGCCCGAATCATGCCAACGCCAACGGTGACGTCGGCCTTATAGGCGTTATCGCCCACCGCCTGGAGGTCGTGGCAGCCCGGAATGATCTTGGCCAATATCTTCGGATCGAGCATGGCGTCGAAGACCGTCGCCGGGTCGCCCGGCATGTCGACGCTATCGCTGGCCTGCAACGCAGAGCCGCTGCCGGCGGCCGGTTTGATCGGCTCCAGGCCTTCGGGCGCGTCCGGCTCGTCGATACCGATCATCGCGCGAACCCGCGAGGGCGTAAGCGGCAGTTCGATATCCGACTCGCCGAGCGCGTCGGCCACCGCATTGGCGATACAGACCGGCGTGCTCATGTTGTTACCTTCGCCCGCCCCCTTGGCACCAAGCGGGGTGAACGGCGACGGCGTTTCCATATGCAGGATCACCGGCTCCGGCACTTCCATCGTGGTCGGGATGAGGTAATCAGCCAGAGTGCCGGCCTGAAAACTGCCGTCGGCGCCGTATTCAAATTTTTCCATGAGCGCGGCACCGAGGCCTTGGGCAAAGCCGCCGCGCACCTGGCCATCCAACACGGCTGGATTAAGAATTCGCCCGGCGTCGTGAAGGGTCACATAGCGATCGAGACGCACGCGGCCCGTCACCTTGTCTATTTCGACTCCGCAGTAATCGAAGACGAAGCCGTAGCACAGCGAACTGTTGATATGGTCGTTGACATCCGGTGCCGCCAATTGCGGCGGGCTCCAGAAGGCGGTTTCGCGCAGACCGCCGGGCTCGCCCTCCGGCAACAACGCCGGGGCCCAATGGGCCGTACCGGCCATGCGCCTGAACGATGTCGAAAGACGATCATCATCGGCAACGGTCACCCGGCCGTCGCCAAAACGGATACACGATGCGTCGACCTCGAACTGGTGGGCCGCAATGGCGGCCACCCGCTTGCGGATACGACTGGCCGCTTCGTGCACCGTACCCGCGACCGCGCCCGCGAAACGGCTGGAATAATTGCCCGAAGCATTCGACCAAGGGTCTTTCTGGGTATCGAGCTCGACGTTGACGGTGATGGTCTCGAATTCGAGCCCGAGCACGTCGGCCACGACCTGGGCCGCCACGGTGCGATGCCCCTGGCCCTGCGGCGTGGAGGACACGTGCACGGTCACGCCGCCGAGCGGATCGACGCCAACGGTGGCGGTCGCGACCGCCCCGTTCTTGGGGCCCGCTTTTTCGCGCTCGGCCGGCGTCATGGCCGTGGTGATATAACCCATGTTCGAAATCGAGGGTTCGACCACCGCGCAGTAACCGATGCCGTACAGCCGGCCTTCGCGCCGTGCCGCATCGCGCCGCTGCTTGAGCTCGTCCAGACCGCCTTCGGCAGCCCCCTTCTCGATCGCGCTCTGATAGTTGCCGGAGTCCAGCAAAGACCCGGCCGGCGCGCGATAGGGGAAGGCGTCGGCCGGCACCAGATTGCGACGGATGACCTCAAGTGGATCGAGATCGAGTGCGACGGCAATCCGCTGCATCAACCGCTCGAGCGCGTAATAGACCTGGGGCCCGCCGAAACCCCGGTTGAGCCCGGTCGGCGTCTTGTTGGTCAACACGACGCGGTTGCGCGCTTCCAGGTGCTGGATGTCGTAGGCGCCGGTCAGGGTGCCGTGCATGCGATAAAAGGTCGCCGGCTCCGGCGCGCGCAGATAAGCGCCGCAATCATCGAGCTGGTCATAGCGTAACGCGCTGATCCGCCCCTCGGCCGATACCGCCGCTTCGATCTCGGTTACTCGATTGGTTGCCGACGACGAGGCCTGCAGATGCTCGAGCCGATCCTCGACCCACTTCACCGGCGCACCCGCCTTGCGGGCCGCCAGCGCCATGAGCACCACATAAGCGAACACGCCCTGCTTGATACCGAAACTGCCGCCCGAGTCCGGCGGCGTACGCAAGCGCAGCCCGGAAGCCCCGACCTTGAGTGCGCGCGCCATGACCGAGTGCAACGCGAACGGGCCCTGGAAATTGGCGGTCACGTCGTAGGTTCCCGCGGCCACGTCATAATCCGCGATCACCACATAGCATTCGATAGGCGTGCAGGAGCTACGTGGATAGCGCACTTTCAAGGCGATGCGATGCGCGGCTTCGGCAAACGCCTTATCAGGCGACCCGTAGGAAAAATGCCGGTCATTGACGACGTTGGCCCCCACGCCCTCGTGCAACACCGGCGCATCCGCCTGTGCCGCGACTTCGGGATCAACGACCGGATCGAGCAGTTCGTAGTCCGCCTCGACGGCGTCGAGCGCGTCTTCAGCGACATAGCGATCACGTGCCACCACCACGGCGACCGGCTCGCCCACGTAGCGCACCTTATCGACCGCCAGACACCAATGTTGCATGGGCTGGCGCACGCCGACCGCAAATGGCGCCGCCCACTCGCGCACATCCTCTCCTGTGAGCACGGCGTGCACGCCGTCGATGGCCAGCGCACTCGTTATATCTAACTTACGCAAGCGAGCATGCGCATGTGGAGAACGCAGTACCGCCGCCTGGAGCGTGCCGGCCGTCGTCGCCAGATCGTCGCCGAAACGCCCGGCGCCGCGCAGAAGCGCGTTGTCCTCGACCCGCTCACGCGCGTAGCCGCATTCGGCGAAGCGACCAAGTGCTTCGACTGTACTCTGGGCCTGCATTGCTCTCCTCCAGGGCTACCCTCCTGAGTCGGGGTATCGCCTGAAGAACAGCCTAGGATCAGGTCACGGCCGAAGGCTTTGTCGCTGAGACCAGATATTCACCCAGCCATCGCGTAATTTGTCACAGAGTACGATTTTGCCGCGACCCGAAGCCGCTCACCATGACCACCGGCGGTACGTGGGATGGCACCGACAGCGCAGTGGCTCTGATACGGGGACACACCAACTCACATGCCGCAGGCGCATCAGTTCGCCGAACCCGTTTGCCCGTCGCGTGGCGTCATTCCAAAGGGCGACTGGCCGACAGTGCTTCAGCGGCAACGGCACCGCCGATCATTGCCAAACGGGTGTCCGAGCAACGACGTCCGCGGCGACCCGCTCATAGGCGGCGGCCAGACGCAGCACGTCTAGATCGGCGCGATGTGGGCCGATCAGCTGAAGTCCCATGGCGCGGCCGCGCTCATCGAAACCCGCGGGCACGTTCATCGCCGGCACACCGGCCAGCGAGGCACCGATGACGACTTCCATCCAGCGGTGATAGGTGTCCATGGCGTGTCCGGCGATCTCGGCGGGCCAGTGCGTGTCGGCGTCGAACGCGAACACCTGGGCACTGGGCATCGCAAGCACATCGAAACGCTCGAACGCACCGCGCAGGGCCTGATACCAGGCGCTGCGCTCGACGTTGGCCCGGTGAATGTCCAGGGCGCTGAGCGCAAGGCCGCGCTCGATCTCCCAGCAGGCCTCCGGCTTGAGGCGATCGCGCGTGTGCGGATCGTCGTGGAGCGGTGCCAGTTTGCCGGCTACCGCCCACTGCCGCAGCGTGTTCCAGCAACGCCACAGTCGGGCCGGATCAAAGGCCGGCACGGTGGGTTCGACGATACAGCCGATCGTCTCCAGCCGGCCGAGCGCCTGCTCGCAGACGTCCAGAATCCCCGCCTCCATGGGCAGATAGCCGCCCCAGTCGCCGATCCAGCCGATACGCAGGCCCGCAACTTCGGTGTCGGGCTCGTCTGCGAACGGCGCGGCAGCCTCCGCGATCGACAGCGGTGCCCGCGGGTCCGCGCCGGCCTGAGTGGCCAGCAGGCGAGCCACGTCGGCGACGCTGCGGCCCATCGGGCCCTCGGTGCCCAGCTGCTGGCCGAACACATCCGGCGCCGGCGCCTGCGGCACCCGGCCGAAGCTGGGCCGGAAACCGAAGACATTGTTGAACGCCGCAGGATTGCGCAGCGAGCCCATCATGTCGCTGCCGTCCGCGACCGGCAGCATGCGCATGGCCAGCGCGGCCGCTGCGCCGCCACTGGAGCCGCCGGCGGTCAGGTCGTGATCGTAGGCGTTGCGAGTGGTGCCGAAGACCGGGTTGTAGGTCTGCGAGCCGAGCCCGAATTCGGGCGTGTTGGTCTTGCCGATGACGATCGCGCCGGCCGCCTTCATGCGCTCGACGATCAGCCCGTCCTGTGCCGGAATCTGTTCCGCGAACAGCGGCGAGCCGAAGGTCGTGGCGATGCCCGCTGTCGGGGTCAGATCCTTGATCGCCTGGGGAATACCGTGCAGCCAGCCACGATGCGTGCCGCGCGCCAGCTCCCGGTCGCGGGCATCGGCCTCGGCGAGAAGCTTCTCGTGCGGCAGTCGCGAGACGATGGCATTGACACACGGGTTCACGGCATCGATTTGCGCCAGGTAGGCCGTCATCACCTCACGACAGGACAGCGCACCGCTGGCGATCCGGTGCGACAGCGCCGTGACCCCGAGACCGACGATCTCGCCGACGGCCGGATCCGACTGCTTCGTTGTCTGCTTCAAACCACCGACCCGTTGATAGCCGATCCCGATTATGCCCGGCGCGGGCGCCCCGCCCCAAGCCGCAGCGGGATCGCGGACCGCCTCACCGCGCGCCGGGGCACTCGGCCTCGTGTCCTGTCCCGCAAGTAACCTTCCACCGCGCGCGGCTCTAACGGCGGCGGGTGGCGTTGCGAAATCGCACCGCATGGCCCGATGCGGCCGGGTTTCGCGCCTGACCCACCACGCCGATGGCACACGCTCGCTGGGTTGGGGTAAGAAACTTACGTGACAGGAGACTAGAAGTTGATGATCGCGATCAGCTGCGAATACATGTTGGTGTCGTCGCCGCCGATCTGGGTGCCACCCTCGGCCGCCGAGTACTCGGGCGTGTAGAAGCCCACCAGCGGACTCAACACGAGATGATCGTTGACGACCCACTGGGCATAGAGGTCGACTTCGTTGCCGTTGAGGTAGCCGTTGCCGGCGTCGTCGAATTCGAAGAACAGCGCCCCAAGCTGCACGGTTGGTGCGGGGGTCAGCGTCAGACCGATGTGATGGACATCGGTATCGCTGTTGAACGGCCCGGCATAGTTGGCCGCGACCTCACCCTGGAACCAGGTCCCGTAGCCGCGATTGAAGCCGAAGAACAGCGGGTCGAAACCGTCGGAGAAGCTCGAGTAGCGGTAGGTCAGCTTGGGCGACCAGGGCAGCGCGGCGAACGTCCAGCCGGCCTCGCCGTACCAGGCGTGATCGTTGCCGTCGCCGACATAAGCATCGCCGTTGTCCTGATCGACATACTCGCCGGACACGAACAGGTTCTCCACGCCCAGGCTGCCGTTGGCCCGGATGGCCAGCGTTTCCTGACCGTCCCGATGCTGATAGCCGAGGAACCGGGCCGCTTCATCATCGACGTCCAGGCCTTCGATATAGGTCAGGCCCACGGTGCCGTAGGTCGCATCCCGGTATTCGAGATTGACGCCGGCCAGCTCCATGCCGGCCTGGGCCTGGTTGTCGGAGTCCAGCCAGAAGCCGTCGACGTGCACGCCGGTCTCGCCGCCCAGACGCAGGATGGCGGTCTCGTCGAAGGCCTTGCGTGCGGCCAGCCAGTAAGCCCCGCCGCGGCTGAGACCGCTCGGCGCGATATCCGCGTCGGCCAGCGGCTTGAAGCCTTCACCGAAGTTGAGCGAATCGCCGTTGATCAGAAAGCCGTCGCCGATGATGAAGCTCTGACTGCCGAACGACAGATCGATGCCGTTCTCGCCCAGCCAGGGCACCAGATCGCCGGAGCGCCAGCCGATGTACGCATCCTCGATCTGCGTATCCTCTTCCTTGCCGGTGGTGAAACCGGCCGCGTCGCCGTCGCCGCGGGTGGCGGAGCTGAGCAGATTGAAGGCGCCATAGACGCTGCCCGCGCCATCGAGCGTATGCACCGCGCTCAATCCGTACTTGGCATAGCCTTCCAGCCAGGTCGGACTCGCATCCTCGGTGCGCAGCACCTGGGCGTAGGCGTTCTGGCTGTTGAAGATGCCGGCCGCGGCCTCGAAGTCGAACGCGAGCACGGTGTCGCCGCCCTCGTAGAGCGTATGGGCGCCGACCGGCCCGGTGGTGCACAGAACGGCGGCGGCGATGGCGCCGCACACGGCGCCCCGGTTAGAGATGATGGACATGGATTCCCCCTGGTGAATGACGATGCGCCGTCGCCGGCGCGCTCGATGGTGATTACGGCCGGCCGGCCAGGCCGTCTTCGATCGCGATGCCGCGCTGGCGCATGCGCTCGAGCAGTGCGTTGCGGACCGGGTCGATCTGGTCGAGCGGATCCCCCCGCAGGCGCCCCACTTCGGCAGCGGTGTAGGGCCGGAACGTCTCCGGCGTGCTCTCGCCCGCCATGCCGCCGGTCAATATCCAGTTGAGCAGCGCCGCGAGCTGGGCGTCCGTGTAGCTGGACTGGGCCACGCCCGGCACCCGGACCAGGAATTCGCGCCCGCCCTCGACCTCGAGAAAGTGGCCGACGAAGTCCTTCATCCGCGGCACATCGTTGGCGCGCGACCCCGCGCCGTCTGCGAGATGACAGCCCGAGCATTCCAGCTGGAAATTGACGCGCGGCCGGTAGCCGGCCTCGCGCGGGGTGACGGCGGGCGTCGCGTTGCCCGGCGCCGGACGATTGTGCGGGCCGGGCAGGCTCTGCGCACGCACCACGCCGGCCACGAGCACGACCCCGATAGCCAACCCTGCCGCGCGCATGATCGCCGACCCCGCCATCGCCCTAGCTCGCCACCCCGCGGATGGTCGCGATCGTGCAGTTGTAGGTCAGATGCTCGGCGCCCAGGCACCAGTTGATGTCGTTGTTGTTGAACGGGCGATAGAGCGGCTGCTCGCTGTCGTTGCGGTTGCAGGCGCACTGGCCGCAGGCCTGCATGCCGCAGCAGTCGTTGTAGGCGATGATGTAGTCACGCCCATCGCCCGGATTGCGGCAGGTACCCACCCAGGTGACTTCCGAGAAGTCGGTGCCCGGCGGACAGGCGGTGACCGAGCCGCCACAGCAGCTGCACACGAAGCCGTCGATCGAGCAGTAGCGCCAGTAATCGCAACTCTGCGGATCGCCCGGGTCGCCGGGCGTTCCGGGCTCGGCCGCGTGCGCGTTGCCGCCGCTGCGATCGACCGGCAGGATCAGCGGGAGTGCCGTGCCGACCACCACCCAGGAGCCGAATCGCACCAGCACGTTCCGGCGCGAGGTGGAGTGCGCCACGTGGCGCGTCGAGCTTTCGAAGAATCGGTCCAGAAATTTCATGTTGTCCCCCGGTGTCTATTGCGCCGCGCGCGGATTGCCGTGCATGTACTCCTGCAGCGAGGCCACGCCCATGGCCTGCGCTTCGAACAGGCTTTCCAGATGCTCGCGGTTGTTCACCAGCCCCTTGGCACGCAGCACGCCGTCGGCGTCGATGAGCACGGCATAGGGCAGTTTGCCGATCTGGTAGGTCATGCCGATCTCGGGGCCGACGACGTAGGTCGCCTCCTCGAGGCCGTGTTCGCGGATGAGTGCCTGCTGCGAGGCCGCGTCGCCGTCGCTGATATAGACCACGTCCAGATCGGCGCGATGACTGCGCGCGAGCGAACGCAGGCTCGGCAGCAGTGACTTGCAGATCGGACAGGTCGGCGACAGAAAGAACAGCAGCTGACCGCGTTCGCTCTTGTAACCGACGTTGACCGGCCGTTCGTGCCGGTCGAGGGCCGTGACCTGGGGCGCGGGGCTGTTCACCGCCACGCCCTTGTCGAGCACGAGCGCACCGGCGGGCGCGATGCGCGAATGCAGCACGCCGACCTGGCGCACCAGCGCCATCACCACGAAGGCGAGCGCCACGACCACGATCCAGAGCAGGATCTGGGATATGAGTGCGACATCCATGACTATCTCCCGGAAAGCGACTTCAGGCGCGGCTGGTTGGCCAGCAGCCCTTCGGTCGCGGTATAGAGGATCAGGCCCGCGGCGACGCAGGCGACGATGAGAAACAGGCCGAAGCCGTGCAGCGCGGCGTCACTGGCGGGTAATGCGACCAGCCCCGCCATGGCCAGCAGCACGGCATTGCGCACGATCAACGGCACGCCGAGCGGGCGTTCGAGGCCCGGGCCGCTACAGCCGCAGTCGATGTCCCGGCGTCCGCGGATCAGGTTGATCGTGATCGCGGCGGTATAGACGGCGAGCAGTACGGCGGCGGCGATCGCGCCGACCGGCCGCAGCGCGGGTACCAGCAGCGCCAGCGCCACGAGCACTTCGGCGATCGGCAGCAATCGCGATGCCGCACCGATCGTCCATTTGGGCAGCAGCGCGTAGTCCTCGATCTGGCGGGCGAACCGATGCCGTGCGCGCAGCTTGTGGCTGGCCGCGCTCAGCAGGATCACCGCCAGGAACAGAGACAGCGACAGACCGACAATGGGGTGGATCATCGTCACGCTCTCCTAGTGGCTGAGCACGAGTGCGGGGATATCGCTGATGCCTTCGACCGTGTGCATGTACTCGGAAGTGGTCAGGTCGAACACGTCGAGGCCACCGTTGATGTTGATGCCCAGCAGCAGCGGCGCGTCGTCGCGAGTCGCGCGCAGGCTCCAGACATAGTTCTCGGTCTTCATCTCGCCGACCTTCTCGTGTGTGTCCAGATCGTAGGCCCAGATCGTGTTGCTGGGATCCTCCCAGTTGCGATCGCTGTGGTCCGGATGCACGAGCACATAGAGCCGGTCGAGCGCCGGCGATATCGCCATCAGCTGCCAGCCGCCCACGCCCCAGCCGGCCTCGCGCTGGGCTTCGGTGAACAGCGACCAGCGCTCGCCGACCTCGGGCGCCGTCCCGGAGACATCGATCGGCTGGATGTGCCCGTCGAGCGTGACGAAGTAATAGGTGTCGCCGTTGCGCACCGCGCGCTCGTTCATGGCCAGGTGGTTGGGCTGGAAGAACCGGGTTCGCATCCGCGATATTTCGTGGCCCTCGTCGTCGAGACGCACCTGCTGGAAGCTGCCGTCGCCGCAGATCGAGGCGAAACTGCGATCGCCGGTCGGATAATTGAGCGCACAGCCGGCGATGTCGATCTCGCTGGCGACTTCGCGGTTCTCGGTATCGACCACGGTCACCGAGGGGGCCGGCGTGAAGTTGTAGACGTAGACGAAGCGGTCATCGTCGCTGACCGTGAGCATGTAGCGCTCGATCAGGATATTGGCCCGCTTCTCGGGGATCTCGACTTCCCAGCGCGGCTCCAGGGTGCGTGTATCCCAGGCGGTGAGCACGTCGGTGCGCTCGCCGCGCACGCCGCGCGACCAGAACGTATCCGCTGAATACAGCGTCTTGTCGTTATTGGACAATACCGACGGCGCCAGATAGCCGGTCGGGATCATGCCCAGCATCTTCTTCTTTTCCGGATCGACGACCACTACCTTGCCGGTGGTGGCGTTATCGAACTGGGTGTCGATGATGTAAGCGCGATGCGGCCCGGGCGGGTCCAGCTTGGTGGTGCCGATCGTGTCCGGCGGCAGCTGCCCCCAGGCGGCGGCGCTGACCGCCAGCGCGGCCCATACGAGCCCACCCCTGGCGCGATTGAATTTTATCTTCATGGCTTCCCTCATTCTCCCCTGCGCTGACACGCAGCACGATTGATGCAAGTCGTCACGGCGCGGATCAGTCCAGTACCACCGTCGTGGTCTTCTCTTCGGTATAGGCCAGCACGCCGGCCAGACCGCATTCCCGGCCCAGGCCACTCTGCTTGAACCCGCCCCAGGGCAACTGGGGATCGATCGGCGCCCAGGCATTGATGCCGACCGCACCGGCCTCGATCTCGCGCGCGACCCGGTGTGCCCGCGCCACGTCGGCGGTCCACACCGTGGCGGCCAGCCCGTACCGGGTGTCGTTGGCGATCGCGATCGCCTCGGCCTCGTCGGCGAAGGGAATCACCGTGCCGACGGGACCGAAGATCTCGTCGCGGGCGATGCTCATGTCGTTGGCGGCCCCGGCGAACACGGTGGGCTTGACATACCAGCCGTCGCCGGCCTCGCTCACGCCGCCGGCTCGCAGACGGGCGCCTTCTTCGCTGCCGCGGCGAATGTAGTCGTTGATCTTTTCGAACTGGCCGCGGCTGGCCACCGCGCCCATCTGCGTGCCTTCGTCGGCCGGGTTGCCCACCCGGATGCCCTCCGCCACCGCGGCCAACTGCTCGGTGAACACCTCGGCGATCGCCTCATGGACCAGCAGGCGGGTGCCGGCGGCACAGACCTGGCCCTGATTGAAGAACAGCCCCATCGCGCAGCCGCCCACGGCCGCCTCGATATCGGCGTCGTCGAACACGATCTGCGGGCTCTTGCCGCCGAGCTCGAGGGCGACGTGCTTGAACAGCGGTGCGGCCAGACGCTGGATCGCCGCACCCGTCTCGGGGCTGCCGGTGAAGGTGATCTTGGCGACTTTCGGGTGTTCGCAGAGCACCGGCCCGAGCGTGGCGCCATAGCCGGTCACCACGTTGACCACGCCGTCGGGAATACCGGCTTCCCGGCAGAGTTTGGCCAGATGCAGCGCCGACATCGGCGTCTGCTCGGCGGGCTTGATCACCACCGTGCAGCCGGCCGCAAGCAGCGCGCCGAGCTTCCAGCAGGTGATCATCAATGGCGTGTTCCAGGGCACGATGGCCGCCACCACGCCCACTGGCAGCCGCTCGGTATAGGACAGCGTCGGCCGGCCCATGTACCCCGCGGTGGGAATCGTGCGGCCCTCGATCTTGTCCGCCCAGCCCGCGGCATGGCGCAGTGTGGCGATGGCGTTGGGCAGATCCAGCATGCGCGGCTCGGCCGGCGGGCGGCCGATGGCGGTCGCGTCCATGTCGGCGAGCGCCTCGGCATCGCGCTCGACCAGATCGGCCAGCCGGTGGATGCACAGCCCGCGGGCAGCGCCGCTCATCCGCGACCATGCCCCGCCCTTGAACTGGGCATGGGCGGCCGCCACCGCGCGCTCCACGTCGGCCGCGGTGCCGGCTGCACTGGTCGCCAGCGTGGTGCCCGTCGCCGGGTCCGGCAGGGTCAGGATCGCGCCGTCGGAGGCGTCGGCCGGCTGGCCATCGATGAAATGCTGGTATGCCTCGGTCACGTCCTCTCCTCGGTCACTCGAAACGCTGTGGCGACACACTCATGGCCGGCGTGGTCGCTCTTCGACCCGCCGCAGGTGTGGATCACACGCCATCGAGACTGCGCCGGGGCGCCCGGGGCCGCATGTCGCTGCGTGCAGATCGGCTTGCGTCTGCGTGCAGGCACAGCGAAGACAACGGCGCGCTTTTGACAGCCCCGCGCCAGAGGCGTAAACCGAAAAAGGATAAAGACGCTGCACTCGGGCACGGCCGAGACTGGCCCGCGATTTGCAGGCACCAAGCCCGTGAAGAAAGGGCGACACGGCCGAGGACCGTTCGATTCGATGTCATATCCAGAGCCCAACGCAGCGGCGCAAGGCCCCCGGGAGTTTCACGACCTCGGCGGCTGGCAGGATTATGTCAATCTGCATTTCCCGGCGCTGGAAATGGTCAGCCGCACGAATGCCGGCTTTCTGGCGCAGGCGAGCAGCTGCCGGCTGGGCGATTACACGCTCACCCATATCGGCAGCGCCGCCTCCGACGTCGACCGCACGCCGCTGCTCGCCCGGCGTGCGAATGCGGGCTATCTGAAGGTCACGTGGCAGCTCGCCGGTCAGCTCGAACTGAGTCAGGACCGGCGTTCGGTCTGTCTTCAGCCCGGTCGGGCGACGCTGTGCGACACGACCCGCCCCTATCGGATTCGCGTGAGCAACGGCGCGAGGCTGGCCGTCCTCCTGATTCCGTACGACGTGGACAGCCGCCTGCCGCGCCATGCCCAGCGCGTGAGCGCAACCGAGCTGGCCGACATGCCGACCATGCAGGCCGCACTCGGCGCCATCACCGGGCTGGCGCGCTCGCGCCCCGATCCGAACGATCCGGGCATCAGCGACGTGATGCAGGGCGTTGGCGCGATGCTCGCAGCCACCTTCGCCCGCGCCGCGGAACCGGACGAGACCGCCCTGGATGCCCAGCGCCTGCAGCGTGCCGAGCACTATATCGCCACGCACATCGCCCGCAATGACCTCACCCCCGAACGCCTGGCGGGCGCGCTGTGCGTGTCGCGTCGCACGCTCTACGGAATGCTCGCCCGTCACGGCACGACGCCGGCCCGGCTGATCGCCGAAACCCGGCTGACCCATGCCCGCGATGCGCTGGCGCGGGATCCGGCCGGCACACAGACGATCACGGATATCGCGCTCGCCCACGGCTTTGCCGACAGCGCGCGTTTCAGCCACGCCTTCAAGGCACGTTTCGGTCAGGCGCCCAGCGTCTGGCGCGGCGGGCACGCGCGAGGCTGAACACCGCCTGCTGCGGGCGACGTCGGGACGGTGGCGGCCTCGAGTATCGGCTGCAACGAAGCCTGATCGATGATACCGTTGACATACGGGCCTCGTTCGAGCCGATATTCCGATTACGCCACGTCGATCGCGGCCATTTTCGTTATTCGGTGAACTGAGGTCGTACTCGCCCGGCCCGTTCGAGCGGCTGGCCGAGCGGCCTTGCAGACGTGTACAAAACAAGCATGAGTGGCCGGCCGCACGGTGAACACACCCGGCACGAGCGCGCAAAACAACAACGCCATCACACGCGAACGAGGAGAAAATCATGCCCGCCATAAACGACAGCAAGGCAATCGACAGTGCCCTCACACGGGCCGTCGCGGCCGGCGACGTACCGCACGTTGTCGCCCTGGCCGCGGATGCGAACGGCCCGATCTACGAGGGTGCGGCCGGCCCGCGCGCCGTGGGCAGCGACGACCCGGTCAGCGCCGACACCATGTTCCGGATCGCATCGATGACCAAGATGGTCGCGACCATCGGCGCGCTGCAGCAGGTCGAACGCGGGAATCTGGATCTCGATGCGCCGGTTACGGATCTGCTGCCCGAATTCGCCGATCTACAGGTGCTCGACGGCTTCGACGGCGACACACCGATCCTGCGCCCGCCCCAAAGCGCGGCGACCGTGAAACAACTGGTCACACATACCGCCGGACTCGGTTACTGGTTCTTCAACGCCGATCTCAAACGCTGGGAGGAGGTTACCGGCAACCCGAACGTACTCAGCGGCAGCAAAGACGCCTTCAAGGCCCCTATGGTCGCCGATCCGGGCACGCGCTTCGAGTACGGCATCAATACCGACTGGCTCGGCCGCGTGGTCGAAATGGTCAGCGGACAATCGCTGGATGTCTATCTGAGCGACAACGTACTGCGGCCGCTGGGCATGCACGACACGGTGTTTCTGATGGATGACGAACAACGCGCCCGTTCGACCCCGATCCACATCCGAAACGACGACGGCCAATGGGTGCCCACCGATGTCGACTGGTCCCAGCAACCGCAATGGTGGGCCGCCGGACACGGGCTTTATGCCACGCCGCGCGATTATCTGGCCTTTCAGCGCATGCTGCTCAATCACGGCACGCTCGACGGAGAACAGGTCGTTTCCGCCGACAGCATACGGGCGGCCTTTTCCAACCAGATCGGCGATCTCGATTTCCCGGAGACCATCCCGACCGCGGAACCCCAGACCACCGCGCCCTTCCACGGCGGCCCGGGGCTGAAATGGGGCTTCGGCCTGCTCCTGAACACGCAATCGAAGCCGGGCATGCGCGCCACCGGCAGCGGCGCCTGGGCGGGCCTGTTCAACACCCATTTCTGGGTCGACCATGCCAGCGGCATCACCGGCGCGATCTACACCCAGAGCCTGCCGTTCGTGGAGCCGCGTGTTTTCGCCGTCTACAACGACTTCGAGCAGGCCCTGTATGCCGCTTTGAACTGACGTTGTCGAACGCCGGGCGGCGCGCCGATCCTCTGAGCCCGCGGCGTCGCGGCCCGGCGTCTGCGTCACGAACGGAAGAGCACGCGCCCGTTGCACGGCAAGGCGTGATCGGGCCACACCAGCGCTCCTTGGGCTGTCCGGGTCAATTGGGACGCGTCCGACGCGGCTCGCATGACGTGTTGATGAGCTCTATTTCGACAACCGCCGATCGATCACGTGCTTGGCCTTGCCGAGCGAGCGCTCGAGGCCACCGACGGCGGACAGCGTGATGTTCGTGGTGATCCCGATATACGACTTGATGCGTTGCTGGAGGTGGCTGAGCGTTTCGTCCTCGGTGCAGTGCTCGTCGAAGTCGTGGCCGCGCTCGACCGTCAACGCCACGTGGTCGAGATTGCCTTCGCGGGTGAGCTCGATCAGATAGTGCGGCGCCAGGCCCTTCTGCTGGCAGATGATCTCTTCGATCTGGGTCGGGAAGACGTTCACGCCGCGGATGATGAGCATGTCGTCCGAGCGGCCGGTGATCTTGTCGATCCGGCGCATGGAGCGCGCGGTGGGTGCGAGCAGACGGGTGAGATCGCGGGTGCGATAACGCACGATCGGCAGCGCTTCTTTCGTGAGTGATGTGAACACGAGTTCGCCCGGTTCGCCGTCGGCCACGACCTCGCCGGTCTCGGGATTGATGATCTCGGGATAGAAATGATCCTCCCAGATCGTCGGGCCGTCCTTGGTTTCCACGCACTCGTTGGCCACGCCCGGGCCCATGACTTCCGACAGGCCGTAGATATCCACCGCGTCGATACCGGCCCGGCGCTCGATCTCCCCACGCATGGCGTTGGTCCAGGGCTCGGCGCCGAAGATGCCGATCTCCAGCGACGACTCGCGCGGATCCAGGCCCTGGCGCTCGAACTCTCCGATGAGGTTGAGCATGTAGGACGGCGTGACCATGATGATGCGCGGCTTGAAGTCCTGGATCAGCTGGACCTGTTTCTCGGTCTGGCCACCCGACATGGGCACGACCGTGCAGCCGAGCTTCTCGGCGCCGTAGTGCGCACCCAGCCCGCCCGTGAACAGGCCGTAACCATAGGCCACATGCACGATATCGCCCGGCTTGCCGCCGGCCGCACGGATCGAACGCGCGACCAGGTTGGCCCAGGTCTCGATATCGTTGCGGGTATAGCCCACCACGGTCGGCTTGCCGGTGGTGCCGCTCGAGGCATGAATACGCGAGACCTGCTCGCGCGGCACGGCGAACATGTCGAACGGATAGGCGTCGCGCAGATCCTGCTTGGTGGTGAAGGGAAACTTCGCCAGATCGGCCAGCGTGCGCAGATCGTCCGGATGCACGCCGGCCTCGTCGAACTTGGCCTTGTAGCGCGGCACGTTGTCGTAGGCATGCTTGAGCGACCATTTCAGGCGCTCGAGCTGCAATGCCTGGAGTTCGTCGCGGCTGGCGGTCTCGATGGGTTCGAGCAGCGATTCGGGTGCGATCTGTGCGGCCATGGTGTTCTCCTCGGTCTCGGTGCCGCGCACGCGGCGTTGCTATGTTCGAAAGCCGCCACGCCGGTGCGGCCGGCTGCTTTCTGATTGTCGAGCCCTGCCCGGCGTGCGGCCGGCGGGCGTTATTCGTGGTTCGTCGTCTCTCGCCTGACTAGGAAGCCATCACCTCGAGCACTTCGCCGCGCACCTGATGCGAACGGCCGCGAAAGATGACGATCGTCTCGTCGTTCTGGTTGCGTACGGTGACGTCGTAGACGCCGGTGCGCCCGCTGCGCGAACGTTGTTCGGCCTCGGCGGTCAGTACGTCGCCGCTGAACGCCGGGCGCAGATAGTCGACGGTGCAGGCCGCGCCCACGGTGTTCTGATTGCCGCTGTTGCAGGCAAAGGCGAAGGCGCTGTCGGCGAGCGAAAAGATCAGGCCGCCGTGGCAGGTCTTGTGGCCGTTAACCATGTCGTCGCGCACCGGCATCGATACGCGCGCATAGCCCGGCGCCATGGCGTCGATATGCATGCCGAGCATGCGCGAGGCCGCGTCGCGGGCGAACATCGCCTCGCCGACGCGATCGGCCAATGCCTGCGGATCTTGTTCGAGGCCCGCTTCGGGCGCGCCGGTCTGGCTGGACTGCATGGGTCGTCTCCTTCCGATAAGGCCGGTCTGGGCCGCCGTCTGCTTTGTTATTTCTCTACGCAGCGGCGCCGTTTCGTTCTAGTCATTCAACGCCCCTTGAACTCGGGCGTGCGTTTTTCGGTAAAAGCGGCCACGCCTTCGGCATAGTCCGCGCTGCGGCCGAGCTCGCCCATCGCATCGCGTTCGGCATCGAGCTGGTCGTCGAGATTGTTGTTCGCGCCGGCGTACATGAGCTCCTTGGTACGGGCCAGGCCGCGGGTCGGCGCTTTGGACAGATGCTCGACGAGCTGGTCGATTTCAGTCTCGAAGGCGTCATCGTCCACGCAGCGCCAGATCAGCCCCCAGTCGGCCGCCGTGGGCGCGTCGATGGGCTCGCCGAGCATGGCGATGCCCATGGCCCGGGCCATGCCGATCCGACGGGCCAGGAAATAGGTGCCGCCGGTGTCCGGAATCAGGCCGAGCTTGCAGAAGCTTTCGATGAACTTGGCCGAGCGCCGCGCCACAACCAGATCGCAGGCCAGCGCGAGATTCGCACCCGCGCCGGCGGCGACGCCGTTGACGCCGCAGACCACGGGCAACGGCAATGCGCGCAGGCGGCGCACCAGCGGTGCGTAATAGGTCTCGACCGAATAGGCCAGATCGGGCGCCTCGCCGCTAGCCGACGACACGGCGCGATCGCCCAGATCCTGGCCGGCACAGAAGCCCTTGCCGGCGCCGGTGAGCAGCAGCACGCGCACGGAATCGTCGGCCTCGACCGTATTGAGCGCTTCGGCCAGCGCTTCGTGCATGGCCACGTTGAAGCTATTGAGCTTGTTCGGGCGGTTGAGCGTGATCCGGGCGATCCCGGCCTCGATGCTCAGGATGATGGAATCGTCTGCCATTCGAAATTTCCTCTCTCTTTAGAGGGTGTTTACAAAACGTAGCGAGCGCAGCCAGATCGGTCACGACGGGAGCGCAGAAAGCGCAGCGTATGAGCAATACGTGAGCATTTCGAGCACGGGACGGGACCGAAATGGCAAGCGCAGTAGATTTGTAAATATCCTCTCAGGCCGCGGCCGTTTCTTCGGCCTCGGGCGTCCAGTCCGTGGTCGCGACCATGGTCAGCACGTCGTACTGGGCCACGACTTCGTCGTTCTGGTTGGTGACGGTCGCGTCCCAGCGCACTTCGCCGTATTCGGTGTTCTCGCGCTTGGTCTTCTGCTTGCAGGTGAGCCCGACCTTGAGCGCGTCGCCCGGATAGGCCGGGGTCATGAAACGCAGATTGTCGACGCCGTAGTTGGCCAGCACCGGGCCCGGATTGGGCTCGACGAACAGACCGGCCGCCAGCGACACGATGTAGTAGCCGTGGGCCACGCGCCCGTCGAAGAACGGATTGGCCTTGGCGGCCTCCTCGTCCATATGCGCATAGAAAGTGTCGCCGGTGAAGTTCGCGAAATGCTCGATATCCTCGAGAGTGACTTCGCGGGCGGCGGTGAGAATCGCATCGCCGATCTCGAGTTCGTCGAAATGCTTCTGGAACGGATGGCGCTCGGTTTCTACACGTTTGCCGCCCGGCAGCCAGTGATCCATGACGCTGGCCAGCATGTCGGGCGAGCCCTGCAGGGCGCTGCGCTGCATGTAATGAAACACCGCGCGCATGCCACCCAGCTCCTCGCCGCCGCCGGCACGCCCCGGCCCGCCGTGCACGAGCATCGGCATGGGCGAACCGTGGCCGGTGGATTCCTTGGCGCAGTCGCGATCGAGTACGAGCAGACGGCCATGGAACGGCGCGCAACCCAGCGTCATCACCTGGGCAAAGGCCTTGTCGTAGGTCACGATCGAGCCGACCAGGCTGCCACCGCCCAGACGGGCAAGGGCCACGGCCTCTTCGGTGGTCTCGTACGGCATCACCGTGACGACCGGGCCGAAGGCCTCGATACCGTGGATGTCGGTATTGTCGAACGGCGCGTCGGCCGAGAGCACGACCGGGCCGACGAAGGCGCCCTTGTCGGCATCGGCATCGACGACTTCACAGCGCGCCGGATCGCCGTAGACGATCTTCGCGCCCTGGGCCAGATCGGCAATGCGTGCACGCACTTCCTCGACCTGGTCGCGACTGGCCAGCGCGCCCATGGTCACGCCTTCGGCGTCCGGGTTGCCGACCACCACCTTGTCGAGTTTTTCGGACAGCGCTTCGATGAACGCCTGCTGGTGATCGCGGGCCACGAGCACGCGCCGGATGGCGGTACATTTCTGGCCGGCCTTGACCGTCATCTCGCGCATGACCTCTTTCACGGCCAGCTTGAATTCGGGCGTGTCCGGGCCGGCGTCGGGGCCGAGGGCGAGGAAGTTGAGCGAATCGGCTTCCATGGAGAAGCGCGTGGCGTTCTCGACGATCGCCGGGTGCTGCTTCAACTTGCGGCCGGTGTTCGCCGAACCGGTAAAGGTGACCACATCCTGGCAGGTGACATGTTCGAGCAGATCGCCCACGCCGCCGCTGATCAACTGCAGTGCGCCCTCTTCGATCAGACCGGAATCGACGATCGCACGCACCATGTCTTCCGTGACGAAGGCGGTCTGGGTCGCCGGTTTGACGATCGCCGGCATGCCGGCCAGATAGTTGGCCGCGAATTTCTCGAGCATGCCCCAGCAGGGGAAGTTGAAGGCGTTGATATGCACGGCCACGCCTTCCAGCGAGGTGTGGATATGCTGGCCGATGAAGCTGCAGTGGCGCGACATGGCTTCCGGATTGCCGTCGAGCGCGAACGTCGCATTGGGCAGCTCGCGCCGGCCCTTGCTGGCATAGGTGAACAGCGTGCCGATACCGCCGTCGATATCCACCCAGGAATCGGTCCGGGTCGCGCCGGTGGCGGTGGAGAGCTTGTAGAAACGCTCCTTGTCGGCCATCAGGGTCTGGGCAAGCGCCTTGAGCTGCAGGGCGCGCTGGTGAAAGGTCAGCGCGCGCAGCTTGGGGCCGACTTCGGTCCGGGCATAGTCGAGCATGCCGGCGAAATCGATGCCGTCGCTGGAAACGCGGGCGACCGGTTCGCCGGTCACGGCGTTCAGCACCGTCTTGCCGCCTTCGCCGGTGACCCACTGGCCCTGGACATAGCTGCTGGATTGCATGGCTGTTCTCCTCGAATCGTGTGCGGCTCGCGGTGCCGCGAAATATCTTTTAAGGCGCGCTCAGCGGGTGTTTACAAAACGTCGCGAGCGCAGTCGCGGTATCGGCATCCGCTTATGTTTCGGCGTCGAAATCGATAACCACGCTGTCGGTCACCGGAAAACTCTGGCAGCTGAGGATGAAGCCGCGTTCGACTTCGTAATCCTCGAGCGCGAAGTTGGTGTCCATGTCGACCTCGCCTTCTACGAGCTTGCAGCGACAAGTCGAGCACACGCCGGATTTGCAGGAATACGGCAGCTCGATGGAATGTTCGAGCGCGGCGTCGAGCAGGTTCTCCTGGCCGCGGGCCAGATCGTATTCAAGCGTGCGCCCGTCCAGGACCACGCGTACCTTGGCGCGATCGGTGGCATCGGTGACCACCGGCGCGTTCGCGCGCGCCTTGGCCGCGGACTTGGTGGCCGCGAAGACTTCCATCTTGATGGCGTCCTTGGCCACGCCGTGCTCGATGAGCACGTCGCGGGCTTCTTCCATCATGTCGAGCGGCCCGCACACGAACGCGCCGTCGATATCCGCCGGGTCGATCCAGTGCGTGAGCAGCTGTTCGACCTTGGCGCGGTCGATCCGGCCGTTGAACAGATCGATATCGAGCTGTTCGCGGCTCATGATATAGACCAGATTGAAGCGCCCGAGATAGCGGTCCTTCAGGTCGGCCAACTCCTGGCGAAACAGCACGCTGCCCGAGGCGCGGTTGCCGTAGAACAGCGTGAACCGGCTGTTCGGCTCGGTCATGAGCGTGGTCTTGATGATCGATAGCAACGGCGTGATGCCACTGCCCGCGCCGAAGGCGACATAGTGCTTGTCGTTGTCTTCGGCCAGCGGAAAATTGAAGCGCCCGGACGGCGGCATGACCTCGATCGCCTGGCCCGGCGCTAATTTGTCGTTGGCCCAGTTCGAGAACTGGCCGCCCGCCACGCGCTTGATCGCGACCCGCAGCTGTTCGTCCTGTACCGCCGAACACACCGAATAGGACCGGCGGACTTCCTCGCCGTCGATCTCGGTGCGCAGGGTCAGGTACTGGCCCTGGGTATAGGCAAAGGTGTCGCGCAGTTCGTCCGGCACGTCGAAGGAGACCACGACCGCATCGCGGTTGTGGCGCTCGACGGCGCTCACGGGCAGAGAATGAAATTGCGGCATGCGATTGGAACCTGCGTTTTATTCGAAGCCGCGGCCGCGCTACGCGCGCCGCCGGCCCTGTTCAAAAGGGTTTGAAATAGTCGAACGGCTCTTGGCAGTCGAGACAGCGGTGCAGCGCCTTGCAGGGCGTGGAGCCGAACTCGCTGACCCGCTCGGTGTGCTTCGAGCCGCAGTGCGGACAGGTCTGGGGCACAACGTTGCGGCCGTTGCGCGTGATGCGACTGATATCGATGACCTGGGCACCGCCGGTTTCGCCGGGCGGCGCGATGCCGTAGCCGCGCAGATTCTCCTTGCCACGCTCGCTCATCCAGTCCGTGGTCCAGGCCGGCGAGAGCTGCACGTCGAGGCGTGCATCCTCGACGCCGTGCTCGCGCAGCGCACCGAGAATGTTGTCCTCGATGACCTGCATCGCCGGGCAGCCGGAATAGGTCGGCGTGATGGTGACCACGAGCTGGTCGTCCTCGAAGCGCACATCGCGCACGATGCCGAGATCGATCACCGACACCACCGGAATCTCCGGGTCCGGCACGGCGTCGAGCCACTGCCAGACGTCGTGGGTCTCGAAACGGGTCTGTTCGGTCACGCTCATGACGACACCTCCGTGGTCTGCGCCTACCAGCGCGCGCCGGGATAGGCGCGCTGCAGGTGCTGCATTTCGGCCAGCACATAGCCCAGATGCTCGGTGTGCTCGCCGGCCTTGCCGCCGGTCTGCATGGGCTGATCGCCCGGCAGGGTGAGCGTGGCCTCTTCGAACAGGGCCTGCATATGCGCGTGCCAGGGTTCGTAGAGGGTGGCCACGTCCACGGCCACGCCGGATTCGATCAACGCCTGCTCGGCTTCGGAGCTGCGAAACATCTCACCGGTGAAGCGCCAGAGCTTGTCGACCGCGGCCTGGGTACGGCGATGGCTTTCCTCGGTACCGTCGCCCAGACGCACGACCCAGTCGCCGCTGCGCTCGACGTGGTACTGCACCTCCTTGATCGACTTGGCGGCGATATCGGCGATGCGCGTGTCGGTGGACTGCATCAACGCCTGCAGCACGAAGAAATGCCAGACGTCATAGAAGCACTGGCGCACGATGGTCTGGCCATAGTCGCCGTTGGGCTGTTCGACCAGCAGCAGGTTGCGATAAGCGGGCGCATCGCGCAGGAAGGCGAGCGTGTCCTCGTCGGCGTCCTCGCCTTTGAGCTCGGCGGCATAGGACAGCCAGAACCGTGCCTGGCCGATCAGATCCAGTGCCACGTTGGTCATCGCGATATCTTCTTCCAGCGCCGGGCCGTGGCCGCATAGCGCGGCCAGGCGCTGGCCCAGGATCAGATCGCTGTCGCCGAGCTGGAGCAGATATTCGTAGCGGGCGTTATCCATGTTTGGGGCTTCAGTCATCGCGCACCGCCTAGATATGGTCGACGCCTTCCGGCATCGGGAAGAACGTCGGGTGGCGATAGATCTTGCTGCGGGCCGGCTCGTAGAGCGGCTCGCGGTCGCCCGGGCTGCTGGCCGTGATCTGCTCCGCCGGCAGCACCCAGATGCTCACGCCTTCGTTACGGCGCGTATAGACATCGCGCGCGTTCTTGATCGCCATCTCGGCATCCGGCGCGTGCAGGCTACCGACATGCTTGTGCGACAGGCCGTGCTGGCTGCGGATGAAGATCTCCCACAGCGGCCATTTCTTGCTGTTTTCGCTCATCGCTGGTTCTCCCGGACGCGACCGATCAGGCCGCAGCTGCGGCCTTGCGGGCGGCCTGTTTCTCGGCATAGGCCTCGGCGGCCTCGCGTACCCAGGCACCGCCCTCCTCGGCGTCGATACGCGCCTGCAGGCGCTCCTGATTGCAGGGGCCATAGCCCTTGAGCACGTTCCAGAATTCGTCCCAGTCCGGCTCGCCGAAGTCGTAGTGGCCCGTCTCTTCGTTCCACTCGAGTTCGGGATCGGGAATGGTCAGGCCCAGGAAATCCGCCTGCGGCACGGTCTGGTCGATGAACTTCTGACGCAGGGCATCGTTCGTGAACAGCTTGATCTTCCACTGCATGGACTGGGCGGTGTTCACCGAGTCGCCGTCACGCGGGCCGTGCATCATCACCGACGGCCACCACCAGCGGTTGAGCGCGTCCTGGGCCATGGCCTTTTGTTCTTCGGTGCCGTTGCACAGGGTGTGCATGATGTCGAAGCCCTGGCGCTGGTGGAAACTCTCTTCCTTGCACACGCGCACCATGGCGCGCGCATACGGGCCATAGGAACAACGACAGATCGGAATCTGGTTGATGATCGCCGCGCCGTCCACCAGCCAGCCGATGGCGCCGATATCCGCCCAGGTCAGCGTCGGGTAGTTGAAGATCGACGAATACTTGGCCTTGCCGGACAGCAGATCGGCCTGCATGTCGTCACGCGAGGCGCCCAGCGTCTCCGCGGCGCTGTACAGATACAGGCCGTGGCCGGCCTCGTCCTGCACCTTGGCCAGCAGAATCAGCTTGCGCTCGAGCGTGGGCGCGCGCGTGAGCCAGTTGCCTTCGGGCAGCTGACCGACGATCTCGGAATGCGCATGCTGCGAAATCTGGCGGATCAGCGTCTTGCGATAGGCCGCCGGCATTTCGTCCTTGGGCTCGATCTTGATGCCCTCGTCGATACGCGCCTGGAAGGCGGCCTCGTCGGCGGACATCTCGTCGGCGCCGCGCACCTTCTTCACGCCCGTGTCTACGTTCTGTGCATACATCCTTGGCACTCCTCATCCCGGCAGTGGGATGGCTGATCGTGTCGATACACGCCTGTCGGCGCCGGCAACCCGCCTGTTGCCATTCGTGATACTTGCGACACTATACCAAGTTGATTTTTGTATCAAATAGAAAATCGCTGAGCGAACGCGCCCCATCCACGACGCAGCCCATCATGGGCCACACGTAACTGTCTATTAACGATTTATATATGAAATGACGGCTTTGAACGTTCAGGCTCGCCGGTCCGGAACAGTCGATCGGCCCGGATAACGCGACACCGCAACCGCGGCCTGTATCAACGGCTGTATCACCCGCGACGACGAATCGGCTCGCGGACGGTGACAGGCGGCCCGCCTACAGCCCGCCGAAACGCTCGTAGAAATAGGCCGCCGGCTCGGGCAGCGGGCCCTCCGCGGTCTCCAGCACCTCGCCGAGATATGCTTCGGCGGGAGCACAGATCGCGCGGTAGAGATTGCGGCACAACAAGCGTGCGGCCGAACCGTGCCAATCACCCGGCAGCACGTCATCGGGCAGTTGAGGGTCACGCAGCAGCAGGCGGCGTATCTCATGAATCAGCAGCGTGCGCACCAGAAACGCGGCCTGCGGGTCGAGGGCGTCGTTGTCCTGCACCGCACGCCAGACGGGCCGGAATCGCTCCAGAAACGCCGCGTACTGCACGCCGAGCGCCTCAAGGTCCCAGCATTCGCGTACGAGCCGATTGAGTGGCGCGGACGTCGGCAGCCCTTCATTGCGCGCACGCATGAGCACCACGCGGCGCTGGACGTCGAGATCCTGGAGCACGGACGTGAGCGCCGCGGTGGGCGGGAGCGGATGTGCCATCACATCAACGGAGAAGGCACCAAAGCCGAGCGTGCGCAGCTCCTTGCGCAGCGGGTCGCGCTTGCGCTGCGGCACACCGGCGGTCAGCACGAGCGTCCATTCGCCATCCCAGGACACTCGCGGCTCGCTGTAGACCCGCTCGTAGGCACGCTCGAAGCTGCGCCAACCCGCCCGGGTCAGGCTGTAGTAGCTGCGCCGCCCGATCTGCTCCGAACTGAGCCAGCCCTCCTTCGACAGGCGATATACGGACGTGCGCACCAGCCGCTCGTTCAATCCCAGCGGCGCCAACAGACGGATCAGACTGCCCAGCCAGACGGTGCCGCCACGCGGGGCGATGGCATCGCCATAGACCGAAATGATCAGCGAAGTGGCTCGGAGAGAGCGCCGATGGCAGAACTCTTCTATGAGTGTGTCGATCGGTCGGTCGCGCGCCAACTGGATTCTCCGGTAGTGGGGACAGGAAAACGAAACCGCATCGGAGCGATGCTTTTACGACGACAGCAGGGCCGAGTCAAGCCGGTGCAGCATGCAAGCGATACTTGATTTATCCGTTTAGCGCATGTAGATGTATCACTTAATGAGGCGTCAAACACACCCCGGATACGGGGCTGCAAACCAATAGAAATCATATTTAACAGATAGTTGAAAAACTAGCTGTATAGATCAGCGTTGGCGCGTCAAGCAATAACGATACACAAGGATCGCTCGATACAGAGCGAATGCGAAGGAGGAGAGAGTCGTTGCCCGCAGGGGCCGCCCTGGCCGGGCCCGCGACGCTGCCATCATGCTCAGCGATTTTCTGCAATTCCTGTTCTCGGGACTGACCACCGGCGCGACCTTTGCACTGGTCGCACTCGGGTTCACGATCATCTACAACGCCAGCCACGTCATCAATTTCGCGCAGGGCGAGTTCCTGATGATCGGCGGCATGGGGACGGTGATGTTCGCGGCCGCCGGCATGCCGCTGCTGCTGGCGATCGCGGCCGCGGTGGCGCTCGCGGTGATCGCCGGTATGGCGATCGAGAAGTTCGCCATCGAGCGCGCCGGCCAGGCCGACACGATCCCGCTGATCATCATTACCATCGGGGCATCGCTGTTCCTGCGCGGTCTGGCCCAGTATTTCTGGGGCAAGTCCTACCACGCGGTGCCGGCATTCAGCGGCGACGAACCCATCAATATACTGGGCGCCACCCTGCTGCCGCAGAGCCTGTGGGTGCTCGGTTCGATGCTGATCCTGGTCTGTCTGCTGGCCTGGTTCTTCGAGCGCACGCTCAGCGGCAAGGCCATGCTCGCGGTCGCCGCCAACAAGGACGCCGCCCAGATGGTGGGCATCAGCCCGCGTTTCGTGCTGCTGCTGGCGTTCGCGCTGTCTGCGGCACTCGGCGCGATCGCGGGCGTCATGGCCGCGCCGATCACGCTGACCAGCTACGACATCGGCATCATGCTCGGCCTCAAGGGCTTCGTGGCCGCGGTGCTGGGCGGGCTCGGCAGCGCCTTTGGCGCCGTGGCGGGTGGCCTGCTGCTCGGCCTGATGGAAGCCATGACCGCCGGTTATGTGTCCTCCGACTACAAGGACGCCGTGCCCTTCGTGCTGGTACTGCTGGTGCTGTTCTTCATGCCCGGCGGTCTGTTCGGCGCCAAGTCGACGGCCCGGGTCTGATATGCGTAACTGGATCCTCTCCGGTCGCGCCGGACTGCTGCTGCTCGCCGTGGTGCTCGCGCTCGCCCCGCTCGGCTTCGGCAACCCTTACCACTACGACATCGCGATCCATGTGCTGATCAACGCGATCGTCGCCGTCGGGCTCAACCTGCTGGTCGGCTATGCCGGTCAGGTCAGTCTCGGCCATGCCGGCTTCTTCGGGCTCGGCGCCTATGTAACCGGCATTCTGAGTGCGCACTACGGCTGGCACACGCTGCTGTCGATCCCCATGGCGCTGGTGGTCGTGGCCGTACTGGCCTTTGCCGTGGCGCGCCCGATCCTGCGCCTGTCCGGCCATTATCTAGCCATGGCCACACTCGGGCTGGGCATCCTCATCACCATCGTGCTGCGCACCGAGGGCTGGCTGACCGGCGGCCCGGACGGCATGATCGTGCCGCCCATCGAGATCCTGGGCTGGCAGCTGTTCGGCGAAGCCTACTGGTATGCCCTCATGGCCGCGCTGCTGGTGCTCGCGGTGTGGCTCGCGCTCAACCTCATCGATTCTCCGGTCGGGCGCGCGCTGCGCGCGGTCCACGGCTCCGACGTCGCGGCCCAGGTCGCCGGCGTGAACACCACCCGCTACAAGGTGCTGATCTTCGTGGTGTCGGCGGTGTTCGCCGCTCTTACCGGCGCGCTCACCGCACACTATTCCGGCTTCATCACCCCGGATCTGGGCGGCTTCATGCGCTCGATCGAGTTCGTGACCATGGTCGTGCTCGGTGGCATGGCCTCGACCTTCGGCGCCATCGTCGGCGCGCTCGTACTCACCCTGCTGCCGCAGCTGCTCACCGGCTTCGACGAACTCGAGATGGTGGTGTTCGGCGCCGTACTCATGGCGGTGATTATCTTCATGCCGCGCGGACTGGTGCCCTCGTTGCGCACGCTGATCGGACGGTTCCTGCGATGACGCACCTGCTCGAAACCTCGAACCTCACCAAGACCTTCGGCGGGGTGCATGCGGTCGCCGACCTGAGCTTCGGCGTGGAGGCCGGTGCGATCCAGGCGATCATCGGCCCCAACGGCGCCGGCAAGACCACACTCATCAACCTGCTGACCGGCATCTATACGCCGTCTGCAGGCGACGTGCGCATCGACGGCCGCGACACCCGCGGCCTCCCCCCGCACCGTCTCGCCGGGCTGGGCCTGAGCCGCACGTTCCAGAACCTGCAGATCTGCATGAACATGAGCGCGCTCGAAAACGTCATGGTCGGCCGGCATCTGCGCATGAACCGCAGCTTCACCGCGGCATTGCTGCGCCTGCCCGCGCTGCGCCGCGGCGATGCCGACTGCCGCCGGCGCGCTGCCGAACTGATGGATTTTGTCGGCCTGGGCGATCTCACCGAACGCGACGCCGACACGCTTTCCTACGGCGCGCTCAAGCGCCTGGAAATCGCCCGAGCGCTGGCCAGCGAGCCGAAGCTGCTGCTGCTCGACGAGCCCGCGGCCGGGCTCAACGCCAACGAGACCGCTGCCATCGAAACGCTCATCCGGCGGGTGGCCGAGCTCGGCATTACCGTGATCCTGGTCGAGCACGACATGAAGCTGGTGATGGCCATCTCCGACCGGATTTTAGTACTCGACCACGGCAAGCAACTCGCAATCGGCACGCCGGCGGAGGTGCGCGCGGACCCGGCCGTGATCTCGGCCTATCTGGGGGCGGCATGACAACGGCCAAGACGCGTAACGAGCCACTGCTGCAGATCGAGCATATCGGCAGCCACTACGGGCCCATCGAGGCACTGTCGGATATCGACATGCGCGTGAACGAAGGCTCGCTGGTCGCGCTGGTGGGCGCGAACGGCGCCGGCAAGACCACCCTGCTGCGTGCGCTCTCCGGGCTGCAGCCGATCAGCGCGGGCAGCATCCGTTTCGACGGCCAGGACCTGCGACGCATGAGCCCGGGCAAACGCGTCGCCCGCGGCATCGTCCAGGTGCCCGAAGGCCGCCAGGTGTTCGGGCCCATGAGCGTGCACGACAATCTGGTTCTCGGCGCCTACACGCGCGGACGCGGCAAGGCCGTCGACCGGGACCTCGACACCGTGTACGCCCAGTTCCCGATCCTGGCCGAGAAGCGTCGCCAGGCGGCCGGGATGCTCTCCGGCGGCCAGCAGCAGATGCTGGCGATCGGACGTGCGCTCATGGCCCGTCCGCGCCTGCTGCTGCTAGACGAACCCAGCATGGGCCTGGCGCCGCTGCTGATCGCGGAGATCTTCGAAACCGTCGAACGCCTGAATGCCCAGGGCATCACCATCCTGCTGGTCGAACAGAACGCCAGCGCCGCACTGGCGATCGCCGATCGCGCATTCGTGATCGAAAACGGCGCGATCCGCCTGAGCGGCAGCGGCCGGGAGCTGCTCGCCAACGATGAGGTCAAGCAGGCCTATCTCGGCATCTAGTCCATCGATATTCCATAACAAGACCACACCCACGCGAGGGAGACAGACCATGTTGAAGTACACCCTGCGCCGTTTCGGCGCGCTCTTGGCGATCGTTGCGATCGCCACACTCACCACGACCACGGCGGCCTCCGCGGCCGACGAGGAACCGATCCGGATTGGCAGCTTTCTGGCCGTGACCGGTCCGGCGTCGTTCCTGGGAGATCCGGAACTCAAGACCCTCGAGCACTGGGTCGAGCGCATCAACGATGACGGCGGCGTACTCGGCCGGCCGCTGGAACTGGTGCACTACGACGACGCCGGGGACGCCGGAGACGCTCGAACCTTCGCCAAGCGCCTGATCAGCTCCGACCAGGTCGATATCCTGATCGGAGGCACAACCACCGGCGCGACCATGGCGGCGATTCCACTGGTCCAACGTGCGCGTATTCCGTTCATCTCGCTGGCTGGCGGGATCCCGATCATCGATCCGGTCAAGCCGTGGGTATTTAAGACCCCGCATACCGACCGCATGGCCGCCCGCAAGATCCTGACCGACATGGAAGAGCGCGGCTTCACCAAGATCGGCCTGATTTCGGGCTCCGGCGGCTTTGGCAAGTCCGGGCGCGAGCAGACGCTGGCCGTCATCGACGACTTCGATATCGAAATCGTGGCTGACGAAACCTACGGCCCGAACGATACCGACATGACCGCCCAGCTCACCAAGATCGCCGGCACCGACGGCGTCGAGGCGATCCTGAACTTCGGCTTCGGCCAGGGCCCGGCGATCGTGACCCGCAACTACGCCCAACTCGGCATCGATATGCCCTTCTACCAGTCGCACGGCGTGGCTTCGGACAAGTACATCGAGCTCGCCGGCGATGCCGCCAACGGTGTACGCCTGCCCTCGGGCGCGCTGCAGATCGCCGACCAGCTGCCCGCCGACGACCCGCAGCATGACGTCGTGACCGGCTACGCCGATGAATACGAGGCCACCTTCGACGAGTCGGTATCCACCTTCGGCGGCTATGCCTACGATGCGCTGATGATTGCGATCGACGCCATCGAACGCGCCGGTACCACGGACAAGGCCGCCGTGCGCGACGCCATCGAACAGACCAGCGGCCTGATGGGCGTGACCGGCGAGTTCAACATGAGCGCCGACGACCATCTCGGCCTCGACCTGTCCGCGTTCCGGATGCTCGAG
>NZ_AYKF01000080.1 GCF_003732545.1 Salinisphaera orenii subsp. halophila YIM 95161 | reverse complement strand
AACCGCACGCGGTGGGCGATTAGCCGCCCAAGCCGCGGTCATCGCTGGCTTGATGCAATATCCGGGCTAGGTGTTTAGTCCCGGCATTTGATGGAGTGGATCGAGCCTGAATCTCTGCGGCTCGTTTGTCCAGCATTGGCAGATGTTTTCGTAGGGGGTGAGGCCGCGTAGCGTCTTCAGACGCCGGGCGAAGTTATAAGTGTCGATAAAGTCGGCAAGGTGCTGGCGAAGCTGACTGTGAGCTTCGTAGTAGAAGCGCTTGACGGTCGCTTCTTTGATAGTCCGATTCATGCGTTCGACCTGGCCGTTGGTCCAAGGGTGCTTGACCTGGGTTAGCCGATGTTCGATGGCGTTTTCCCGACAAACTCGATCGAAGATATGCGCTGACGCGTAGCGATCCTGTGGGCGGTTCGTGAACCGGATCCCGTTGTCCGTAAGAATCGTATGAATGGCATAGGGCACGGCGGCCACGAGGTGACGCAGGAACTGGGCGGCGCCCCTCTTGCCGGCTTTCTCGTGGAGTTCGGCATAAGCGAACTTCGAGGTCCGATCAATGGCGGCAAAGAGATAGAGCCTGCCCTCGGCCGTACGCAGTTCGGCGATGTCGATGTGAAAATAGCCAATCGGATAGGCCTTGAACTTGCGTTTCGCAGGCTTGTCGCCTTTTATATCGGGCAGGCGGCTGATGCCGTGGCGCTGCAGACAGCGATGTAACGACGAGCGGCTCAAATGCGGCAGCGTCGGCTGTAGCGCATACAAGCAGTCGTCTAACGGCAGCAGTGTATGCCGACGAAAGGCCACAATCACCGCCTCGTCCTCGACTGACAGAACTGTCGACTTCGGGTGCCTCGGCCCCGTTTTTAAGTCGACCGTGGCTGTCCGGTTTTTCCACTTCGCGACGGTCTTTTGATTGATGCCGTAGCGCTTTGAAAGCGCTCTCAGGCTCTCTTGACTATTTTGTATTGCTCGACGGACTGCCGCTGTCGTTGTGGCGCTGCCGTGTAAAACCTGGCCCATAGTGCATCTCTCCAATCCCGGGAAAATAATGCACCATCAAAGTCCGGGATCAAACAGCTAGAGCGTGTCAACACTTCATGCGAATACCGCGTTGGAAACCGCACATCGCGCTCTGCAAGACGCGAGTCGCCGATCGTGGCGCGCCCACGCTCAAGACGGCCAACGCCGCAGGGCACGATTTGAGGCCCAACCCTGCGGGACAAGCGCCCATGAAGTTAAAAAGATGCGGCAAGCCAGCGTTGTTGCAGCCGAGCGCAGAGTGACTGCGCGGCGCGCACGATGCGTCGTCTTGCCGCCCATGATCAATTTTCAGGAAGCGCCTGGCGCGGGCTCGTATGCAGTATTAGCAGGCCCTGGCACCCGTCGCTTGAAGGCCGGCCCGGGCGTCAAGGCAAGGCACGGCGTCACCGCTGGGCCTCCGGTGGACAGCCCACCACCCCGCCGGTGATGGCCCATCGACTCACTGGTCGCACGAGACCAACCGACACAGCCTATTGGCGACGGCAGGCCGCGGGCCGTGGCCGCCGTGCGCGCAGCCCCGACATGACGCGCCGTGCCGAATCCAGGAAAGGGTAGCGCCGGGCGCTGGCGACGCATAGACGGCCGCTAGCCGTCGAGCAGGTAGGTATAGCCGGCCAGGCCGGCCTCGAGCAGGGCTTCGGTCTCGCGGCGGGCCTCGGCGCCGAGACCGGCCGCCGCGAGCTTGCGGCGATAGGCCACGCGCAGGGCCTCCGGTTCGAAATGCACATAGCGCAGCAGCTCGTCGGCGCGATCGCCCTGCTCGGCCCCGGCCAGGCGCCAGCCTTCGCCGTCGATCTCGACGTTGACCACATCAGTGTCGCCGAACAGATTGTGCATGTCGCCGAGATTCTCCTGGTACGCCCCGACCAGGAAGATGCCGAGGCGATACGGCGTGCCCGGATCGAGGGCGTGCAGCGGCAGACTCGCGTCGAGGCCGTCGTCGTCGACGTAGCGATCCATGCGGCCGTCCGAGTCGCAGGTGAGATCGCACAGCCGGGCACGCTCGGTCGGGCGCTCGTCCAGGCGCGACAGCGGCATCACCGGAAAGACCTGGTCCAGCGCCCACACGTCGGGCACCGACTGGAACACCGAGAAGTTGACGAAGTACTTGCTGGCGAGCTTGTCGCGGGCGGCGGTCACCGCGGCCCGGTCGTCCGCGCCCGCGGGCTCGATCGCGGCGATCGCGCGGTGAACGGCGACGGCCTCGCGCTCGGCCGCGGCGCGCTCGACGAGTCCGATCTCGCCAGCGGTGAAGCGGCGCTGCGTATCGGCCAGCCGCGCCTGGACGCGATCGAGCCGGGCGCTCGGCGACAGGCTGTCGTCGAGCGTGGCCGCGGCCGCCGCGAGCGGCGATTCGCTGTCGATGACCTGGGTGAGCAGCACAGCGTGATGGGCGGTCAGCGCCCGCCCCGATTCGCTGATCAGATCCGGCTGCGGCAGGCCGGCGTCACCACAGACCCGGGCCAGCGCCCCGACCACCAGTTCGGCGTAGTCGGGCACGCCGTAGTTCATCGAACAGAACGAACGCGCACCGCGGCCTTCGTAGTCCACCGCCAGGCCGCCGCCGACGTCCACGCAGTCCACCGGCGCGCCGAGTTCGCGCAGGGCGCGATAGAGATGCGCGGTCTCCTCCATGGCGCGGGCCAGCGCCGCATGGTCGGCGACCTGGGAGCCGACGTGCACATGCAGCATGCGCACGCAGTCGGCATAGCCCAGTGCCGCAAGCTGGTCGATGGCGGCGACGACCTGATCGGCGGTCAGGCCGAACTTGGATTTCTCGCCGCCGGTGTTCTGCCAGTGGCCGGCGGCGACGCTGGCCAGGCGCACGCGCAGGCCCAGCCGGGGGCGCACGCCCAGCGTATCGGCGAGCGCGGCGATCGGTGCCAGTTCCGACGGCTTCTCGACCACGATGTAGACGCGGTGGCCGAGTTGCTGGCCGGCCAGGGCCAGACGCAGGAACGCCCGGTCCTTGTACCCGTTGCAGACGATCGTGCTGCCCGGCTCGGCCAGTGCGAGCACGGCCATGAGCTCGGGCTTGCTGCCGGCCTCGAGGCCGGCACGGGAGCCGCCGGCGGCGACCAGGTGCTCGACCACGGCCCGCTGCTGGTTGACCTTGACCGGGTAGACCACGGTGTAGCGGCCGGCGTAGGCGTGGCGCTCGCAGGCCGCGGCGAAGGCGTCGCAGAGCCGGTTGATGCGATCGCCCAGGATGTCGGTGAAGCGCACGAGCACCGGCAGCCGCAGCCCGGCCTGCTGGATCTCGTCGGTCAGCGCATCGAGATCGATCGCGGGTGCGCCGGGGCGGGGCCGGGCCTCGAGCGTGCCGGCCGCGCCGATATCGAAATAGCCCTCGCTCCACGTGGCCACGCGGTACAGGGCGCGGGCATCGTCGAGGCACCAGGCCGGGTCATGAGAGCGGTCCATCTTTTATACTGCGCGTCCTGGGTTCGACAGACGCCGTCTACGGCGGGACGACACGCGCATGGTACTGGATCGCCACTGGTATACCGAAACCAGCGACACGCTGGGCATGGGCCTGGCCCTCAGGCTGCGGCAGACGCTGCACGAGGAAACCTCGCCCTACCAGACGATCGCGGTCCACGAGACCGAGACCTTTGGCCGGCTGCTGACGATCGACGGACTGGTGATGCTCACCGACCGCGACAATTTCATCTATCACGAGATGATGACCCACCCGGCGCTGTTCGCCCACGGCGCGGCAAAGCGTGTCGTCATCATCGGCGGCGGCGACTGCGGCACCCTGCGTGAAGTGCTCAAGCACGACAGCGTCGAGCGCGCCACGCAGATCGAGATCGACGAACGCGTGACCCGGGTGGCGGAACAGTATTTCCCGGCCCTGTGCGAATCCAACGACGATCCGCGCGCGACCCTCGCCTTTGAGGACGGGGTCGCCTGGATGCAGAACGCGCCGGACGCCTCGGTGGACCTGATCATCATCGACAGCACGGACCCGATCGGCCCCGCCGAGGGCCTGTTCAACGAAGCCTTCTATCGCCAGTGTCACCGCGTGCTCGCCGGCGGCGGCCTGCTGGTGCAGCAGAGCGAGTCGCCGCTGGTGCACGGCGAGCTGATCGGCTCGATGCACGCCGGCCTTGCAGGCGCGGGCTTCGCCGACACGCACCTGCTGGGGTTCCCGCAGCCGACCTATCCCACCGGCTGGTGGTCGGCCACGCTGGCCGCCCGCGACCCGGGCGCGCTACGCGCCCCCGAATCCGCGCCGGCCTTCGAGACGTTCTATTACACGCCGGCCGTCCACACCGCCGCCTTCGCGCAGCCGGCCTTCATGGCCCGGATCCTCGGCGGCTAGCCGCCGGCCGCCAGCGCCTGTTCGCAGGCGTCCGATCCGTAGAAGGCGGCCAGCCGGCGGCGGATGAAGGCCTCCAGCAGTCCGGTCTCGGCCAGGCCCTCGATGACGTCGGGGGCCAGCGTGGCGGCCTCGCGGCGCAGCAGCTCGCGGTCGATGCCCACGTGCCCCAGCAGTTCGGCGATCGAGGCGTCGCCGTAATGCGCGAAGTACGAACGCACGCCGGCATCCACGAGCTGGCCGACGTATTCGGTCTGACGCAGTTCCTGCCAGATGCGCAGCCCGTAGTCGACGAGCGTCTGCAGCTCATGGGTATCGATCACCTCGCCGGGGGCCAGCGGCCGATCGTGAATCTCTTGCCAGATCTCGTCGGCGATGGCGCGGATGCGCTCGGCGTCGAGCGATTCGATCATGCGCTGCTGGCTGCGCGCCAGCGTCTTCATGGTGTTGTTCTCGATATAGGCGCGCACGCGCTTTTCGACCTGCTCCTCCAGCCCCGGCATGCGCCGGCCGATCGCACTCGTCGAGCCCTTGATCAGTGACGACACCCCGGGGATCGACTTGATCGCGCCGGTGTCGGAGAAAATATAGTCCTTGATGCCCTGGTACAGGACATCGGAGGCCAGCGCCGAGTAGACCGGGCTGTCGAGGGCACGCTCGATCAGGCGGGCGCGCAGCTCTTCGAGTTCGATGAACAGCGCCACACCGTCGTCGAACAGGCTCTGGTCGATCACGTCCTGCACCCGCGTGCGGCGATTGACGTCGAGCCGGATCAGATCGTCCACGATCGTGCCGATGACCGCGGCCAGACGATCCGGCAGCGGCATGTCCAGCGCCAGCCGCTCGGCCGTCGCGGCCACGGTGTCGGCGTCGATCACGTCGGTGAGCGCGGTCGCCTGCGCCCAGCGCCAGAAGGCATCGACCTCCGCCTCCAACGCCTGCGGCGCCGCGGCGCCGCGCCACTGCGACAGCTCGAAGGCCACGTGCGCCTCGAAAAGCGCCTGCGCGGCCGAACTCATCTGCTGAGACTGTGTCATGGGCCAATGAAACGGTTGGGTGGAACCGCGAGCTTACGCGTTCAACCCGGTCTCCCGCGAGTGGCCCCGTCGCGGCCTGCCCGGGCGACGCAACGACGCGATAAAACACGGAAGGTGCTTACGTAAAAGCCCGGATTGAGCGGTCTTCGCCACGCGCATAGCTTACAGCCACACACACGGCGAACAGCAAGGAGCCGTCATGAACGAAGACCAGTTCGAAGGCAAGTGGGACCGCATGAAGGGCAAGGTCCGCGAGCACTGGGGCCGCCTGACCGACGACGACGTCGAGGAAGTGCAGGGCCGGCGCCAAAACCTGCTCGCCAAGATTCAGGAAAAGTACGGCGACACGAAGGAAGCGGCCGACGAGAAACTGCGCGAGTTCGAGCGCCGCTTCTGAGACCGCGCCCGCGCGCCAGCCGCGCGGCGCCCCGTGACGCCTCCGACGATGGAAAGAGGATGAACGCTATGCAACAGGACGACTACATCACCCGCACAGCGCAGCCCGAGCCGCGCTACATGCGTCGCGACCCGGTGGTCCACTCGCCGTCGGACAGCCGCTGGAACGGCCCGCTCGGCGAGGTCGCGCTGTCGAGCTTCGAGCGTGACGGCTTTCTCTGGTTCGAGGGCTTCTTCTCCCAGGAACGCATGGCGCCGTTCTTCGAGGAGCTCGAGGACATGAGCCGCGACGAAAATCTGCTCAAGCAGGACGGCGTGGTGCGCGATCCGAAATCGGGCGCCGTGCGTTCGGTGTTCGACATGCACCGCATCTCGAGCCGCTTCGCCGAACTCACGCGCGATCCGCGCATTCTCGGCATGGTGCGCCAGCTGCTCGGCGGCGACGTCTATATCCACCAGTCGCGCATCAACGACAAGTACGGTTTCCAGGGTGCCGGCTTCGACTGGCATTCGGACTTCGAGACCTGGCACGCCGAGGACGGCATGCCGCGCATGCGCGCCATCAGCGCGTCGATCATGCTCACCGACAACAACGAGTTCAACGGCCCGCTGATGCTCATTCCGGGCTCGCACCACCAGTTCGTGCCCTGCCAGGGCGCCACGCCGGACGACAACTGGAAGAGCTCGCTCAAGGCGCAGGAGGCCGGCGTCCCGAGCCAGCAGAATCTGCAGGACCTGGTCAATCGCGGCGGCATCGCCGCGCCCAAGGGCCCCGCGGGCTCGCTGCTGCTGTTCGAGTGCAACGTGCAGCATGCGTCGAACTCGAACATGTCGCCCTGGCCGCGCTCGAACCTGTTCTTCGTCTACAACAGCGTCGAGAACGCCCTGGTCGAGCCGTTCGCAGCCGACAATCCGCGGCCGTCGTTCCTCGCCAACCGCGATACGCCGGAACCGCTGCAGATGCACGATCCGTATATCGACACCCCCGTCCGGCGTTCGGCGTAACGCCGGGCCCGGGCCCGGGCGGCGCGAGGCGTCGCGTCGCCCGGTCACTCGTCAAAGCGGAGGCCGACCATGGCCGAACAATGGATACTGGTCGCGGATGCGTCGCGTGCGCGCATCTTCTCGCGTGGCGGCGATCACGGCGCGCTGAAACCCGTGGACACGCTTGAGCATCCCCAGTCGCGGGCCCACGAAGGGGATCTACGTACCGGCGGCAAGGGCACGAGCCACGACCAGGCCGGTGAAGGCGAGCGGCAGTCGGATCCGCAGACCACGACGATGGAAAAACATGCGGACATCTTCGCCCGGCAGATCGCCGAACGGCTGAAGTCCGGCTTCAACGATACCGCCTTCAGGCATCTGGTTCTGGTGGCTGAGCCCGCCTTTCTCGGGCGGCTTCGCGAGCAGATCGACGCCCCGATGAGCCGGTCGGTGGCCCATACCATCGACCGGAACTGGGCGCAGCACGACAGCACTTGGATCGCGAAGCAGCTCGACAAACAGCTGGGGAATTGACGTCGTCGACCACCGGACATGGTGGGCGCCGCCGATTCTCGTTCATAATGCAGTGGCGCGCGGAGACCACGTGACGCCGACGGCTGCCGGGCAGCTCGTCGACCGAGCGCCCTGCCGCGTGCACGCGATCAATGCGTGTGCATCAATTCGAACCGGAGACCGAATATGCTGGGCTGGGCCGTCACTTTCTTCATCATCGCCATCATCGCCGCAATCTTTGGATTCGGCGGCATCGCCTCGGGCGCCGCGGGCATCGCCAAGATACTGTTCTTCATCTTCCTGGTGCTGTTCGTCATCGTCCTGGTGTCCAACGCGGTCCGCGGGCGCGGACCCAAGCTGTAGCGCTGTCGGTCGATACGACGACACCTCGAGAGCGCCGCCGACAACCACTGCCGGCGGCGTTTTTGAATCCGCTCGGAAGCGACCGTCAGGAGGGCGTTTCAGGCATCTCCACGTAGTGCCCCGCAGTGAGCCAGATCCGCACCAGATGCGGCAGCGATTCCGCCCCCAGCTTCTGCATGATGTGCACGCGGTGTGTTTCCACCGTGCGCGCGCTGATGCCGAGCCGGCCGGCGACCTGCTTGTTCGCGAGCCCGTCGACGATCATCTGCAGGACCTGCTTTTCGCGCGGCGTGAGCGTATCGATCAGCGAGGCGTGCTGACGCGCGTCGCGCTGGCCGCGTTCGGCATCGGCGTCGGCGTCGGTCAGCGTGGAGACCTTCTGCAGCAGCAGCTGCGGGTCGAACGGCTTCTCGACGAAATCGACGGCGCCGAGGCGCATGGCCGAAACCGCGTGCTCGACATCGCCGTAGGCACTCATCATGATCACGCTCACGGGCACGCGGCGGGCGATCAGCTCCCGCTGCAGCTCGAGCCCGCTCATGCCCTGCAGGCGCAGATCGACGAGCGCGCAGCCGTCGACTTCCGCGCTATGAGCCAGAAACGCGTCCGCGCTGGAATAGCAGTGCACATCGAAGCCGGATTTGCTCATCAATGATTTCAACGACTCACGCACGCTCGCGTCGTCGTCCACGATATGAACACTGGTACGTGAGCTCATGAGGCGTTCCGGCAATCGATCAATCGGGCGAGCAGGATGCTCTTTTTAGATTAAATGCCCGTCAAAAACAACCCGCGCGCCAACATATTGCGTCGTACACGCCTACGGCGCCCGACATCCAGCACAGGCAAGCCATGAGCAACACGACGTCCGACACGCAGACGGCCGAACCGATCGCAGATCTGGACCAGGCCCGGGAACGCATCCATCAGCTGGAAAAGGATCTGACCGAGGAGCGCGCCCGATGCGAGGCCGCCCAGAACAACGAGCGCTGTTTCCGGGAGCTCGCCGAACACATCCGCGAGGTGTTCTGGATGACCAACCCGGCGGGCGACCAGCTGGTCTACATCAGCCCGGCCTATGAGCATATCTGGGGCCAGACCTGTGAATCCCTATACGAGGATCCGGGCAAACGCCTCGCCTGGGTGCACGACGACGACCGTCAGGAGGTGCTCAAGGCCTTCAAGCGCGATGCCCGCAACGGCGACTACGACAAGGTCTTCCGCATCAACCGCCCCGACGGCGAGATCCGCTGGATACGCGACCGAGCCTGGGTCGTGCACGACGACGATGGCGAAATCTACCGCCTGGCGGGCTTCGCGCTCGACATCACCGATCGAATCGAGGCCAACGATCGCATCAGCCAGCTGCATACGGTCATCGATGCGCGGGAACGCATGAGCGCGTTCGCCGCTCTCGGCACGGGCCTGGCACACGACATCAGCCAGCCTTTGACGGCGGCCCGCAACTACATCGCGGAGGCGCGTCAGAGCGCCGACATGGCCGATGCGACGCCGCTGGCGAGCGCCGACCAGGAGATCGCGCGCGCCGTGGATACGCTGCGCCATCTGCGCGACTTCGCCCGTGAAGGCAAGCCCACGCTCAAGCAACAGCGCCTGGCGCCCTTGATCAACGACATCCACCAGCTGCTCGACCCCGCCCTGCGCAGCCGACAGGTTCGCTACGAAGGCCCACCCGCCAGCGAACTGGACAACATCGAACTGCCGCTGGACCGGATATTCGCCCAGCAGATCCTGCGCAACCTGATCGAGAACGCCACGGACGCCTTCGCGGACGCCCCGAGCGACGAACTCCGCCTTGTACGCGTGCAGGTGACCGGTACGGAAGACACCGTCGACATCGAAGTCTCGGACAACGGCCAGGGCATCGAATCCGACATCGATCCCTTCGAGCCCTTCAACACAACCAAGGAGGACGGGCTGGGTCTGGGGCTGTCGGTGAGCCGCTCACTGGCCCGCAGCCATGGCGGCGATCTGGTGATCGCCGACCGCGGGGGTCAGGACAGCCGGACCCGTTTCGTACTCAGCCTGCCCCGGCAACAGAGCGAGGCGCGAAGCGTCGAGGCGATCTGAACGCGGCGGGCGAAGGACAACGCCCGGCCTGGCGGATCCCGCGATAGCAGCCCTGCGGCTGCACGAGCCGAGCAGAGCCGAAGCGCGCTCCTAAGGCCATTGTGTCGGCCGCCCCGTCGGGTGCAGCCGCCGCGGGATCGAAGACGGATCGTCGACCCACGGCGAGCTCGCGCCGGCGACTCGACCGCGGCGCCGGCACAGCTCGCCCGCGGCGCTAGCGCGGCGGGTGCATCACCCGCATGAACACCGCGAGCCCGAGTCCCCAGGCGCCGTTGACGGCCAGGGCCACGCCGATGCGCGGCAGCGTCAGCCCCTCGACCAGCGCTTCGACGTCCTGGCCGTTCTTGAGCCAGCTCACCAGTGTCAACGCCACCAGACTGGGGAACACGGCACCGAGAATGATCGCGCCGACGTAATAGCCGGCCGCCAGGGCATTGCGGATGAGCAGCCACAGCAGCATGCCCCACAGCCCGCCGAACAGCGCCGCCGAGATCACCGCGGGCACCCCGAACGGCGGCACCGGTGCCATGTTCCAGGGCGTGGCGTCGATCACGCCCTGAAAGTCCAGCAGCCAGACGGTGCCCTGGTGAAAGCTCAGCACGGCGAGAAAACCGGCAATGAATGCCTTGACGAATGCGAACATGAAATCCTCTCGAGTGAATGACGCGCCGGCTCAATCGGCGTCCGGTCGCACGGTATCCGCGGTCTGGTTGAACAGGCGCGCGCGGGCGGCTTCGGATTTCGGCTGACCGCCGCGCATCTCCTTGCCGAGATCGACCCCGCGCTGGACCGCGGGACGGTCCTTGACGCGTGCCCGCCAGGCGGCGACGTTCGGGAAATCGTCCAGCGGCTGTCCCATCGCCTTGGCGATGAGCACCCACGGCCAGTTGATGATGTCGGCCACGCTGTAGCACTCGCCGACCAGCCAGTCGCGGCCGGCCAGACGCCGCTCGAGCACGCCCAGGCAGCGGTGATACTCGCCGCGGTAACGCGACAGCGCGTAGGCGTGGTCGCCGCGGGCGTAGTTGACGAAATGGCTCATCTGGCCGCCCATCGGCCCGAGATTGCCGACCTGCCAGAACAGCCACTCGTCGATCTCCTTGGCCAGCCGCGGCGACGTCGGCATGAATCGGCCGCTCTTCTCCGCGAGATAGCGGAGGATGGCGCCGGACTCGAAGATGGGCAACGGCTCGTCGCCATAGGCCGGGGCCGGATCGTGATCGACGATGGCGGGCATGCGGTTGTTGGGCGAGATCGCCAGGAAGGCGGGCGCGAACTGGTCGCCGGCGTTGATATCCACGGGCACCAGCCGATAGTCCAGCCCGCACTCCTCGAGCATGATCGAGACCTTCCAGCCGTTGGGCGTGGGCCAGTAGTAGAGATCGATCATCGTTCGTCCCGCCCGCTAGAGTCGGCCCCGCCGGCAACGCCGGTCTCGAACAGCTCGGCGATGGCGGCCTCATCGTAGCCGTGCTCGGCGAGCACGGCGGCGGTGTCGGCGCCGAGGGCCGGCGCGCCGCGCGGGTCGGCCGCCGGCATCGCCGAGAAACGCGCGGCCGGCCGCGCCTGGCGCAGGCGCCCGGCCTGGTCGTGCTCGGTTTCGATCAGGATCGCGTTGGCCGCGATCTGTTCGTTGTCAATGAGCTCCGTGCGGGTGAGCACCGGCGCGCAGGGCACGCCGAACTCGGACAGTCGCGCCAGCCAGTGCGCCGCGCTGTCGGTGGCCAGCGCCTCCTGCGTCAGAGCGAGCCGGGCGTCGATGTTGTCCTGGCGATCGGCCGGCGTGGCGAAACGCGGATCGTCGTTCCACTCGGGCTTGTCGAGGGCCGCGATCAGGGCCTGCCACTCGCGATCGGTCTGGACCGCCACGCTGATGTAGCCGGTGGTGGTCTCGTAGATGAGATCGATGAAGCTCGCCGCCCGCGCCTGGTCGAATTCGTCGCCAACAAAGGTCTGGCTGTTCATGTCGGAATGCCAGAGGAAATCGATCACCGCGTCGAGCATCGACACCCGGACGTGCTGGCCGGGCGCGCCGCCGGCCCGTGCGAGCAGCGCCGCCGTGATTGCCTGGGCGGCGACATAGCCCGTGAGCTTGTCCGGCACGATCGTGCGCACGAGCCGCGGGCGGGCCTCGTCCGAGCCGCCCTGGATGCTGGCCAGGCTCGACAACGCCTGGACCAGCGGATCGTAGACCGGATAGCCGGCATAGGGCCCGTTCTCGCCGAAACCGCTGATCGAACAATAGACGATGTCCGGGGCGACGGCGCGGATCGCGTCCTCGCCGATGCCCATGCGCTCGGCCACGCCCGGACGGAAATTCTGGACGAACACGTCGGCGTCGGCACACAGGGCCTTCAGCGCGGCGACGCCGGCCTCGGATTTCAGATCCAGCGCCACCGAGCGCTTGTTGCGGTTGTTGTTGAGATAGCTCGCCGAGAAACCGTGGCGCCGATTGGCGGCCAACCGCGTGTAGTCGCCGACGTCGGGCCGCTCGATCTTGAGTACTTCCGCACCCTGATCGGCGAGCTGCATGGTCGCCAGTGGCCCGGACACCATGGCGGTCGTGTCGACGACGCGAAAACCGGATAGGGGAGCATTCATGCGCGATAGTCTAATGCGGCGCCGGGCATGCGGAAACCTCGGCGAACGGCTTTCGCCGCCCGGGGCGCTCGGCGACAATGCAGTATTCGGATCACCGCGCCCGGACGCCTTCCCATGCACGCCATCGGCACCCCCTGTTCGGACACCGCCACGCGGGTGATGCTGCTCGGCGCCGGCGAGCTCGGCCGCGAGATCGCCATCGAACTGCAGCGGCTGGGCTGCGAGGTGATCGCGATCGATCGCTACGCCAACGCCCCGGCCATGGCCGTCGCGCACCGCTCGCAGGTGCTGGAGATGGACGATCCGGCGGCGCTGCGCGCCGTAGTCGAGGCCGAGGCGCCGGCGCTGATCGTGCCCGAGATCGAGGCGATCGCCACCGAGGCCCTGATCGAACTCGAAGCCGAAGGCCATCGCGTGGTGCCGACGGCCCGGGCGACCCGGCTGACCATGGATCGCGAGGGCATACGCCGCCTGGCCGCCGACGAGCTCGGGTTGCCGACATCGCCCTTTCGCTTCGCCGAGACCGAGGCCAACTACCGCGCCGCGATCGAGGCGATCGGCCTGCCCTGCGTGGTCAAGCCGGTGATGTCGTCCTCCGGCAAGGGCCAGAGCACGGTGCGCGAGGCGGCTGACATCGACGCGGCCTGGCGCCACTCGCAGTCCGGCGGCCGCGGCAGGCGCGATACGGGCACACGCGTCATTATCGAGGGCTTCGTCGAATTCGATTATGAGATCACGCTGCTGACCGTGGTCCACGCCGGCGGCACGACTTTCTGCGCCCCCATCGGCCATCGTCAGGTCGACGGCGACTATCGCGAGTCCTGGCAACCCCAACCGATGCGTGATGCCGCGCGGGCGGAGGCCGAACGCCAGGCGGGCGCGATCACCGCCGCGCTCGGCGGCCGCGGCCTGTTCGGGGTGGAACTGTTCGTGGCGGGCGACCGCGTCTGGTTCTCCGAGGTCTCGCCGCGGCCGCACGACACCGGCCTGGTCACGCTATCCAGCCAGGATCTGTCCGAATTTGCCCTGCACGCCCGTGCCATCCTCGGGCTGCCGATTCCGACCATCCGCCAGTACGGCCCGTCGGCCTCGGCGGTGATTCTCGGCGACGGCGAAAGCGACCGTCTGCGCTACGCAGGACTCGACCACGCCCTTGCCGCGCCGCAGACCTATCTGCATCTGTTCGGCAAGCCGGCGATATACGGCAGACGACGACTGGGCGTAGCGCTGGCCCGAGACGAGAACCTCGACGAGGCGCGCGATCGTGCCCTTTCGTGCGCGAACAGCGTACGCGTCGAATACTGATTGCGCACAATCAATGAGGGAAAACCCCCATTCATCTTCGGGAAAGCATTTTCTATCCTATACTTTCGTCTAGGTCCGCCATTGGGGGCGCTGCATGGCGTATTCACTCACGGGCCGATTCACCATCGATTCAAAAGGAGAACCGTTATGCACAAGAAACTGACGACGCTGCTGCTGGCCATGATGCTGGGCCTGGGCACCCTGACCCTGGCGGCCTGCAATAACGACGGCCCCGCCGAGGAAGCCGGCGAGAACATCGACGAAGCCGCGGACAATGCCGGCGACAGCATGGAAAATGCGGCCGAGGATACCGAGGAAGGCATGGAGAACGCCGGCGATAACATGCAGGATTCCATGGAAGAGACCGGCGACGAGATGGAAGAGGAAACGGACGAGAACAGCTAAGACGCGTTCTCTAACCTCGTCTCCGGCGTAAGCCGGAAAAAACGAGAGGCCCGTCGCGTGCCGCGCGACGGGCCTTTTTCATGCCCGCAACATCCGTGGCACGAAGCTGGCCACATCGATCACGCCGTAAGAACTCGGCATAGTCCGCACGATCGATGCACCGCAAAAGCACTCCGGGTACGCGCACAGCCTTCAAATGCGCGCGTGACGATCACGGATCACCGAGCCAGCCGATCCCCGAAGCCGGGATGCGGCATCGGCCGACACACACGATCTCTTGGCGCACAGCCGCGGCATATCGACTGGTGGCTTCCGTGTCGCGCCCTGCGGGCGCGACAGCCCTCGCGACGCGCCGGCCCCGGCATTTCGGTTGCACACAATTCGTGTAGCGAATGTGCGACGATCACGAGGCCGATACATCCATTCAACGCAAGGAGGGTAGTCATGCCCGTACGCAAGGCGAATGCCCAATGGCAGGGCGATCTGAAGTCCGGCAAGGGCGACATGAAGCTCCAGAGCGGGGCCTACGAGGGCCAGTTCTCGTTCAAGACCCGCTTCGAGGACGGCAACGGCACCAACCCCGAGGAACTGGTGGGCGCAGCCCATGCCGGCTGCTTCTCCATGCAGTTCTCGGCCATGCTCGCCGAAGCCGGTCACGCACCGGATTCCATCCAGACCGAGGCCAAGGTGCATTTCTCGATCGACGGCACCCCCACGATCGAGAAGATCGAGCTGATCACCCGCGGCCGGGTGCCGGGCATGGACGAGGCCGAGTTCAAGAAAACGGCCGAAGAAGCGAAGAAGGCCTGTCCGGTGTCGCGACTCTACACCGGCGCGGAGATCGTGCTCGACGCCGCGCTGGACAGCTGAGCGCGGTCCCGGCGTCTCGATCCCCCGGGGCCGGGCCCTTGCACGGCCCCGGCGGGATACCGGGCGCGGGCCGGCCGAAGCGACGGCCCGGCCGTCTAGGAATCGCCACGCGGCCCCCGTGCCGCGCCGATGGAGGGCCGGCCGGTCGCATCAAGCCGTTTTCGGCAGGCCCGATTCGATCGATCGCCGACCACCGGCGTATCGATGCTTTGCGAGGCCGACGCTCGCGCGGTCATCGTAGCCGGGTCGGGCGGCAGACGAAGACGCCGGATATCGATATCCAGGATCGGCCCAGGCGTCATCGCGCCCGCCGCTCCCGGCACCCGCGCGCCATAGGCCATCGGCGATCGCCGATCGGCACGAGGGTGCGACATCAGCCCGCGCACCGACGCCCGGCCGCAGAAATTTGCGATCACGGGATTGTTTTTTGAGCGATCGTCGCAAGGTCTCGTCATTCACGCACGACAAAGCGAACGAGAGAACAGCATGCAAGCCAAGCAGGACAACGTCGTCAGCATTCACTATGTACTGCGCGACACCGAAGGCGAAGTCATCGATCAGTCGGCGGAAGGCCAGCCGCTGTCGTATCTGCACGGCCACGGCAACATCGTGCCGGGTCTCGAAGAGGCCATCGAGGGCGCCTCCGAGGGCGAGGAAGTCAAGGCGGTCATCGAACCGGACAACGCCTACGGCCATTATCGCGATGATCTCGTGCAGCAGGTCAGCCGCGATGCCTTCCAGGGCGTGGATGAACTGGCGCCCGGCATGAGCTTTCGCGCCGAATCCAACGCCGGCCCGATGATCGTCACGGTCAAGTCGGTCGACGGCGACGAAGTCACCGTTGACGGCAACCACGTGCTCGCGGGGCAGACGCTCGACTTCACGGTCAACGTCGCCGAGATCCGCGAGGCCACGGCCACCGAGGTCGAGCACGGCCACGTGCACGACGGCGACGGTGAAGGCGACGAAGAGCACGGTTGATCGCCGCCGGCCGCGCCGGCGTCACGTGAACGGAGGGACGACATGACCCAGCCCGTACTGCTGATCACCGGCGCCTCCAGCGGCATCGGTGCGGCGACCGCGCGCCAGGCCGCGGCCGACGGCTATCGACTGGTGCTGGCCGCCCGCTCGACCGATCGGCTGCAGACGCTGGTCGACGAACTGGGCGATGACACCGCCCTGGCGGTGGCCTGCGACGTGACCGACAAGGCGTCACAGCAGGCCATGGTCGACGCGGCGCTCGATCGTTTCGGACGCATGGACGCGGTATTCGCCAACGCCGGCATCGGCGGCCGTCCCGGCGGCTTCAGCGGCGCCGACAGCGACGTCTGGAAGGACATGATCCTGACCAACGTCTACGGCGTCGGCCTGACCATCCAGATCACCGCCGAGGCGCTGAAGGCCAGCCGCGGTCATCTGCTCATCACCGGTTCGGCCGCCGGGCGGGCCACCATTCCCGGGTCGATGTACAGCGCCACCAAGTGGGCCGTCTCGGCGATCGGCTACGGCGTTCGCGAGGAATTCCGCGGCTCGGGCGTGCGTGTCACGCTCATCGAGCCGGGCATGGTCGACACGCCCTTCTTCGACGAACGCCCCGAGCACGCGCTGGCCGACACCGACGTCGCCGAAGCCGTGGCGTTCGCGCTGTCGCGACCGGCGAGTGTGGACGTCAACGAGATTCTCGTTCGGCCGACTCCTGCAGTCGACGACTGAGACAGCACGGGCCGGTTGGGCCGCGGCGGCGGCCCAACCGGCAGGGGTCTAGTCGGCAAGCAGGAAACCGGCGACCCAGCCCGTACGGCCATCCTCGAAGCGCACGCGGCGCCAGTCCGCCTCCTCGGCCAGCACGGTGACGTTCTCGTCGCGCTCGGCCTTGAAGGCGATATCGGCGCCGGTGCTCGGGCCTCGGCGCACGTTGACCACGTCCTGACCGATGTGCATCTGCGGGCCCGCGCGCTTTTCGTCAGCCTCCGGCGCGGCGTCGTCCGCCGGCTCCGATGTCTCGCGATCCGAGGCGGGCGCCGATGTGGCCCGATCCTCCCGCGGCGTCTGTGACGCGTCCGAGCTCACCTCGGATGTCGATTGCGCGGCGTCGCCACCGGGAGCGGCCACCTCGGCCAGCAGAAAGTTGGCGACCCAGCCGACAGCGTTATCGTTTCGGAACAGCACCTGGGTCCAATCCCCGTCCCGGGCCAGCAGCACGACCTCGTCGCTGCCATCGGCCTGACGCAGCACCCGCGCCTGGCGGCTCGGCTCGCTGCGGATGTTGACGTTGTCGCCCTCGATGCGCGAAGCCGGCAGGGCATCGGCGATGTGCGGCAGATTGGCTCGCGCCGATTCGTTACCGGCCTCGGCCGCGCGGGCGGCCCATTTGGCCGCCTGGCCGAGATCCCGCGGTACGCCCTGTCCGCGGACATACATTACCGCCAGATTGTTCTGGGCCGCGGGCTCGCCGTGTTCGGCGGCACGCCGGAACCACTCCGCGGCACGATCAGGGTCGGCCTCGGTACCGTGGCCTTCTTGATACATGATGCCGAGGTTGTGCTCGGCCTTGGCGTATTCCTGCTCGGCCGCGCGGCGATACCACTCCATCGCGGTTTCGTAGTTCCGCTCGACTCCGTAGCCCCCGTCGTAGAGCACGCCCATGTTGTACTGGGCGCTGGCATTGCCCTGCGCCGCCAGCGGCGCCGTGCGTTCGCGGATCTGCTGCGCTTCGTCGTCCGTGGGCGCCTCCTGAGCCAGCGCGGACGCCGCGCCCGTCAGCGCGAGTGCCAGGAGGAAGCCGCGAATCGTTACGGTTGTTGTCATGCACAATTCCGAGTCAGTCGAGCCCGGGGGCGGTGCACGGGCCTGTTCGTCGACGCACGCTCGAGAAAGTTTCGAGCGCACAAACGACCGCCCCGAGGCCGCCGTCCAAATCCTTGCCACAAGGCTGTACAGTAGCTTGGGTGACTTCATGCGTACATGGCCGCGCCTCCGATCGCCCGGAGATCGGAGGCGCCCGTTCAGCCTTCGATCGGACGCTGGTTCTAAGGGGCGATTTCGACCTGCCCACCGAGCCGACGGCAGGCGCAAGCCCGCCCGAAGGCAGCGAAAAGGCCAGTCGGATGCGGCATCGCATCGGCCGGCACGTCATATCTACGTCCCGCTTTAAGGGCGCGCGGGGCAGTGAAAACTTATCTTTTGATCTTGTGGCTCGAACTTTCAGGCATAATCGAGCGCGTCCGACCCGGGCCGTCACGGCACCGCCACAATCGCATTCGCCGGAGGGCATTCGGCGCGCGTCGCTGAATCGGGGCCGCAGGAAACTTTCGCGGCCAAGCCGGGTCTAAGCACGCCGTCGGGCCAGTGCCCGATGCGATGACGCTAGAAATCGAGGCTATTGGATGCGTTGCAGCAGGGGTATGCGTGCCGGTGCAGCCGGCGCGATCGGAATTGTTTTATGCGCGGGGTCGGCCGGCTCGGCGCTCGCAGCCGAGCCAACCGCCGGCACCATGCAGGCCGCCTACAACAATCCCACTCCCGATGGCATGCCCCCGGTCGACCCGCAGACGGTGCGCGAGGCGATCTCGCCGCAGATCACACCCTGGAAGCAGATGAACGTTGAGCGCGGCGACTCACTCGCAGCGCTGTTCGATCGCGCCGGGCTATCGCCCAAGGAATGGATCGCCGTACTGGACATCGGCGAACGCACCGCCCCCCTGGAGCATCTGCAGCCCGGCGATCGAATCCAGATCCGAAAAACCCCCGACGGTCGCCTGTCGGCCCTGCGCTATGATCTCGACGAAGTGGACACCCTGGCCGTGACCCGGGCCGGGGATGCCCTTCAGGCCGAGATCCTGCAGCTTCACAGCGAGACGCGCCGAATAACGGCGACCGGTCGCGTCGAGGGGTCGCTCGCCCAGTCTCTCGCGCAGGCCGATGTGCCGGCCGCGGTGGCCACTCAGCTGGACCACATTTACCACTACCGCGCGGATCTGTCGCGACACATGCACGAGGGCGACCGCTTCAGCGTCATCTACGAAGCCGAATATGCCGACAACGAGCGGGTGGCGACCGGAGACGTGATCGCTGCGAGCATCGTCACCGACGGCGAAGAAATCCAGGCCTTTCGCGCGATCGACGCCGAAGGCGACGCGGCCTACTACGATGCCGACGGACAGCCGTTCCAACCCTCGATCTCGCGACATCCTGTCGCCTACGAGCGCATCAGCTCGCCGTTCGATCCGAATCGACTGCACCCCATCCTGCACGTGCGGCGTCCGCACAATGGTGTCGACATGGCCGCCGACCGCGGCACCCCGATCCACGCCGCCGGCGAAGGCACGATCACCTTCGTCGGCCGCAAGCGCGGCTACGGCCGCTTGGTGCAGATCGACCACTTCGACGGTTTTTCAACGCGCTACGGCCACATGGCACGCTTTGCAAGCAAGCTGCACGACGGTGAACAGGTCGACGAAGGCGACATCATCGGCTATGTCGGCGCGACCGGCGAGGCCACGGGCCCTCATCTTCACTTCGAGATCCGCAAGGATGATGTCCCGCACGATCCGCTGACCATGCCACTGCCGGAAGGCAAACCGCTCTCCAAGACGCGGCTGGCGGCCTTCGACCGGCGCATCCGACCGCTCGCGACTCAACTGGACGCTGTGCCCGGCATGCCGCCTACACTGTTCGCCGCCAACGCCGGCGCGAAGACCCATGCCGACTGCACCAAGGCCAGTGGCGTGAACGCCGCCCTCGCGCTCGCCCCGGCGGATGCGCTGAAGAAACACAGCCTCGGCGACCTGTTCTGCAGGATCAGCAGCGACGACAGCGCCTGATCCACACCGCACCTCGGGCTAGCGCAACGCGCGTGCCGGCCCCGCCCGATACACGTGCGGCGCGCCGGATGTAGCAACCGCCCGACGACGATACATCGCCTCGTCCGAGGACGCGCCGATGCCCGACGCGCTTGGCTCGGGCATCCGCCCCGGTCGCACCCCGTCGCCGCGGGCGCCGGAGATACTCGGCTCCATTCTGAAAGCCACTCGTAGTTCGCCTGTGTGCCGCCGCACAGCCAAAGCACGTCGCCGGCACCCATCGCTCCGGCGTGGTTCTCACGGGCACAGCGCATCCCGCGTCATTGGCTTGCTTGCCGACGCGCAGCGCAGCGGCGGTGGCATCGGCGCCACAACGGCTCGATCACAAAACGCCGGCGGACGACCATCGGCCGGCGGTGCATCCGAGTTCTCGCCGGCGCTTCCGCATGCGCCGGATAAACCGCGACGGCAGGCCCGCGAGACGAGGCCTCGCCGTCAGGAGCCGGCGGCCCCGCAACGGCAGGGCCCCGTGTATCCGGTGCGTGTCGCCGCGGCTAGCGCGGCTGGCGCTCCTGTGCGCGACCGCCCTCGTCGTCGGCGTCTTCAGCGTCGATCTCGTCCCAGACATCGTTGAGGATGTCCCGGGCCTCGAAGGCATCGGCACCTACCGGCATTTCGTGATGCTTCTCGTAGAGGTCGAGCAGCATGCGGCGCCGGTCGTGTCGAAGCTCGCCGGCCAGCACGAAGACCATGAAGTAGAGAATGACCAGAAACGGCAGCGCCGCCAGCAGCGAGGCTGTCTGCAACCCCTTGAGGCCGCCGGCCATGATTAGGGTGAGGCAGATCGCCGAGATCAGCAGCCCCCAGGACAGACGCTTGTAGAGCGGCGGCTCCAGCGAGCCCTCGTCGGTCATCTGGGCGACGATGTAGGAGGCCGAGTCGGCCGAGGTCACCAGGAACACGAAGATCAGGCACATGGCGAGAACCGACAGCACCATGCTGAACGGCATCATGTCGAAGAAGGTGAACAGCGCGGAGGTAATGTTCTCGTCGACCGCCCCGGTGAGCGTGCCGCCGGCATCGCCGAACAGCTCCATGTGAAGCGCCGCACCACCGAACACGCCGATGAACCCGCAGGCCAGCAGCGGCGGCACGATGAGCACGCCCATGACGTATTCGCGAATCGTGCGGCCCTTCGAGATCCGCGCGACGAAGGTGCCCACGAACGGCGACCACGCGATCACCCAGGCCCAGTAGAACACGGTCCAGCTGGTGATCCAGTCCTCGCCCGTCTCCCGGAACGGGTTCATGCGCAGACTCATCGTGACGAAGTTCGCGATGTAGTCACCGAGGCCCACCACGATGGTGTTGAGGATGAACAGCGTGGGCCCAGTGAACAGCACCCACCCCATCAGCCCGAGGCACAGCGCCAGGTTGATGTTCGACAGCCACTGGATGCCCTTGTCCAGACCGGAATAGCTCGAGAGCGTGTAGCAGGCGCACATCACGCCCAGGATGATGAACTTCCAAAGCGTGGTGTCGGGGATGCCGAACACCTGATTGAGCCCGCCGTTGATCTGCAGCACGCCCAGCCCGAGCGAGGTCGCGACGCCCATCACCGTGGCGACGACCGCGAAGATGTTCAGGGCGTCGCTCGTGGGCTGGCGCGCGGGCGCCGGCAGTTTGTCGGTCACCGGCTCCATCACCGTCGAGACCAGCCCGGACCTGCGTTTCCGGAACTGGAAGTAGGCGATGATCAGACCAACGATCGAGAACCCCGCCCACTGGCTGATGCCCCAGTGGAAGAAACTGTACTGAATCGCGTAGCGCGCGGATTCCGGCGTCGGCCCCGGCATGTCGTCGTAGGGCGGCTTGAGGTAGTGCAGCACCGGCTCGGCCAGGCCGTAGAACACGAGCCCGACGCCGAAACCCGCCGCCAGCAGCATGCTCACCCACGAGAAGAAGGTGTACTCGGGTTCGCTGTAGGGCGCGCCGAGCCGGATCTTGCCGTAGCGACTGAACGCCAGGCCGATCAGGAAGACGACGAACCCGAATACGGAGATCAGATAGAGCCAACCGAAATAGTGCGAGGCGGTGGTCAGCGCCGTGTCCGCCGCCTTGCCGAAGGCGTCCGGCATGGACGCACCGACGATGACGAGCAGGAGGACGATCAGTGCGGAGCCAATATAAACACGCTGGCTGCGTGATGGAGTGATGCTCAAGAATTTCCCCGGCGATGCTTTTGAAGCGATGTGAGCGAGCGATGACGTGCAGTTGCGTGGCTGCCCCTTCAGCCGGCCGCACGATCGTCATTTCCATTACTAGCACTTTGATCCGGGCCCCGCAAACCTCGTCATGGCGCGGCTTTCCCGATATCCCGGTCCGAGGCGGTGTGGGATCGCTGCCATGCACAACAGTAACGCTACGCCGGAACGGATCGATCGCCAGCTGGGCGAATGAACACGAGCCGTGCGAACGCACAACGGACGGTCCTGGCGCGACTCTTGCTTCAACGCAAGCGCCATTCAATACGATGATGACTTCATGACACGACGCCTCGCCGCCCTACTGGCGCTGAACTGTGCGCTGGGCACCGCTGTCGCGGCCGATACCGCCGACGACTTCGATATTCTTCAGCCGCTGCAGGATCAACCCGGCAAGCTCGACTCCGGCGAGCACGCCGGTGATTACTACGTCCCGTCCACCGTGGATACGGTGCGCTGGGGCTATCTGCCCAATAAGAGTGCAGAGCCGGTCCTGACCGTGCCCTCCGGTAGCACAGTCACCTTCGACACGATCTCGCACGAGGGCATCCTCGAGGACCAGGGCCGCGACCCGGTCGCCTATTTCGCTGACAAGGGGATCGCCGAGGAGGCTGTGCTCGACGACGCCATCGCGATCACCGCGTCGGATCTCGAGCACGACTTCGCCAACGACGGCCCGCACATCGTCACCGGGCCGGTGGCCGTCGAGGGCGCCGAACCCGGGGACGTGCTCAAGGTCGAGGTCGTCAAGCTCGAACCGCGCGTACCCTACGGCGTGATCTCGAACCGCCACGGCAAGGGCGCGCTGCCCGGCGAGTTCCCGAAGAAGGAACAGAAGGACGATCCCAGCAGCGAACATCCCGAGCGCTACGGCAACGTGTCGATCTTTTCACCGATCGAGCGTGATGGCGACGACTGGTACGGCCTGCTCGATGCCGGCGACGGCCGCACCATCCGCTACCCGCTGCATCCGTTCATGGGCATCATGGGCGTGGCGCCGGACACCACCGACCCGGTCAACTCCGTACCGCCGCAGCGCATCGGCGGCAACGCCGACATCAACGACCTGGGCGAAGGCAGCACCGTCTACTATCCGGTCGAGGCGGCGGGCGCGCTGTTCTACACCGGCGACAGCCACTTCACCCAGGGTGACGGCGAAGTCGCGCTGACCGCACTCGAGGGCTCGATGCGTGCGACCCTGCGCCTGACGCTGCTCGAGAGCGGCAAGGACGACCTGCCGGGCGAATCGGTCGACAAGCTGCTCGGCGAGACCGGCGACTACTGGATCACCGTCGGCCTCGATCCGGACCTCGACATGGCGATGAAGGACGCCGTGCGCGAGTCCATCCGCTTCCTGCATCAGCACTACGACATCGACGAGGCGCTGGCGCTGGCCTATCTGAGCGCGGCGACCGACTTCGAAGTCTCGCAGGTCGTGGACAAGACGAAGGGCATTCACGCCCTGATCCGCAAGTCCGATTTCGAGGACTTCGACACCGACGCCGACAGCGGGCCGGACGCCGACTGACTAAGCCCGAGGACGGCGGGCGCCGCCTCGGCGCGGCGCCCGCCTATCCGCGGCTCGATTGAGACGTTACGATGCCGGCATACGATTCATCAAACCGCATGTCATGGACGTCATCCGCATTCTGCTGTCGATTCTCCTGCCCCCCGTCGGGGTCTTTCTGCAGGTGGGCATCGGCCTTCACTTCTGGCTCAACATCCTGCTGACGCTGCTCGGCTACATCCCCGGCATCATCCACGCGATCTACATCATCATTCGACGCTAGCCCAGCGTCGGATCCGGGTCGCGCCGGGCTGTAAAACACGGGCTCGACGCCCCATATCGGTCCGACACGCTACTCATACCGTCGGAGCCCACGCCCGTCATGGATTTTCCGCTTTCCGTACTCGATCTCGTCCCCGTGCCCAGCGGGACACCCGCGTCGGCCGCGATGCGCTCGAGCATCGACCTGGCGCGGACCGCCGAACGCCTCGGCTTCGAGCGCTACTGGATATCAGAGCATCACAGCATGCCCGCGATCTCCAGCTCCGCGCCCGAGGTGCTGCTGGCACGGATTGCGGCGTTGACAGAGCGTATCCGTGTGGGCTCGGGCGGCATCATGCTGCCCAATCACGTGCCGATGCGCGTCGCCGAGATATTCCACACCCTGGCCGGGCTCTATCCCGGACGCGTGGATCTGGGTCTCGGTCGCGCGCCGGGCTCCGACGCCCGGGCCAGCCGCGCCCTGCGTGCAGCCTCGGGAGAGCAGTTCAGCGAGATGCTCAACGAGCTCTGGGCGCTGTCCCATGGCAGTCTTAACCGCGGCCATCCCTATCACGGCGTCACCGTGATGCCGGACGATGTCGAGTTGCCGCCGATCTGGATCCTGGGCTCGAGCGGCGCGAGCGCCCACTCCGCCGGTGCCGCTGGCATGGGCTACAGCTTCGCGAGCCACTTCAGCCCGGTACCGGCGGAACCCGCGCTGCGACGCTATCGCGATGCGTTCCAGCCCTCGGCGGCGTTCCCGACGCCCCACGCCATCCTCGGCGTATCGGTGATCTGCGCGCCGACCGATGAAGAGGCCGAACACCTGGCCGCCACCGTCGACCTCATGTGGCTGCGGCTGCGCAAGGGTGAGTTCCTGCCGTTGCCCTCCCCCGAGGAGGCGCTGGCCTACGATTACTCCGACATGGAACGCAACGCGATTCTCGAGAACCGCGATCGCCACATCATCGGCGACCCCGAAAGCGTGCGCCAACAGATCGATGCGCTGCGCGCCGACGCCCAGCCCGACGAGATCATGATCGTGTCCAACATCCACGATCCGTCAAAGCGTCTACGCTCTTACGAGCTGGTCGCCGAAGCGATGGCATCCTAGGCTCGATCTGGCGCACGCTGTCATCTTTCGTACACAACAATTTAAACCACGACCAATTCGCCAGGCACTTTAATTGGCCTCATCGCGTAAAAGCTCTCACAATGCGCTGCTAAGTCACCTCACGCGAAAGGCAACAGGATGGAGGCTTCGACCTTGACGGACAGCGACTCCGACCTGCCGCTATTATTGCAAGAGCAGCTCTGCTTTTCGCTCTACACGGCTACACACCGCATCATCCGGGCCTATCGTCCGCTGCTCGAGCCGCTCGGCCTCACCTATGTCCAGTACCTGGTGATGCTCGTGCTCTGGGAAGCCGAGCCCCGCTCCGTCGGCCAGCTTGGCAAGGAGCTGCATCTCGACAGCGGCACCCTGACCCCGCTACTCAAGCGCATGGAGAAATCCGGGCTGGTCGAACGGCATCGTGACAGCGACGACGAGCGCCGCGTGCTGATTCACCTGACAGACGAGGGGCGGCAGCTGCGCGAAAAGGCTCATGACATCCATGAGCAGATGATCTGCAAGACCGAACTCTCGCGTCCCGAGGTTCAGGATCTGCGCGCCCGAATCATGGCACTGGTGCACTCACTGGGCTGAGCGACACACGCCCACCCGTCTGAGTGGAATTACGCATGGCCGGATCGGCGGGGCTGTAACAGAATCCGACGCCCACTCCGATTCACGCGATACAGATGCCGCCATGTGGCAATGGATGAACGACAACTCGGGTGCACTGTCCGTCTTCACCAGCATCGGCACGCTGCTGGTATGGCTGTTCTACGCGCATCTGCTGCTTTCGGGCTTTCGCCGCCAACGTAAGGCCCGCGTGCTGGTGAATCAGGGCTGGGGCTCGCAGGTCGACTCCGTCTGTCTGATCAGCAACATGAGCCAGGAGGCGATCTTCATCCAGTGCATCGTATTGACGCTGCATACCGCGCAGGGCAATTACAGCAGTTCGATCACGGATCTGGAGCAGACCGACGAATCGCCCGACACCGGCCCTCTCAGCCACATCACGCGCCAGGGGCCGCTGGTGTCCGGGAGCTACATGAATCTCGGCACGTTCCGTTCGCTCATTCGTCAGGTCGCCCGCCGCTGCGGGCTGAGCGACGACGGCGAGCGTCCCATCGCCATGCTCGAACTGCATTCGGTCACGATCACGGTCATCAGCAGCTACGGCCCCGAACACGGCGCCATCGGCTCGCAGCGCAACTTTCTGATCCGGGGTGAGGACAACGACCTCATGCGTCCGGCCACAACCACCACGGAGCGGCTCAAGCACAAGGACGCCAACCGCGAGCTCGAACGCTGGATCGAGTCACTGGTGTAAAAGCCGGGGCCGGCTGTACGCCGCCGCCCGACCGGCCGCACCGGGCTTTTCAGCAACGGCCCTTCTTGGCCAGGCCGGGCGGACAATGGCCGCGACCGCGATGCTCGTGACGCCCATGATCACGATAATGCCGGTCGTGATCGTCGCCGTCGGTCGTGATCGCGGCACCGCCGGCCGCTCCGGCTGCGCCGCCGAGTATGGCCCCGGTGCGGCCGCCGACCTCATTGCCGATGGCCGATCCGGCCGCACCGCCGAGGCCGCCGCCGATCGCGGCGTCGAGCGTCTCGTCGTCCAGCGCCAGGGCCGGCGTGGCTACGGCCAACGCCAGCAGCGCCGTCGCTGCGATACGATAAACATTGAGATCTTTCATTGTCGCGCTCCCGTTCGCGCCGAATACGAGCCCCGGCACGTCATCGAATTCGCGAACAGTAGATCTCTAGTCGACTGAACCGCCCATTAATCCCCGAGCAAATCTCCGGGCAAACGCCGGCCGCCGAGACGGCCGGCGTCCATCGGTCAACCGAAGGCCTGGATCCCGGTCTGCGAGCGACCCAGGATGAGCGCATGCACGTCGTGCGTGCCCTCGTAGGTGTTCACGGCCTCCAGATTCATCACGTGACGAATGACGTGATACTCGTCGGATATGCCGTTGCCGCCGTGCATGTCGCGCGCGGTACGCGCGATATCCAGCGCCTTGCCGCAGTTGTTGCGCTTCATCAGCGACACCATCTCCGGAGCCCAGTTGCCCTCGTCCATGAGCCGGCCCAGACGCAGGGCGCCCTGCAGTCCGAGGGTGGTGTCGGTCTGCATGTCGGCGAGCTTCTTCTGGATGAGCTGGGTCGCGGCCAGCGGCCGTCCGAACTGCTTGCGCTCCAGCGTGTAGCCGCGGGCGGCCTGCCAGCAGAACTCGGCCGCGCCCATCGCACCCCAGGAAATGCCGTATCGAGCCTTGTTCAGGCAGGAGAACGGGCCCTTGAGGCCTTCCACGTCGAGCCGGTTCTCGTCGGGCACGAAGCAGTCATCGAACATGATCTGGCCAGTCTCGGAGGCGCGCAGCGAGAACTTGCCCTCGAGCTTGGGCGTTGACATGCCGCCGAAATCGCGCTCGACCACGAAGCCGTTGATCTTGCCGTCCAGATTGGCCCAGACCACGGCCACGTCGGCGATCGGCGAGTTGGTGATCCAGGTCTTGGCGCCGTTGAGGACATAGCCGCCGTCGACCTTCCTCGCCTTGGTGCTCATCGAACCCGGATCGGAACCGTGATCGGGCTCGGTCAGGCCGAAGCAGCCGACCCATTCGCCGCTGGCCAGCTTCGGCAGGTACTTCTTGCGCACCGCCTCGCTGCCGAAAGTGTAGATCGGAAACATCACCAGCGACGACTGCACGCTCATCGCCGAGCGGTAGCCGGAATCGACCGACTCCACTTCACGCGCGAGCAGGCCGTAGCAGACGTGATTCAGTCCGGCCCCGCCGTATTCCTCGGGGATGGTGGCGCCGAGCATGCCCAGCTCGCCCATCTCGGTCATGATCTCGCGATGGAAGACCTCGTGGCGGTTGGCCTCGAGCACCCGCGGCATGAGGCTGTTCTGGCAATAGTCGTGACCCGCGTCGCGGATCATGCGTTCGTCGTCGGTCAGCTGCGCGTCGAGATGCAGCGGATCGGACCAGGCAAAGTCTTTCATTCGGGGTTCCTCTCGATGAGCATGGCCACGCCCTGCCCGATGCCGATGCACAGGCTGATCAGGGCATAACGGCCGTTGACGCGTTCCAGCTGGCGCAGCCCGGTAAGCGCCAGGCGCGAACCCGAGGCGCCCAGGGGATGGCCCACCGCGATGGCGCCGCCGTTGGGGTTCAGGCGTTCGTCATCGCCGGACAGGCCGAGTTCCTTGCAGCAGCCGAGCACCTGTGCGGCGAAGGCCTCGTTGATCTCGATCACGTCCATGTCGGACAGGCTGAGGCCCGCGCGCTCGAGCACCTTGTTGCAGGCACCGATCGGCCCGAGCCCCATCACCCGCGGCGGCACACCGACGACGCCGCCGGCGATGATGCGCGCCCGCGGTGCCAGGCCGGCCGCCTCGCCCGCGGCCCTGGAGCCGACGATCAACGCGCCCGCACCGTCGTTCACACCCGAGGCGTTACCCGCGGTGATGATGCCGTTGGCAACGATCGGCGGCAGCTTGGCGAGCTTGTCCGCGGTGCTGGTCGGACGCGGATGCTCGTCGGCGTCGACCGTCAGCGGCGGCTGCTTGCGCCCCTGCGGGACCTCCAGCGGCATGATCTCGTCGTCGAAGAAGCCGTCGGCGCGTGCGGCCTCGTAGCGGGCCTGCGACTGCGCGGCGTAGGCATCGGCGGCCTCGCGCGAAATACCGAAATCGTCAGCGACGTTCTGCGCCGTCTCGGGCATCGCATCCGAGCCGTATTCGGCCAGAATCTTCGGGTTGGGGAAACGCGCACCGATGGTGGAATCGAACACCGACATGTTGCGCGAATAGGCCGTCTCGGCCTTGGCCATGACGAACGGCGCCCGGCTCATCGACTCGACCCCGCCGGCGATGACCAGCTTGCCTTCGCCGACCGTGACCGCACGCGCGGCATCCACGGTCGCGGCGAGACCGCTACCGCACAGCCGGTTGACCGTCTGCCCGGCGACCTCCACCGGCAGACCGGCGAGCAGGCCGGCATGACGCGCCACGTTGCGCGCGTCCTCACCCGCCTGGTTCGTGCAGCCGGCGACGACGTCCTCGTAGTCGCCGAGTGCGAACGGATTGCGCTCGACCAGCGTGCGGATCACCGCAGCCAGCATGTCGTCCGGGCGCACCGGCGCGAGCGCGCCGGCGTGACGACCGAAGGCCGTGCGCACACCATCGTAGATATAAGCATCCAGCATGAATTCTCCCGCACTGTGTGAAGACCGGCCCTCGAACGCGGCACGAGTGCCCGCCCGGACCGGTCCCGGCCGGTTGCGGGCTGGCGTCTCGAATCGACGACCGGCGGATTGTCACGGCATCTCCAGGGCGCGACGGCTGTCGACAGCCTAATCCCGCCTAGCGAAACACCATTTTGAAACTTGACCGCGCGAGAATAGGCGTTGACAGTACACAACGCAACCTGTGTCCAGACCAGCGGCCGGTGCGATCACGGCGCCGGGGACGAGCGCGTGGCCGCCACCGTCGGGGCGCTGCACGGGCACGCCTTCCGTCGCAAACGAGACGCCGCTCAGGGAGACCGCATGTCGGCCGAGGCCGCCTTTTTGTACGCTCGTGGCCGCTGAAGCGACGCATACCGGATTGCGCGCCCGCCCGCTCGGGTCCCTGCTGCGCCGGTGCGCGGACTACAGTCTGCCACTGTGCATGGTCTGCACGCTCGCGGTCATCGTCGGCGATCTGGACGCCGCCCGCTGGCCGGCGCGGCTGGCGCTGGTCGTGTATCTCGCGGCGCAGTGGCGCCGCCAGAGCCCACTCGCCCGTGGTCTGCTGCTCACGGGGCTGGCGCTGGCGTTCGGCATCGCGGTGCTGCATACCCGCCCTGCACCGCTGCTGGCCCACGCGCTCGATCGCTTCTGTTTCTTCGCCACCTTCGTCTCCGCGCTCGGCATGCTGCGCATCGCGGCGATGCGTTCGCGACTGATCCGCGAATCCGGCCAGGCGCTGGTGCGCCAGCGGCCGACGCGACGCTATCCGATCCTGGCTCTCGGTACCGGTCTGTTCGGCATCATCGTCAACATCGGCGTGCTGAGCCTGTTCGGCGCCCTGATCAAGCGCAGCAACAGCCTGCGGGCCGCCGGCGGCCACGAATGGGTCCGCGAGACCCGCGAGCGCCGCATGATGCTGGCCATGCTGCGCGGCTTCGCCCTGGTGCCGCTGACCTCGCCGCTGTCGATCACCATGGCCGTGATCCTGTCGAACATGCCCGCGCTGACCTGGTTCGACATCGCCCCGGTGGCGCTGCCGACCGGCGCCCTGGTGTTCGGTCTGGGCTGGCTGTTCGACTGGCTGCAGCGCCCCGCCCCCAGCGGGCTCGCCCTGCCGGAGGCCGAGGCTCCGTCGCTGGCGCCGTTCGGCCGCTTCGTGATGCTGGCGGGCGCGATCACCTGCACCGTGTTCGGCGTGGCCGCCATCGGCGGCATCGGTCTGCCGGTGGCCGTGCTCATCGCCTGTCCGCTGAGCGCGTTCGCATGGCTGGCGCTGCAGCGCCGGCGCCTCGGCGGGGGCACGGGCGTGGGCCGCGCCGCGCTGCTGCTGTCGCGGCACGCGCGGCTGATATTCGGGGCCAACCGGATCGAGATCGCGGTGCTCGGCGGCTCCGGCTTTCTCGGCGCACTAGTCGCCCCACTCGTGGATACCGAGCGCCTCGGCGACCTGCTGCTGGCCAGCGGTCTGCACGGTCCGGCCGCGGCGGTCACGGCGATGCTGGTGGTGACAGCGTTCGCGCAGATCGGGCTCAATCCGATCGTCACCGCCACGCTCATCCTCGGCGTGCTGCCCGAACCCGCCACGATCGGCCTTCATCCGGTGGTGCTCGCCGCGGCGCTGATGAGCGCCTGGGCGCTGTCGATGCTGTCGTCGCCGTTCACCGCGGTCATGCTGATTCTCTCCGGGCTTACTGGGCGCTCGACCTATGCGATCACCTGGCGCTGGAACGGCGCGTTCTTTCTGCTGACGACGGTCGCGCTCTCGCTGTGGCTGATCGCGCTCGGCCTCGTCATGACCCCGGCCGGCGCGCCGGGCTGACGCTGCGCGCCGACGCCACCCCAAATTGACGCTCCACCGTCGACCGTCTACCTTGCCCATACAACGAATCCAATCCGCCGGAGGACCGCCATGGCCACAAACGCCACCGCCCGCAACGAACAGATGAGCGACGCCGAATGGACGGTCCGCAAGGATCTCGCCGCCGCCTATCGGCTGGTCGCTCTGTACGGCTGGGACGATCTGGTGTTCACCCACCTGTCGGCGCGCGTGCCCGGGCCGGAGCATCATTTTCTGATCAATCCCTACGGTTTTCTGTTCGACGAGATCACGGCCTCGTCGCTGATCAAGGTCGACGAGAACGGGGAGATCGTCGACCCGGGGGCGACCAACCGCGTCAATCCGGCCGGCTTCACCATCCACAGCGCCGTGCACATGGCGCGCGAGGAAGCCGGCGCCGTGCTGCATCTGCACGCCGCCGACGGCGTGGCGGTCAGCGCCCACGCCGACGGCCTGCTGCCGCTGTCCCAGACCGCGATGCTGTGCATCCCGCACATCACCTTCCACGAATACGAGGGTGTCGCGCTCGATCTCGACGAACGCGAGCGCCTGGTGGCCGATCTCGGCGACCACGACATCATGCTGCTGCGCAACCACGGCACGCTGACCGTCGGCAAGGATGTCGGCGAAGCCTTCACCTATATGTACTTCCTGATGAAGGCCTGCCAGATCCAGGTACGCACCCTGGCCATGGGCGAAACCCACCTGCCCGGCCAGCATGCGCTCGACACCACCGCCGATCAGGCCAAGAGCCTGGGCAAGGGCAGCAAGCTGGCCTGGCCCGCGCTGATCCGCAAGCTCGAGCGCATGGGAAGCGACTACGCGACCTGAGGCCGCTTAACGCTGCATGCAAGCACGCGCCGGGCATGTTTGCGAGAACACGGAGACGCAGCCTGTCCCCGGGCGATCGCTCGGGGGCGGCCTGCGATGCTCTTGGGTTGCCACACGACGGGACTTGGCCCGAGACCCATGAAAGTCCGGCCATGGGCCCTAGGGCGCCGCCGGTCTTGCAGAACACGTCGATCGGGCACCGACGCGGCGTTCGCCTCGGGTTTTGACGGGCGCCGGAGGCGGCCGGCCGCCTCGAACTAGGCGGCCACCCGCCAACGGATTAGCGAGCGGGCCCACCCGAAAGCCCGACGCCGCGGTCCGAATTCGCGCGGGCGACGGTATCGCGGCGCGATGGCTGGCTAGCCCGGCCAGGCGACCCGGTCAAGGACTCGGAGCCGCGCGGCGCGTCGATTCCGGATCTAATGCCGAACCGACGGGCCCGCCTTCGCGCCCCCTCGCCGATCTAGGACTGACTTTCGTTGCGCTGGTAGCGATTCTCCGCGGATCTCATCAGATCGCGTCCGCGATCGATGAGCTGCTGGCCGCTGCGCAGCCGGGACTCGCCTTCCTCGATGCGTTCGTTCGCCGCCTCGACGCGCTCGCGTCCGCGCTTGATCCGACTCTCGCCTTCGCGCCACTCCTCGGCGATCTGCTCGAGACGTTCGTTGCGCCGGTCGGCGTCGCGCGCCGTCACGGTCGCCTCGCTGGCCAGTGACAGGGAGCGATAGGCCTCGCGGCTGTTCCGCACGGCCACGTTGCCGGATGCGATCAGCTTCTCGCCCTCGCGCAGTTCGGCGCGTCCCTCATCCAAAAGGCGCCGGCCGGCCTTGACCCGTTCCTCGCCCCGGCTGGCTTCATCGCTGCCCTTTTCCCACTGGCGCGCGATCTCGACGCGCGACTGGCCTTCCGCCATCACGCGGTCGGCGAACGTGGGCGGCTCGCTCGCGCAGCCGGCGACCAGCCCACCCAGCAGCGTGAATGCGATGACATGCCGACAGGACATCGGGTTCTCCTCGACGGTTATCAATTGGATTCCGCGCCTACGACCCGAGCCCGACCGGCCGATGCAGTTCAGACGAAATTATTTTGTTACGACAATGACTTGCAGCCTGAACGCTTGCAGACACGATCCGCCGAGCCGGCCTCACGGAGCCGTCTCGGCCGTCCGCGAACCGACGCCGCAGTGCCGATCGAAACAGGGAATCCCGGCACGCGAACGCGCGTCGGCTCGCGCGCAGGGATCACCGACCAGGGCACCGCATCGCCACAGCGGCCGAGGCGGTGATCGCCAGGGACAACCGACGCGATATCCGTCCACGCGCCGGTCGGCATCGACGTATGGCGGCGCAATCGGCACGGCATCATCGGCCTGCATCGAGCAGGCCGTGCGCCGCCCGACCCTCGCGCGCTCGTCTCCTCGGACCGGCGATCAGGAAATCCGGCAACGCCGGGGCGACAGGGCCGCAACGACGAGGCACAGGGGGCGGCACTCGTCGCCAATACGCCGTGGTCGACAGTTGCGGCCGGACGCCGCAGCCGACATCAGCCGGGGCCGCGCGGGCCGCCGGCCCGGCCGCGCCCACAATCAGCCCGAGGGCTGCGTGAAGCGGTCGTTGAGGCGCCGGATGATGGTTTCCTGCTTGCTGCGGATGCGGGCCACACGGCGGCGGGCGAAAAAGGTCCAGCCCTTGGGCCAGGCGCCGAACAGGCTGCGCCACCAACGCGTGTTGGCGACGAAGGCGCGCCGGATGTCGAGGCCGAACGGCTGCTGCGAGGCCGGCTCGATCGCACGCGCGATCCGGGTCGCCACCAGCGAGCGCACCCCGAAATGGATCGCCGCCAGCACGGCGACCACGACGGCGAGCAGGAACCAGCCCGCCGGGCGGCCGCTGAACAGCAGCCCCGTCAGGTCGCCCGCGGTATCAGGGGCCCAGACGAAGGCGGCGACACCGGCTGCGATCAACGGGAGAGCGATCAGGGCATCGATACCCAGCGTGCGGTTGCGCCAGCGGGCGCGCAGGGTCTGCAGGCGACCGACCCCCGCGTCGCCGGCAAGCGTGTCGGCGGCGCTGGTCATCAGCTCCACCACGCGATAGGCGCGATCCACCTCGACCCCGGTCATGCGGCGATGAATCTCGGCCAGGTCCTCGTCCTTCTTGGCCTTGAAGCGCTGAGCGAGCGATTCGTTCTCGATCGGCGGCGCCGTATCCTCGTCGTAGATGCGCAAAAAGCGACCGGCCATCAGCCCGCTGGAGGCCAGCGCCCGCTGCCAGGCGGCCACGATGTCCTCGGGGTTGTCCTCGCGCGCGGTCGCGTCGATCTGGTTGAGCACGAACACGAACTTGCTGGCATCTTCGCGGTGGATGGTACGCGCCACCAGATGCTCGAGCGTGTCGCGCATCGCCCCCGGTTCGGGATGGCGCGCATCGAAGAACACCAGCACCAGATCGGACAGATCGATAATGCGATCGGTGATGCGCAGGGTCGCCGAACGCTGGTTGTCGGCGTCGAAACCGGGCGAGTCCAACAGGATCTTGCCCCGAAGCCGCTCCGACTGGCAGGTGCGCAACTGCAGATAGTTGTTGATCCGCTGGCCCTCGCCGGCGGCGACGTCGTCGATGTCGCCACTGATCCGATAGAAGGGAAAACGCAGATCGGCATCCAGGGCCGAGCCGGGCAGCGTGCGCGGCTGGGCATCCTCGCCGTAGCAGATCACCGAAAAGCGATCGTCGACCGCCTGGTTGCCGGTGCGCTGCAGATCGGTGCCGACATAGCTGTTGATGAAGCTGGACTTGCCGGCCGAGAAGGTGCCCAGCAGCGAGATCACCGGCCACCAGGGCACGCTCCGCGTGAAACTCTCGTGGCGCGCGAGCAGGCCCATGCGGCGGGCGATCGCATCGAGGCGCCGGAACTCGGCGAGCGGTTCCAGAAGCAGCGGATTCTCGCGCTTGAGATGCGCTTCCAACGAATCCGTACGGGTCTGATCGGGGGTGGACGAACTCACGGGCATCCCTCTAATCATTAACCCGGCATGAAGATACGTTCATGCCGGGTTGATAAAGCGAGCATGCGCTAGCGTGCTCGCCGCGGCCATCGGCCGCGAAGTGCCTGAAAATAGAGGGCGGACATGCGCCGCCTCTATTTTCAAGCGCGTTGAAAACAGCTGATGATTCAGCTGTTTTGGCGCCGGTTGATAACCGAACCGAAACCGTCCCGCGGGGCGGCCGGCGCCCTATCCTACGCGATCGCCGCGGACGGGTCGCGCTGTCATGCGCCGCCTTCGCAGCGAGGCCGACGGGCGCGCCGGCCGGCCGCCGCGAGCGCCGCACGGGCGTGACGACACCGCTCGATGGCGCGCCGCATATCGTGCCCGCAAGTCGACACCATCGAGAATCACCGCGCGAGACGAGCGGCTCGGAACACCGGCCTACGCGACCGTTGCACTGCGCGACCGCGGGCCCGCCCCTGGCGACCCGTCGTACCGTCGCGCGCCAACGCGGTCGGCGACGCGCAGCGATCGATCGACGATAGGATGAGCGGGTCCAGGGAACGACATATCGGCCGCCGGCGCAGCGGCTCGACGTGATCCAAAGAAGGAGGAGCAGATATGGACGAACAGGACCTCAAGGCCGCGCAGGCACCGCTCAAGGCGCGCTACCAGACGGACCCGGCGGCCGCACGGATCACCCTCCGGGCCGGGGGCAGCCTCGGCGAAGGCGTGCGCTGCAAGGTCAAGACCGGCGAAGCGCTGGCCACGGCGGGCCTGCATCCGGCCACCGGCGGCGACGGCCAGAGCCTGTGTTCGGGCGACATGCTGCTGGAGGCGCTCGTCGCCTGCGCGGGGGTCACCCTCAACGCCGTGGCGACCTCGATGGGCATTGTGCTGCGCGACGCCCGCGTCGATGCGGAGGGCGAGCTCGATTTCCGCGGCACGCTCGGCGTGGCCCGCGACACGCCGGTCGGCTTTCAGGCCATCCGTCTGCGCTTCACGCTCGACACCGACGCCGGCGACGAGCAGCTGGACACGCTGATCAAGCTGACCGAGCGCTACTGCGTGGTGCTGCAGACGCTGACCGCGCCGCCGCGGATCACGGCCACGCGCCAGTAAGGCTCGGGCTCACGGGCCCGCCGTCGAAGCGAACGCCGGGCGGCGGTCGCGGCTGGCACGATACGCGGCGGCACGCTGATCGGCTTCGCCGCGGTGAGGCGAGGCGACCGGCGCGCCGTTGATCCTCGCTCGCCCGGCCGGTCGACTCGATCCGCGTGTTTCAGGGCTCGCCGCGGCGTTTGTGCGCGGCGCGACAGCCCTTGCTGCAGTAGCGGACCCGGTGCCAGTCGCGGGCCCACTTGCGCCGCCAGGCAAAGGGACGCCCGCAGTGGGCGCAGGTCTTTTCCGGCAGGTCGGCTTTTCTGCGCATCCGGGCCATCGCATCTCCATGACAACCGGTCACGCCGGCATGGCGCCACCGTTTTCGCATCGTTCCAGCCGCCCGCCGGCCTGGTCACGTTCCGGGGGGCATGATCCGGCGAATCGGGTAGCGTCGGCGCGGGCCGGATCCATGACCAACCGGCGCCGCGCGATCGCCGGGCCGTGAGCCGCTCCGCGCGTCGCGGAGACCGTGAGGCGCAGCCCGGCGACATCGATGGCGGGACCGGATGAACCGACCGTCGGGACTCGGGACCGCCCGAGCCGCCGCGCCGACCGTCGCTAGCGATGGCACAGGATGTCTTCGCCGGCCTCGCGACGCCCGGTCTCCTCGAAGCCAAGCGCCGTGTAGAGACGCCGCGCCGCCGCGTTGCCGGGGGTGAGGCTGATGAACACCGGGGCGGCCGGACGCTCGGCCTTGAGCGTATCGAGTACCGCGGCCATCGCGCGTCGGCCGTAACCCGCCCCCTGCCAGTGCACGTCGATCATGAAGCGCGGAATGCTGTAGGCGCCGGTGCTCTCGTGGAAGGTGTACATGACGAAGCCGATCGTGGTCTCGTCCGCGTAGATCGCCCGCGGCACGCAGGCCGGTTCGACGTAGGCCTCGGCGAGCGAATACAGGTTGGAGGCCAGATGCGTGGCCTGCTCCGGGCTCACCCGCAGGTGGATGCAGGTCTGCCAGTTGGCCACGGTCACCGGGGCCAGCGTGATCGTGGGCTCGGCGGCCGGGCCGCCGGACGCGTGCGCCACCGCTCAGCCCATGTCCGCGAAGGCGGATTTGT
>NZ_AYKF01000079.1 GCF_003732545.1 Salinisphaera orenii subsp. halophila YIM 95161 | reverse complement strand
GGCTTCCACACGTGAAAGCCGGATTCTCGGCAAGCTCCGCCTGACCTGCAATGCTTAAGTGAACGGCATTAGGCGCAGGGCCGGGTTTTTCAACAGGCAGTATTGTCGGCGATCAGCCGCTGCCGGGGGACTGCCCCGGGGCGGGTGCCTGGCCGGACTGCTGCTGCGGCATCTTCGACTGCAGCTCGGAGCGCAGCGAATCCATCTCGTCGAGCAGATCCTGCGTGTTGCTGTCCTGCTGCTTCATGGCCGCGAGCGTGTCCTCCTGCAGTTCCTGACCGGCCGACTGGATCTCCGGCTTCTGCATGACCTTGTTGCGGGCCTGCGTCATCTCCTGACGTTCAGCCTGGAAATCCTGCATCACCGCCTTGCGCTCGGACTGCTCGAGGTCGCCGGACTGCATCTTCTGCGCGAGTTCCTGCACCCGCTGCTGGCCCTGTTCGACGTCGTAGCCCTCGTCCTCGACGGCCTGACGAACCTTCTTCTCGAACTCTTCCTGCTGGTCGGCGAGTTCCGGATTGGCTTCGATGGTTTCCTTGTGGATCTGCTGCAGGCGCGACGCCTTCTGGCGGTACTCCTGCATCAGCTTCTGGGCTTCCTGCTGATCGGCGCCGCCGGCCGCCGCGCCCTGCGCGTGGGCCGTCGTGGCACTGAAAGCGATGGCGGCCAGCGCCACGGCGAGAGTGGATGTTACACGTTTCATCATAGGTCTATCCGTCGAGTGAATGTCGTGTGGACATGGTCTGACAACGCTAAAGCGTATCAGTGCCGCACCAGCGGCTCAAAAATCCGGCTTACCGGAGGCGAGCCGGTCGGCGACCCGGGTCGTCTCCGGGAGACGGTACCGGGTCAACGCCTGTAGCGTCCACGCAATCGCGTGGTCGAGGTCCACACGATGCCCGGGCGAGATGAAGATCGGCTTAACGCGCTCGCGCGAGCGCAGGACGGCGCCGATCACGGTCTCGCCGTCGTAGAGCGGGGTCCAGGCGCCGCGACTCTCCGGCACCGGGCCGTGCGTTCCGGTCAGACGCTTCTTGGCGACGCCGATGGTCGGTCGACCGGTGACAAGGCCGAGGTGGGTCGCCACGCCGAGACGGCGCGGGTGGGCGATGCCATGCCCGTCGACCAGGATCAGGTCCGGCGGCGCATCGAGCGCGTCGAGCGCGGCCAGCGCGCCGGGGATCTCGCGAAACGACAGCAGGCCGGGGATGTAGGGCATCCGCGTCGGCACGCGCACGAGTCGGCGCTCGCGTACCGCCAGCGTGGTCGCGTCCAGCACCACGGCTGCGGCGCGCGTGGTGCGGCCGCCGTCCTCGAAGCCGATGTCGACGCCGCCGAGCGTCGCCACCGGGCCGGTATCGTGGCGGGTGTCGACGCGATCGGCCAGTTCCCGCTGCAGGGCCCGGCAGGCGCGCGCGTCCTGCGGCCAGTCGTGGACGAGGCAGGTGCGACCGTCGGCGCTCTGGCGACGGACGACGCCGGGGGTGTCCGACATCGGCGGCTCAGTCGTCCTGCGCGCCGTCGCGGTCGTCGGCGAAACGGCGCATGATTTCGATGGTTTCGGCGCTGACGTGGTGCTCCACGCCCTCGGCGTCCTTGCGCGCGGTGGTCTCCGGTACGCCCAGGGCTCGCAGGAAGCGCAGCACCACGATATGCCGATCGCGTGATTCGCAGGCCATGCGCTTGCCGTCTTCGGTGAGGAAGATGGAGCGATAGGGTTCGCTGGTCACCAGGCCAGCATCGGTCATGCGGCGGATCATCTTGCCGACCGTGGCCTGGGTCACGCCCATGCGCTGGGCCAGCTCGACGGCGCGAGCCTCGCCCTTGGCATCGATCAGATCCGCGATGAGCTCGACATAGTCCTCGATCAGCTCGGTCTCGTGCGCCTTGCGGACATAGCTGTACTGGCGCGCGTGGTCGGCGGGGTCGAGCAGCTCCCCGGAGGTATCCGCACGCAGGACGTGGTCGAGATCGTTTGCCGTGCGTTCTGCGTTCATCGTGCTTCGATTATACCGTGTCGTCGCGGCTCTGCGGGGCCGGGTGGAGGGCTGCGATCACCGCCCGGGTGTCCGGGCGCACGCCGCGCCAGAGATGGAAGGACTCGGCTGCCTGTTCGACGAGCATGCCGAAGCCGTCGCACCGGCGGGCCACGCCGTGGCGCGCGGCCCAGCGGAGAAACGGCGTGGGCGCATCGGCGTAGATCATGTCGTAGGCGGCGGGCGCGCCCGTGATCGCCGCTGTCGGCAGATCCGGCATGCGCCCGGCCAGCCCGGCCGATATGGCGTTGATCACCAGGTCCCAGCCGCCGCCGATGTCCGCGAGCCCGCCGGCGTCGACGGGGCCCAGGTCGGTGAAATCGGCGGCGATGGCCTCGGCCCGCTCGGCGGTGCGGTTGGCGATGTGCAGGTGGGTCGGGCCCTGTTCGAGGAGAACGGGGACCACCCCGCGCACGGCGCCTCCGGCCCCGAGCACCAGCACGCGACGCCCCCGGATCGGCGTGCCCAGACGATCGGTCAGGTCGCGCAGCAGGCCGACGCCGTCGGTGTTGTCGCCGTGGATGCGGCCGTCGTCGCAGCGGATCAGCGTGTTCACCGCCCCCGCACGTTCCGCGCGCGCCGAGAGTGTGGCGGCGTAGGCGGCAGCGGCCTGCTTGAAGGGCAGCGTCACGTTCAGGCCGCGGCCGCCGTCGGCGAAAAAGCGCTCGACCGTGGCGGTGAAGGCGTTCTCGGCGGCGGGCAGGCGCGTGTAGGTCATGCGCTGACCGGTCTGTTCGGCGAAGACGGCGTGGATCGCCGGCGACCGGCTGTGGTCGACGGGGTTGCCGATCACGGCGTAGCGGTCGGGTCCGTCGGTCATGGGGCAGGCTCCTCGGTGGCGGCAGACGGCGGCGCGGCCCGGCCGGCCGCGTAGTGCAGCGACGGCAGGGCCCGCGCCTCGGGGTTCAGGCAGGCGTGCAGTACATCGGCGACCGGAATGTCGCGCATGCAGGCATTGTGGCCCAGCGGGCAGACCCGCTCGCGACAGGGCGCGCAGGCCAGACCCAGCCAGAAGCGCGCCTCGGCCGGAGCCAGCGGCGGCGCATAGTCGGGATGCGTGGCGCCGTAGATGGCGAGCACCCGTGGGGCGGTGGCCGCGGCCAGATGCATCACCCCGGTGTCGTTGCCGACGAAGGCATGAGTGAGCGACGCCAGGTCGGCGATGTCGACCAGCGAGGTGCGTTCGCACAGGTTGGCCCCGTGGCGCGGCGCCGCCGCGGCGATGCCGGCGGCGAGATCGCGGTCGGCGGCGCTGCCGAAGATCCATACCGCGATGCCGCGCGCGTCGAGCGCCTCGGCCAGGCGTGCGAAGTGGGTCGCCGGCCACTGTTTGGCGCCGCCGTAGGCGGCGCCGGGCGCGAAGCCGATGGCGGGCCGGTCGCGGTCCAGCGCCAGCGAGGCCGTCAGTGCCGAACGGCGCTGCTCGTCGATCGACAGCCGCGGCAGCTCGACCTCGCCGAGCGCGTCGCCCTCGTGTTCGAGGCCCAGCAGCGCGTAGTGCTCGACCTTGCGGGGGTAGCGCGCCGTGTCGAGTGTGCGCACATCGTTGATCAGGCCGTAGCGGAGTTCGCCGCGATAGCCGGTGCGCTGTGGAATGCCGGCCAGCCAGGGCACGAGCGCGGCCTTGGCGCTGCGCTGCATGACGATTGCCTGGTCGTAACGGGCGCGCAGGGCGTGCGCGGCGCGCCGGCGGGCGCCCCAGGCGAACTCGCGGTGGGCGATGTTGAGCGGCACCGCCGCGTCGACTTCGGGCATGCGGGCGACCAGCGACGCGGTGACGTCAGGGGCCAGCACATCGATGCGCGCCTGCGGCAGGCGTCGGCGCAGCGTCTTGAACAGACCCTGCGCCATGACCATGTCGCCGATCCAGCTCGGGCCGACGATGAGTATGCGCGGACTGTGTTGCATCTGTCCTGCCGTTCCATGGCGATCGACCCCGAGGGCCGCCAATCGTAACCGAATCCGGCGCTGTGATCGGGGGCGACATTGTCGCGATCTCTTTGCTGCATGACCGCGGCGAGCTACGGCGGGCGCTCGGAGTCGGTGGCACGACCGGCTCGTCTCTCAGGCGGGTTCCGAGTGCACGGGCGCGGCGGCGTCCGCGCGCTGGCGAACGGCGCCTTCCCGGGGCCGGAACAGCAGAAACGCATGCAGCGACAGCAAGGGAAAGATCCAGGTCCAGGAGCTGATCGTCTTGCTGTGCTCGTGGGTGTAGACCGCCGGTGTGAACACGCCGATCCAGTAGACGGCCACCGCGAATACGCCGGCGTAGGCATAGGCGGTCGCGCCGCGGCGGGCGTAGGCGAGGAACGCCGCGGCCACGGCCAGGCCCCAGCCGGCCGCCGCGCAGAACAGGCCGAACTTGCGCTCGGCCTCGTACAGCTCGTTGTCGCGCAGATGCAGGAAGGTGGCGCCCACGGAGAGCACCACGATCGCCGCCAGCGCCAGCACCACCGACAGCGTCGGCCGCTGCGCGGGACGACGAACATCGCAGACCGAGATCGCCGCCAGCACGAACAGACTCCAGCCCAGCAACTCCAGCGGTTCCTCCGCGTTGCCCACGACGCGGGCGACCGGTGCCAGAACGGATTCGTCCAGTTCGTGTTCGAACACGTTCTGGAACTGTATCGCGGTGGTGTGGTCTCCCAGCGAGCCGAGAAAGGCGACGAAACAGCCGGCCAGCAGGAGCACGATCGGTGCGTAGGCGCGTCGCAGCAACAGTTCGATGCCCAGCCACACCAGCAGGATGATCAGGAACTGGGGCCGCAGATCGTCGCGTATCGCGTTGTTCTCACCCACAAAGGCGATGAGGAAGAGCATGCTGAACACGATCGCCACGCGGCTCAGGCGCCGCTCGCCGTCGATGTACGTCAGCAGCGCCACGGTCACGCCGAGCAGACACAGGACCAGCGACATGACTTCGCTGAGCAGGAACTCGCCGCCGTCGACCGGCAGATAGATGGTCGCGCCTCCCGCCACGCAGGCCGACAGCCCCGCGCCGGCGACGCAGCCGGCGTGAATGGCCAGGGCGGTGACCGTGAGCACGACCACGCCCGCGGCCAGCCCGATCCGGTTGACCGGTCGGCTTCGGGGCGCAGCGCGTGCCGCCTCGGTGTGCGGATACCGGTCGAACGCGGATGTTTGTACCATGTGCGCCTTGCTCGCAGGGTAGGGCTTGGATGAAAAAGCTTGAATATGACGCGAAATCGTGCCGTCTGGGCGCAAATTTAACAGAAAAGTGGTAGATTCCGCGACGAAAGTCGAGGCGCGTTCCGTACCGTTGTCTCTGACTCATTATGTGAGCCTCAGCGGCTTCGGCGGCGTGGAGCAGCAGTTCGCCACCTTCGTGCGGCGCGCCGCGGCGCGTCCCGACCTCCATCAGGCGGTCGTTGTCTGTAGCCTGAGCATCCATCCGCTGCACCGGGATACGCTCGCGCGGGTGAACGATTGGCACTATGAAAAGAGGTGCTGCGGTCTCAAGCTGCCGCAGCACCCGCGCGCGGCGCGCCGCGCGCGCTATCGCTGGCTGGGCCGGCGGTTGCGGCCGGACGTGGCGCTGCTCTGGAACCGGCTCGGCGAGCAGTGGCGGGTGCTCGACGCCCTGGGTGATCGGCGCTGTCTCTACTGGGAGCACGGTTCCGCCTGGCTGGCCGGCGACGAGACGGCGAAGCAGACCGTGCTCGATCGCCTGCCGGCGGTTATCTGCAACTCGCAGGCCGCCCGGCGCATGCTCGAGCTGCGCTGGCAGTATCGCGGGATCGTGCGCGTATGCCCGAACGGCATGCGTTCGACGCGCTTCGCCGAAGGCCCGCGCCGCCGGCCCGCGGATGCGCCCCTGCGTCTGGGCGTGGCCAGCCGGCTGGTGCCGATCAAGGCCACCTGCCTGGCGGTCCACGCCCTGGCCGCACTGGTCGACCGGGGAATCGACGTCCGGCTCGAGATCGCCGGCGACGGGCCGCTGCGCGACGATGTGATCGCGCTCGCCCGCGAACTGGGTGTGGCGCATCGCCTGGACATGCCCGGCGTCGTGGCCGACATGTCGGATTTCTACGCGCGGATCGACGTGCTGGTGCATCCGGCGCTGCGCGAACCCTTCGGCGTGGTGGCGGCCGAGGCGGCGGCCGCGGGTTGCCCGGTGGTCTGCACCGCGGTGGACGGTCTGCCCGAGGTGGTCGTTCACGGACGCACCGGCTTCTGCGTGCCGCCGACCGGCGATCTCGCCCGCTACCGGGCGCTGGGCGGCGACACGCGCGGTCTGCCGCCCGTGGTCTACGATCCGGTCACGGACCGCATCGTCACCCCGCGTATCTGCGAGCCCGCGGCGCTGGCCGATGCGGTGATGCGGGTGATCGCCGATCCCGAACGTTATGCCCGGATGAGCGCGGCCGCCATCGCCCACGTCCGCACGGCGTTCGATTTCGACGGGCATGTGGACGACGTGCTCGCCGCGGCGCGGGAATACGCCGCGACCGGCACCCTGGCGCCGGCGGCATGAGCGCGGCGTCGCTGCTGCACTATGTGAGTCTCGACGGCGCCGGCGGCGTCGAGCTGCAGTTCGTCGAATTCCTTCGCACCGCGCTGGCGCGGGCCGAAGCCCGGCACGCCGTGGTGGCCTGCGGTCGCGGCGTGCATCCGCTGGTGGCCGATCGGCTGGCGGCCTCGGGTGTGCCGGTGGGTTATGAGAAGTACGCCGGCCCGGTCAAGCTGCCCGCTTGGCCCCGGGCGGTGCGCACCGCCCACCAGCGCGGATTGATGCGTCGGCATCGGCCGGATGTGGCGGTCATCTGGAACCGCATGCGCGACAGTCTGCGCACGCTCGAAGCGGCCGGTGCGGCGCGCTGCCTGTACTGGGAGCGCGGCGCGAGCTGGTTCCCTGGCGAGACGACCGCGAAGCAGCGGTTTCTGGCTGAGGTTCCGGCGGTGCTGTGCAACAGCCACGCGGCGCGGCGGATGCTCGAGCTGCGCTGGGATTACCGCGGCGCGATCCGGGTCGTGCCCAACGCCCTGAGGCCCTCGCTGCGGCCGGCCGCGGCCCGGCCGCGACAGCTCGTGTCCGATCGGCCGTTGCGGCTGGGCGTGGTCGCCCGGCTGGAGCCGATCAAGGGCGTGGCGCTGGCGGTTCACGCGCTGGCCCTGCTTCGCGATCAGGGCCGTGCGGTGACGCTGTCGATCGCCGGGGACGGGCCCGAGCGCCGGCGCCTGGAAACGCTCGTGGCGCGGCTCGACCTGACCGATTTCGTGCGCTTCGAGGGTCTGGTGGCGGACATGGGGGCGTTCTATCGCGACATCGATCTGCTCGTGCATCCGGCGCTGCGCGAGCCATTCGGCCAGATCGCGGTGGAAGCCAACGCCTACGGCTGCCCGGCCGTGGTCGCGGCGGTCGACGGCCTGGTGGAGGTCATCACCCATGACGTGACCGGTCTGTGCGTGGCGCCGAGCCTGCCGCTGGCCGATTATCCGTCGCTCGGCGGCCACGACGACGATCTGCCGCCCGTGGTCTACGATCCGGCGCGGGATCGGATCGCACCGCCGGCGCTCGTCGATCCCGAGCGGCTGGCGGCGGCCGTCGCGACGCTGGCCGACGACCCGGAGGCCTATGCGCGCATGAGTGCCGCCGCCATCGAGGCGGTGGCCACGCGCTTCGTGTTCGACGACCACGTCGACGCGGCGATGGCCGCGGTCGAGGCATTCCGCGTTCATGGCACGCTTGCGGCTACCGGGGCATCGGCGGATCAGGGCATATGAACGAGGCGAAGAGCAGACGGATCGCGATCGTGTTTCGCGGCATCGGCGACATCGGTGGCACCAACAACACCATCGCCGACCATGCCCGGCATTTCCGGCGGCTGGGCCATGCCGTCGATCTCATCGGCGAGAAGGTCGATCGCGGCGGGGTGACGCCGGATATGGGCCGGGCCGTGAAGATCGGCCGGTTGCCGCTGTTCAGGCGTCACAAATGGCGCTGGTTCGCCGCCCGCGCCCAGCGCGTCGTCGACTCCGCCGGCTACGATTTCGTAGCCGGGCACGGGCATCACTATCGACAGCACGTGCTGTCGATGCACAACTGCCTGCACCTCGCGCACGAACTCACCCACGGCACGGCCCTGGACCCACGCGGAACGCTGGCCGAGATCCACGACCGCATCTTCGCCGAGGACGGCTTTGCGGCGTGCATCTGCAACTCGAAGCTCATGCAGGACGACCTGGCCCGGCGCTACGGCGTGGCGCGCGAGCGCTTGCCGATCATCCACCCGGGGTATCGGCCGGAACAGTTCGACCGGGCCGATCGCGCACGCCATCGCGATACGGTCCGTGCCGAGCTCGACTGCGGTGACGCCGTGCTCGTCGGGCTGGTGACGTCGGGCGACTACCGCAAGCGCGGGCTGGATCTGCTGCTCGAGGCCTACGCCGGCCTGCCGGCCGCGGTGCGGGAGCGCAGCCTGCTGCTGGTGCTCGGCAAGCAGGCCGGGGCGGGGCCGTTCCTGGCCCAGGCCCGTGCGCTGGGCGTCGCCGATCGCCTGCGCCTGGTCGAGCACACGCGCGCGCCCGAGCGCTATTTCCACGCCCTGGATATCTGTGTCCACCCGGCGCGCGTCGAGGAATTCGGTCAGAGCGTGCAGGAGGCCATGGCCTGCGGCGTGCCGGTGGCCACCAGCCGCCGGGTCGGTGCGACCGAGCTGCTGCCCGCGGATCTGCGCGAAGCGCTGCCGGAGACGCCGGACGTCGAGGCCCTGCGCGCGCTGCTGGCGCAGTGGATCGTCGATCCCGCCCGACGGGCCGACGTGGCGCAGGCGGGACTCGCGGCCGTGGCCGGCAACACCGAACGCGCCAACTTCGAGGCGACACGCCGCGTCTACACGGCCTACGGCCTCTAGCGGATTCCACGCGTGGGGCGCGCCGCGCCCGATGGCCCGAGCCGCATGGAACCGCCCGATGCCGCTGTCCGACTACGGCACCGTCCGTCTCTCCGTTTCCGTTGGTCCTCGGGAGTCGAACAGCGCCGGCGTCCGAGCCGGCGACGCCCGAGCCGCGCTCGACGACGCGCGCGTGTTACGAACGTGCAGCGAACCAGCGCCGCAGACCGCTCCTCAAGCGAGACTTGCTTTCCTGACGCACGCTGCGCTCGCCGTCGGCGGTCTTCTGCGCCCAGGCCCAGGTGTTGTCCTGAACGCGGAAATTGCCGTAACCGGGGTGGGTCGCGACCAGCAGATCGAAGATCGCGGCCACGTTCGGCTGCTCGATCTGGTCGGCGGAGAGTTCGCGGATGCTCACGCCGTCGGTGGCCGATTTGCCGCGCTCCAGGGCGTCCGCATAGCGCCAGGCGTAGTCGTCGAACAGGATCCAGCCGCCCTCGCGCAGCAGCTTGTCGGCGAGGAAGAAGGCCATGCCGTCGATCGTCCAGTTCTTGCTGCCGTCGATGAACACGAAGTCGTAGCAGGGTTCGCACCGTCCGTCGCGGATCTGCTGCTCGACGGCCTTCTTGAGGAACCAGTTGTATGAGTTGACCTCGCGGTGGATCGATACGAAGGAGGCCAGACCCAGCCCCTCCAGCGTCTGCTCGATGGTGGGGTCGAACGTACGGCTGCGCTCGATGTCGACGCAGGTCAGGTGGCCGCGCCCGAGTTCATCCAGCGCGGCCGCCATGTAGCCGCTGCCGGCGCCGTGGGCGAAGCCCAGCTCGATGCAGTCGCGCGGCTGCTCGGTGAGTATGAAGTCGTAGAGAATCCGCGCGGAATGGCGCGATATGTGGGGAATGCCCTTGAGCCGGGTCGCTGCGTTACTGAATTTCATCGATCAGGGATGGTCCATTCGGTGCGTGCGCGAGCGCCTCACCGAATTGCTGTTTGAAGATTCGCCACTCGCGTTCGCCGATGTCGTTTCGCGCGGTGCGGCGCAGCAGCGCCAGCGCTCGGCGAAGCCCTTGTCGGCGGCGGGCGGCGCTGCCCGGGCGCCGGATATCGCAGTCGATCCAGACGAGGCGACCGTCGTCGCGCACGCACAAGTTATCAAAATGGCAGTCCTTGTGAACGAAACCGTGGCCGAACAGCGTGCCCAGCTCCGAGGCGAGGCGGGCGAGAAACGCGGCGCGCCGGTCGGCGTCGCTCTCGCTGCGCAGCAGCCGCAGGCCGGATACAAACGGCGGCAGGGGCCGCATGAACAGCGCCGATTCGTAGTGCGCGCCCGGGGCGAGCGAGACCGCCCAGCCGCGCATGTCCGGGGTATCCAGACCGAGCGCGTTGAGGAAGGCGGCCCCGCGATATTCGCGCCGCGCCTGACACATCACGTATTTGCGCAGATCGTCGCGGGGACGACTGCGCGGCTCGGCGAGCTTGACCACCAGCGCGGCCGCCTCGAGCCGGTAGATGCGCGAGTGGGCGCCTTCGTAGAGCAGCCGCCAGTCGGTGACGGCCCCGGGCAGGTCGACATCCGGCGCCAGCCGGAATCGCCATGGCCCGCCGCTCAGGATCGCAGGCACGCGCCGGTGGACCCGCTCGAGCACGGGCGGCGCGCTGCGGTCGCCGGCGGTGGTGCCGGGCTGTTCGGACGCGGGTTTGCGATCACGCATGCCGTGGCGGATGATACGCGACCCCGACGGCAACGGCTGACGCGGCGCGGTCGGATCGTCGCGTGGCCACGGCCCGCGTGATTCCCGCGAGACTTGGCACCATGGCGGCCACGATGATGGACACGGTCTATATCTTCGGCACCGGACGATCGCTGCTCGCGCTGGATGCCGAGGAGCGGGCGTATCTGGATGCGCATCCGCGCACGCTGGGCATGAACCGCTACTACCTGCACTACGAACGGCTGGGCATCCTGCCGCGGATGCTGTTCCTGTCGGACTTCAACTACTACGCGGACCTGATTCTGCGCCGGTGCATCGAACGCCTGCAGCGTCTGGGGCATGCGCTGCCGTACTACGTCAGCGAGACTTATCCGCAGTTCTATCGCACTCCGGCCTGGCGGCATCCGGTGCGCAAGCGCCGCCTGCGCCGCCAGCTGATGCAGCAGCACGGCTATCGTCCGGAGCCGCTGCCGGCCTACGACCACTTGGTGCCTTTTCCGGTGAGCAACGAAGCGCCGCGCTTTCACTGGGCGCGCGATCTGTCGCAGCCGCTGTATCATCGGCGCGGCTCGCTCACGGTCGCGATCAATCTGGTCAACATTCTCCACCCCGGCTGCGACGTGAAGCTGCTGGGGATCGATCTGTCCGACGCCGGCTATTTCTACGACGAGATGATCACTGACAGCAATCGCGACCTGTGGGTCGACGACAAGTACGACCGCTCGGTGCGCGAAGGCCGGCACGCCAACGCCCGCCCCAAGCGGCACGACGACTTCACCCTGTGCGACGCCATGCGCGCGGTGCGCGGCGAGTTCGATCGCCAGGGCCGTCGGCTGCTGTGCTGCAACCCCCGGAGTCTGCTGGTCACCGACGGCATACTGGACGACGCGCCGGTGATCGGGTGATGCGGAGGTCGACGCCGTGACCACGGCGCTGCTGGTCAACGACACCGCCGGTGTCTGCCACTGGGGCTGTACCGGCACCACACGCGGGCTCAAGCGTGCGATCGGCGCGCTCGGCTACACCGTCGAGAGCGTCATCGCCGAGGATATCCCGCGCCTGGGCGGGGCCCTGAATACGGCCGCGGACTTCGACACCGACGCGCCGCTGGCGCGGCTGCGCACGCGGGCGCCGTGTCTGCCGGAGCGCCTGGCGGCCGCCGATGTGGTCGTGGTCAACGCCGAGGGCTGTCTCCACGGCGATCGTAGCGTCGCCAAGACACTGCTCTATCTCGCCTGGTACGCGGCCGAGCGGCTCGGGCGACCGGTGGATCTGGTCAATCACTCCTGTTATCCGCAGGATACGACCGAGGTCGCCGACGACGCGTTGCTGGCGATCTATCGCCGCGCGTACGAGGCCGTGCGTTTCGTTGCGGTGCGCGAGCCGCTGTCGCACGCACTGGTCGCACGCTGGTTGCGGCGCGACGCCCGAGAGAGCTTCGACTGCCTGCCGCTCTACATCGAGGCGCAGCCGCCGGCGCCGACGAGCGCGCCGCGCGGCCTCGTGTTCGCCACGAGCGTGATCTGGCAGCGCGCCTGGGCCTCGGTCCAGGTCGATGTGATGGCGCGGCTGGCCGAACAGGGCCACGCGCTGACCGTGCTGGTGGGCTCGGCGGGCGCACGCAATCACGAGGATGCGGCCTTCCTGCGCGATCTGCAGCGGGCCTGGCGCCGGCGGGCGCTGCGCTCCGGTCGATTCTGGCGCCGGCCGCCCTGGCGCGTGGTCGACGCGGCGAGTCTCGACGAGTGGCTGGGGCTGATCGCCGACAGCCGACTGCTGGTCTCCGGGCGGTTCCACCACAGCATCGCCGCGGCCTGCGTGGGCACGCCGTGGATCGCGCTCGACAGCAACACGCCCAAGATCGACGGCCTGCGGGCCGCCGCCGGCGTCGCCGACGGCCCGCGCTACGGCGAGCCGGGCTGGGGCGAACGGCTGACCCGCGAGATCGAGGCGCGGCTTGCCGCCGAGCGGCCGGACCCGGCGGAGGTGCGCGCCCGACGCGCGCGCTGGTGCGAGCTGGCCTATCGCAACGTCGACGCACTGCGTCACGCGGCCGGGGGCTGACGGCATGCGGCTGCTGCACCACATGAACCTCACCCTGTTCGGCGGGCTGCAGACGCATTTTCTGCGTTTCCTCGAATATTCGGCCCGGCGGCACGGCTACGACAACAGCGTCTGGCTGGAGCAGCCGGCGGTCCATCACGCCGCGCGTGCGCCGCTGCGCCGGCACGCGCGCTGGGCCGGGCATCCGCGCTATCACGGCCGCGTCAAGCTGCCCGGCTGGCCGGCCGCGCTGCGTCGACGGCGCGAGCAGCGGATGTTCGCGCGGGCGGCCGCGGACACCGGCATCATCTGGGACGGTTTCAACCGGTTGCGCATCGTGCGGGCCTTCGCGGCACACGGGCTGCGCCCGGTCTACTGGGAGCACGGCGCCTCGTGGTATTCCCACCACGATCCGGACAAGACCGGCGCGTTCTTCGACGAGATCGACACCGTATTGTGCAACTCCCACGCCGCGCGGCGCATGCTGCAGCTGCGCTGGGGCTGCGAGCGGCCGATTGCGCTGTGTCTCAACGGGGTCGCCGCCAGCGAGCGCAGCCGGGCGCCGCGGGTGCGGGACCTGCCGGCCGGCCGCCCCTTCCGGATCGGCACGGCCGGCCACCTGCGGACCTACAAGGGCGCCCACATCGCCATCAAGGCGGTGCACGAACTCGTTCGCCGTGGCCACGACGTCGAGCTCTGGATCGCCGGCACCGGCCCGAAGGAGGCCGAGATGCGGGCGTTCTGCCGGCGTCTGGGTGTCGCCGAGCACGTGCGCTTCTGCGGCTTCGTCGCCGACATGCAGGGCTTCTACGACGCCCTCGACTGCTATCTCCACCCGGCCATGCGCGAGGCTTTCGGCCTGGTCTGTGCCGAGGCCGCGCTGGCCGGCTGCCCGGTGATCGCCACCCGGGTCGACGGGCTGCCCGAAGTCGTCCAGCACGAACGCACCGGGCTGTGCATCGAGCCGACCTGCGACAGCGCGGCGCTCGCGGATCTGGAGACCGCGCTCGAGCCGCGCGTGGACTGCGTCTACGATCCGATCGCCGATCGCATCGGCGCACCGCGGTTCATCGACCCCGCCGACCTGGCCGAGGCCGTCGCCGCGCTGGCCGGCGACGGCGACCGGCTGGCGCGTTTCAGCGCCAACGCCATCGCCGATGCGGCGGGGCGGCTGTCCTACACGCGCCACATGGACGATGTCCACGCGGCGCTGGGGTCGATCTAGGGGATCAGTCGGCCTGCGCCAACCAGCGCGCGGCGTCCTTGGCGAAGTAGGTCAGCACGCCGTCACAGCCGGCGCGTTTGAAGCTGCCCAGGCATTCGAGCACGGCGGCACGCTCGTCGAGCCAGCCGTTGTCGATGGCGGCCTTGAGCATCGCGTACTCGCCTGAGACGTGGTAGGCGAAGGTCGGCACGCCGAAGGTCTCCTTCACCCGGTGGATGATGTCCAGATAGGGCATGCCGGGCTTGACCATCACCATGTCCGCGCCCTCCTTGAGATCGAGGGCGACCTCGCGCAGGGCCTCGTCGGTGTTGGCCGGGTCGACCTGGTAGGTGCGCTTGTCGGCGCGGCCGAGATTGGCCGCCGAGCCCACCGCCTCGCGGAAGGGGTTGTACAGGCTGGAGGCGAACTTCGCCGCATAGGACATGATCACGGTGTTGACGTGGCCGTCGGCCTCGAGCGCGGCCCGCATCGCCTGGATGCGGCCGTCCATCATGTCCGAGGGTGAGACGATGTCCGCCCCGGCCGCGGCGTGGGCACGGGTCTGGCGCACGAGAATATCGATGGTGGCGTCGTTGAGGACATAGCCGTCGTCGTCGACGACGCCGTCCTGGCCGTGGCTGGTGTAGGGGTCCAGGGCCACGTCGGTCATCACGCCGAGCTCGGGGAATTCGCGCTTGATGGCACGGATCGCCTGCGGCACCAGGCCGTCCGGGTTGGCGGCCTCGGCCGCGTCCGGCGTTTTCTTGGACGGGTCGATCACCGGGAACAGCACCACCGCCGGGATGCCGAGCGCGGCGACATCGGTGATCTCGCGCAGCAGCCCGTCCAGCGTGTGCCGGCGTACGCCGGGCATCGCGGCGACGTCCACCGCCTCGCCCTCGGTCACGAACACCGGATAGATGAGATCGTCCACGGTCAGCTGCGTCTCGCGTGTGAGTCGGCGGCTGAAATCACGCGCGCGGGCGCGGCGCATGCGCGTCGCCGGATAGTGGCCGGGATAGTTGTCGGGCATGGTCGGCACGGTCGGGAAGTTCGGTGATTCGGAAGGTAGGTCCCACCGAAGGCGATTCAACTGCTGATAGACTTCGTGACCATCCGAACACGTCTGGCCGAGGCCGCCATGCCGGGTGCCGTTCAAGCACAAGCGTCCACCGATTTTCCGCCGATCCGGCGGGGCGCCCTGCACACGCTGCAGATGAATCTGGGCTATCTGTGCAACATCGCCTGCACGCACTGTCACGTCGAGGCGGGGCCCAAGCGCACCGAACTGATGGACCGGGCCACGATGGACGTAGCCCTGGATTTCATGCGCGCGCAGGGCATCCGCTGTCTGGATGTGACCGGCGGCTCGCCCGAGATGAATCCGTATTTCCGCGACTTCATGCGCGAGGCGCGCGCGCTCGGCGTCCATCTGATGGATCGCTGCAATCCCACGATCATCGAGGAGCCGGGCTACGAGTGGGTGCCCGGCTTCCTGGCCGACCACCGGGTGGAGGTGATCGCCTCGCTGCCGTGCTACACGGCCGACAACGTCGATGCCCAGCGCGGCAAGGGCGTCTTCGAGGCCAGTATCGCCGCGCTGATCAAGCTCAACGCGCTCGGTTACGGCCATCCGGACAGCGGTCTTACGCTCAACCTGGTCTACAACCCGGCGGGTGCCAGCCTGCCGCCGCCGCAGGCACCGCTGGAGGCGGATTACAAGCGTTTCCTGTTCGACGAATTCGGCATCGTCTTCGACAACCTGTTCACGATCGCGAACATGCCGATCAAGCGTTTCGCGCGCACGCTCTGGAGAGAGGGCCGCATGGACCAGTACATGACGCTGCTGCGCGGCGCCCACAGCCCGGACAATCTCGACGGCGTGATGTGCCGCGGACTGATCAGCGTCGACTGGCAGGGCTATGTCTACGACTGCGACTTCAATCAGATGCTCGATCTGGCGCTTGGCGGCGGCTCGCGGGTGCATCTGTCCGCGCTGCGCGATACCGATTTCGAGCAGCGATCGATCGCCGTCGACGATCATTGTTTCGGCTGCACCGCAGGTCAGGGCAGCAGCTGCGGGGGCGCGCTGAGCTGATGAACCGATCGCAGACAATTGAGTCGACCGACGTTTGTCGCCAGACTGACGGCCATAACCCGGACACGAATGCACGCATGAATCAGGCAAGCGTCCCCAGACGCCGTGCGCGACCCGGTCGCCCGTGCGGCGCCGATCTCCATCCGACGGGGGTGCGGTAACGCGATGGCCGAGCGTGAACAGTTGGCCGAGTGGCTGGCCGCCACGGCCGAGGGCGACCAGAAGGCATTCCAGCAGTTGTATGCGGCGACCTCGTCGCAACTCTACGCGTTGCTGCTGCGTATCCTGCGCAATCCCGAACGCGCGCAGGATGCGCTGCAGGACGCTTATGTACGTGTGTGGCAGAAGGCCGATACCTACGCGCCCGAGCGGGGCGCCCCGCTGACGTGGCTGCTGTCGATCGCGCGCTATCGGGCGCTGGACGTGCTGCGCCGCAAGCGGCCCGAGGTCGCTATGCCTGAGGAGCCGGACATGGTGGCGACGCTGCTCGAGGACGAGCAGGCGCTCTCGCCGCTGGAAGAGAACGAGAACCAGCAGTCGCTGGACGCGGTGCGTCATTGCCTGGGCACGCTGGCGCCGCAGCAGCGTGACAGCGTGCTGCTGGCCTATTACGAGGGGCTGACGCATCAGGAATTGTCGGAACGACTGGGGGCGCCGCTGGGCACCGTGAAGAGCTGGATACGGCGCGGGCTGATCCGGCTGCGCGAATGCCTGGCGGAGCGGGCGTGATGGCCGAATCGGAAACACAACACGCCATGACCCTCCGGGCCGCCGAATACGTGCTGGGCACGCTCGACGCCGAGGACGCGCGCGCCTTCGAGCGCGAGCTGGCGAACGACGCCGGGGCGCGGGCGGAACTGGCCTACTGGGAGCATCGTCTGGGGGCGCTCGGCCTGGCGCTGGCGCCGGTGCAGCCGCCGGCCTCGGTCTGGCAGCGCATCGCCGCGGCGATGGACGCCGACGCGCCACCCCATGCCAACGTCGCCAGCGGCGATTTCGGCCGGCGCGGCCGGCGTTCCGGCACGGGGTTCTGGCGCGGACTGGCCGTGGCCGCCTCGGTCGCCGCGATCGTCATGGCTGCGCTGCTGTTCGGCTCGTCGAGGCAGCCCGAGGAGTCGCCCGCGCCCTCCGGTGAGCCGGCCTATGCGAGCGTGATCTACGACGAGCCCACCGGCATGAGCTGGCTGGTCACCGCGGAGGCCGGCAGCCACGAGATGTCGGTGGTGGCGATGGGCGACTACCCGGTGCCCGAGGGCAAGACGCTGCGGATCTGGTTCAAGCCGGAGCAGGGCGAACCGGTGCTGCTGGGCAAGCTGCCGCACGCCGGCGGCAAGTACAAGATGACGCTGTCGGACACGGTCGCCCAGGCGATGGACCAGCCCGCGCGGCTGATGGTGTCGATGGAGGACGCCACCCGGGAGGACACCAACACGCCGGCCGGTGAACTGATGTGGACGTCGCCGATCGCGCGCCACACCGGCTGAGAACGCGCGGCCGAGTCTGAGGCGCGTCGATCGGGGGACCGCTCGCTCGAAGGTCCTGTCGCGATCGCGGGCCCGACTGACCGCCGCCCGGGGCTCTCGCCAGCGACTGCGGTGCCGGCGGCGGTTTAATCGTCGCCGGGGGCGCGGCAGGTGTGGCGGGCTCGGCCGAGTAGCGGCACGACGCCCGAGCGGCCGCTCAGTCGTCCATGGCCGCTTCGTCGTTGAGCGACCAGTCGTAGGCGTAGCCGTCGATCGCGTCGCGCGCGTCCAGGCGCGTGGACAGTGCCGGCGCCGCGTGCCGCCGCAGTTCGCTGATGATCGCCTGGTCGCTGTGGCCGAAGTCGCGGCGATACCACTCATAGATGCGTGACACGGTCAGTTCGTCGTCGTCGAAGCGCACGCCCGCCGGGCTGTTGACGTAGTCGCGGGCGTTGTCGCGCAGCTGCGCGCCGATCGTGTCGCCGGTATAGGCCTCGGGGCGCAGGTCCGGGCAGCCCATCGATGCGCAGTTGACGCCGTAGTGGGTCATGCCGTCGCCCCAGATGGGCCGCAGGATGCGGTGCTCGATATCGTTCAGGCTCAGCTTCTCGCCGTCGATGCGCAGCACCTCTTTATTCCACGGCCCCTTGGAGAACAGGCCGCCGCCGATGTCGCGTATGGAGTCGACCGGATAGTCGTCGAGGACGAATTCGAGCGTGGCCGCGTTGTAGAGGTTGGTCCAGTAGGCCCGCTGCACGTCCCGGTTGTAGCGGTCGATGTCGATCTCCTGCATGCGCTCGACGTAGTCGGCGAGGGCGCGGCGATCGGCCGGCGTCACGTCGCCGTAGCGGACCCCGTTGGGGGCGTGCTCGTGGGCCACGATATAGGTATCGAGGAAGGCGTCGAAGGCGCCGTGATCGATGGTCTGCGTGGCGTTCTCGTCGTGCGCCTGCCAGCGTTTCCACAGATCCGCCTCGGGCGCGGCCAGGGCGGCGACGGGGGCGAGACAGAGGGCGATCACGGCGATGGCGCGCATGGCGGGTTCCTTGCTTGATCGGGTGCGCGGGCGCGGGCTGCGGATACACGCTCGCGCCGCGCGGGGCGCGACGATCACGGTAGCCGGGGTCTCGGTGTTCGGCAACTGGTGGTCTGTGCAGCCGCTGCGTGCGGACGCACGCAGCTCAATCGGCCGCTGTATGTGCTCGCCCGGCAGCCGACGTTTCGGTCGGGTCGCGGATCGCATCGATCGGCGAGACGGCGTGTGGCCGTCGGTTGACCCGTCGGCCATGCAGCGCGGATGCTGCGGTACAAACGACACCACGTATGCCGCCCGTGAACCGCCGCAATCATCTTCTGGCCATCGACCAGGGCACGACCAGCAGCCGCGCGATCGTCTTCGATGCCCGCGGCGCCATCGTGGCGAGTGCGCAGCGCGAATTCGATCAGTTCTATCCGGAGGAAGCCTGGGTGGAACACGACGCGAACCGGATTTGGACCGACGTGCTTGCGGTCTGTCGCGAGGCCATCGAACGGGCCGGCCTGTCGGCGGCGGATATGGCGGCCTGCGGCATCACCAATCAGCGCGAGACCACGGTGATCTGGGATCGCGCCACCGGCGAGCCCATCCACCGGGCGATCGTCTGGCAGGACCGGCGCACGGCCGAGCGCTGCCGGGCGCTCGCCGATGACTCGACCGAAGCCTGGCTGCAGGAACGGACCGGGCTGCTGATGGATCCGTACTTCTCGGCGACCAAGATCGCCTGGCTGCTGGACCATGTCGACGGCGCCCGGGCGCGTGCCGAAGCCGGCGAACTCGCCTTCGGCACCATCGACGCGTGGCTGCTCTGGCATCTGACCGACGGCGCGGTGCATGCCACCGATGCCACCAACGCCTCCCGCACGCTGCTGTTCAACATCCACGACCAGCGCTGGGACGACGAGCTGCTCGCCTTTTTCGACGTGCCCGCCGCGCTGCTGCCCGAGGTGCGCGACACCGCCAGCGATTTCGGCACGATCAGCAAGGATCTCCTGGGCGCCGAGATTCCGATCGCGGCGATGGTGGGCGATCAACAGGCCGCGCTCGTCGGCCAGGCCTGCTTCGCGCCGGGCATGGCCAAATCCACCTATGGCACCGGCTGTTTCCTGATGCTCAACGTGGGCGAGACGGCCGTGCTCTCGCGCCACCGGCTGCTCACCACCGTGGCCTATCGCATCGGCGGCCGCACGACCTACGCGCTCGAAGGCTCCATCTTCGTCGCGGGCGCGGCCATACAGTGGCTGCGCGACGCGCTGCATCTGTTCGAAAAGGCCGAGCAGACCCAGGCCCTGGCCGCCTCGATCGAGCACACCGACGGCGTCTATCTGGTGCCGGCCTTCACCGGCCTCGGGGCGCCGTACTGGGACCCGGCGGCGCGCGGGGCCATCCTCGGGCTGACCCGCGACACCGGCATCAAGCAGATCGTGCGCGCTGCGCTCGAATCGACCTGTTATCAGACCCGCGACCTCGTCGGCGCCATCGGCGACGACGCGCCCGGCCCGCGGGAGCTGCGCGTCGACGGCGGCATGGCGGCCAACGATCTGGTGTGCGGTTTTCTCGCCGACATCCTGCAGACGCCGGTGGAGCGTCCCGAGATCATCGAGACCACCGCGCTCGGTGCGGCCTATCTCGCCGGCCTGCAGGTGGGGCTGTACGAGTCGCTGGAGGCCGTCGGCGCGCTATGGCGCGCCGAGCGCCGCTTCGAGGTCACGCGCGAGGCCGCCGAGGTCGATGCGCTCTACGACGGCTGGTGTCGCGCCGTCGCGCGCGTGCGCTGCGCGGACTGACGACGGCGGATCGAGGCCCGGTCTGCCACGGCCGGCAGGGCATGGATCCGGTTCGCCGGGCACGGCCCGGTGGGTTGCCTGCCGGGGCCGGGATCGAGCGCCGTGATCCGCGCGCATCGGCGTGAATCCGCACCCGGGTTGCAGCCCCGGCGGCACAGGCTTGCTAGAATGGGCTAACGATTATTTAACGCTGTCTTCATGGCCCAACGACCCACGCCGCTCAAGCCCAACCGGACCATCAGCCAGCGGCTTCGGCACCGTCGTCGCGACTGGCTCTGGCGGGGCCGCGTCAGGCGCGAGGCGCGTCTGCCGGAAGGGACGACACGCGAGGATCCAGCGTTTCCGGGGCTGGCGATATACGCGATCGCGATCCTGCCCAAGTACCACGACTGGTGCCTGAGCATGATCGATTCGCTGCGCAAGCGCGGCAACTACCACGGGCCGGTGTATGTCGTCACCGAGGATCCGACGCCGTTCGAGGGCCTCGATAACGTGCATGTCGTGGTCGTGCCCTATACTCGTTATCGGCTGGTCATCAAGACCTGCAAGCAGCTGATGCTGGACTGGGCGAGCGAGCCCCGGCTGCTCTATATCGACGCCGACATCATCATCGGCCGGCCGCTGGCCGAGTGGTATCGGCGGGCCCGGCCCAAGCTCGACGCGCGGCCGCTCGTGCTCTATACGGGCAACATGCCGGTGGCCGGCGCCTACCACGCCGGGCTGATGCTCATGGATCGCGAGCGCGTGCGGCCGTTCTTCGACCGCTGGCTCCGTCTCATCCGCACCGGCCGCTATCAGCTCGACCAGTGGTCGATGCACTCGATCATCACCGACGATGACGTCGCCCGCTTCGACGACGAGGAGCTGGTTTATCTGCATCAGATCCTGGGCCCCGATCATCCCGACTTCGACCCCGAGCGCGACGGCGCCGGGGAGCCGCCGGGCACGTTCGTCCACGTGACCAACGGCCTGATGCGGCGCTACGCCTCGGATGAGATCAAGGCCTATCTGTCGCATGTGGTCGGGCTCGAACGCATTCCGACCAGTTTCGGTCGCGACGCATGAGTTCGCCGCGGACCCCTGGAGCCGCCGAGGACGTCCCCGCGGCCAACCGCTATCTCGAGCCGCGTTCGCTGCCGCGGCGGCTGCGACACCAGCGCCGTGATCTCATCTGGCGGGCCCGGCTGCGTTTCGGGTCGGTCTACGGCAGGCGCGACGCCGCAACCCGACCGGATCCGGCCTGCCCGGAACTGGCGGTGGGCGCGGTCGCGATGGGCGACAAATACGCCGACTGGTGTCTGACCATGATCACCTCGCTGCGCGATCGCGGGGCGTATCAAGGGCCGATCTACGTCATCACCGACCTGCCCGAGCTTTTCGAGCCGCTGGATAACGTCGTGGTCGTCCACGCGCCGCCGGCCGGAAACCGGCTGATCGCCAAGGGCTGCAAGCAAGTGCTGATGCACTACGTCAGCGAGCCGGTGTTCCTGTATCTGGATTCCGATCTCGTGGTCGCCTCGCCGCTGGCGGCGTGGTACGAAACCATGAAGCCGGCCCTCGCGACGTGGCCGCTGCTGTGCTATTCGAACGACAAGCCGGTCGACAACGCCTATCACGGCGGCGTTGTCCTGGTGGACATGAAACGGGGGATGCCGATCGTCGAACGATGGGAGAAGGTCGTGCGCAGCGGCCGCTGGCAGTCCGATCAGACCTGTCTGTACAGCGTGGCCGGCCCGGACGGGCCCGGCCATTTTCCGGATACGGGCTTCATACTGCTGCGCTATCTGTTCGACGGGGCCGGCGCCGAGGCGTGCATCGTTCACGTCACCAACAAGGTGATCCGCGAATATCCGCGTGAAGAGGTCCAGCGCTACCTGTCGCAGGAACTCGGCGTCACGCGGCTGCCGCAGTCGTTCGACTGAGGCAGCCGCGCGGCGCGCCCAACGGATTCGTCACGGCATGTCGAACAGTCGCGAGCGGCCGATCCGGATACTCCATTACGTGAGTCTGGCGGCGGTGGGGGGCGTCGAGCACCAGTTCGCCCAGTTCATCCACCACACGCGCCAGCGCTTTGACGTGTCGCACGCGGTCGTGGCCTGCAGCAAGCGCATTCATCCGCATCTGGCACGCGAGATCGAAGCCGATGCGGAGGGCATCGATTTCGAGAAGCGTCTCGGCCGCTGGAAGATTCCGAGCCGGCCCGCGTTTCTGCGTGCCGCCCATCAGCGCCGGATTGCGGCGCGCCACCGGCCGGATGTGGCGCTGCTCTGGAACCGCATGGGTGAGAACTGGCGCGCCGTGCGGGCCGTGGGCGGGTCCCGGTGCATCTACTGGGACCGCGGCTCGTCCTGGCTGCCGGGGGAGGAGGGAGCCAAGCGCCGGCTTCTGGATTCGGTCGGCGGCGCCCTGGCCAACTCCAATGCCTCCCGGCGCATGCTGGAACTGCGCTGGGGCTATACCGGCGAGATCCGGCTCTGTCGCAACGCGCTCAGGCCAAACATGGTGCCCGCCGAGTCGATGCCGCGGCACTTCCCGGACGCCGACGTCCTGCATATCGGCGTGGCCGCCCGGCTGGAGTCGATCAAGGGCGTGGTTCTCGCGGTCCACGCCCTGCACGCACTGAACGCGCGCGGCGTCGCCGCCCATCTGCATATCGCGGGTACCGGAGCCGAGGAGGCCACGGTCGCCGACCTGATCGAGACGCTCGGGCTGGGCGATCGGGTGACCCTGCACGGGCTGGTCCGGAACATGTCGGCCTTCTACGCCACGGTCGATTGTCTGCTGCATCTGGCGCTGCGCGAGCCCTTCGGCGCCGTGGCGGTCGAGGCGATGGTGCACGGCTGCCCCGTGGTCGCGAGCAATGTCGACGGCCTGCCGGAGATCGTCGTCCACGGCGAATGCGGCCGGGTGGTCCAGCCCGAGCTGGATCTGTCGGAATACCGGGCCCTCGGCGGCCGGATCCAGGATCTGCCCGAATACGTCTACGATCCCGGCACCGACAGCATCCGCGAGCCGCGCGCGGTCGCGCCCGAGGCCGCGGCCGACGCCGTGCAGGCGCTGTTCCGCGATGCCGCCACCTACGAACGCATGAGCGCATCCGGCATCCGGCGGGCCCGGGATGTGTTCTCCTACGAAGGCCACGCGGCCTGTGTGATGGACGCGGTGACCCGTTTTCACCGCACCGGTCGGCTCGGCGGCTGAGCGGGCCTCAGCCGTGTGTCGCGATCGCGTCCGCGCGTTCGCGGGGCACGCAGAACACGAGGTTGTACTTGGAGCGGTGGGGCTCGGCCAGCGGTGTCAGCAGGGTCAGGCGGTGCTTGGGCGCCGCGGTCTTGATGCGGCCGCTCTGGCCGCGCGCCGCCGGCACCAGCAGCGTGTAGTCGGGCAGTAGCGCCCGCAGCGCGTCGAAGCCGCCCTTCGTGCGCATGGTGTCGGTCAGCCACTCCATGAAGATCACCGGCCGGTCGCGTTCGAGCGTTCGCTCCAGCCCGCGGAGCACATCCAGCTCGTGGCCTTCCACGTCGATCTTGATCGCGGCAACGAAGGGGGCGAAGCGGGGCAGGAAATCGTCGCCCCGTGCGATCTCGACCTCGATGCGTTCGCCGCCCGGCCGCTTTTTCTCCAGCCCCGACGCGCCGGAGTTGCCGGCATTGTTGGGATAGAACGCAGCCGTACCGGTATGCGCGGACAGGCCCATGCGGATCGGCTCGATCCCCAACGACGGGTTGTCGTGTGCGTTCTGCTGCAGCAGTCGAAAGGACACGGGGTTGGGTTCGAAGGCGTAGGTCTGCCGGTAATGCGGGGCCAGCGCCAGCGCGTAGTTGCCGAGATTGGCGCCGATATCGAGAAAACAGCCCCCGGCATCGGTGAAATGACGGCGGACCAGCGCCACGAACGGCTGCTCGGTAAAGCCGTTCTTGAGCATCTCGCGGCCGACGCGATCGCCCGCATCGACGGTGATCCGGCGCCCGGCGTGGGTATAGGTCGTCTGACCGCAGGCGGCCAGTGAGCGATCGAGAAATGCCAGTCGGTCGAGCCGCCGAAGCAGCGAGCGCCGGACCGCCGGCGACAGCGCGCGCAGGCTGCGCGCGACGGTGAGCCCGGTTCTACCGCTCACGAGAGGGCACGCCGGGATTCGAGAGCGCAACCCAAAAATGAGCCCGTCGCGCGGCGATCATCGTGCATGGTCGGACTCGAGGCGGGGATGAGACGCCGGACCGGCGGTCCGGCGTCGACGCGGCGGATCAGAGCAGATCGGCGACGGCTTCGCGCTCGCCGCGCAGTTCGTCTTCCGTGGCTTTCATGCGCTCACGGCTGAATTCGTCGATCTTCAGATCCTGGACGATCTCGTAGTCGCCGTTCCGGCAGATGACGGGATAGGAGAACATGATGCCTTCGGCGACGCCGTAGCTGCCGTCGGAGGGAATGCCCATCGAGACGATGCCGTCCGAGCCCATCACCCAGTCACGCACATGGTCGATGGCGGCCGAGGCCGCCGAGGCCGCACTCGAGGCGCCACGGGCTTCGATGATCGCCGCGCCGCGCTTCTGCACGGTCGGGATGAAATCGTTCTCGTACCAGTCGCGGTCGACCAGATCCAGGGCGGGCTTGCCCTTGACGGTGGCCTTGCTGATGTCCGGATACTGGGTCGCGCTGTGATTGCCCCAGACCATCATCCGGTCGATGTCGGTGACGTGGGCATCGGTCTTCTGGGCCAGCTGCGACAGGGCGCGGTTGTGGTCCAGCCGCATCATGGCGGTGAACTGTCTGTTGTCCAGATCCGGCGCGTTGGCCGCGGCGATCAGCGCGTTGGTGTTGGCCGGATTGCCGACCACCAGGACCTTGACGTCCTTCGAGGCGTTGTCGTTGAGTGCTGCGCCCTGGACAGAGAAGATGTCGCCGTTGGCCTTGAGCAGGTCCGAGCGCTCCATGCCCTTGCCGCGCGGCTTGGAGCCGACCAGCAGGGCGATGTCCACGTCCTTGAAGGCTTCTTCGGGCTTGTCGCTGCCGGAGACGCCGTGCACGAGTGGGAAGGCGCAGTCGTTGATTTCCATGATCACGCCCTTGAGCGCGTCCATGGCCGGCGGGATTTCGAGCAGCTGCAGGATCACCGGCTGGTCGGGGCCCAGCATGTCGCCGGCGGCGATGCGGAAGATCAGCGAATAGCTGATGTTGCCGGCGCCGCCGGTGATGGCTACGCGTACAGGTTCTTTCATGGCTGCTCCTTTGCGAAGGTCGTCGATGCCTGGGCCCTGAGCGCGTCGCCGACGCCCTCCGGCGATCGCCGACGAACGGGCGGATCGCGCGATGGCGCGGCGGGCCGGGCTTGAAAAACGCGGCGTAGAGCATAGCCCAAACACGAAACCGGGTAAAAAGGCATCCACCCGCGCGGGCGCGCCGTATGACCGCTCTTTGGCGGCAGTTTCCGGTCACAGGACGAACCACATGCAGCGAATCGCCATCGTGGGCAGCGGCATCGCCGGGCTGGGCGCGGCCTGGCTGCTGCGCGAGCAGGCCGATGTCACGGTGTTCGAGGCCGAGGCCCGCGCCGGCGGCCACGCCCATACGGTGATGGCCGGCACACAGCCGGTCGATACCGGCTTCATCGTGCTGAACGACCGGAATTATCCGTATTTTCAGTCGCTTCTGGCCGAGCTCGAGGTGCCGACCACGGCCAGCGACATGTCCTTCGGCGTATCCATCGCGGGCGGCGCGATCGAGTGGGCGGGCGATAGCTGGCGCACGCTGTTCGCCCAGACGCGGCGCATCGCCGATGCCGCGCACTGGCGCATGCTGGCCGACATCCTGCGCTTCAATCGCCAGGGCAAACGCCTGATCGCGAACGACGCGCTGCCCGACGAGCCGCTGGGCGCGTTCCTCGACCGAAACCGCTACGGCCGCGCCTTCGCCGCGCGCTATCTTCTGCCCATGGCCGCGGCCATCTGGTCGACGCCGGCTGCCGGCATGCGTGATTTTCCGGTCGCGCCGTTCCTGCGGTTCTTCGACAACCACGGGCTGCTGGATATCCGCGATCGGCCGCAGTGGCGTACGGTCGCCGGCGGCAGCCGGCGCTACGTGCAGGCGATCGCCGCGGCGCTCGGCGCGCGCCTGCGGCTGGACTGTGCGGTCACCGGCGTCGAGCGCGACGCCGCCGGCGTGCGTGTGACGACCGCCCGCGGCGACGACGAACACTTCGACCATGTCGTGTTCGCCTGCCACGCCGATACCACCCGGGCACTGCTGGCCGGGCCGTCGTCGGCCGAGCAGCGGCTGCTGTCGGCGTTCGATTTCCAGCGCAACCGGGCGATCCTGCACACCGATGCCGCGCTGATGCCGCGCCGGCGCGCGGTCTGGTCGTCCTGGAACTATCTCGCCGATCGCGATGCGGTCTCCGATCAGCGCGTTGCGGTGACGTACTGGATGAACCGGCTGCAGTCGATTGCCGGCGCCACCGACTATTTCGTCAGTCTCAATCCACTGACTGAACCGGCGGCCGGGCGCGTCATCCGCGAGCTGACCTACGACCATCCCGTGCTCGACGGCCGCGCGGTCGCGGCTCAGCGCGAGCTGGACACGATCCAGGGCGCGGGCGGCGTCTGGCACTGCGGCGCCTGGTGCGGCTACGGTTTTCACGAGGACGGTCTCGCGGCCGCGGTCCGCGTGGCCGAGGGACTGGGTGCGCGCGTGGCCTGGCGTCGGTGATGGCGGCACACGCGCTCTACATTGCCCGCATCATGCACCGGCGGCCGGGCGCGCCGCGCTATCGTTTCGGCTACCGGGCGTGGTACCTGCTGCTGGACATCGACGCGATCGACGCCGCCTGCGCGGCCACGCCGCTGCTCTCGCGCAATCGTTTCAACTGGCTGTCGTTCCACGACGCCGACCATGGCCCGCACGACGGCAGTCCGCTGCGGCCGTGGCTGGAGGCACTGCTGGCCGATCGCGGCGTGACCCTGGCCGGCGGCCGCGTGCGCCTGCTGGCGATGCCGCGGGTGCTCGGCTATGGCTTCAATCCGCTCAGCCTGTTCTACTGCGAGCACGCCGACGGCGGGCTGCGCGCGATCGTCGCCCAGGTCCACAACACTTTCGGCGAGCATCACTTCTACGTACTCCACGCCGAGGGTGCGGCGATGGGTCCGCAGGTCACGGCGGACAAGGCCAAGCGGTTTCACGTCTCGCCCTTTCTCGATCGTGACGGCCGCTATCGCTTTCATTTTCTGGATCCCGACGAGCGCCTGGGCGTGGGTATCCGGCTGTACGACGACAGCGGTCAGACGCTGCGCATCGCCACCACGCTGACCGGCGAGCGCCGACCGCTGACCACCGCCGCCCTGCTGCGGGCCGCGCTGGCGCGGCCGCTGCTGCCCTTCAAGGTCATCGCCGCAATCCACTGGCAGGCGCTCAAGCTCTGGCTGCGCGGCGCCGGCTATCGCCCCAAACCCAAACCGCACGACTCCAATGTGTCCTGAAGCCGTCATGCATTCGAGCCACCGCGCGACCAAGCAAACCGGCCGGCCGGCGACCTGGCGCGAGCGTCAGGTCGTCAAACGCCTGGACCGGCTGCATACCGGCCGTCTCGAGGTCGCGCTGCCCGGCGGCTCGCTGGCGCTGTTCGTCGGCCGCCGACCGGGGCCGAGCGCGGCCCTGCGCATCGTCTCGCCGCGCATGGTCACGCGCCTGTTCAAGGCCGGTTCCATCGGCTTCGCCGAAGGCTATATGGCCGGGGAGTGGGACACGCCGGATCTGGCCGCACTCATCTATCTGCTGCACCTCAACGAGGATGCGCTCGAGCCGGATTTCTCGCGCCTGCAGCATTTGTATACCGCGATGAGTGCGGTGCGGCACCGCCTGCGCCGCAACTCGCGCCGCGGCGCGCGGCGCAACATCGCCTATCACTACGATCTGGGCAACGACTTCTACGGCCTGTGGCTGGACGAGACCTGGACCTATTCCTCGGCCCTGTTCGCGCATCCGGAGGAGGATCTGGCGAGCGCCCAGCGGCGCAAGTACGCCCGCCTGCTGGCCCGGCTCGACGTGCAGCCGGGCGACCGCATCCTCGAGATCGGCTGCGGCTGGGGCGGGTTCGCCCGCTACGCCGCCCGCCAGGCCGACTGCCACGTCACCGGTCTGACGCTGTCGACCGAGCAGCTGACCTTCGCCCGCCGGGCCGCGACCGAGGCCGGGCTGGAACAGCAGCTGGACTTCCAGCTGCGCGATTACCGCGACGTCGACGAGCGCTTCGATCACGTCGTCTCCATCGAGATGTACGAGGCCGTGGGCGAGCGCTACTGGCCGGACTACTTCGGTGCGATCTTCCGCGCGCTCAAACCCGGCGGACGGGCCGCGATCCAGGCGATCACGATCGACGACAGCCGCTTCGACTACTACCGCGCGAACGTGGACTTCATTCAGGAGTACATCTTCCCGGGCGGCATGCTCGCCTCGCCGGCCGTGTTCGAGCGCGAGGCCGCCCGCGCCGGGCTGAACGTGCGCGAACGCGACTTCCACGGCCGCGACTATGCGCGCACGCTCATGCGCTGGGACGCGCGGGTGGTCGCGCGCGGCGCCGAGATCGAGGCCCTGCACGGGGCGTCGTTCCTGCGCATGTGGCGCTACTATCTCGCCTACTGCGCGGCGGGCTTCAACTCCGGCAACATCGATCTCATGCAGATCGCGCTCGAGCGTCCGATCGGGGAGAGCGCCCGATGAGGGCGGTCGGCTATCGCTGGCCGATGCTGTCGGCCTATGGTCTGCTCGGCCTGCCGCTGGCGGCCCTGGGGCTGCCACTGACGGTCTATCTGCCGCCGTTCTACGCCGAGATGCCGGCGCTCAATACCGGCCTGGTCGGCGTGCTGATATTCGCCGCACGCCTGTTTGACGTGATCTCGGACCCGCTCATCGGCACCGCCTCGGATCGGCTGACGACGCGTTTCGGCCGGCGCCGGCCGTTCATCGCGCTCGGGACGCCGCTGCTGATGCTGGCGGCCTGGTTCCTGTTCGTGCCGGGCGCCGATGCGGGTGCGGCGTATCTGCTGGTCTGGAGCATGCTGGCCTATCTGGGCTGGACCCTGATCTATCTGCCCTACACCACGCTCGGCGCCGAGCTCTCGGCGGACTACGACGAGCGTTCGCGCATCACCGCCTGGCGCGAGGGCTTTTTCGTGCTCGGCACGCTCGCGGCGATCCTGCTGCCGGCGCTCGCCCAGCGCGCGGCCGGCGACGCGGCGGCGGGCCTGGCGGCGATCGCGGTGTTTCTGCTCGTGGCCCTGCCGCTGACCACGGCCGTGTTTCTGTGGCGCGTGCCCGAGCCCGACGGCGGGCGAGCCTCGCATATCCGCTGGGCGCAGAGCTGGCGGCTGCTCGCGGCCAACGCCCCGTTCCGACGCCTGCTGATCGCGTATCTGTTGAACGGCGCGGCCAACGGCCTGCCGGCGGCGCTGTTCCTGTTCTTCGTGATCGGAATTCTTGGCGGCAGCGAGGTCACCGGCGGCGTCTTTCTGGCCATCTACTTCCTCTCCGCGGTGCTCGGGCTGCCGCTGTGGCTGCGCATCGGCCGCAACTGGTCCAAGCATCGGCTCTGGTGCGCGTCCATGCTCTGGGTGAGCGCGGTGTTCGTGTTCACCGTGACGCTGGGCGAGGGCGACTACATCGCCTACGGTGTGATCTGCGTGCTCGGCGGCGCCTGTCTCGGTGTGGATCAGGCGATCGCCGCCTCCATCCAGGCGGATGTCATCGACGAGGACACCGCGGCCGGCGGCGACGGCCGGGCCGGGCTGTACTTCGGCCTCTGGGGCATGGCCACCAAGCTGGCCTTCGCGATCGCGCTGGGCATCGCCTATCCGATGCTCTGGCTGGCCGGCTTCGAGGCCGGCGGCGACAACGACGCCACCGCGCTGTGGACGCTCGCCGTGCTCTACGGCCTGCTGCCGGTGGCGATCAAGCTCGGCGTGGTGGCGTTGATGTGGCACTTCCCGCTCGACCGGCGCCGCCACGCCGAGCTGCAGAGCGAGATCGGCCGGCGGGAACCCTCGAGCAGCTGAGTCACTCGGGCCGTCTCCGATCGGTCAGCCGCGCTCGCGCCGACGCCCGAGCCCGCGGGCCGGCACGTAGGGCGATGAAACGTGCCGAGGGCACGCGAACGCCGTACCTTCGCCGAAAGCGGCTGAGCCGGGTGTGTTGCGGGTGCGGCCCGGAATGCGGGCGCGGCCCGCTGAAGCCTGTGAGGTGTCGTTTCCCGGCGCGTCGCTGCACTCGCCGTCGTGCGCACGCGCCCGGAGCAATGCCGTAAGAAAGCCTGGCCTGGAAGATCTCCGCCGGCCGAGGCGGCGTCGCAGCCTCGCCGCGTCCGGCCCGGCGCCTGCGTTCGCGGCGCTCGGGACGGAAGCGCGATCCGTGCGACCGGAACGGGCGTATCGCTCCTGGGCCTGTTAGATACCATGCGAACGCCGCGTTGGCGACTGCATAGCGTGTGCGGCAAGTCGCGAGTCGCCGATTGGGGCGGGTCACGATCCAGACTGGCGATGCCGCGGCGCGCGCGACGCCTCGTCTTGCTGCCCATGGTCCATTGTCAGGAAGCGCCTGGCACGGGCTCGCAGTAAGCGTTAACAGGCCTAGTCGACGCGTTCGAGCAGTTTCTTCAGATCGGCGCGCAGTGCGTCCACGCTCTGTTCCTGATTGACCAGCAGCCGTGCCTTGCCTTCCGGGCCGAACACGAAGATCGCGCTGCTGTGCGAGACCAGATAGAAGCCGTTGTCGTTGGGCTCACCGTAGCCGTAGGTCACGCGGTAGCGCTTCGACAGCGCCTTGAGCTGCTCCTGGCTGCCCGTGAGCCCGACGAAGCGCGGCCCGAAACTCGAGGTGAACTGCGCCAGGCGTTCCGGGTCGTCGCGCTCGGGGTCGACGCTGACGAACAGCACGTCGATGTTCTCGCGGGTCGTGTCGTCCAGGCCCCCGAGCGCGGCACGGATGCGGGCCATCGTGGCCGGGCAGATGTCAGGACAGTTGGTGTAGCCGAAGAACAGCAGTTTGAGCCTGCCGTCATAGTCGTCGGCCTCGACGGCGTTGCCGTTCTCGTCGGTCAGATTGAAGGCGAGATCCGGCATCACGCCTTCGATGTCGTGGGCGTTGTACTCCGGTTCGCCGCCACTGCAGGCGGCGAGCAGCGCGGTCGCGGCGAGTGCGAACACGACAAACAGGCGGCGGGGCAGGCGATGGTTCATACGGTCTGGCGCTCATCGGGTCGGGAAGCGGTCACGGCGGGCTCGGTCGGCGATGCGGTGCTGCGGTCGTGTACGAAGCCCAGCCGCAGGAGGATGAGGGTGGCGACCACGCTCATCATCGCGGCCGGAATCCACGTGATCAGGCCGCCGAGCTGCTGGTCGACGATGGGCGATATCGGAAAGGCGCGCCCGCAGACGGCATAGACGTCGTAGACGGTGTCCGGGGCGAGCGCGATATAGGCGCCGATCGCGATCTGCGGCGGCATCACCGCCCACAGCACGATGATGCGCAGGCCGATGGAATAGGTCGTCGGCGTGGCGCCGGGCCGGCGCGGGTCCAGCATGAACCACCAGAACAGCAGCCCGTCGACGGCCATCGACAGGTTCATCAGCCAGTAGTCGCGGGCCGAGAGCATGGCCGTGAAGTGCACCGACGGCCACAGCCAGAAATAGATCAGGCCGACGAACAGGGCCGCGCTGATCACCGGATGCTGGAGTACGCGATACAGCCCCGCAACCGGCGGCAGGGCGCCGAGCCCGCGCATGCCGCGCGACAGCCACAGCGGCGCACCCGCGGCCAGCACGGCGGTGGGCATGGACAGCGCGATCAGGAACGGCCCCAGATGATGCAGTATCAGATGCTGGGCCCGGTGGATGAAGAACATGTACTGGGCGTAGTAGTCGACATAGGTCTGCATCACCGCGTACATGGACGCCAGCCCCACGAAGAACGCGATCGCCGGCAACACGTCGCGCGCCCGTCGGCGGCGTGCCAGCCCGCGGACATAGCAGGCCGCCACGATCGCGAACAGGGCGATCAGCCAGTACAGGGGCTCCCACGGCGTGAGCCAGCGTGCGATCTCGGCGGCCATTCCCCTATGACCCCGATTCGTCGCGGGGGTTGCGCACGCCGGGCGCGGCGGTGGCGACAAACGTGCCGTCGAACTCGAAGGCGGTGTTGCCGTCGTCGTCGGCTATCCGGACGGTGAGTTCCAGACGTCCGCGGCCGCGGTGCGCCACGGCGTCGACGAAGCGGGCGAGCACGGCGGCCTCGGGCAGATCCATGCGCGTCGTCAGCGCACGTCGCAGCGGGGCGAGATAGCGCGTCTCCGCGCGCTGGACGACGACGGCGGCGTCGAGGCCGGTGCTCGTGACCAGCCACTGCGTCTGGGCGAAGCCGGCCACCAGGGCGACGACATAGAGGCTGCCGCCGAAGACCGTGCCGTGCAGGTTGCGGTTGGCGTCGAAGGGCGCCTCGGCGCGCACGCTGCCGTCGGCGTCCAGCGCGAGCCGGATGCCGGCCGCCCGGGCCAGCGGGATCTCGTCGGCGACCCGGCGCTGCAGCCGCTCGAGCGTGTCCACGTCAGCGCTTCCAGTCGTCCTTGTCGCGCTCCTCCTCGGCCCAGGCGTCGTCGTCGAGATCGCGCAGCTTGCTGCGATCGACGTGCTTGAGATCCTCGCGGCTGGAGGCGATCTGGCGTCGCACCCACTGCAGGATGCCGAATGCGGCGACCACGAGGACGACAATGACGATCAGCCAGACGAGCGTTTTCATGAGCGGCCTCCGGCGATGCGCCGGATCAGAGGAAAGTACAACGCATAGGGTAGCCGCTGCAGCGTCTTGAGCACATAGGACAGCCGTTTCGGGAAGGTGATCTCGAAGCCGCGGCCGTCGAGCCCGCGCCGGATCCGGCGGGCGGCATCGTCCGGCTCGATGATGAACGGCATGGGAAAGCGGTTCTTGTCGGTCAGCGGCGTGCGCACGAAGCCCGGCGTGATCACGCGCACGTCGATGCCGCGCGGCGCCAGATCCAGGGCCAGCCCTTCGGCGAGGGCGATCATCGCCGCCTTGGAGGCACAGTAGGGCGCGCCGTCCGGCAGGCCGCGGAAGCCGGCCACGCTGGCGGTCAGCGCGATCTGGCCGCGGCCCCGCGCGCGCATGGCCGGCAGTACCGCGCCGATGCCGTTGACCGCGCCGCCGTAGTTGACGTGCATGCGCTCGCGCACGTCGGCGGCGTCGAAGCGATCCACCGAAAAGCCGCTGCCCACGCCGGCGTTGAACACCGCGCGGTCGATCGGCCCGAGCCGGCGTTCGATGTCGGCGGCGACGGTGACGTTGGCGTCCGCATCGGTCACGTCGAGGGCGAACGGGTGGATCGCCGCCGGCGCCCGCGCCCGGACCGCGGCGAGTCGCTCGGCGTCGCGTCCGGAGACGGCCACCTGCCAGCCGTGCCCGGCCAGTTCCACCGCGAGCGCGGCGCCGATGCCCGAGCTGGCGCCGGTGATCCAGGCCACGCCCGCCGTCATCGGGCGTCTCCGAGCCGGTCGAAGCGGGTCGCGGACTGACGCGGATCCTGGAGCGCGGAAACTTCGGCGTCCTTTTCCGCCCAGACGCCTTCCAGCCAGCGCTTGAATCGCTCGCGGTACTCGGAATCGGCGCTGTAGTCGCCGTCGAACAGGTCGCGCGGGACATCGAGCCGGCGCACGCGGATCACCACCTCGGGGATCCGGCCGCAGAGAAAATCCCAGAACCGCGGTTCGGGCGTATTGACGTAGGCCACGCTCATGTCGAGCACGCCGTCGAGTACGTCGCGCATGGCGTTGATGGCGAAGGCCGTGCCGCCGGCCTTGGGCGGCAGCAGCGCGGCGTAGGGCGAGCCGGCCGCCGCGCGCTTGGCGGCGGTCGAGCGGGTGCCTTCGGCGTAGTTGACGATCGAGACCGGCCATTCGCGGAACACCGCGCAGGCGCGGCGCACCGTCTCCATATCCTGATTGCGCAGACCGGGGTTGCGCTCGAGCTCGGCCCGGCTGTGGCGTTTCATGAACGGAAAATCCAGCGCCCAGCAGGCCAGCCCCACCACCGGCAGCCAGCGCAGCCGCTCCTTGATGAAGTAGCGCGGAAAGGGGAGCTGCGGCTCGACCACGTGGCACAGCAGCATCACGTCGGCCCAGCACTGATGATTCGAGATCAGCACGTAGCGGCCATCCGGATCGTCGGGCACCTGCTGGTCGTAGGTCACCCGGGTGCCGGAGACGCCGACGATGACGGCGTTGACGCCGCGCGCCCACCAGCGGGCGACCCAGAGCACGGCGCGCGTGGCCGGCGTGCGCACCGCCGGCCAGGGCGTGGCCAGCTTCACCAGGCTGGCGGGCAGCAGCGGGATGAACCAGAACAGGGTGACGAGCACCATGCCCGCGACCGCGATCGCGCCGCGCAGCGGTTCGAGCCAGCGTTTCATCGGGGCGCACCCGGCGGCGTCGTGACGGTCATGGCGGCAATGTAGCGCCTGCGGTGCGTCGCGCCAACCTTTCGCCTCGAGCCCGCGGTCGGGGCGCGCCCGGCTTGCGCGCCCGTCATCAGCGGGCCGAGAATTCGTGCACCGCGTCGACCAGCGCGGCGACGTGGTCGGGCTTGATGTCCGGGGTGACGCCGTGGCCGAGGTTGAACACATGCCCGGGACCGTCGCCGAAGCGCGCCAGCACGTCGCGCACGTGTTCGCGGATGACCGCCGGCCGGGCGTGCAGTACCGCCGGGTCGAGGTTGCCCTGCAGCGCGACCCGGTCGCCCACGCGGGCGCGGGCGGCGTCGATGTCGATGGTCCAGTCCAGCCCGAGCGCGGCCGCGCCGGTGTCGGCCATCGATTCCAGCCACGGTCCGCCGCCCTTGGTGAACAGGATCGCGGGCACGTGGCCGCCGTCCGGCGCCGGCTCCAGCGCGTCCACGATCGCCTGCATGTAGGCCAGCGAGAACTCGCGATAGCCGGCGGGGGTCAACACGCCGCCCCAGGTGTCGAAGATCTGCACCGCCTGGGCGCCGGCGGCGATCTGGGCGTTGAGATAGGCCGCGACCGAGCGCGCGAGCACGTCCAGCAGCTGGTGCAGCGCTTCGGGCGCGTCGTACATCAGCTTCTTGATGTGGGCGTAGTTCTTGGACGGGCCGCCCTCGACCATGTAGGTGGCCAGCGTCCACGGGCTGCCGGCGAAACCGATCAGCGGCGTGCGCCCGTCCAGCTCGCGCCGGATCAGCTCGACCGCGGCCGGCACGTAGCCGAGCTCGCGATCGATGTCGGGCACCGTCAGCCGGGCGATCTCGTCGGGGGTGCGCACCGGATGATGGAAATGCGGCCCCTCGCCGGCGACGAAGTGCAGGCCCAGGCCCATGGCCTCGGGAATGGTGAGGATGTCCGAGAACAGGATGGCGGCGTCGAAGTCGAAGCGCCGCAGCGGCTGCAGCGTGACCTCGCAGGCGAGCTCCGGGTTCTGGCACAGGGTCAGGAAGCTGCCGGCCTGTTCGCGCAGCTTGCGGTATTCGGGCAGATAGCGTCCGGCCTGACGCATCAGCCAGACCGGCGTGGCGTCGACGGGTTCGCGCGCGAGCGCGCGCAGCAGGCGATCGTGTGACATGCAAAGGGCTCTTGGGGCCGGCAGTGGCTGCCGACGGACGATTCTGGCGGGCAGTTTACCGGTCCCGAACCGGCGGCCGATAGGCGTGCGGTCAGTCGCCGCGTTCGGCCACCGCGGCCGCGATCTCGTCCTGGATGGCCGCGGCCGCCGCGGCCGGGTCCGCGGCCTCGCGGATCGGGCGGCCCACGACCAGATGATCGGCCCCGGAGGCGATGGCGCGGCGCGGCGTCATCACCCGTTTCTGGTCGTCCGGAGCGCGCTCGTCGTTGGCCACCGGTCGGATGCCGGGCGTGACCGCGATCAGCCGCTCGGGTGCTTCCGCACGCAGCCGCTCGACCTCCAGGCCGGAGGACACGACCCCGTCGCAGCCGGCCGCCAGCGCGCGCCGCGCCCGCGACAGCACGAGTGTCGGGATGTCGCAGGCGAAGCCCATGTCGTCGAGGTCGCCCTGGTCGAGACTGGTCAGGGCGGTCACCGCCAGGATGCGGGCGCTGCCGCTGCGCGCCTCGGCCGCCGCCGCCATGATGCCCTGATTGCCGTGCACGGTGATGAAGTCGACGTCGCGCGCGCACAGCCGCGTCACCGCCGCCGCCACCGTGGCCGGCACGTCGAACAGCTTGACGTCCACGAACACCTTCTTGCCCCGGGCCTTGAGCCAGTCCACCAGCTCGAAGTAGCCGGGCGACATCGCCAGCTCCAGACCCACCTTGTAGAAAGTCACGGTATCGCCCAGACGCACGACCAGCGACCGGGCCGACTCGGTGTCGGCCACGTCGAGTGCGAAGATCAGGCGGTCGCGGTCGTCCGGTATCGGCGTCATGGCGGGATCGGGGCGGCGAGGGAAATCGAGGGCCGCAATTCTGGCATGTCGGAAGCCGGTTGGCTCGGTCCCGCGAGTGTGCCATGGGGCCATCGGCGGCCGAAGCGGCCGCCTTGGATCACGCGACGTGTCCCGTACGGGCGCCGGCGTCGATCACGCCGCAGCCGACTCGGCCGCGCCCGTTGAAATGCACGGCGATGACAGACCGGGCTTGTATCCATCGGCCCGCGCTCGGCCTGTGCCGGTCTGTCGTACCGCCTCGAGACCCGAACCGGTTCGACGCGCGATCGGGTGCTACGCGCGTATCGGTGGAATGATCCGCTCGGCCGCGAGACGGTCGAACAGGTCGAAGAACACGGAACGGGTCTCGCGGTGGGCGTGGAAGCCGAAATTCCGGCACTTGTTGATGTCGTTCACGCATTCCTGGGTACGGCCCAGATCACCGTCGGTATGCCACCAGGACGCGAGCTTCGTCACATCCGGTTCGATCAGGCCGTGGGTCTGGGCGATCGTGCGCCAGGTGTCTTCGACGCCCGCCATCTGCGAGGCGAGCGGCCGCGGCGTGTCGGGGCAGTCGGCGACCTCGACACCGAAGTAGCCGCCGATCTCATGCCACAGGCGCCGCCAGCGGAAGACATCGCCGTTGACCGTGTTGAATGCCTGGTTGGCCGCCCCTGGCGCGAGTGCGGCCCATTCCATCTGGCGTGCGAGCAGCAGCGCGTCGGTCAGGTCGGTGAGATAGTGCCACTGCTCCTGTGAGCCGGGGAACGTGAACGCCTTGCCGGTCTCGCGGCAGATCGTGGCATACACCGCGAGCGTCGTGCCCATATTCATGATGTTGCCGGGCGCATAGCCGATCACGGTATGCGGGCGGTGCACGTTCCAGGCGATGCCGTAACGCTCGGCGACATCGCGCATGATGTCTTCGAGCGTGTAGTAGAAGTTGGGGCCGGGCACGCGCTCGGCCGATTCGCGGAAGGGTGTTTCCACCCGGCCGCTGCCGTAGGCCTCGAACGAACCGAGGTACTGCTTGGTGCCGGTCACGAGCGAGACGTGTTCGAGCCGCTCGGGGTCGAGCGCGGCGAACAGGTTGTTCATCATCGCGCCGTTGGCTTCGACGTTGTCTTTTTCGTTGTCGCGCTGGGTCCAGGTGCAATAGAACACGTGGGTGATCGGCAGCGACTTCAGTGCCGTGGCCGTACTGTCGGCGTCCAGCAGGTCGGCCGCGACCGGGATGACACCGCCGGTGCGCTCGGCGCGGCGCGACAGGCCGTAGACCGTCCAGCCGCTGGCGACCAGATACTGCGCGAGGTTGCCGCCGGTGATGCCGGTGGCGCCGACGACTAGCCCGGATATTGCATCAAGCCAGCGATGACCGCGGCTTGGGCGGCTAATCGCCCACCGCGTGCGGTTT
>NZ_AYKF01000078.1 GCF_003732545.1 Salinisphaera orenii subsp. halophila YIM 95161 | reverse complement strand
AACATATCGATGAACCACACAAAAAAACCGGCTCGCGGCCGGTGTTTTTGTGTGGTGCGCCCGGCAGGATTCGAACCTGCGACCTTCGGCTTCGGAGGCCGACACTCTATCCAGCTGAGCTACGGGCGCCGCTTTGGCGCGGCCAAGGATACGCCCACGGGCGGGCCACGTCCATCGCGGCCGGCGTTCGGCGCGCGTCGACGGAGTGGAATCCGGTATACTCGCGGCTGCTTACGAATCCCGATCCGACCACGCCGACACTAGCCTTCCTATGACTGCCGATCACGACAAGACTTTCTTTCGCACCTTCATGATCGTCCTTGGCCTGTTGGTTGCCATAACCGTGCTGGCGATCATCGGCGCCAACATCATCACCGGCATGACCGCGAACGACGAAATGCGCCCCGAGCAGGTCTCGCGCGTGAAGGAGCGCACGCAGCCGGTCTATGCCGTCAATACCGATCCGGACGCGACCCAGATGGCGGCCTCCGGCGACGAGGGCGGCGAGCCGATGTCGGGCGAGGAAGTCTTCGACAAGGTCTGCACGGCGTGTCATACCTCCGGCGCGGCCGGTGCACCCAAGGTCAGCGACACCGGCGCCTGGGAGAAGCGCCTGTCGGAACAGGGCAAAGACACGCTCTACAAGCGTTCCATCGAGGGCTACAAGGGCATGCCGGCCAAGGGCGGCGACCCCAGCCTGAGCGAGGACGAGATGCACAAGGCCGTGGACTACATCCTCAGCGAGGCCGGCGCCTCCTAGGCGGTCGACACCACGTTCGAACGCCGCTTGAAAAGCCGCCCGCCGGGCGGCTTTTTAGTGGACGCTTCCGGCACGGATGAACCGACGGCGCCTCGACGCGAGGGCGCGAACCGCCGCGAACGGCGTCGTTCAGTCTGCGGTGCGATCCGTGTCCGGTTCGTCCGATGATGCGTCGGCGGTGGCCTGTTCGCCGAGCATGGCACGCAGGGCCGCCACCTGGCTGCGCCCCTGCGCCGGATCCGCCCGGCCGCGGCGGCCTTCGGTCGGCCATTCGATCTCGTCGCGCGGCAACTCCTCAAGGAAGCGGCTCGGCGTGGTGTCGGTCTGCTCGCCCCCGCGCTGGCGCCGGCGCGCGTAGCTCAACGCCAGCGTCCGGCGTGCGCGTGTGATGCCGACGTAGAGCAGGCGCCGTTCCTCTTCGATGCGCTCGTCGTCCATGCAGGCATGATGCGGCAGCAGACCCTCCTCGAGGCCGGCGAGAAAGACGTGGTCGAACTCGAGCCCCTTGGCGGCGTGCAGGGTGAGCAGATGCACCTGGTTCTCGCTGTCCTTTTCCGACTGGGCGGCGAAGTCCATCAGGCTCAGGCGGCGGACGACCTCGTCCAGTCCGCGCGCCTCGCCGTCGGCGGTGGCGTCGAGATGGCCGAGCCAGCCGAGGAACTCGTCGACGTTCTCCAGCCGCTTGCGGGCCGCGCGGGTGTTAGCGGCGGTATCGCGCAGCCAGTCGCGATAGCCGATATCGGCGATCAGCGTCGTCACCAGCGTCTTCGCTGGGGTGGATTCGCCGGCAATGGCCAGATCCCGCGCCCAGTCCACGAATTCGGCCAGCCGCCGACCGGAGCGCTCGCCGACCCCGCCGGCCAGACCGATGCCCCGGGCGGCATCGAACAGGCCCAGGTGGCGGCCGCCGGCGTAGCGGCCGAGCGCTTCCAGCGTCGACGGGCCGATCTCGCGCCGCGGCAGATTGATCACCCGCAGGAAGGCGGCGTCGTCATCGGGGTTGACCAGCAGCTTCAGGTAGGCAGCGAGATCGCGGATCTCGCTGCGCTCGAAGAACGAGCGCCCACCCGACACGCGATACGGCACGCCGCGCTCGCGCAGCGCCTTCTCGAAGGCACGCGACTGGAAGTTGCCGCGATAGAGCACGGCGTAGTCGCCGTAGCGGTTGCCGGTGCGCAGCCGGTGCGACGAAATCTCGCTGACCACGCGCTCGGCCTCCCCGGCCTCGTCCGCGCAGGCCAGCACGCGCACCCGATCACCCGGCCCCATGGCGCTCCAGAGCGTCTTCTCGTAGGCGCGCTGGTTGGATTCGATCAACCGGTTGGCCGCGGACAGCACGTGCCCGACCGAGCGGTAGTTCTGTTCCAGCTTGATGACCTTCAGATGCGGGAAGTCACGCGACAGGTCGGCGATGTTGCCGGGGCGCGCCCCACGCCAGGCGTAGATCGACTGATCGTCGTCGCCGACGACCGTGAACGCTGCGCGCACGCCGGTGAGCAGACGCAGCAGCTCGTACTGCGCGGCGTTGGTGTCCTGATATTCGTCGACCAGCAGGTAGCGGAACCGGTTCTGCCAGCGTTCCCGGGCGGCGTCGTCCGTGCGCAGCAGCTGGACCGGCAACGCCAGCAGATCGTCGAAATCGACGGCGTTGTAGGCCTTGAGCCGGCGCTGGTATTCGCCGTAGGCCCGGGCGATCGCCTGTTCCGGTCCGCTCGCCTGCGCGGCGGCGGTCTCCGGGTCCACGAGGGCGGACTTCCAGCCGCTGATGGTGAAGCGCGCCAGCTTGCGCTGCTCGACGTCGCGTCCGACCAGATCGGCCAGCAGCTTGTCGGCATCCTCGGCATCGAAGATGGAAAAACGCGGCTTGAAGCCGAGCGCCACGTGCTCGACGCGGATCATCTGCAGGCCCAGGCTGTGAAAGGTGCTCACCGTCAGGCCCCGGGCGGCCTCGGCATCGATGAGCCGGCTCGCACGCTGCTTCATCTCGCGCGCGGCCTTGTTGGTGAAGGTCACCGCCGCGATCCGGTCGCCGGCGTAGCCGCGCTCGATCAGATGCGCGATCTTGCGCGTGATCACACCCGTCTTGCCCGAGCCGGCGCCGGCGAGGACCAGCAACGGCCCGTCGAGATAGCGCACGGCGGCGTCCTGACGGGAATTGAGCTTGGGCTGGGCCATGGGCGACGGAGTCTAGCAGGTCGGGCAAGCGCCGCCGTGACCGCCGGACACGAAAAAGCCGGCCCCGAAGAGCCGGCCTGACGCGATCACGTCGATCGGGGTCTAGAACGACTTGCTGACGGTACCCACCGCGGTCGCATCGCAGAGATCGGAGCCGCCGAAGCACTCGCTCTCGTTCAGATCGGTATCGATGTAGGCCACCGACCAGTCGAGTCCGAACATGGAGGTGCCCAGCGAGATCGACCAGTCGGCGTAGTCCGGCGTGCCCCACTGTTCGTTGTCGTCGATCGTCTGATAGCCCGCGTGCGCGCCGAGCGTCAGATACTCCGCCAGCGGGAACTCGAAGTCCGCGCCGTAGTAGAGCGCATCGCCGCTCTCGGCGTAGAAATCGTCGCTGTAGGCGAGGCTCAGCGTGGCGCTGAGATTGTCATCGCTGTAGGTGATGCTCGGCACGTATTCGACATAGTCGATGTCCGCGGCACCGTTCTGCGTGCTCGCACCCGGGTAGTAGTAGTACAGCGCGCTGATGTCGAACGACAGCGTGTCGGTCAGCTCGGCGGCATAGCCGCCGTAGAAGTCGAGCTCGGCCTGCGCGCCGCCGGTCCCGTCGGGCGCCGGCGAGAAATTGTCCACGTTCGAGGCCCAGGTGCCGATGTAGAACCCCGAATCCCAGGCGTAGTCGAAGCCGCCCTGGATGGCGAAGTCCTTGTCGGTCTGGGAAATGCCGCGGAACCGGTAGTCGGTGGCGAAGGCGATGTTGGCACTCGCCTCGGCAAGCGCGCTGGCACTGGTCATGGCCATCAGTGCGGCGGCCGTGCCGATCAGAAGTTTTTGTTTCATCGAAATTTTGCTCCCATGCAAATTAATCCCGTGGTCCACGAGAAACCCGAATCCGAAGCGTCCGATTCCGGGGCGGGGCTTTCGATGCAGGAGGCGTGCCAACGTCAGGCGTGGCCTGGACGGCCGACGGCGACGCGGCCCACCCGGCGAGCGCGTCGCCGGGACGCGTCAGCCGGCGGCGCCGCGATCGAGTTGACGAAAACCGATCGCTTCCGCCACGTGGGCCTGCCGGATCGTGGGGTCATCGGCCAGATCGGCGATCGTGCGCGCCACGCGCAGGATGCGGTGGTAGGCGCGCGCGGACAGACCCAGGCGGGTGATCGACTGATCCAGAATGGTGCGTGCACTGTTTTCGAGCGGACAGTGGGCGTCGATATCGGCGGCTGACAGAGCCGCGTTGCCGGCATGGCCGCGGGCCTGCGCGCGGGCCCGGGCCGCGACCACGCGGGCCCGCACGTCCGCGCTGCGCTCGCCCGGCGACGTCGGGGCCGTGAGCACGCGATGTTCGACCGGCGCCACGTTCAGATGCATGTCGATGCGATCGAGCAGCGGCCCGGAGATGCGCCCCCGATAGCGCTCGATGCGTTCCGGGGTGCAGTGGCAGCGACCGGAAGGATCGCCCAGATAACCGCAGGGACAGGGGTTCATCGCGGCGACCAGCTGGAACGCCGCCGGGAACTCGGCCTGACGCGCCGCCCGCGAGATCACGATATGGCCGGATTCGAGCGGCTCGCGCAGGACTTCGAGCACGCGCCGATCGAACTCGGGCAGCTCGTCGAGAAACAGCACGCCGCCGTGGGCGAGCGTGATCTCGCCGGGCCGCGGGGTCGACCCGCCGCCGACCAGGGCCACGCCGGAGGCGGTGTGATGCGGCGCCCGGAACGGCCGCCGCCCCCAGTGGTCCGGATCAAAGCCGCCGGTGGCGATCGAAGCCACCGCCGCCACCTGCAGCGCCAGCTCCGGGCTCATGTCCGGCAGCAGACCGGGCAGTCGCGAGGCCAGCATCGTCTTGCCGGCCCCGGGCGGGCCGATCAGCAGCAGCGAGTGACCGCCGGCGGCGGCGATCTCCAGGGCACGCTTGGCCTGGGCCTGGCCACGCACCTCCGCCAGATCCGCCACCGGCGCCGGCGTGGCGGCGACATGAACTTCCGGCTGATGCCAGAGCGTTTCCGTACCCGCGAGGCTGGCGGTGACGTCGGCCAGATGGGCCGCGGCACGCACGTGCTCGGCCCCGGCCAGGGCCGCCTCGGGGCCGTTGATCTCGGGCGCGACCAGCGTACGGCCTTCGGTCTGGCAGGCGAGTGCGGCCGGCAGCGCGCCGCGCACCCCGCGCAGGGCCCCGGACAGCGACAGCTCGCCGAGAAACTCATGCTCGGGCAGCGCCGCCGCGGGGATCTGACCCGAGGCCGCCAGGATGCCGAGCGCGATGGCGAGATCGAACCGCCCGCCCTCCTTGGGCAGATCGGCCGGCGCGAGATTGACCGTGATCCGGCGGGTCGGGAACTGATAGCCGCTGTTGCTGATCGCGGCGCGGACACGGTCCTTGCTTTCCTTGACCTCGGTCTCGGGCAGACCAACGATTGCCAGTGCCGGCAGCCCGCCGGCGAGGTCCACCTCGACGGCGACCGCCGGCGCGCTCAGACCCGCCTGCGCGCGGCTGTGAACCGTGGCCAGTGCCACGCCGGCTAGCCGCGACCGCGTTCGGCCTCGAGTGCTTCGACCTCGCGCTCCAGCGCATCCAGCTTGCGCCGGGTGTGGGCCAGCATTTCGCGCGTGGCCTCGAACTCCTCCCGGGGCACCAGGTCGAGGCGCGACAGTTGACTCTGCAGCACGGCACGGAAGTTGGCGCGCACCTCGTCGCGCACGGGGCCGAACTGGGGCGGGAGCGCCTGGGCCAGACGCTGGGCGATGTCTTCGATCGAACGGACCATGTCCTGCGGGATGTCGCGGGTTCAGACGCCCAATATGCCGACCCTGGGCCGATCACGCAAAAGTCATGTGCACCGTTCTGGTGCAGCACCATGAACGCGCTTCGCGGGCGCTCTACGCCACGCCGCGCAAAAACGCTAAGTTCCTGTTTTGTATGCCTTGGCACGGTGAGTGCTTAAGGACCGGCGCAATCTCTCGCTTGCACGTCCCGAATGCTTGAATGCGAGGCACCGGGGTGCTGATCACGCATGACAGGAGCTAGTCAATGAAATTAATCGCAGCCGTAATCAAGCCGTTCAAGCTCGATGAGGTCCGCGAGGCGCTGTCCGAGGTCGGGGTGCAGGGCATCACCGTCACGGAGGTGAAGGGCTTCGGGCGGCAGAAGGGCCATACCGAACTCTACCGCGGCGCGGAATACGTGGTCGATTTCCTGCCCAAGGTCAAGATCGAAGTGGCGATCGAGGAACCCAACCTCGAAGCCGCCGTGGAGGCGATCTCCAAGGCGGCCCACACCGGCAAGATCGGCGACGGCAAGATCTTCGTCACCGACCTGGAACAGGCCATCCGCATTCGGACCGGCGAGACCGGCAAGGACGCGCTCTAGGCGCGTCGCCCACTTCCGGTCGACACTTTTCGAGGGATAACCAAAGCTATGGAAAACAATATCTTCGAATTGCAGTACGCAATCGATACGTTCTACTTCTTGGTCTGCGGGGCACTGGTCATGTGGATGGCCGCCGGCTTCTCCATGCTGGAGGGCGGCCTGGTGCGTGCCAAGAACACCACCGAGATCCTGACCAAGAACATCGCGCTCTATTCGATCTCCTGCATCATGTACATGGTCTGCGGCTACATGATCATGTATGACGGCGGCCTGTTCCTGAACGGCATCGCCGGCGGCGAGACGCTGGTCGAGGACGCGCTCGCCGCCTCCGCGGAAGCCGGCTTCGACGGCGGCTCGGTCTACGCCGACGCCTCGGACTTCTTCTTCCAGGTCGTGTTCGTGGCCACCGCCATGTCGGTCGTCTCCGGTGCCGTCGCCGAACGCATGAAGCTGTGGGCGTTCCTGGCCTTCGCCGTGGTCATGACCGGCTTCATCTACCCGATGGAAGGCTCCTGGACCTGGAACGGCGACGCCGTGTTCGGCCTCTACACCCTGGGCGATCTCGGCTTCTCCGACTTCGCCGGCTCCGGCATCGTGCATATGGCCGGTGCCTCGGCGGCCCTGGCCGGCGTCCTGCTGCTCGGCCCGCGTAAAGGCAAGTTCCGCCCGGATGGCAGCATCGGCGCCATCCCCGGCGCCAATCTGCCGCTGGCCGCGCTCGGCACGCTGATCCTCTGGATGGGCTGGTTCGGCTTCAACGGCGGCTCGGTGCTCAAGCTGGGCGACATCGCCAGCGCCAACTCGGTCGCGATGGTGTTTCTCAATACCAACACCGCGGCCGCAGGCGGCCTCGTCTCCGCCCTGCTGCTGGCCCGCGTCATGTTCGGCAAGGGCGACCTGACCATGGCGCTCAACGGCGCGCTGGCCGGCCTGGTGGTGATCACCGCCGAGCCCTCCACGCCGACGCCGCTCATCGCCACGCTGTTCGGTGCCGCGGGCGGCATCCTGGTGGTCTTCTCGATCGTGTTCTTCGACAAGATCAAGATCGACGATCCGGTGGGCGCGATCTCGGTTCACGGCGTCTGCGGCCTGCTCGGCCTGCTGGTGGTGCCGCTGACCAATTCCGGTGCCACGTTCACCGGCCAGATCGTCGGCGCGCTCACCATCTTCGTCTGGGTGTTCGTGACCAGCCTGATCGTCTGGGGCATCCTCAAGGCCGTGTTCGGCATCCGCGTCTCGGAGGAAGAGGAAGTCGAGGGCGTGGACTTCGGCGAGTGCGGCATGGAAGCCTATCCGGAGTTCACCTCCGGCGGCAGCCGCCGCTCCGGCGCCTGATCGTCGCCCCATCGGTGTGACTCGGAGGCCCCGGCAACGGGGCCTCTTTTTTTGTGCCGCCCATGAAAAGGCCACGCTGCCATGCGGCCCGAGAGTCGGGTGGCCTCGCCCAGGCGTGGTGGCATGACGCGGCACGGAGGCCGGCCCCGATGATCGGGCACCTGATCGGGTATCGGGGACCGAGCGACGCCACGTCACGGCCGACCGCCGCGATCACGGCCACGCCCACCCCGTACCGCGCCGACCACGGTCCCGCCGCCGACCGAACGATCCGCCACCGGGGCCGACACGGCTGCATCCGCACCGCATCGCCGACGTCGCCTCCGCCCGGATCGTTGCCCATGCCCCTTTCGCGTGGTGGTCAACAGAGCCCGTTCCACGGGTCCGACACCGCGCCCACGCGGGGCCGTGCCGACGCGTTCGTGTGCCGTCACACAGACACCCCCGCGTCGGACGACCGGCTCGAGTCGCCGACACGGCGCCGCCGGCGAAACCCTTTGCGGGTGTTAGACTCCGAGCGACAACAATCCATGGAGCCCAGCTCATGAAAATGGTTACCGCCGTCATCAAGCCGTTCCGACTGGACGACGTGCGCGAGGCGCTGGCCGAGGTCGGCGTGCACGGGACCACCATGACCGAGGTCAAGGGATTCGGACGCCAGAAAGGCCACACCGAGCTCTACCGCGGCGCCGAATACGCGGTCGATTTCCTGCCCAAGGTCAAGCTGGAGGTCGCGGTACCGGACGACCGGGTCGACGCCGTCGTGGAGGCGATCGTGGAATCGGCGAAGACCGGCCAGATCGGCGACGGCAAGATCTTCGTGCACACGCTGGAGCAGGCCGTGCGCATCCGCACCGGCGAGACCGACCGCGACGCCATCTGACCGCCCCGCCCGGCGGTGGCCTCGACCCGACCGCGGCTGCTCCTCCGCGGCCTGAGCATCGGCGGCATCGGCCCGCTCGACGCCGCGATCGCGCCCGGCGAATGCCTGGCCCTGTCGGGGCCCTCCGGGGCCGGCAAGACCCGGCTGCTGCGGGCCATCGCCGATCTCGACCCGCACGGCGGCGAATGCCGTCTCGACGACCGGCCGGCAGCGGTTTTCGCCGCGCCCGCGTGGCGGCGCGCCGTCGCCTATCTGCCCGCCGAGCCCGCCTGGTGGGCGGATACTCCGCGCGATCATCTGCGCACACCCGATGCGCCGGCCGGCCACGACCGCCTGGCGGCGCTGGATCTCGAGACCGCGATGCTCGACCGTCCGTTGACACAGCTGTCCTCCGGCCAGCGCCAGCGTCTGGCCCTGCTGCGGCTGCTCGACGGCCAGCCGCAGGTGCTGCTGCTCGACGAACCGACGGCCAATCTCGATGCCGACAACATCGCCCGAGTCGAGGCGCTGGTCGCCGACTACTGCGCCGAGCGTGACGCCGCCTGTGTCTGGGTCAGCCACGACCCCGGCCAGCGCCGACGCGTGGCGCATCGCCAGCTCGCGCTGGATGGCCGCGGCCGGGTCACGACATGCAACTGATCTCGCTGTCGTTCGCGGATCTGGCGCTGGCCGCCATCGGCGTGATCGCACTCGCCGTCACCACCGCGATGCTGCGCCTGGGGGTGGCCCGGACGCTGGTCGTCGCGGCGATCCGCACCGCGGCACAGCTGTGCCTGGTGGGCCTGATCCTCGAGGCCGTGTTCGCCGAGCGTGCGTTCGTCTGGATCGCGCTGATCGCGCTGACGATGCTGCTGCTCGCCGGCCGCGAGGCCGCCGCGCGCCAGACGCGGCGCTTCACCGGCGGTTACGGCTTTGCCGCGGGCACGATCTCGATGTTTTTGTCGGCCTTCGTGACCACCGTGCTGACGCTGGTCGTGGTGATCCGCGTCGAGCCCTGGTACACGCCGCAGTACGCGATCCCGCTGCTGGGCATGCTGCTCGGCAACACCATGACCGGCATCGCGCTGGCCCTGGACCGGCTGACCCAGAACGCCTGGCGCGAGGCCGCGGTGATCGAGGCGCGCCTGGCGCTCGGGGCGACCGCCGGCCAGGCCGTCGCCGATATCCGGCGCGAGGCGATGCGCGCCGGCATGATCCCCATGATCAACGCCATGGCGGCGGCCGGCATCATCAGTCTGCCGGGCATGATGACCGGCCAGATACTGGCCGGCAGCTCGCCCTGGGAGGCCGTGAAATATCAGATCCTGATCATGTTCCTGATCGCCGCCGGCACCGGCTTCGGCACCCTGTCGGCGGTCACCCTCGGCGCCCGGCGGCTGTTCGACGACCGTCACCGCCTGCGCCTGGAACGGCTGCGACGCGCGACGTCGTAATCGTTCGGGCGGCGGTCGATGCCGGCGGCTGCGCGCGGCCTCCGCCGGGCGGCGCCGCCGGTCGCAAGACGAAGACTGCCGCGCCCGCGCGAGTCTCGCCGGTCGATCGTCGATTCAGGCCTGCGGGCGCAGCAGCCGGCTGAGATATTCGAGCAGCCGCTGCCAGATGCCGCGCTTTTTCCACTGGCCCTCGCGCACGAGCTCGCAGCGCTCGCGATCCTGCTCGAAATCCGCGGACAGTTTGTCGACCGTCGGCTGGTGGACGAGCGTCACCGCGATCTCGTCGTCCTTGCCCATCGAGCGGTGATTGAAGTTGGCCGAACCGATCACGGCGAGCACGTCGTCGAGCAACGTGACCTTGGCGTGCAACATGGTCGGCTGATAGCGGTGGAGCCGGACGCCGGCCTCCAGCAGGGGCCGGAAGGCGTCCTCGCCGGCGATCTTGGCGACACGCGAGTCGGTGTGCGGCCCGGGCATGAGGATATCGATCTCGACACCGCGCCCGGCCGCCTCGCAGAGCATGTCCACGGTGATCGGGTCGGGCACGAAATAGCCCGTGGTCACGCGCAGGCGGTACTGCGCCATGCGGATCAGCAGCCGGAACAGCGTGGCGATATCGCTGTAGTTGACCGCCGCCGAGGTCCGCAGCACCTGCATGCGGGCGTCGCCGTCGGCGGGCGGCGTCGGGATCTGCCAGCGCTCCTCGAATTCCGGACGCCGCGTTTCCACCCAGTTGGACACGAAGGCGCCGCGCAGGCCGTCGAGCACCGGCCCGGTCAGGCGGAAATGCGTCTCCCGCCATTCGTCCGGCTTGCGCGCGTCGCCGTCCCATTCCGCGGCGATACCCACGCCCCCGGTGAAGCCCAACACGCCGTCGATCAGCAGAATCTTGCGATGGGTGCGGTTGTCGGCCTGCCAGAAGCGCCAGCGCATGGGCTGGCGGAACCAGGCGATCTCGGCGCCGGCGTTCTGCATGCGCTCGAGCACGTCGCCGGGCATGCTGTTCGCACCGAAAGCGTCCAGGAGCACGCGCACGCGCACGCCCGCCGCGGCGCGCTCGGCCAGGGCATGGCCGAAGCGTTCGGCGACGTCGCCCTGCCAGTAGATGAAGGTGAGGAAGTCGATCGACTCGCGGGCGCCCTCGATCGCTTCGATCATCGCCGGGAAGATGCGAACGCCGTTGATCAGCGGCTCGATCGTGTTGCCGGTGGTGAACGGTATCCCTAGCGTCGCCTCGAAGGCGCGCTGATAGGCCTCGACCGGCGGTCGCGCGGCGGCCGCCCCGGTATTCGCATCATCTTTCATCACGCGAAGTCTAAGCGGCTCGACCCGTCGGTGCCAATCCGGGCCGGTCGCCGGCTACTCGGGCCGGGCCTCGTCTCGCCTCGCGCGTTCGGCGAGCGCGCACCCGAGTTGCAGCGGTCCGAACACGACGCCGGCACCCAGCACGAGCACAAGGCCGCGGGCGACGCAGTTGTGGAACACCGGCCGCAGCAGGCGATCGTGCAGCCGGGTGGCCGGCCGCCGCGACACGCCCAGCCCCTGTTCGAGGCCGACATCGAGCGCGAAGAACAGTTGCCACGACTGCGATACCGCCACCCCGGCGACCCACCAGGCGACGCGCCCGGTCGCGCGCGGACCGCATTCCCGGGCCAGCGTACGCAGCAGCCGGAAATAAGGCATGAGCCGCAGCCGGCCCGTCTCCGGCTGACGGGCGTAGACCCGCGGCGCCCGAGCGAAGAAGAGCGACACCTCGGCGAGGTGCATGGCCATGATCAGCGCCATGAGCAGATAGCGCGCGAACGCGCCCTCGACCTCGAAACGACGCGCGGAGGTCGCCAGGGGGTGTTCGAGCAGACACCAGCACCCCCGCGCCCGGATCGCGGCGGCCATGCGCTGATCCTCGAGAAACGGCAGGCGCGTGTCGAAGCCGCCGAGCGCGTCGAAGAACGCCCGCCGCAGCATCAGCCCCTGATCGCCGTTGATGGTGTGGCGCCGCCCGGTCGCCGTCTTGGCCTCGAGATAGCGATAGAACAGGCCGCGGCCGGCTCGCGCGCGCACGAATCGCAGCCGGAAGTGTCCGGCCACGCGCTGGTCGTCGCACGCCTCGAGTCGTGCGAGGGCGTCCGCCAGCTGGGCCGGATGGGTCAGGCGACTGTCGGCGTGCAGGAAACACAGCCAGTCGCCGAGCGCGGCCGCGGCGCCGGCGTTCATCTGCGCGCCGCGGCCCGGGCGCGATTCGATCACCCGGGCGCCGGCCGCGCGGGCGATATCCGGACTCGCGTCCCGCGAGCCGCCGTCGACCAGCACGACCTCGAGCGCGACCCTGCGCTGCGCGGCGATATCGGCGAGCAGGCCCGGCAGCGCGCCGGCCTCATCGATGACCGGCACGATGACCGACAGCACGGGCGGATGCGGCCTCAGCCGGCCTGGCGCGCCGCGTCCGGCGAGTCGGCCGGCTCGAAACCGGGCAACGCCTCCCGCAGGAACGCGGGAATGCGCGTCTCCAGCCAGTAGACGGGCTCGCCGTAGCGCCCGCCGGCGACGAAGCCGACGTGCCCACCGTGACGCGACAACTCGAAGCGGGTCGAAGAGGACAGGTCGCGCTCGGACGGAATGATGTCCGGGGCCATGAAGGGATCGTCCTCGGCGTGCAGGATCAGGGTCGGCACACGGATATCGGCCAAAAACGGCCCGCTGCTGGCCCGCGCGTAGTAGTCCTCGGCGTCGGCGAAACCGTTCAGCGGCGCGGTCACGACGTTGTCGAACGACGGAAAGTCGCGCACGCGGGACAGATCCGGCCACGGCTCCGGCGGGTCGATGATGCTGAACTTGGCCTCGAACGAGGCCTTGAGCCCGTTGATGAGATGGGCCTGATAGATGCGTGCGAGTCCCTGCTGGATCGCCTCGGCGCAGCGCTTGAGATCATAGGGCACCGACACCGCGGTCGCGCAGGTCAGTGGCGCGTCACCGCCCCGCTCGCCCAGATACTTGAGCAGCACGTTGCCGCCGAGCGAATAGCCCGCGCCCGCCAGCGGCGCCCGCGGATAGCGGCGCCGGATGTGATCGACCACCGTGCCGAAATCGCCCGTCTCACCGGAGTGATAGCTGCGCGGCAGGCGGTTGGGCTCGGCCGCGCCGCGAAAATGCATCAGCACGCCCCGCGCGCTGTGGGCGTCGACCTCGCGCAGCAGGCCGCGCGCGTATTTGGATTCCAGCGAGCCGTTCAGGCCGTGCAGAACGATCACGATCGGCGCGTCGTCGTCGAGCCCGCGCTCCGGCAGCCAGGACAGATCAAGGAAGTCGCCGTCGTCGAGCTCGATGCGTTCGCGCTCGACCGCAAGCGGCGGCTGAGGCCGCAGCTTGGAGGCGAACACGGTCTGGGCGTGGGGGTTGCGCAACCAGAACGCCGGCTCGAACTCACTCCGCTTCAGCATGACTCCAGACTAGCGTAGATTCGTTGAAATCCGATGACGAGGCGCGTGTATTATACACAGGTCGCGGTGCACGACCGACGACCGACACGGGCTCAGCGCGTGAGCACGTCGTCGAGATAGCCGCGGCCCAACTGGCGCATCTGGCCGGCGATCCAGGTCTTGCGGCCCCGCACGTGTGGTCCGGGGGCGGTGGCGCTGTAGCGGGTCGGCGCGGGCAGAACCGCGGCCAGCGCCGCGCACTGGTCCGGCGACAGGCCCGCGGCGGTGGTGCCGAACAGCCGCTGGGCCGCCGAGCCGACGCCGAAGACATGATCGTCGAACTGGGCGATGTTGAGATACACCTCGAGGATGCGACGCTTGGGCCAGAGCACTTCGAGCCAGCCCGTCAGATACGCCTCGATGGCCTTGCGGACATAGCTCTTGGCCGGCCACAGAAACAGGTTCTTGGCCGTCTGCTGACTGATGGTGCTCGCGCCGCGCACGCTGCCGCCGCGGGCGTTATCGGCGATGGCATCCGTGATCGCCGACCAGACGAAACCGTGGTGATCCGGAAAGGTCTGATCCTCGGATGCCACCGCAGCCAGCGGCATGCAGGGCGCGATATCGTCCAGCGGTGTCCAGCGGTGATGAATCGCCGGACCGTCAGCTCCGGTCTGCCAGTGGGTGCGCAGCATGTACGCGCTGATCGGCGGATTGACCCAGCGCATGAGCAGTATGAGGACCGCCGGCGCGAGGAGTATCGCGCCGGCGATGATCAGGACATAGCGTCCCGGACGACTGAGCAGAAGCCTCAATAGTCTCCGTCGCCGCTGCTGCCATAGCCGCTGCCGCCGTCGGCACCGTCGCTGCTGCGCTGCCGCGCACCACCGTTGCCGTCGTTGTCGGCGGCGTCGTAGTTGCCCTGCTGGACGGTCACGCCGTCACCGCCGTCCTCGTAAGGCGTGGCCTGACCGCGGCCGCCATACTCGTCGCTCTCACGATTGGACGCGTTCGCATCGCCACTGCGGTTGCGGCTACCGACATCACCGCCGGGATTGCCCGTGGGGGCGTTGTCGCGATAGTTCTCGGCGGCCGGCATGTAACGATCCAGCGTATAGACGAAGCGCTCGCCCGCCTCGGGCAAACCGGCCTCGTCGGAACTGCGCAGAATGTTGTAGGCGTCGATGCCCGCTTCATCGTAGAACAGCCAATTGGCGTCCTGATCTATGCCCAGCCGGGCGCCTTCGATCGACACCCCGGCGAACAGACCCCGCGAACGGGAGTAGGAATAGACTTCGGCGTCAAAGCCCAGATCGGTGGATGCGCCAACGCTGCGCCCGACCGGGCCCGCGGCCACGGTGGCGTCCGCGCCCAGGTTGAACTGGCCGTTGGCGATCTTGTCGACGCTGCGCTGGGTCTTGAACACCAGAATGATGTCCGAGGAGGAGGCACCCGCCTGCCAGCCCAGCGAACCGCCGGTGAGCGTGATGAAGCTCGGGTTCGACCACGAGCCGTCCTGCGTTCGCACCGAGAGCACGCCCTTGCCGCGGCGGCCGCCGACCACGAAGCCGACCTTCAGCACGCTCGGTATCACGGCGATGCCGTAGGCCTCACGCAGCAGCGCCGGCGGAATGGCGTTCTCCGGTATGTCGACGAACTGACGGATCACCGTGGTGGCATCGTCGAGCTTGTTTTCCTGCGCGGTGGCAGCGAACGCGGCCTGCGTGGTGCCGAGCAGCATCGCGCTCGCGAGCAGCGCCATCATCCATCGTTTCATGTGTGCTTTCCCTGGTTGGAGAGAATGAGCCGGCAGCCCGGCGAAAACCCGTCAATGTGCGCTTCAGACCGCAACGACGGCGGCGGGTTCACGCCCGTGCCGGCGTTCGGCCTAGCCCGGCCCCTCCATCAAGCGCTTCTGCACCGACAGACCCGGCGCATCGCCCGCCGGTTCGACCGCGTGATAGCGGCCGTCGCTGGCCAGCATCCAGGCCTGGCTGTCGTCGGCGAGATAAAGCGCCAGCTCGCGCATCACCCGATCATATAATGGCGCCGCGGTCACGGGAAAGCAGGTTTCGACCCGGCGGAAGAAGTTGCGGTCCATCCAGTCCGCGCTCGCCAGATACACCTCGGGCGCATCGTCGTTGCCGAAATGGAACACGCGGGTGTGCTCGAGAAAGCGACCGACAATCGAACGCACGCGGATGTTGTCCGACACCCCCGCCACACCCGGACGCAGGCAGCAGATGCCGCGCACGATCAGATCGATCTCCACCCCCGCCTGCGAGGCCGCGTACAGCGCGCGGATGACCCGCGTCTCCACCAGCGAATTCATCTTGGCGATGATGCGCGCGCCACGCCCCGCCCAGGCATGCGCAGCCTCGCGCTCGATCTTCTCGAGGATGGCCGAGTGCAGCCGGAACGGCGCGTCGATGATGCGCTCCAGGCCGGAGACCTTTCCCAGGCTGGTCAGCTGCAGAAACATCTCGTGGACGTCGTTGGCCAGCGTCTGGTCGCAGGAGAACAGGCCGTAGTCGGTGTACAGTCGCGCGGTCTTCGGGTGGTAGTTGCCGGTGCCCAGATGAATGTAGTTGTGCAGACCGTCGGCCTCGCGGCGCACGATCAACGTCATCTTGGCGTGGGTCTTGTAGCCGACCACACCGTAGACCACGTGCGCGCCGGCGGCCTGCAGCCGGTTGGCGAGTTCGATGTTGTCGGCCTCGTCAAAGCGCGCGCGCAGCTCGACCACGACGGTGACCTCCTTGCCGGCCTTGGCGGCCTCCACCAGGGCATCCACCACCGCGGAATCGGGCCCGGTGCGATAGAGCGTCTGCTTGATCGCCAGCACCCGGGAATCGGCCGCGGCCCGGCGCACGAAGTCGATCACCGGCAGGAACGAATCGAAGGGATGATGCAGCAGCACGTCGCCGGCCCGGATCTCGGCGAACAGGTCGCCGCTGGGGCCGAGTTCGCTGGGCAGGCGCGGCGAGAACGCCGGGTACTTGAGATCCGGACGGTCGATCGTCTCCAGCAGCGCCATCAGGCGATTGACGTTGACCGGCCCGTCGACCTGGTAGAGATCCTCGTGCGTGAGCAGGAACCGGTCCATCAGATAGTCGCACAGCGACTGCGGGCAGTTGTGGGCCACCTCGAGGCGCACGCAGTCGCCGTAGCGGCGCGAGGGCAGCTCGCCCTCGACGGCGCGCAGCAGATCGTCGACCTCCTCCTCGTCCACGAACAGGTCGGAATTGCGCGTGACCCGGAACTGAAAACAGCCCTTCGTGCCCATGCTCGGAAACAGGTCGACGACGTGTTCGTGGATGATCGACGACAGGAACACGAAATCGTGCGGGCCGCTGCCCGTGGCCTCGGCCGGGAGCTGGATCACGCGCGGCAGCGCCCGGGGGGCCTGCACCACCGCATAATCGATCTTGCGGCCGAAGGCGTCGGTGCCGTCCAGCGCGACGATGAAGTTCAGCGACTTGTTGAGGATGCGCGGAAACGGATGCGCGGGGTCCAGCCCCAGCGGGCTGATCACCGGCAGCAGCTCCTCCTCGAAGTATTCGGCGAGCCATTCGCGCTGGCGCGGATTCCACTCCGAACGCCGCAGGAAACGGATGCCCTCGGCCTCCAGCGCCGGGATCAGCTCGTCGTTGAGGGTGGCGTACTGCTTGTCGACCAGTTCGTGCGCGCGCACGCCGATCTCGCGCAGCACCTCGCGCGGGGCGCGGTTGTCGGCCTCGGTCGGTGTGTTGACGAGCTCGGCCTTCTGCTTGAGGCCCGCCACCCGCACCTCGAAGAATTCATCGAGGTTGGTCGAGGAGATGCACAGGAACTTCAGCCGCTCGAGCAGCGGCACGCGCGTGTCGCGGGCCTGCGCCAGCACCCGCTCATTGAACTCCAGCAGCGACAGCTCTCGGTTGATGAACAGTTCGGGCGCATCGAGGCGCGGCGTGCCGCCCGCGTCGGGCTCGGATTTTCGGGTCGCGGTCATAGGGGTATTCTGGCGCCTTGTCGTCAGGGTCGCGAACTCGGCCCTCGTGGATAGCAACAGGACATGACAGCACCATGACAGTTTTATGATGGCCGATTCGCTGCGCGCCCTCGATTTCTATCAGATCGACGCCTTCGCGACACGGGTGTTCGAAGGCAACCCGGCGGCCGTCGTGCTGCTCGACGCCTGGCCGGACGACGCCACGCTGGCGGCGATCGCCGCTGAGCACAATCTGGCCGAGACCGCCTTCGTGCGCCCGGCGTACGGGCAGGATGCCGCCGTCCACGAGCTGCGCTGGTTCACGCCCACCTGCGAGGTCGAGCTCTGCGGCCACGCCACACTGGCCAGCGCCCATGTTCTGCTTCGCTGCCGCGACGGCTTCACGCCGCCGCTGACCTTCTCGACGCGCCGGGCGGGCAGGCTCGGCGTCGATATGGCCGACGGCATGCTCTGGCTGGATTTCCCGGCGCAGCCCGTCGAGGCCGCGGCGCCGCCGGCCGCGCTGACCGCGGCCCTGGGGGCCACGCCCTCGGCCTGGCGCGTCGGCCCCAACCACATGGCCGTGTTCGACGACCCCGCCACCGTGGACGCCCTCCGGCCCGATCTGGACGCCCTGGCGCGCCATGCCGCCGGCGACAACCGCGGCCTGATCGTGACCGCGCCCGCCCACGACGCCGATCACGATTTCGTCTCGCGCTACTTCGCCCCGCACCACGGCGTCGACGAAGACGCGGTCACCGGCTCGGCGCACTGCATGCTCGCGCCCTACTGGGCGCAGGTGCTGGGTCGCGATACGCTGGCCGGCCGCCAGCGCTCGCGCCGCGGCGGCACCGTGGCCTGTCGCCTGGCCGGCGCCCGCGTGCATCTGGGCGGGCACGCCGTGTGCTATGCCCACGGCCGCATCCATATCCCCGACGACCGGTTTCCCGCATGAGCCAGTTCGCCCTCGCCGCCGGCAGTCTCTATGGTCTGATCGGCGTACTGTTCGGTGCCTTCGGTGCCCACGCCCTGGCCTCTCGGCTGCCCGCCGATCTCCAGGCGATCTGGCATACGGCGGTGCAGTATCAGTTCTATCACGCGCTGGCACTGCTCGGCGCCGGCATCCTGGCGCGTCAGGGCCTGGCCGGCACCGCGCTGACGACCGCGATCGGCGGCTTCACGCTCGGCACGCTGGTCTTCTCCGGGAGTCTCTACGTACTCGCACTGAGCGGCATGCGCTGGCTGGGGGCGATCACGCCGATCGGCGGCGCGCTGCTGATCGGCGGCTGGATCGCACTGCTGCTGGCCGTGGTCCGGCGATAGAATCCCACACGAATCCGCGCCGGCGGAAACGGTCGGACGGGGCGTCGCCGCCTCGAGCGCCCGGGCATTCGAGCTGCCTGCCGGCGACGCTGCGACGGGACGGCGCGCATGCTGCGGCGGCAGCGGCGCGCCGCAGCGCACCTAGCCGCAACGCCGACTACGCCCGGCCGGACAGCGACTGCAGCGTGGCCATGGCGCGGTCGACGTGGCGCGCGGCCGCCAGCTGGGCCTGATACCGCAGCCGGACGACGCCGTCGCGATCGATGACAAAGGTCACACGATTGGCCAGCACCCCCAGCGCACGGCCGACGTCGAAGGCCCTCGACAGTGCGCCGTCGGTATCGGCCACGAGCGCGAAGTCGAGTCCGTGACGGGCCGCGAACGCCCGGTGGCTGGCGTCGTCGTCGGCGCTGACACCGATGACTTCGGCATCCAGCGCGGCAAAGGCGTCCAGGCGATCGCGGAATCCGCAGGCCTGACGGGTGCACACCGGCGTGGCGTCGCGCGGATAGAAGTACACCACGACCGGATGGGCGCCGATCGCCGCCCGCGTGTCCACGACGCGTCCATCGTGCGCGCGGCGCCGGATCGGCGGTGCCGTGTCACCGACGTCGACGCCGCTCATACAAACACGGCGCGCCAGAGCACCGTGGTCGCGGTCAGCGCGCAGGCCAGGCCGAGGGTGAGGCCGAGCGCCCCCGGCCAGCGCGAGCGGGGCTCGGTCTCGGTGGTCGTCGCAGACTCCAGCCAGCGTCGCATCAGACGCTCGTTGCGGCGGTTCGATTTCCAGTAGAAGTCGAACAGATCGCCGAACACGGGTACCAGACCGATGACGAAATCCAGCCCCATGTTGAGCCCCATGCGCGCCCACACGCGCTTGGGCGCCCCGAGCCGAACCGCCTCGATCACGAGTAGACTGGACAGCGCGGCGCCCACCAGGTCGCCGACGAAGGGCACCAGACCGATGATGCCGTCGACACCGACCCGCCGGTCGATGCCCGGCACCCGCACCGCGTCGTCGAGCCACCAGGCCAGACGCTCGATGCGGGCCAGCCCGGCGCGCCGCTTGGCGTGTAGTTCGGACGAGACCTCAGCGCTCATATATGGATAATGCGTGGTTTTCGTGTTGAGGCCGAGTATACGGAATCACGGGGCGCCGCCGCGGCACGATCGTCCATCGAGGACCGCATGAAGAAACTGTTGACACTCGCCGTACTCGCGGTGGCCGGCTGGGCCGCCTATGCGGTGTTCTGGCCGTCGTCGTTCGAGCCGCAGGCCTGGGACCCGCCGCCGCTGGCCGACGCCGAGGCGGCCTTCGACGATAGCAGTGACCTGTCCGGCGAGACCCGCATGGCACACGGCGTGGCCGAAGGCCCGGAGGATGTGGCGAGCGACGCCCAGGGGCGGCTGTACGCCGGCTACGCCGACGGCACCATCCGCCGCTTCGACGCCGACGGCGGCGACAGCGAGGTCTTCGCCACGACCAACGGCCGCCCCCTGGGACTGGCGTTCGCCGAAGGGCCGGTGCCGCGCAGCGACGAGGCCGGGTCCGGCGACGACGACGACAGTGAAGACGGCGGCGACCGCGCCGATCAGACCCTGATCGTGGCGGATGCCGACAAGGGCCTGCTCGCGATCGACGCCGAGGGCGACATCACGGTGCTGGCCAGCGGGGCCGACGGCACCCCGTTCGCCTTCACCAACGACGTCGACGTCGCCGACAACGGCCAGATCTATTTTTCCGACGCCTCCAGCCGCTACGGCCAGTCGGATTACCGCACCGATCTGCTCGAGCACGGCGGCCACGGCCGACTGCTGAAATACGATCCGGACACCGGCCGCACGACCGTCCTGCTCGGCGGCCTGCAGTTCGCCAACGGGGTCGCCGTGGGGCCCGACGACGCCTATGTGCTCGTGGTCGAGACCGGCAGCTACCGGATCTGTCGCTACTGGCTCACCGGCGACCGAGCCGGCCAGAGCGACATCTTCATCAACAACTTGCCCGGCTTCCCGGACGGGCTGTCCTTCGACGGCGAGGGCACGTTCTGGCTGGCATTGTTCGCCCCGCGCGATCCACTATTGGATTTCGCCGCCGACAAGCCGTGGCTGCGGGCGATCGTCCACGACCTGCCGCGGGAACTCCAGCCGCAGCCGGCCCATGTCGGCCACGTGGTCGGGCTGGACACCGATGCCCGCGTGATCGCCAATCTCCGCGACGCCGGCGAGCGCGCCTTCGCGCCCATCACCAGCGTCGAGCGCGTCGGCGACAGCCTCTATCTGGGCAGCCTCACCGCGCCCGCCTTCGCGCGCATCCGGGTACCGGACGCGGCCCGGTGAACGACGCCGACACCCTGCGCGGGGCGCTGACCGAGCTGCGCACCGAACGGGCGCAGTGCGAAACGCCCGAGCGGCCAGGCCTGGCCGAACAGATCGAGCGGGTGCGCCGCTGGCAGGCCGACCACGTCGCGGCCCGCCACCGCGACCACGCCGCGCGTCACGACGGCGCGGCGCTGCTGCGATTCCTCAGCCGCAGTTTCTATCTCGAGGCCGACTGGTCGGAGCTCACCGACGATCCCGACCGGACCGTCGCCCGCGTCGGCCGCATCATGAGCGATCTGCGGCCGCTGATCGTGGCCGCACGGCTGCAGGCCAGCGCCGATCGGCTGGACCGGGCGCTGGCCGCCGCCCTGCTCGACGGCCGATACCCGGTGACGATCACGCCCATCGGCTATGTCCGCGCCTTCCGGCGGGTCGGCGAGGCCGCCGAACGCGAGCGCCAGCTGGCCTGGGTGGGCGAGCTCATCGAGCGCTTGGCCGGTTTCGCCGACAATCGCGCCGCCTGGTGGGCCTTCAAGGCCGCCCGCGCGCCGGCGCGCGGCTTCGGCATGGGCCAAACCCATGTCCTGCTGGCCGAGGGCTTCGCCGCACTGCGTGCCACCCGTGATCCGGCCGAAGCGACCCGCGAGGCCCTGGACGCCCAGCGCGTCCTGGTCCGACGTCTGTTCGGTGCCGCCACCGCGGGGGCCGCGCCGCCGTCGTACTGACGCCGACCGGGCCGCGGTCGGCACGGCCGGGCGCACCTTCCGACACGCGGGCGGCCCGCGCCGTTCTGTCGGGAAGTTTTCCCATGGTGGCGCACCCGCGGCCACGCTAGATTCGTCCCGGTGCCGCCGTCCGGCGGGCCGATAACTATAAGCGACAGAAGGACGAGGGTATGCAACGCACGACAACCGTGCGCTCCAGGAATTGGGGCGCGGTCTCCGTCATGGCCTGCTCGGGGCTGATGTTCGAAGCGGTGCCGGTATTCGCCGAGGAGCGCAAGCGCGGCATGCTGGCACCGATCAACGTCGAGGAGACGGTGCCGACCGACATCACCGAAACCCCCGGGGCGGCGGCCACGCTCTACGACGACGAGCTCGAGGAAAAGCAGCCGTACACGCTAATGGACGGGCTCGACTACGCCGCCGGCGTGCGCACCGTGTATGACGACGTGCTCGGGCGCCGCTCGGGCATTGCGGTGCGCGGTGCGCCGACCCGGCGATCGCGCAAGACCCTGTTGCTGGAGGACGGCGTACCGATCAACGGCTCGACCTACATCGATCCGAGCGCGCACTACACGCCGCCGGTCGAACGCCTCGAGCGGGTGGACGTGCTCAAGGGCGCGGGGCACGTGCTGCACGGCCCGCTCAACAACCACGGCATCGTCAACTTCCGCAACAAGCAGCCCACCGAAACGCCGGAGACCACCATCAAGCTCGGCGCCGGCGGTCAGGGCACGTTCAAGCGTCACATCATGCACACGCGCACGGACGGGCCCGTGGGCACGGTGTTCGCCTATACCGGCATGAACGCCGACGGCAGCTTCGACGTCGAGGACTTCCAGTACGACGACTTCTTCGCCAGCGCCGACTGGGCGATCAACGATCGTCACGATCTCGGCTTTTCCTTCGTCTACTTCCGCGAACGCTCGCACTACGACGAGAGCAATCTGCTACCCGCCGAGTACGACCGCAGCCCGCGCAGCAAGCGCGGCCGGTTCGCGCAGCGCTACAACAACATCTCGGTCAACTACTTCAAGTACGACCTCACCCACGACTGGCGGCCGACCGACCGGCTGTCGATCTCGACCCGACTGTTCCACACCGACCTCGAGCGGCCGCGCTTCACCGTCGAGCCGGACGAGGTCGACGTGGTCGACGGCTCGCCGGATTTCAGCCGCGACGGCTACGAGGATCCGGCCTTCTTCTTCGAACGCGGTGCCAGCGGCGTCATGATCGGCCGCGACCGCACCTACAAGACCCACGGCGCCGAGTCGCGCTTCCAGCTGACCGACCTCGAGGCGCTGGGCGCCGAGCACACGCTGCAATGGGGCGTGCGCTACGAGTGGCACGAGTTCAGCGATCGCGAACCGGTGGGCGGCACCGGCGAGCTGCTGGACGAAAGCAACCGCGGCCGCGCCGGCATCGGCGTGTTCGAGCCGACCACCGGCGAAGGCAGCTCGCTGACCGAGTACGACGCCGATGCGATCTCCGGCTTCGTCCAGAACGCGATCCGGATCGGCGACGTCACCCTCACGCCGGGGGTGCGGGTGGAACGCTACACCCAGGAACGGGAGGTGATCTTCGAGGATTCCGAACCCGGCTCACCGCGGGAGAAGGACGACAACACCCTCGTGCTGCCCAGCATCAGCCTGCTTTACGAGGGCTTCGAGGAAACACAGCTGTTCGCCAACGTCGGACGGGGCTACACGCCGGCGTTCGCACGCACGGCCGAGGACTTCCCGCTCGAGCCCGAAACCGGCGTCAACAGCCAGTTCGGCTTTCGCACCACGGCGATCCGCGGCACGCGCCTCGAGGGCGCGGTGTTCTACAACCGCATCCAGGACACGGTGGTGCAGGAGCCGATCACCATCGACGGCGACAATCTCGTGGTCAACGCGGCCGACTCCTATTCATACGGCCTGGATCTGAGCGCCCGCATCGACAGCCGCGCCTTCCACCTCGACTCCGACTACAACGTCTTCGGCGAACTGGCCTACAACTACACCAGGGCCGAATTCACCAGCGGTGATCTCGACGGCAACGACGTGCCCCAGGTGCCCAATCACGTGGGCACGTTCACCCTTGGCCTGGAGCACCGGACCGGGTGGCGGGTGAGCGCGAGCCTGCACTATCTCGACAGCTTTTTCGCGGGCAGCGGCAACGCGCCGACACTGACCGTGGCCGACGAGGACGGCAATCCGATCGATCCGGACAATCTGGCGCGGCCGACCGGCTCGGTGGAGATCCGCGAACCGGCGGTACTCGGCGAGATTCCGGATCACACCCTGCTGTCAGCGCGTGCGAGCTATGACTTGCCGGACACGGGCTTCGCCGACACCACCGTCTGGATCCAGGGCCGGAACCTGACCGACAAGCAGTTCATCACCGACTACGTGAACGGGATCCGGCCGGGGCCCGAGCGCACGGTCGTGGTGGGCTTCACGTCCCGCTTCTAGCCTTGCGCGGCGGTCGCCGGATCCGGGCCGGCGACCGCCCGGTACCGTTCATCGTCGCCGGTTCCGGGCGCGCGACCTCGCCGCGCTCGGGAACGGAAATAGGACGGTTGCGTCCCGCGCCCGCGGCTAGCACGCAAACAAGCCCACGGGATCGTCGCTGCCCGCCCGGGCAACGGCGGCTTCAGAGCATGCCGACCTGCAGTTTGGCGGCGTCGCTCATCATCTCCATCGTCCACGGCGGCTCGAAGACCAGTTCGACGTTGACCTGGCCGATCGTCGGCACCATCCGCACCTTGCTGCGCACGTCGTCGACGAGGATGTCGCCCATGCCGCAGCCCGGCGCCGTCAGCGTCATGTCGATGTGGACCACCCGGGCCTCCGGATCGCTGTGATCGAAGTCGCAGCGATAGATCAGGCCGAGATCGACCAGATTGATCGGAATCTCCGGGTCGAACACGGTCCGCATCTGCTCCCAGACGATCCGTTCGACGTCGTCGTCCCCGGCGCCGTCCGGCAGTGTCAGGGGCTCGGGCACCTCCTGGCCGATGGCGTCGGCATTCTCGCCGGCGATCCGGATCAGATTGCCGGCGATATAGACGGTGAACGAGCCGCCCAGTGCCTGGGTGATGTTGCCGTGCGTGCCCACCGGGATCTCGACCGTGTCGCCGGCCGGGATCAGCACGGCCTCGCAGTCGCGCTGGAAGGTGACGGGTTCGTTGGAGGGCATCTGCATGATGGACCACCGGCATTGCGATGAGGGCGAATAGTCTAACAAGCACCCGCGCCGCTGTCTGATACCATCCAGAGCATGAAAAAGTCTCTCCTGCTGGTGGCCCACGGCAGCCGCCGTGAGGCCTCCAACGACGAAGTCCGTGATCTGACGTCCCGCGTGCGCGAAGCGGACGATGCGCGCTTCGCGCTCATCGACTGCGCGTTCCTCGAGCTCGCCGAGCCCGACATCCCGGGCGGCATACAGCGCCTGATCGACGCCGGCGCCACCCAGGTGACGGTACTGCCGTATTTTCTCGCCGCCGGGCGGCACGTGAGCGAGGACATTCCGGACGCGGTGTCCGGCAAGCAGGCGGAGCATCCGGACGTCCGGATCGAGATCGCGCCGTATCTGGGCACCTCGGATGCCATCCCGCGGCTGCTGCTGACCATGCTCGCGGACAGTACCGCCGCGGCCAGCTGAGCGGATGGGCGCACTCGCCGACAATCGCCGTTTCTGGCTGGCGTGCAACCTGATCACGCTGGTGCTGCATGCCTTCGGCGTGTATCTCTATGCAAGCCAGGGTTTCGCCCATCCGGTCGCGCAGCTGTGGGCGATCGTGATCATGCTGCACATGCTCGAATTCCCGCTGGCCTTCATCGCCGTGCGCGAACGCCGCATCGGCTGGGGCGTGACCATCATGGCCACACTGATCTTCGGTTTCACATGGTGGGTTCCGACCCGGCGGGGTGTCTTCCATGCCTGAACGATTCCACGGTGTCCGCGCCGCGCTGATCTGCGGCATCGCGGTGGCGCTGACCTCTCTGACGGGGGCGATTTTCCCGCCCGGTGTCTGGTATGAAAGCCTGAACCAGCCCGCCGGCACGCCGCCGGACGTGGCGTTTCCGATCGCCTGGACGCTGCTCTACATCGCCATGGCCGTCGCGGCCTGGCGGGTCTGGCGCACGGCCGGCGTGGGGGCCGCGCTCGGCCTGTTCGCACTCCAGCTGGCACTCAACGCCCTGTGGATGCCGATCGCCTTCGGCGCCCAGGCGCTGGGCTGGGCGCTGCTGGTCATTGTCGCGCTCTGGATCGCGCTGGCGGCCACTCTGGCCGCGTTCTGGCGCGCGGACCGACTCGCCGGCGTGCTGCTCGCGCCCTATCTGGCCTGGGTGAGTTACGCCGTCTATCTCAACGCGGGCCTGCTCTGGCTGAACTGGAGCGGCGCCTGACCGGCAACGGAGGACTCGACGCATGGCGTTCGCGGAACAATACGGCCCCTGGGCTCTCGTCACCGGCGCCTCCGCCGGCATCGGCGCCGAGTTCGCGCGCCAGATCGCGGCCCGCGGGCTCAATGTCGCCCTCGTGGCCCGTCGGCGCGACCGACTGGCGGCCCTCGGCAAGGAGATCGAGGCCCGGCACGGCGTGCGCACGCTCACGATCGCGGCCGACCTCACCGACCCGGATTTCCTGACCCCGCTGACCGAGGCGCTCGGCACGCGCCACATCGGGCTTCTGGTCAACAACGCCGGCGCGGGTGTCACCGGCGACTTCCTCGACCATGATCTGGACGACGAACTCCGGATGCTCGCCCTCAACTGCCGGGCCCCGCTGATTCTGGCGCATCATTTCGGCTCGCGCATGCGCGACGATCGCCGCGGCGGCATCATCATGCTGGCCTCCATCGCCGGCATCGTGCCCACGCCGCAGTTCTCGCATTACAGTGCGACCAAGGCCTGGAACCGCTACCTCGGCGAAGGCCTGCACGAGGAGCTCGCCCGCGACGGCGTGGACGTGGTTTCGTTGTGCCCGGGGCTGACGGAAAGCGAGTTTCTCGAACACGCGGACGTCGACCCCAGCCGCTGGCCGTCGCCCCTGCGGGCCTCGATCATGAACGCCGAGGACGTCGTCGCAGCCGGCCTCAAGGGCCTGGGCCGCAAGTCGCAGGTGGTGCCGGGGCTATCGTACCGGATGCTCATGCGCGCCAGTCGGCTGGCCCCCGGCGGCCTGTCGCCGTGGCTGATCGATCGCGTGATGCGTTTCGCGTTGCCCTCCCGCGGCGATCGCGGCTGAACCCGTACCCACCTCCGACCGAGGCATAGCCATGAACGGACTGAGCGACAAGACCCTGTTCATTTCCGGCGCTTCGCGCGGCATCGGCCTGGCCATCGCCCTGCGCGCCGCGGCCGACGGCGCCAACGTGGCGATCGCGGCCAAGACCGATACACCGCACCCGAAGCTGCCCGGCACGATCCATACCGCCGCCGAGCAGATCGAGGCCGCGGGCGGCCGGGCCTTGCCGATCGTCTGCGACATCCGCGAGGAGGACGAGGTCGAAGCCGCGGTACGCCACACTGCCGAACATTTCGGCGGCATCGATATCTGCGTGAACAACGCCAGCGCCATCTCGCTGACCGGCACCGAAGAAACGCCGATGAAGCGCTACGATCTGATGAACCAGATCAACACGCGCGGCACGTACCTGGTCAGCCAGAAATGCATCCCCTACCTGAAGAAAGCCGCGAATCCGCACGTGCTCATGCTCTCGCCGCCGCTGGACATGAAGCCGAAATGGTTCGCCCCGCATGTGGCCTACTCGATCGCGAAATATGGCATGAGCCTGTGCGTGCTCGGCATGGCCGAGGAATTCGCCGATGACGGCATCGCCTTCAACGCGCTCTGGCCGCGGACCGGCATCGCCACGGCGGCGATCAATCTGATCGGCGGCGAGGAAATGATGGCGCACTGTCGCAAGCCCGAGATCGTGGCCGACGCCGCGCATCTCGTGCTAACGCGCGACAGCCGCACGTTCACCGGACGATTCTGCATCGACGACGTACTGCTCCACGAGCACGGCGTCACCGATTTCGATCAGTACGCCGTGGATGCCAGCCAGGACCTCTGGCCCGACTTCTTCGTGCCCGACGATGTCCCCCCGCCGCCCGGATCGATGAGTAATCGCACCGACTAGTCGCCGACGACCTTTACCTCGACTGGCCCCGTCGTTGCCGCTCGTTGGATGCGCCCCCGGCGGCGGCACCGGATGAGGAGGCGCCAAGGCGTATCACGCCAACCAACGCAGCGAGCACGAAAAACCCGGCGATCGAGAGCCACATCAACGGCAGGAAGCAGGCGATGCCCGCGCCCGCGAACATGCCGCGCTCGGCCCAGTGCAATGACCGCCCAAGCCAGCCCGGGACGGCAACAGCCAGCGCCCAGCACGCAGTGACCACTTGCAACAGGGCCCATGCCAAACCACTCGCGGAAGACCAGGTAACCAGTTCGGGGTGCAAGGTGAAGGCGAACGGAATAGCCAACGCCGGCGTTGCGAGATAGAACGCCCACCAGCCGGTCGGCCCTGGACGGCTACCTGAAATCGTGGACGCTGCATAGGCGGCCAGAGCCACGGGCGGTGTGACCATCGACATGATCGAAATATAGAACACGAATAGGTGCGCAACGGTCGGGTCGAGACCGAAGTTGACTAGCGCGGGAGCTATAAGCACCGCTGCCATAATATAAGCCGATGTGGTCGGCATGCCTGCGCCCAGCACTAAACTGCCAAGCGCGGACAGAATCAGCGCAAGGGCCAGGCTCCCTGACGACATGGCCACAATCAGCGACGTGAACTTCGTACCCAAACCGGTGAACGCGATCACCGCAACGATCACGCTTGCCACCGCACAGGGCAGCGCCACGGACAGAGCCCGCTCGCTGGTTCGTACCAAAGCCTGGATGATTTCAAGCGGCCGTTGGCGTGTTCCACGCCGCAGCGTGCCAATGACGACGGTCAAGATGCTCGCCTGAACGGCGGCTTCGGCGACGGCCAACCCGGAGACGATGACCACCACCAGCCAAATCAACGGCACCAGCAGATGCCAGCGCGCCTTGAGGGCAACGCGCCAGTCGCCCACCTCATCCGCGCCGAGCATGCTGATCTCATCACGCCGTGCGCGGTAATGCACCACGAACAGCAGGCTCGCGAAATACAGCAGGGCCGGCACCAAGGCAGCCAGAACCACCTCTTGATAAGGAATCTGCAGGAAATTGGCCATGATGAACGCACCCGCTCCCATCACCGGCGGCAGGATCTGACCACCAGTGGACGCCACGGACTCCGTGGCCGCCGCAAAGGTGGAGTTGTAGCCCACCCGGCGCATCAACGGAATGGTGAAGATGCCCGTGCTCATGACGTTGGCGACGGCGCTGCCGGACACGCTGCCCGTAAGTCCCGATGCGATCACCGACGCCTTCGCCGGGCCACCCACCTGCCGACCGGTCAAACGCATGGCCAGATCCACAATCAGCTGGCCGCCGCCATAGGCATCGAAGATGCCGGCAAATAATATGAAATAGAATACGATTTCAGCCGAGACCGCAGTGGGGATACCGAATATCCCCCGCTCAGTCAGAAACAGAACCTCGATGAACGTCGAAAAACCGGACATGTTGTGCCCGAGCACGCCCGGCATGTCGCCGCCGAAAAGCTGATAGGCAATGAACACAACGGCCAGCACGAACATACCCAAGCCGGCACGACGCAGCGCCGCCACGAGCAGCAACACCAGCATGGCACAGGCAAACACATAGTCGCCGATCAGCACCGGATCGAGCTGCACAATCCGATCGTAGATCCGATCCAGCTCGATGAAAATATAGATCGGCGGCAACAGCGCGATACAGGCGAGCGCGCGGTAGAACCACCGCCCCGCCATAAAACCGGTCACCTTGCCCATCAACAGGCATGTCAGGGCCGTGGCGAATGCGACGTGGCCGGCACGCCGCACCATGATGTCCATGTCCGGCCAAACGAAGATGAGCAGCTGAAGCAACGCCCAAGCGAGCGCGACCAGCGGCGCCGGACGACACAGATCACGCCAGCCGCCCAGGGCCAGCGCATCCGCCGGTTTCTGCTCGCTATCGGTATTCGCAGAGGTATCTGACGATTCACTCATGTCCGGTCGAGCGCTCGCGCGAGGTTCATTTCAACCAGCCCTGTTCACGGTAGTAGCGCTTGGCGCCCTCGTGCAGCGGCAGCCCGAGATTCTCGGACTTCCAGGCCTTGGTCGCGCAGTCGAAGTTCTGTAGCGCCTTGTGCCCGGCGCGGAACGCATCCTGATTTTCACAAACCGTCTTGACGATCTGATACGCCAGCTCATCCGACATATCCGCGGACACGATGATCGTGCTCGTCGTGCCAGGCAGCGTCAGCGGCTTGTCCTGACCCCGAAACGCGCCGGCATCGAGCGTGGCTTGTTCCCAGCCGTGCTTGCTCTTCATGGCGTCGAGCGTGGACGCCTTGGGTTCGAGGAACGACACGTCGCTCGTTTCTGCGATCTCGGTGATCGCTGGATGGCCGCGGGTTATAACCTGGATGAACAGGTCGGTACGGCCGGCCGGAAACGCCGACTTCACCGTCGAGAAATCGGTGAACGTATAGCGGCCGCCGCGATCTTCCACGGCGTTTTCATCGGCGCCGATCTCGCCAAGTATCTGTTCACCGGCAAAGGAGCCGAAACTGCCCTTGCGCAATAACATCACGCGAGGCTCCGAAACCGTGTCGTTCACATAACTGTCGAGTGTCGGGCCGGCGTTTGACTTGTTCGCGACAATGCCCAGATAATACTGATCCAGCCCGCCGATCAGGGCACGCAGCTTGTCCTGCGGTGCGTCGAACAGCTCCGTGCCTTCGCGCGCCCAGCGGTTCACGACCGAAAAGCTCAGGCCTATATCTGCGCGGCCACGCTCGATCAGCAGCGGATTCGCTGTGCCACCGCCCAGCGGCGGTGTATCGATGGTCGAGCCCTTGGGCAGGTGACGACGCAGCAGTTCGCCCAGCGTCACGCCATATACGTACCAACTCGAGCCCTGGCGGAATGATGTCACCCGCAAATTCACCGGCTCGTCGGCCTGTGCCTGCGCGCTGGATACCGCGGTCACCGCCACACTCGAACCGATTATCACGGCCTGTATAAGACGTTTAATATTCATGTTCCATCTCCTCCGATCGCTCGTTTCTTATTCGTCTTCACCCCAGCGCTGCATCAGTTGGGCATCGAGGCCGAACAGATCCAGTGCGCGCGCGACCAAGTGATCGACGACGTCGTCGAGACTCTCCGGCCGGTTATAGAAAGCCGGCACCGGCGGCGCGATCACGCCGCCCATCTCGGTCACGGTGAGCATGTTGCGCAGGTGCATGGCGTGGAGCGGGGTCTCGCGGGGAATCAGTACCAACCTACGGCGTTCCTTGAGCGTTACGTCGGCCGCACGCGAAAGCAGCGTGCCGGTCACCCCCGTTGCGACCTCGGCGAGTGTCTTCATCGAACAAGGCACGACGATCATCCCGAGGGTGCGAAACGAGCCGCTCGAAATGGGCGCACCGATATCGCGGATGGCGTGCACGACATCCGCGAGCGCATGAATATCGGCTGCCTTGCGGTCGGTCTCGTAGCGCAGCGTCATCTTCGCGGCCCGGCTCATGACCAGGTGTGACTCGATATCCAACCGCCGCAACGTTTCCAGCAAGCGGATCGCGAGCACGATTCCCGACGCGCCGGTGATACCGACGACCATGCGCGCTTTCGGAGTCGCGCTCGGCGTCATGACCCCAGCACCGATTCGAGCCGAGCCAAGGGATCCTCGGCCAGCCATTCGCCCAGACCCACGGTGTCTTCTCCCGGCACGCGGATACGCGTGAAATCGAACGGCTCAGCGCTCATCGGCACAGTCGCGTCCAGCCCCAGCTTGGCGCTGACGCCGTCGCGTGCCGACGGATCAAGCTTCGACCCCTGAGCATTCGAAATCATCATCAGATCACGGTCCGCTTGGAAACGCGTCGCAATCGCCCACTGCACTTCGTTGGGGTCGTGCATGTTCACGTCGCGGTCCACGACGATCACCTGCTTGATGTCGTAATGACCGGCAAATGCGCCCATGATCACGTTCTTGGCCTCGCCTTCCTGGCGCTGCTCGATCTGCACGATCAGCTGGTAACGGCAAACGCCGCCCACCGGCAGGTGCACATCGACGACGCTCGGAAAGCTGCGCTGCAAGTGATCGAGCAGCGTCGCCTCGCGAGGAATGCCACCCAGCCACAGGTGCTCGAGACCGCCGCCGACGATAGTGTGGAACAAGGGCCGCTCGCGGTGCGTGATCACGTCGACTTCCATTACGTGGCGATCGGCACGGGGGCCGTAATACTGCGGAAATTCACCGAACGGGCCTTCCGGCTCGCGCACGGTCGGCAACATGCGGCCTTCGAGCACGATTTCGGCTTCGGACGGCACGCGAACGTTGTTGGACACGCACTTGACCACATCAAGCGGCGCGCCCCGCAATGCGCCCGATATCTCCAACTCATCGTGGTCGATCGGCACGATGGCCTGGGACGCGAGCAGAGTCATCGGGTCGACGCCGATCACCACTGCCACTTCCAGCGCGTCGCCTGCCGCTTCGGCGGACTCGTAGAACGCGTGCGCATGGCGCGGCAGAATCAGCACGCCCATACGGTTTTCGCTGCTGATCTGACAGCGGTTGATCGATACGTTCTGCGCCCCGGTGCGCGGATTACGCGCGATCAAAAGACCCGCGGTGATATACGGCCCGCTATCGTGCTCGTTGTGAGTCGGCGCGGGCAGCATGCGCTTCAGGTCGACGCTGTGATGCACTTCAGCCTGTACCGGCGCATCCGCGATTTCGCGCCACGGCAATGGATTCCTGGCCGCGTGCTGGAAGTGCGACAACATGGCCGACTCACTCACGCCCATCGCCTCGGCAATCCACGCCCGGCGCGCCACAAGCCCCGATACCACGGGAATAGCGTGGCCGTCTGGCTCTGGAAACACGACCGCTTGGTGGCCATCCAGGCGCTTGGCGATCGCGGCAACCTCATAACGCAGCGCAACGCCGGATTTCGTAACGGCGAGACGGTCTGTATGGGCCATGCGCTCCAACCAGGCGCGCAGCGACGTCACCGCTTGTGTACCGGCACTCATTCGTGAACTCCTCGACACGACCTCGTGCCGCCGATGCGTAACAAAAATTCAATCATCGTCTGATCCAAAAATGTTGCGATATAGGTCATAAGTGACATTGCGCTCTAATCGAAATCGGCGCCCTTGATACGCCCGACGTCTTGATACACATGTTTGGTTTCCAGAAACTCCATCATGGCTTCAGCCCCGTGCAGGCGCCCGAAGCCGCTCGCTCCGAACCCGCCAGTCTCGGCTTCCGGAAAAAGTTTGTTGTGATCGTTGATCCACACGGTGCCGCTACGCAGAGCACGCGAAATTCGCATCGCGCGAGCGCCGTCGTGAGTCCAAACACTCGCTGCCAGTCCGAACCGGCTTACGTTTGCCCGCGACACGGCTTCTTCATCCGTATCGAAACTTTCCAGATTCAAGATGGGCCCGAAGAACTCTTCCTGGATGCAGGGTGAATTGACGTCTTCGACTTCAACCAGACTGGGTGAAAGAAATGCGCCGCCTTCGGGTGTATGCGCGGGAATATCCCCTTCCAGAATCACTTCTCCGTCAGCGCGTGATTGATCGACCCGTTGTCGAATGCGGTCGCGACTCTCACAATCGATCAGCGGCCCCATCTGGCTGTCCTCTGCCATGGCCGAGCCAACCCGTATGGCTCGTAATGCCGAAACCAGCGCATCGCGCATCGGATCGAGCAGACTCTCGTGCACCAGCACACGATCGGCAGCGGTGCACTGCTGCCCCGAGGCGATCGTTGCAGCGGCCGCCAAACGCGGGGCGATTGCCTGTGGGTCGGCATCGGCACACACCACGCACGGTGCCTTGCCGCCGAGTTCAAGATTCAAACGTTTCAGCGTCGGGGCCGCGGACGCCATGATCGCCTGACCCACCGGCGAACTGCCGGTAAAGCTGATGACATCCACGTGCGGCGAATCGACCAACGCTTCGCCGCCTTGTCTGCCTGTTTCGGCAAACCAGTTGACGACGCCCGCGGGCAGACTGTCGATTTCTGCAAGACACTGCAGCAACGCGCTCTGGAACAGCGCCGATTGCGGCGAGAGCTTGACGACGCTGGTGCAGCCCGCCGCCATGGCGGGCGCCAACGAACGAACCAGCAGAATCGCAGGCGCATTCCACGGCACTATGATTCCCGCAACGCCGGCGGGTTCTCGCATGAGCAACGATAACGAGCCCGGCTCGACTTCCGTGGTTCGACCGAAGATCGTTCGCGCCAGGCCGGCGTAGAAACGCAGCTCCGACACGGTGCCCGACAATTCAGCCCAGGCGGCCTTGAAAAGCTTTCCGGTTTCCTGGGCCATCAGAGTCGCCAGCTCGCGCTGTCGCTTTTCCACGCCTTCGGCGAATGCGAGAAGGACCGCTGCACGCTGGCGTGGCTGTTGAGCCCAGTCGGAGGCGAAAAATGCGTGTCGAGCCGACTCCGCCGCGGCCTCTGCTTCCCGACGGCCGCCGTCGGCGAACGTGCCGACCAGCTCACCATTATTGGGATTGAAACTTTCGGCAATTGCATTGTTCTCCGATGAAACTGCCTTTGCATTGATGTAATGCAGTGTCGTCATATCGCTCATGTTCGACTCCTGTACGCTGCGCTGAAACCTCTGCCGCACGGCTCATTCACTAGCCCGACATTCAGGTCAGTGCATGACCGACCCGCCGTCGACGACCACCGTCTCGCCCGTCATGAATGCACAGTCGGTGGAGGAGAGAAAAATCAGCGGTGCGATCAAATCTTCCGGCATCTGGTCGCGCTTGATCGCACGACTGGCGAGAACCGGCGCGGTCAACGCATCACGCATATCGGCGTTCTCGATCACGCCTTCGCTGAGTACCAGGCCCGGTGCCAGCGTGTTGACACATATGCCGTCGCCACCAACTTCGCGGGCGAGAGCGCGCGTCAGAGCCAGAATCGCCCCCTTGGATGTGACGTAGTGCATGAGATTGGGCGTACCCTTGAACGGGGTTCCGGATGAAATATTCACGATGCGGCCATAGCCGTTCTCCCGCATGACCGGAACGACCGCCCGGGCACAGATGAACGGGCCCCGCACGTTGACCGCCATGACCTTGTCCCATTCGGCGATATCGATCTTCTCGAACGATTTAAGGGACAGAGAGGCGTAGATAGCCGCGTTATTCACAAGTATGTCGACCCGCCCAAACCGTTCGACTGCGGCATCGACCATCGCCTGCGTCGACGCTTCGTCCGACACGTCGGTCCAAACCGATATTGCCTGTCCGCCCTCGGCTTCGATCGCTTGGGCGACAGCGGTGCCGTCCAACACGTCGGCGATCACGATCCGTGCACCCTCTGCGGCCAACGCATGGGCATAGGCCGCCCCGATCCCCTGCGCGCCACCGGTGACGATGGCTACGTTTCCCTCCAATCGATTCATACAAAGCGCTCCTTTGAATTGCCCGTAGTTATTACGCCCAAACCGTTCGGTCAGTAATTCACGAACCCGGTCACAAGCGCCGGCTGCCAGCAGATAATCACTAGAATCAGCATCGTCACCAGCAGAAATGGCAACAGCGGCCGAACGATGTCGCCCGGCTTGCAGCCGGTCACACGCGCTGCCACGTAAAGCGCCGCGCCCACCGGCGGGGTCAGCAGCCCCAGCGTCAAGTTGATGCACATCACGACACCGAGGTGATAAGGGTTGATGTCGTAGACGTTCGTCGCCACCGGCAACAGGATCGGCACCAGTAGAATGAGTGCGGCGATGCCATCAAGCACCATCCCCACCAACAACAGCAATCCCATGACCAGCATCATGAAAATAAAGGGATCCGAGGTGAGGTTCTGCATCAAGTCCGCAAGCTGCTGAGGTACGTTTTCGTAGACGATCACCCAACCGAACACGGCAGCCGCTGCAACCAGGACCAGCACGACGCTGCTGTTGAGCGCAGCACGCAGCAACATGTCACCCAAGCGGTCTAATTTCATCTCCCCGTGGATGAACCGGCCTACCAGAGCGGCCATTGCTGCGCCAACCGCAGCCGCTTCCGTGGGCGTGGTCAAGCCGAGGAGAATTCCGCCGATCATCACCGTCGGGACCACCAGCGACGGAATACTCGCCATGACGTTGGCGATCTTCTCGGAACGACTCAGACGCTCGCTCGCAGGATAGTTGTAGCGCAGCCCCAACAAGGCGATGACGACGATGAAGCCTACGGCCATCATCAGGCCGGGAATGATTCCGGCAATGAACAAGTCGCCGATCGACAACTGCGCCAACACACCGAAAATAACGAACAACATCGAAGGCGGAATGACCGGAGCGAGCAACGCGCCGGCAGCGGTGGTCGCAGTCGCGAAACCACGGTCGTAGCCTTTTTTCTCCATCTCGGGGACCATGACCTGCGCCATCACCGCGACTTGCGCGTTGGCCGAGCCGACGATGGACGCCAACACCATGTTGGCGATGATGTTGATATATGCGAGCCCACCCCGAACCGCGCCGACGAACACCGATGCAAAAGCGACGAGTCGACGCGTAATGCCGCCCTCGTTCATCAACTCGCCGACCATCATGAACAGCGGAATGGCCAACAACCCGTAGTTCTTCAAACCGCCAAAGAATTGCTGCGGAAACGATAGGAACAACACGGAATTGCCGCTGGTATAGATATAGACCATCGCGGTCACTGCCAGTACCAGAGCGATCGGCAGCCCGATAAGCAACAATGCGACAAATACGGCAGGTATCACGTATCCGCTCCGCTCGAGGCAATCGGAGAGTCGGATGCGGGGGCGGCCGGTTGCTGCAAGAGGGTGCGCAGCAAATTGGACAACGCATGCACCGCACAAGTACAAGCAGCGACCGGCACGATCAGCCAGAACCAGAACATCGGTACGCCGAGCGTGGAAGTAGGCTCGTCATAGACGTAGTTGAACGATTGCGCGGCGAATGCCTTGAGATCGAAATCGACCTTTACGAGCAGTAGTGGATCGAACCAGAGATAGCAAAACACCACGAGTGCGATCGCAAATCCCAATACGATCGCGTCCGATAGCACACGAAGCAGTTTGGTCAGCCGCGGCGGCAATGCATCCTGCACCATGGTCACGGCGACCGCATCTCGCGTTTTAAGCGTGAGCGACATCCCGATGATTGCCAGCCAGCACATGCTGAGCACGGCAAGTTCGTCCATCCAGTAAACCGGTGACCGAAACGCTCGGCCCGTGACATTTATCAGCACCATCACCGGTAGCACCAAGACCAAGGCCCGGAGCACCAAGCCTTCGCAGCGCGCGATCAAATCACTGAGCGCATGGATTGAGCGGATTATCATTTATCGTCTTCGCTGGCTGCCGACATGACACACGTCGATGGCGCGCACGCTCTTTCGTTGCGCTATTGCGGCGCGTCCTCGCGTTTTATCGCCGCCGCTTCGGCCTTCAAGTCTTTCAACACGGGCGCTTTGCGGGTCCACTGCACGTCCCATTCGTCCGTGACGTCGCCAAAGAAATCCGGACCGACATCCACCACGTCGACACCGGCATTCTTGACGTTGCGGGTCATCTCGGCCTGTATTTTCGTGTATTTCGGAAACAGCGCGTTGAGATGCTTCTTGGCCACGCCAGAAATCAGTTTTCGATCCGATTCACTAAGCTGCGCCCAGAGGCGACCGGACACGAGCCCGATGACGGGAAACATCATGTGATTCGAGTTCAACACTGTCTGGGCGCGCTGGTAGAGCTTCAATTTCCAGACCAGCTCCATGTCAGCATCGACGCCGTCGACCTGGCCATTAGCCAACGCGTCGTACACGTCGGGTAGCGGCATGGGTGTGAACGCGGCACCCAGCAGATTGTAAAAATCCCGAACCGGAGGAAAAGGTGTGATTCGTATCTTGCGTCCGCTCAGATCCTCTGCGCTCGTAGCCCGGAAGTTCGTCAACATGACGCGCATCGAGGCAATGCCGTAGCCGACCCCGACAACGCCCGCTTCGGATGGCAAGTTATCGAGCATCTTCGTCGCCGTCGGGCCGTTGAGGAGTTCCCCGGCTTGTTCGACATTCTCGACCAAGTAAGGCTCGTAGAATGCGCCGAATTCGGGTGCACGATTCGTGATTTCGGCCAGCGTCAAAAAGGCCATATCCAAGGCGCCGGTCTGCAGCTGCTGCAGCATGCGCGCCTCGCTACCCAGCTGGCCTGACGGATAAATGCTGACGGTGTATTTGCCGTCGGATTGCTCCTTCAAGTCCTTGGCCATGGACCGGGCTGCGGCGGTCCACGCATGCGAGTTCGGCACGATAAGACCGAGGCGCAGATCTTTGGCGGCGGCCGACGCACTAAAAGCCAGTACGAAAGAGACCAACAGTACTTCGATAATACTTTTTTTGAATTTCATTAACAGTTCCTCAAACTGCGACGCAGCCTTACTTACTCTCGTCGTTTACCGCTTCTTCAGGCGGCCATGTCTCGTCCTTCCCCCCTTTATATTCGTCGAAGCGACGGCGATCTTGTGGGTCCATATACGCTTCATTATTACCGTTAAATAACGTGCCCCATAGGCCGCGCTTGAGATCACTGGTGCCGAATAGCGCGTCACATATGGGAAACGTCAGATTGAAGTTGCGCTGCTGCATGAGCGCCGGGTGATGATGGGTGACATGCATACGACGCACCGTGTTAACCAGCGGCAACTTGTCTAAGAATGGACTATCCTCAATGTGCGAAAGCGTATGCAAGCCTTCGTACATCAGAAAGTAACCAGCCATGGTGATTACGGTGATATAGCCTGTATTGGCGGTCCAAATCCAGCTAATCAGCAGCGCAATTGGCACCGCGCTCAATACGAACATCACCGGAGCAAAAGGCGGAAAGAGCAGTGCCCGCCAGTCCTTCTGGTCTTCAAATGACAAATCGTCATGCGTAAAGAAGCGATGATGGGTCTGGACATGGCGCTTATAGATCATGCGCAAGCCCTTAATCGGCTGATGCAGGATGTAGCGGTGCGCGGCCCATTCGACGTAGTTCCCGAACAAGAAGATCGGCACGACCACGGCCCATTGCCAGAACGTGGCATTTTCAATCTGAAAAGCACAGTAGATGATCACGCCGACCGTGAAGATCAGTGTGAACGCCAGATGGGCTTCACCGCGGTACCAGAACGGCGTTGCATCACGGTACTTCTGCCTGAATGTTGTCTGTTTTTTGCTCATCGGATCGTTCTCCTCGGCCTCGCACAGTGGCGGAGCTCGCCCCATTTTTTTTGTGGGCCGGATGGTTTATTCAGTCCGGCGTTGAAGCCAAGTTCGCTCCGACTTGGCGTTCAAACAATGTGCCGATCAGCAGAGCGTATGGCTTTGCCCGACGGTCTTGCGTTTTGTCATAAAGTCCGGAATTGCACGCGATAAGTAAGAGGTCTAAGGGTCTTGCTGAAATAGCGCCCGAATTGTTGCGCAAGTTTTATCTGTCGAACTTTCCGACTCGGCTTCCGGTCATTTTCTGATCGATCCGCGGGCTCACAGGCGGCAAATCCCGGTTTTCAGGCACCGTCCGCTATGGCTCGTGTTCATGTACCTCCAATGCGGCCGTCTGTATCAGGTTATAAATGGTAAACACCAGCTTGCCTTGTCCAGGCCGCGTAGTGAACCGCCCCGAGTTTTTCGGAGGCTCGTGGGTTTGAGTCATGCCGCGATGGCTGACTCGGTGTTTTGCTGATAATACATGCGCTCCGCTTCAGCCGGTGGCCTATAGCCAATCGGCTCGAGTAAGCGCCGATGGTTGAACCAATCGACCCATTCGAGCGTGGCGAATTCGACGTCCGCGACGCCGCGCCATGGTCCGCGTTGGCGGATGACTTCCGTTTTAAACAGGCCGATTACGGTCTCGGCCATGGCGTTGTCGTAGGCGTTGCCGACGCGCCCGACCGAGGGCGTGATCTCGGCATCGCTCAGACGCTTGGCATACCGAAACGATAAATATTGCACGCCTCGATCGCTGTGGTGAATCAGTGCCGCCTCGCGCCCCGGCATACGATCACAGATGGCCTGCTCCAGTGCGTCGAGCACGAGCACGGTATTCGGCGTGCTGCTGGCTTTCCAGCCGACAATGCGCCGTGCGAACACGTCGATCACGAAGGCGACATAGACAAAGCCACTCTGGGTCGCCACATAAGTGAAATCCGAGATCCACAATCGATTGGATTGAGACGCTGTAAACGCACGTTTGACCCAATCAGCCGGGCTGGGCTGATCGGCATCAGAAACAGTCGTCTTCGGCGTGCGGCCGCGCACAGCGCCTTGTAGGCCCATCTGTTGCATCAGGCGTTCGACCGTGCAGCGAGCCACGGCCCAGCCTTCGCGCTGCAAGACACGCCAGACCTTGCGCATGCCATAGACCTGAAAGTTGTCATCCCAGATTCGGGTCATGGCGTCGCGCAGTTCGGCGTCACGCCGCGCCCGGGCTGATTGGCGGCTCGGATCGGTTTGTTGGGCCTTGATCGCGCGATACGTCGACGGTGCGATCGGCACAACACGGCAGATCGGCTCGACGCCGTAGACGTCGCGATAATCGTCGATAAAAGCCACCATGGTTAGCGTCGGCGGTCGAGCTCCGCCTGAGCAAAATACGCGGAGGCCTTGCGCAGAATCTCATTGGCGCGCTTCAACTCGCGATTCTCGCGCTCAAGCGCCTTGACGCGCTCGCGCTCGTCGGTGGTTTGGCCGTCGCGCAGTCCGTGATCACGCTCGGCCTGGCGAACCCAGCTACGCAATGTCTCAGGCGTGCAACCGATCTTGCCCGCGATCGATCCCATAGCCGCCCACTGCGAGGCATACTCGCCCTGATGGTCGAACACCATCCGAACCGCACGTTGACGCACTTCCGGTGAATATCGTTTGCTTTGTTTCATGGCTCCATTCTCTCAAGAGCTGGGGCCTCCAGTGTTCTCGGGGCGGTTCATAGCATGGTCTGGCGGAGTGGCCGGGCGTACTTGCTCCAGCCGAATGGCGTCTCGACTCGGTGCCGGGCGTTGATCGACTTGGTGTAGCCGACGTGGCGTGTGGTGTAGGCGTTGATAGCCGATCACCGACCTTGGCTGTTCTAAGTAACGTGAGGTGTGAGGCACGCCTTGCGAGCGCCGTCAATGAAGCGATGCTCGTCGTAGTGCTTGCCGGCACCGATGGTCAGTCGACGTTTACCAGATCGGCGATCCAGCATCCTGAGGGCGGTATCGACCTCGGCGGTGTCACTCGCATGCGTGGTCTCGGCGTCGACGACCAGGGCATGTCGATTGTCGGTCAACACGTGGCCGATATAACCCAGCCGGCTGGGTTGGCCCTTGGCTTTCTTATACAGCCGGGCATCGGGGTCGGTCCTGCATTCGTGGGTGTCCGTGCGCCGCGCTTCGCCCTTGAAGTCGGGCGGTCCGTCGGTGGCTCTTCATCATCGTTCTTACGTCGCCGGCTGCCCCTCAATGTCCAGGCGCAATACCGAGCCACCCGGTATGTGACGTCATACGTCCGGACTCCGCATCAGACACGCTCCACTAAGCTTCGACTAAGAATGCCGGTATCCCGCAGATTGCACGGGTTTTTCAGCAGCACCTAAGAACCGTCGTCAAAAGTGTCTAACGGGTTCTACCCAGCTAGCCCGGATATTGCACCAAACAGAACGGCGAAGCCGGTATAATCTCTTTAGTAACAACCAATTACTTA